>JAVBLW010000015.1:0-58472 GCA_031553215.1 Anaeroplasmataceae bacterium
TTTTGCTTGATAAAGTAGTTGATGAAGTAAAACATAAAACATTCCTAAAGAGAAATTTCATAACAACTGGAGTAAATCAAAAATGGACTACCGATGTATCAGAATTTCATATAGCTGCAGGTAAACTATACTTATCTCCAATCCTTGATATGCACAATAGAGAAATTGTTTCATATGTTATCTCAAAATCACCCAACTTTAAACAAACTACAGATATGTTAGATATAGCTTTCAAAAAGCATACAAATCTAGATGGATTAATATTTCATTCAGAGCAAGGATGGCAATACCAAATGAAACAATATATTGATAAACTTAAACATAAAGGTATAAAACAAAGCATGTCTAGAAAAGGTAACTGTTATGACAATTGTGTTATGGAAAACTTCTTTGGAATTATGAAAAATGAAATGTTTTATGGAAATGAATATGACTTCGAAACACTTGAACAATTAGAACAAGCAATGGTTGAGTATATAGATTATTACAATAACAAAAGAATAATTACAAAATTAAAAGGATTAACGCCTATACAATATAGACATCAATCCTTAAATAATGTAGTATTAAATTAATTTCACTTAAAGTCCAACTTTAAGGGTTCACTATAAAATGGCTTTTTTATTTTAAAAAAAGACCTCTCATTGAAAAGGTCTTAATAAATATTATTTTTCTTCTTTTATATTGGAAGTTGTAATAATCGGATTATCGGAATCTAGATTACTTAATGCGTAATCTAAGCATTGATTAACAAGATGATTAAATGATACACCAGAAGCTTCAGATAATATTTCGATTTTTTCATATATTGCTTCTTGAAATCTGATAGTTCTCGTAAATGATTTTAATTTTGAATTATTGACTTCGACTTGAAACTTTTTCATTTTATCACCTAGCATAATATTACAATTTTGAAATATAAAAATCTATACACATTATTGTACACAAAAAAGAATTTTATACTTCTTTTTTAAAAATAATTATGATATAATATATTTACAAGATATATGTCCAAGGTATCTTGTTGAAGGATAGGGGATAAACAAAACAGCTTTTTTTACCAGCTGTTTTGTTTTTTTTTACTCAAATGAAAAAAGTTAATTTAAGTTAATTTTTTTGTTGACACAGTGAATGTGTAATGATATAATGTTAACTGAAGTTAATTTAAAGGAGAGAGAATATGTCTGGTAATATACATTTGAGTGATTTAAAGAAAGGACAAAAAGCAATTGTTCTATCTATACATAATGATAACAAAGCTATAAGAAGAAGACTTTTGGATATGGGGATAACCAAAGGGGTAGAAATAGAAATAAAGAAAATTGCCCCTTTGGGTGATCCAATAGATATATCTTTAAGAGGATATGAATTATGTGTTAGAAAAATTGATATTATGAATATAGATGTCGAGGTGATTAAATAATGAAAATTGCATTGGTTGGTAATCAAAATAGTGGTAAAACAACATTATTTAATTTATTGACAGGGATGAATCAAAAGATTGGGAATTGGCCAGGAGTAACTATTGAAAGAAAAAGTGGTATTATTAAAGGAACTTCTCATGAATTGATTGATTTACCTGGAATATATTCATTTAGTCCTTATACTTCGGAAGAAGAAGTTTCAAGGAAGTTTGTTTTCGAAGAAAATCCAGATTTGATAATAAATATTGTAGATGCTACTTCACTTGAAAGAAGTCTATATTTAACGACACAATTACTAGAACTAGATACAAAGGTAATTATCGCTTTAAACATGACAGATATGCTTGAAAAGAAGGGGATATCTCTAGATGTTGATTTATTATCAAAAGAACTTGGGGTAGAAATAGTTCAAATTTCTGCGCTTAAAAAACTTGGTATTGAAAAGTTAATTGATACAGTGGATACCCTTGATATAAAAGTAAAAAATAAAAAACAAATCTTTAATATTGAAATTGAGAAGGTTATTGATTCAATTAAGGATCAAATTAGTGTAAAACATTCAAGATTCATTGCAATAAAGGCAATTGAAAAGGATGTAATTACATCTAAATATATAGGGAACGAATTTGATTATGATATAAAGAAGCTGGAAGATAAATTTGAAACTGATGGTGAAGAATTTATTGCTAGTGGTAGATACGACTATATAGTTAATTTAACACAAAAAGCTTCTAATAAAAAAATTAAAAAGGAAAATGTTACTGATAAATTAGATAAAGTATTTTTAAACAAATGGCTAGCTATTCCAATATTTATAGTAATTATAGCATTGATTTATGTATTAGCGGTTGGTATTGTAGGTAGTTCAACCGTTGATATGGTAGGTGATTTAGTAGATAAATTAAGTAAAGGTGTAAACAATCTATTAGTTAATTTAAAAGCGAGTGAGTGGATAATAAGCTTAATTTGTGATGGTATAATTGCAGGAGTTGGCGCAGTTCTTGGTTTTGTTCCACAATTAATTATATTATTTATTTGCTTGTCGTTATTGGAAACGACAGGATATATGTCAAGAATTGCATTTATGTTAGATAAGGCATTTAAGAAGGTAGGATTAAGTGGGAAGAGTATTATTCCATTTATAGTTGGTTCTGGTTGTAGTGTTCCAGGTATTATGGCATCTAGAGCAGTTGAAGATGATGATGAAAGAAAAATGACAATTATGCTAACTCCGTTTGTTCCTTGTTCAGCAAAACTTCCTATAATTGCATTATTTGCTGGTGCATTTTTCCCTAATTCAAAAGGATTAATTGCTGCATTATTATATATTGTTGCGATCGTTATTATTTTTATATCTGCTTTTATAATGAAAAAATTTATATATAAAAAACAATCCACAGCTTTTATTTCTGAATTACCAGAATATAAATTGCCAAGTGTGCGATATGTCGGTCGTGATGTATTTGATAAAACGATAGAGTTTATTAAACGTGCTGGAACAATTATCTTATTATGTTCAATAGTAATATGGTTTTTATTAAGTTTCTCTTTTAAATTTGAATATGGAGTAGATGTAGAAGATAGTATATTAGCTAGTATTGGGAAAGCAATATCATGGTTTTTCTATCCGATACTAGGACAAATGAATTGGAGAGCAAGTGTATCTGCGATTCAAGGATTAGTTGCTAAAGAACAAGTTGTATCTTCATTAGAGATTATCGCTGGATTCGCTGAAGGAGTTTCAGAAACGGATCCTACTGCAATATTTAATGCGGCATATAATTTCACAAAATTTGGTGCATTTGCATTTATGCTATTTAATTTGTTTAGTGCTCCTTGTTTTGGAGCCATTGGAGCCATGAAACGCGAGCTTGGAAGTAAAAAACGTATGTTTATTGCGGTATTATTTCAAACAGGTTTAGCATATGTTCTCGCAAGTATTATAGGTATAATAGGAATTTTAGTATCATGAAACTGATAGATTTGATTTTAATTATTTTTTTATTAGCATTGATATCATGGCTTATATATTACATATTTTTTAATAAGAAGAAATCGCATTGTGGCGGATGTACCAAGTGCAAAGCATTTAGTAAGGAAAAATTAAGAAAAGAACTTAAAAAAGAATGTAAATCAAAAAAAGTATAGAGTATAGTCTATACTTTTTTATTTATCACAAATATATTAAATGTGATGTAGGGAGAGGAGTATAATGGGGTTTTTTACCATTTCAATATTAGGATTAGTTTTTATATTTCTTATGACTATGATAGGATATATATTTGCATTATTAATGAAAAGCAATAGCAATGAGAAATATAAAAAATTTATATTAGGTTTTGCATCAGGAGTCATGATAGCAGCATCTATATGGTCACTTATTATTCCTGCAATTGAAAAAAGTGAAAAATATAAAAATTTTAAAGTTATTCCGGTAGGAATTGGTTTTTTTCTTGGTTGTGCATTTATATATATTTTAGATTTAATAGTTAAGAGTCGAATGAATAGTAAAGAAAACAATAAGGAAAAAAGAATCATAAAATTATTTACGGCCATTACATTGCATAATATACCAGAAGGAATGGCGGTAGGATTGTGTTTTGGATTAGCCATTATATACAAGGAACATATATATTTAGTTTCAGGAATGCTTTTATCTTTAGGAATTGGTATTCAAAATATTCCAGAGGGAATGGCGCTATCTCTTGCAATAAAGGAAGAGGTCGGAAAGAAGAAAACCACATTATTATTGAGCTTTATTAGCGCAGTAGTAGAACCTGTCTTTGGATTTGTTGCATTAATATTTGCAGTACAATTGTCAAGTATTATGCCATATGCTTTATCATTCGCCGCTGGCACTATGATGTATGTTGTGGTAGATGAATTAATTCCTGAATCTAAATCTGATGATAATTCTTTTGGTACTTGGGGAATAATGGTAGGATTTATAATAATGATGGTTTTAGATATTGTTGTGTAAACGTTTTCAAAAAAAGTATTGACAAACATAAAGAACTAGTATATACTAAAGATACAAAGGAAGAGTGAAAACAATTCCGAAGCCAAAATAAAGGCTGGGTGAATCCACGAAAGTGGTGGATGAATGGATCTATATGATACTAGTAAATATAGGGAGTTCGGGCGATGATGGTTAGTGTTAAAGCCATTCTAGTATAAAAACACAGAAAAGAGAATGAAAAGCATTCTCTTTTCTTTTGTAAAAATTAAATAAGTCTTTTATTTAATTGAAAAAATGATATAATTTTACTATAGGTGATAAAAATGAATTATGAAAAAGAAATATTGGAATTATTATTAAATCCAGCAAAAATAAATAGACTTAGTAGATATGAAAAAACATTTGAATATAATGTGGCTCCCTTTGTTAGAGAGGTAATGACGAATGACAAAACGTATTTTATTGAGACAGCAGCATATTTATTAGGTAAGGCCGTAGAAATAGCTATATTAGAAAAAATTAGACCTGAAATCACGCGAGTATGGTTATCTTATGATGAAATAAGTGAATATATAGTCACAAATTTACCAGACCATTTACATGAGCTAGTATTGGAAATGATGGATGGATGTGAAAATGCTGTAGAGGCATTTATGTTAAATGAAACATATGATGTTGCAAAATTATTAATGGATGTACAATTTATAGGTGAATCATTGACGAAAAAGTATAAGTTATATGATGTATTAGTACCTGGATTTACTAATAAAGAAATTGCAACACCACAAGAAATATATAGTTTTGCCAGTAATTTTATTATGACACATTTTGGGAATTTAGGTTATAAATGCATAGATTTTAATCCCAATATGAATGGTGTAGTTAGTTATGTTTTAGAAAAAGATGGTCAAACTTTTTATGTTTTAACTAATGTTCAAGTTGATCCAAAAGAAGCAAAATTTCAAAGATATAAAATGCATGCTATAAAGAAAGCGGCCGAAGAAAATAATGCGAAGCCTTTATTGTTAGGTGTACAAATAAAATCTAAAGATGAAAGGGTTAGTTCTGCAAATGTAGCGGTTAATCGTGGTGAATATTTTATTAGAACTACAGAAATGATTGAAATAGTAAAGTAGTAAGGCACCCAAATCTTAAAATTAAAACTATAAATAAAGAGTTATTTTCCTATATTTCGGAAAATAATTTTTTTATTTAAAAGGTTAAAAAGAAAAGGACTCCAAAGATAAACTTTGAAGTCTTTTTTTAGTTTAATATAATTGAATTATTATTGGAAACATCTAAGTTTTAATACGATACGAGAAGTAGTGTCTAATACCCAAACATTTTCCATATCAAATCCAAGTTCTTGCCAACCAGCATTAACTTTGAATTCAGAAACAAATCTAGCTTCACCGTTATATACTGGACGTACAACAACATCATCAGGATCAACCGGCTCATCATCTGGTTTTGGATCAGGAACTAATCCATATACGTTTTCACAGATGATTGCATCATTCATTACATAGTAGAAGTCAGGAGCAACACCAAGTTTTACACACATTTGTGTACTTAGGATAGATCCACCACTTGAACCATTTAAGCTTTCTGGGAATGAAACACAATTTGTAATAATTAAATCACCAGATTGTCTACCAGCAATGATACCACCAATATATGAGTTTGAATTTTGAATAGAACCAGCGAAGAAGCAACGGTTGATTGTTACTGTTGAATTATCCCATCTAGGATCAATACGACCAACAATACCACCAGCGAATTGATTGTTTGCAACAATCCAAGTAGCTACATAGCAATCTTCAACAATTAGAGTATTAGGAGAATTATATTGAGCATGTGCGATGACACCTCCAACATATTTTCCACCTTCATTTGTATTATATTGTGACATTATTTGATAATTTCTATTTAACATATCACTAGTTACAGAAACTTTTGAAATAGTTAAGACACCATTTCCAACATCTCCATTACCACTATATTGACCAACAACACCAGCAGTACGTTCAGCACCATTTACGAAACAGTTATGAACACTGATGTTCGTAATAGTAGTAGTACCTTTTACTAATCCTACTAAAGCGGCAACTTTTCCTGTAGGACTTGCATTACCAGTAACGGCATCAGCTTTAATATTTTCTAATGCAAGATTTTTAATGATTGCATTATCGGCTTTGAAGAATAATCCTCCTCCACCTTCTTTTGCAGCATAAATATTAATATTTAAATTAGAAACTTTATGGAATTTACCATCAAAATATCCTTGGAAAGTAACACCATCAGTATCATTTTGAACCCATGTTGCACCATTCATATCAATATCAGCAGTTAATTTGTATGCTTTCTTGCTATTACCAGCTACCATTAGGGCATTATATAATGCTTGTGGTGTAGCAATACTTTCAGTAGGTTCTACATTGCTTAGAAGATAAACTTTACCTAATCCATTTTCAGGATGATCTACAACAATATATACTTGAACACTAGTGTCTTGTGTATAATTAGAATTTAATGATAATGTAGTACTGAAAGTTAATTGAGTAACAGGAACACATTTAATTTCTGACACTAAACCTGTGAAAGATGTTTTATTTGTATAAGCATCTTTGATAGTTTGAGCAGTAGGGGCATTAGTTGTGTTATCTACGGCAACGATATACATAGTTCCAGTATTATAAGTAACTGTAGTAGTTAATTCGATTTGATCATCAATAATAAATCCTAAACGAGATTTTGCACTAGTTACTTCAATTGCATCTTCGCTATCACGTACAGTAATAGTAGAAGTAGCAGTCTTATATTCATTATCTCCAGCTATTTGGAATTTATATGATACTACATAAGTACCAACTTCCTTACCGACAGTATCAACCGTAGTAGTTTCACCACTTAAATTTGTATATGTAATAGTTATTGTTGAATTATAATCAGTACCATTAGTAAGAACTAAAGAAGTAGTAGTGTAATCAAATACTTTATAATCTAAATAATTAGGAGTATCTTCAGTGTTTAATACTGTATAATCTTTGATTCCAGATATACTACCAAGACGTGGATCAAATTTTTTGATTGTAACAGTGAAACTCTTTTGTAAAGTTTTACCTTCTAAAGTTAAAGTGGCAGTAAGTGTAACAGTTGTATCAGCAGAAATCTTTTGTGCAAGTCTGGCATAAGTTTTTACACCAGATGCATCAATTGTAACAAGACTATTATTAGAAGTCCATGTAACAGTTGCTCCAGAAACATTTTTTGGTAAATAAATATCAGTATAGATAGCAGAGCTAATTACAGATAAATTTAATTGGTCACGACATTCACGAATACGTACATCAATTGCAGTTTCATTTGCCACGGCAGTTGATAAAGTTTCGTGTTTATATCCGCTCTTAGAATCTTTTGATAAATCAGCACCAATATTAGTATCAACTTTTGTAGTATCTAATAGAGCAGTGTTAATTTTCCATTGATTTCCTAAATTGAAAGAACCATCTTCATTTCTAACATTTGCATGAAGATTATATCCCATTTCAAGGAAAGACGATAAATCTCCACTTGCCATGAATACACCTTCTGAATTATAAGAATATGGTTGAACATATTTTGAAGAAGTAAATGAAGTGTCATTTTGTAACATTACTGGACCACTAATAGAATAGTAATTTTTATTGTAATACATGATAGAATTTGAGATACTTCCATTAAATTCATCAGTTTTACGAGTATTACTTGAACCAAATCCGTCTTTATATTGATCGTCATAATAAGATAATAAGTTTGCATAATAATTTCTATTTTGCTTTAATCCATCACGGTTTATATTGAAGTTATCATATTCTTTAACGGCTTCATTTCCCTTTTGACCATTATTATATGAAGTACAATTAGTGATAGAAATTATACCTGGATTAGAGTTGTCAGTGAATCCCATAGTATAATTGTAAGCAGCAATACAGTTGTCTACAATTACTTGACCTGGAACACCAGAACCACCTAATTTAAATCCATTACCATCAGCTCCTGATGGTGGAGTATAGAAAGTACCATCATCTCTTCTAGTACATCCATTTTCATATGAAATACAGTTAAGGATTTTTACAACTCCAATTTCTCCAGAGTCAACTTTAGCATATAAATCCCAACCATCATCAATATTCCAATATGAAAGGCATCCATCAAATATATTATTTTCACCAACAGTTAACTTAGCAGCGAATCCGTCAGCGTCTTCTCCTCTTGAGTCTTCATTATTGAAAGAAGTACAGTTAAGAATTATATTATTAGAAGGCCATGTGTCAATAGTAGGTTGTGCATTTCCGTTATAACGTGAAATTTGTAAACCTGTATCACGATTTTTTTCTAATACACAGTTTTCAATTAGGTTATTACTACTTCCAACTAACATACCGTTGTCACCAGCATTATAAATATGTAAATTTTTTACATCATTATAGTCACCGACAAATTTCATTCCGGCATTAGCGTCGTTTTCAGCCATTGAACTGAAGTTAAGTTTTACTCCACCTTCTTCAGTATCTCCGATATATCTTGTTCTAGCGGTTGGACTACCATCAGCAGAAAGAACAATAGTTTCATTTAAGAAGTATTCACCATTTAAAAATTGTAAAGTTCCTCCGGCTTTTATTGTACGAGCTGCAGTATCTACATCTAATGGAGAATTTCTAGTTCCTGTATTTGTAGGTAAACCATCAGGAGAAGTATAAATTTTATCTAAAGGCGAAGCCCATCTAGCATATAAATTTAAATTTCCTGCAGGCATTTGAGAATAGTACATTTGTGCACTATACTTATAGTCAATATACCAACCATCAAATGTATACCCTTCTCTTTCAGGCGTTGGTAAAGTGATATCCATACCAGCATTTAATGCGATTGGGTCACAAATTCTAATCGAATGCCAATCTTCATCATCAGTGTCATAATCAAAACTTTGAAAGTTTATTGAGTAGACCGGTTTAGTAGGATCAACTACTGGACCAGATGGATCATCGGGGGTATTTGGTTTATTACTTTTTCCACAAGCTGCAAGTGCTATTGAGACAAATGCAACGAAGAACAGTAATAAAAAACTTTTTTTATTTTTCATTTTTCTCTTTCCTTTCTAAATCTATATAGATTATATTATAAAACGCTTTCAAATTCAAGGAAAAATTAACTTTTTTCATTTCCAAATAAAGTAAAATAAAAATTAAAAAATAAAAAATTGTAGAAAAAAATTTTTTTTGTTGAAAAATCTTGCTTTTTTTAAATGAAATTTATATAATAAGAGAGAAATAGAATTTAAGATAGTCCAGAGAGGCTATTAATCTGAAAAACGATATTAACTTTGTATTATTTTTGGGATAACTATGCTCTTTGGACACAAAGAGATTTTTTTTTGGAGGAAATGAGAAATAATGAAGGATTTATTATCACTAAAGTACTTAAGCAAAGAAGAAATAATGGATATATTAAATGATGCCATTTCTTTTAGAAATGGAAATGATTTTAAACTGTCTGGCAAAATAGTAGGAAATTTATTTTTTGAAAATTCTACTAGAACGCAATACTCATTTATAGTTGCAGAAGAAAAACTTGATATGAAAGTCATTGCTTTTAATACAATGGGATCAAGTTTATCTAAAGGTGAAACTTTCTATGATACGGTTAAAACAATTGAATCTTTTGGAGTGGATGCTATTGTAATCCGCCATTCAGAAAATCAGTATTATAATAGTTTGAAAAACTTAAAGTGTTCAATAATTAATGCAGGGGATGGAACAGGAGATCACCCTACTCAAAATCTGTTAGATTTACTTACTATCTATGATGAATATGGTAAATTTGAGGGATTAAAAATAATGATTGTTGGGGACATAAAACACTCAAGAGTTGCCCATGGAAATGTTGAAATAATGGAAAGATTGGGTATGAAATGTTATATATCAGGACCAAAAGAATATATGGATGATACAGCAGAATATATCGATTTTGAAAAAGGACTTGAAGACGTTGATATAGTAATGATGTTAAGAATTCAAAATGAGCGACATGGTAAGTTAGTTGAAATGACTAACCAAGAATATTTAGAAAAACATGGTTTGACTCAAAAAAGAGTTAATAAAATGAAATCAACTGCTATAATTATGCATCCTGCACCTTTTAACCGCGGAGTAGAAATAGAAGATTCAGTTGTTGAATGTGATAAATCAAGAATATTCAAACAAATGACTAATGGTGTTTATATAAGACAGAGTGTTTTAAAAAGGAGTTTATCATGATTACATTAAAAAATGGACGAATTCTTTCAACTGATGGGTTTATAGAAAAAGATGTTTTGATTGAAAATGGTAAAATAGTCAAAATAGATAATAATATAAATCAAGGTAGAATAATTGATTGTAAAAATAAGATAATTGCACCTAGTTTCATTGATCCCCATGTTCACATGCGTGAGCCAGGATTTGAGGCAAAAGAAACGATTAAACAAGGAAGCTTAGCTGCGGCAAAAGGTGGATATACAAAAGTATTCTTAATGCCAAATATAAATCCAAAACCGAATAATTTGGAAAACATTAATTATATTAATGACATAATTAAAAGAGATAGTGTAATAGACTCAATTCAATCAGGGACAATTACATTAAATCAAAGTGGACTTGGTAATGATCTTTCTGATATGGAAAGTATT
This sequence comes from Anaeroplasmataceae bacterium, assembly GCA_031553215.1. Taxonomy (GTDB): domain Bacteria; phylum Bacillota_I; class Bacilli_A; order Acholeplasmatales; family Anaeroplasmataceae; genus JAVBLW01. The sequence goes on from JAVBLW010000015.1 coordinate 11,093, forward strand.
GCTCCATATGTTTGTGGATATTCTGATGATGGGAATGGTGTTTATACTTCAAGTACAATGTATGAAGCAATGAAGATTGCTAAGAAGGTTAATAAGCCAATAATCAGTCACTGTGAAGATAGAGATATGTTATTTGGTGGTGTAATTCACGAAGGTGAATTCAGTAAAAAAAATAATGTTCCAGGGATACCTGGTATAAGTGAAACCCTAGAAGTCGCAAGAAATGCAATTCTTGCACTTGAAACTGGTTGTCATTTGCATATATGTCATACTTCAATAAAAGAAACAATTGATATAATAAGATACTTTAAATCAGTTGGTTGCAATATTACATGTGAAGTATCTCCACATCATTTAACGTTAACAGATGAAGATATTGATATTAATGATGCAAATTATAAAATGAATCCACCTCTTTCATCAAAGAAAGATGTTGAAGCGCTAATAAATGGTTTGATTGATGGAACAATAGATTGTATTGCAACTGATCATGCTCCTCATACAGAAGAAGAAAAAACTAGAGGCATCTTAAAAGCACCATTTGGAATAGTTGGTTTAGAAACTGCATTCCCTGTATTATATACAGATTTAGTAAAAACAGGGATTTTAAGTTTAGAATTTGTTTTAGACAAATTAAGTAATAGTGTTGCTAAAATATTCAAGTTGGATAATAACAATATAGTAGTTGGAAATGACGCTAATATTGTAGTTATAGATTTAGAAAAAGAGTTTGAAATAAATAAAAATGATTTTGTTTCAAAAGGTAAGAATACGCCATATCATGGCAAAAAATGTTATGGGCAAATAAACCTAACAATATTGAGAGGAGAAATAATATATGAATTATAGTAGCAAACTGGTTTTAAAAAGTGGAAAAGTTTTTCAAGGATTTGCAAATGCTTCAAAAAGTGAAGCAATAGGTGAGGTTATATTTAACACATCTATGGTAGGATATCAAGAAATCGCAACTGATCCAGGATATTATGGAAAAATAGTGTTAATGACATATCCGTTAATTGGTAACTATGGAGTTAATGATGAGGATAATGAAAGCAAAGGGATCAAAATAGCTGGTTTCATTGTAAAAGAATATAATGATCTTCCCTCGAATTTCCGTTTTACTAAGACTTTAGCAGAAATGTTTGATGAAGCAAATACTCCAATTTTATCAGGATTTGATACAAGAGAATTATCTAATTATCTACGTGATAATGGAACAGAACTAGGAATAATTGCAAATATTAATACTCCACTTGAAGAATGTATGGCAAAGTTAAATTCTTATGCAGAAAATAAAAACTTGGTAAAAGAAGTTTCAACTAAAAAAAGATGGATTTCTAGAGCTAAAAACCCTAAATTCCACGTTGTATGTTTAGATTTAGGAACAAAAACAAGTGTGATAAAAGAATTAAATGATTTAAAATGTAATGTAACGGTTGTACCATATACAACATCATATAAAGAAATTATGGAATTAGAACCATCTGGATTATTAATTTCAAATGGTCCTGGTAATCCAGCGAATTATAATGAAATTGTAGAACTTATTAAAACTGCAAGTGGAAATATACCAATGATGGGAATTAACTTAGGACATCAATTAATTGCTTTAGCAAATGGAGCAAAAATTGATAAAACTAAATTTGGACATAATAGTACTAATCATGCAATAAAAAATTTGGATACAGCTAAATTACAAATCGTTAGTCAAACAAATCAATATACTGTAAATGCTGATAGTATCAAAAATACAGAACTAGAAATTACATATATGGATTTACAAGACAAAACAATTGAAGGTTTAAAAAATGTAAAGAATTCTATAACAACTGTTCAATTTAATCCAGATTATGTTTTATCTCCATTAAATGCAGAAGAAGTATTTGGAGCATTTATTGAAAATATGAAAAATTTCAAAGGAGGAAAAAACAATGCCTAAACGTACGGATATAAAAAAGATATTAGTAATAGGATCAGGACCAATTGTAATTGGTCAAGCTGCAGAATTTGACTATGCAGGAACTCAAGCTTGTTTATCTTTAAAAGAAGAAGGATATGAAGTAGTATTAATCAACTCAAATCCGGCTACCATCATGACAGATAAAACAATCGCTGATAAAATATATATGGAACCACTTGATCTAGAATTTGTTTCAAGAATAATAAGAATGGAAAGACCAGACGGAATTGTTTGTACACTTGGTGGACAAACAGGATTAAATCTAGCAGTTCAATTAGGTAAAAAGGGTGTTTTAGAAGAATGCCAAGTAGAAGTATTAGGTACTGATTTTGAATCAATTGAAAAAGCCGAAGATAGATTATTATTTAAGGAATTATGCCAAAGTGTTGGAGAACCAGTACTACAATCTGCTGTTGCTACTACGGTAGAAGATTCATTAAGAATAGCAAAAGAAATAGGATATCCAATTATTGTTAGACCAGCATTCACATTAGGTGGAACAGGTGGAGGATTTGCGGATGATGAGGAAGAATTAAAAGAACTTGCAAAACATGCCTTAAAATTATCACCAGTTACACAAATTCTAGTTGAAAAATCAATTAAAGGTTATAAAGAAATAGAATTTGAAATTATGCGTGACTATAATGATACAACTATTGCAATTTGCTCAATGGAAAACATTGACCCAGTTGGAGTACATACTGGAGATAGTATGGTTGTTGCCCCAGCACAAACATTAACTACACAAGAATATGAAATGTTAAGAAATTCAGCTATTAAATTAGTTAGAGCGTTAGATATTAAAGGTGGATGTAATGTTCAATTTGCCCTAGATCCTCATTCATTTGATTACTACTTAATTGAAGTAAATCCACGTGTAAGTCGTTCTTCTGCTTTAGCTTCAAAAGCTACTGGATTCCCAATCGCAAGAGTAAGTTCTAAGATAGCTATCGGTATGAATCTAGAAGAAATAGATTTATCAGGAACTTTAGCTTGTAATGAACCTACAATTGATAACGTAGTATGTAAAATTGCGCGTTTCCCATTCGATAAATTTAATTCAGTAAGTAGAGAATTATCAACTCAAATGAAAGCTACTGGAGAAGTAATGAGTATTGGTAGAACCCTTGAAGAGTCTTTCATGAAGGGTGTTAGATCAATGGAATTTGGTGTAAATCATATTTACATGAAAAAATTTGATAAAGTATCAACTGATGATTTAATGAAAGCTATTAAAACTCCAACTGATGAAAGATTATTCCAAATTGGAGAATTATTACGTCGTGATGTTTTAGTTAAAAAGATATATGAAGCTACAATGATTGATGAATTTTTCTTAAGAAAATTTAAAAATATCATTGATATGGAAAAAGTATTAAAATCAGGAAAAATAACTGATGAAACATTAATCGCAGCTAAAAAATTAGGAATAAGTGATGCATATATTGCTGGAATTATGGGTATATCTGAATGTGAAATGTTCAAATTACGTAAAGAAAAAGGTATATTACCAGTATATAAAGTAATTGATACATGTGCAGGAGAATATAAGAAAGACTTAGCTTATTTATATTCAACATATGATGGAGAAAACGAATCAATTGTTACTAAAAAAGAAAGCATTATGGTTTTAGGATCTGGTCCAATTAGAATTGGTCAAGGAGTAGAATTTGACTACTCTACAGTTCACGCTATTTGGGCAATTAAAGAAATGGGATATGAATCTATTGTTGTAAATAGTAATCCTGAAACAGTTTCAACTGACTATTTAGTAAGTGATAAATTATATTTTGAACCATTATTAATTGAAGATATAATGAATATCATTGAACTTGAAAAACCAAAGGGTGTAATTGTTGAACTTGGTGGACAAACAGCCATTAATTTAGCTGATAAATTACATGAACTTGGAGTTCCAATTATTGGTACTGACGTTCTTGCAATCGAAAGAGCAGAAAATAGAAAAGTATTTGAAGCATTATTACGTGAAATCAATATTCCTCAACCAAAAGGAAAAACAGTCCTAGATTTAGAAACAGGATTAAAAGTGGCTCATGAATTAGGATATCCAGTTCTAGTTAGACCTTCATATGTTCTTGGAGGACGTGCAATGCAAATTGTACATTCTGATGAACAAATCATTAGATACTTAGAAAATGCATTTGAAGCATCTATTGGACAACCGGTTTTAATTGACAAATATATCATGGGTAGAGAAGTTGAAGTAGACGCAGTTTGTGACTTAGAAGATGTATTTATTCCAGGAATCATGGAACATATTGAAGGAACTGGAGTTCACTCAGGAGACTCAATAAGTGTATACCCTACAATTTCAATTGCTGATAGTGTAAAAGATAAAATCGTTGATTATACAATCAAATTAGGTAAAAGCATTGGAATTGTTGGATTATTTAATATTCAATTTATCGTAGATCCAAATAATGATGTATATATCATTGAAGTAAATCCACGTTCTTCTAGAACTGTACCATTTGTTTCAAAAGCTACAGAATATAATTTAGCTAATATTGCAACAAAAGTAATGCTAGGAAAATCATTAAAAGAACAAGGACTATATACAGGTTTAGCACCAGTAGCTAAAAAAATATTCTATGTAAAGGCACCAACATTCTCTAACTCAAAAATTAAAGGATTAGATACATTGTTATCACCAGAAATGAAATCTACTGGAGAAGCAATTGGATATGATGAAAGCTTAAATAGAGCATTATATAAGGCACTTAAAGCATCAAATATGAGAGTTGTAAACTATGGAACTATCTTAGTTACATTATCTGAATCAACAAAAGAAAAGACTTTACCATTAATAAAGAGATTCTATAACTTAGGATTTAATATTGAAGCTACTTCAGGAACTGCAAAATTCTTAAAAGAAAATGGAATTAAAACAAGATTACGTAAGAAAATTAGTGAAGGGTCTGAGGAAATATTAGAAGCTTTAAGAAAAGGACATATTGCATATGTAATTAATACATCTGATAACCATAATGGAAATAAAGATGGATTTGCAATTAGACGTGTTGCAGTAGAAAATAATGTAACGGTATTTACATCACTTGATACAGTTAAAGCATTGCTTGATGTATTAGATGAAATAACAATGAAAGTTGGAACTATTTAATGAGTGTAGGACTTGCAAAAATTATAAGAAATGAATTAATAGCTATTGATACATATGAAATGGAAATTGAAGGATTCACTGAAAGTAAACCAGGACAATTTGTAAACATTAAAACTGGTGATAATTCATTATTATTACGCCGTCCAATATCAATTAGTGAAATAAAAAATAATAGTATAGTAATTACTTATAAAGTTGTTGGAGCTGGTACGAAAGTATTAAGTGAAAAACAAGTTGGAGAGTTAATCGATGTGCTAGGACCACTTGGGAATGGTTTCCCATTGGTAAAAGGAAAAAAAGTATGTTTAATAGGTGGTGGAATTGGTGTTCCACCCCTTGTTGAAACTGCAAAACAACTATCTAAAGATAATGAAGTAATTGTAGTAATTGGGGCTAGATATAAGTCACAAGTAATCTATGAAGAAAAATTAAGTAAATATGCAAAAGTATATGTTACAACTGATGATGGTAGTTATCAAAATAAAGGGAATGTAATTCAACTAATTGAAAATGAGTGTTTAGAATTTGATTTGTTTTATGCTTGTGGACCATCAGTAATGTTAAAATTTTTAGATTTAAAGTACCAAGGAAACAAAGAAGGTTATATTTCTTTTGAAGAAAGAATGGCTTGTGGAATTGGAATTTGTTATGGTTGTATTTGTAAGCCAAAAGAATTAAAAGATGGATTCTTAAGAGTTTGTAAAGAAGGACCAGTATTTCCGTTAGGAGTGATTAAATATGAGTAATTTAAGTGTAAAACTTCCAGGACTTAATTTAAAAAATCCAATAATGCCAGCAAGTGGAACTTGTGGGTTTGGAGAAGAATTAAGTGAATACTACGATCTAAGCATTCTTGGTGGAATTATGATAAAAGCAACTACGGTTGAACCAAGACTTGGAAATGATACTCCACGTGTTGCTGAAACATTTGGTGGTATGCTAAATGCCATTGGACTTGCTAATCCAGGACTTGATAAAGTTATTGAAAAGAAATTACCATTTTTAGAAAAATATGATACTGAAGTAATCGCCAATATAGCTGGATCACAAATTGAAGACTATGTTGAAGTTGCTAGAAGAATAAGTGAACTTGATGTTGTAAAGGCATTGGAATTAAACATAAGTTGTCCTAATGTTAAACATGGTGGAATTGCTTTTGGTACTGATCCAAAACAAGCTTATGAAATAACTAAACAAGTTAAAGCTGTTAGTAAAAAACCAGTATATGTTAAACTTAGTCCAAATGTAAGTAATATAGTAGAAATGGCAAAAGCAATTGAAAGTGCTGGAGCTGATGGAATAACTATGATAAATACATTAGTAGGTATGAGATTAGATTTAAAAACTGGTAAACCAGTACTAGCTAATAAAACAGGTGGTTTCTCAGGTCCTGCTATTAAACCAGTCGCAATAAGAATGGTTTATGAAGTATATAAAAATGTAAATATTCCAATTATTGGTATGGGTGGAGTAATGAACGCCTATGATGTACTTGAATTTTTATATGCTGGGGCAAGTGCGGTAGCTGTTGGTACGGCAAACTTAATTGATCCACTTGCATGTAAAACTATAATTGAGGATTTACCACGTGTTCTAAAGGAATATGGATTTGATGATATAAAAGATGCGATTGGTTACGCACATAGAAAGGATACTAAGTAGTATGGTTATTGTTGCATTAGATTTTGAAAATAAAGAGAAAACATTAGAATTCTTAAAAAAATTCACAAATGAAAAATTATATGTTAAAATAGGAATGGAACTATTCTATGCTGTAGGACCTGAAATCATTTCAGACATAAAGAAATTAGGACATAACATTTTTCTAGACTTAAAATTACATGATATTCCTAATACTGTTATGAAAAGTATGAAAAGTCTTTCTAAATTAGGTGTAGACATTATTAACTGTCACTGTGCAGGTGGAGTTAAAATGATGGCTGCAGCAAAAAGTGCTTTTGATGGGGTAGAAAATAGACCTATGTTAATTGGTGTTACTCAACTTACATCAACAAGTAAAGAAATGATGAATAATGAATTAGGTATTGATGGAGAAGTAATTGATAGTGTTGTTAAATATGCAAAAAATGCCAAAGCTGCTGGACTTGATGGAGTTGTTTGTTCTCCTCTAGAAGTTACAGCTATTAAAGAAGCTTGTGGTAAAGAATTTTTAACAGTTACTCCTGGAATTAGACCAGGTGCTCATAATGATGACCAAGTGCGTGTTACAACTCCTAAAGATGCTAGAACATTGGGGACTAACTATATTGTAGTTGGTAGACCAATAACTGAGGCTTCTGATCCGGTTGCAGCATACACTCAAATTAGAAAGGACTTTATGGGTGAATAAAATGAAAGAAATTGCAAAAAACTTATTAGACATTAAGGCAGTATTTTTATCACCAGATAAACCATTTACTTGGGCTTCTGGAATCAAATCTCCAATTTATTGTGATAATAGACTAACATTATCATATCCACCAGTTAGAAAAAATATTGCAAAAGGAATTGCTAATATTATTAAAGACAAATATAGCGATTGCGAAATTGTAATGGGTACTGCAACAGCAGGAATTCCTCATGCTACTTTAATAGCTGATGAACTTGACTTACCTACTGGTTATGTACGTGGAAAAGCAAAAGATCATGGTAGAAATAATCAAATTGAAGGTGGATACAAAGCTGGTCAAAAGGTTGTTGTTATCGAAGATTTAATTTCTACTGGAGGTTCTTCAATTGAATGTGTTAAAGTATTAGAAGAAGCTGGACTTGAAGTTTTAGCAGTTATTAGTATTTTTACATATGGAATGAAGAAGGCAAAAGATAATTTTGCAGCTGCAAATGTAGTTACAACTTCATTAGTTACTTTTGATGAATTATTAGAAGTAGCTATCAAAGAAAACTATATTAAAGAATCAGACAGTAAAAAATTAATGAAATTCATGGAAAATCCTAGCGACGAATCTTGGATGGAAATATAATTAAATAGCACGTATATACGTGCTTTTTTCTTAGGGAGGAAAGTCTATGTTCAATGTAAAAATAGAAACTAATAAAATAATTGAAAATATAAAAGATTGGTTTTGTAATAAAAGTTCTAAGGCTTTAGGTTGCACAATTAATATTAGCGGTGGCAAAGATAGCACTGTAGTGGCGACACTATTAGTTAGAGCACTGGGAAAAGATAAAGTGTTTGGAATACTTCAACCAAATGGTATTCAAAAGGATATATCTGACAGTTTAAAAGTTTGTGAAATACTAGGTATTGATTATGAAATAGTTAATATTGAAGATACATATAAATCAATATGTAAATTAGAATTGTCTGATGAAGCAAAGATCAATGTATTACCTAGAATAAGGATGACATATGCATATGCCATAGCCCAAACAAAAAACTATAGAGTTATTGGAACTAGTAATGCAAGTGAAACATATGTAGGATATTTTACCAAATGGGGAGATAATGCTAATGATTTCAATCCAATAAAAGATTATACTTGTACTGAAGTTATACAAATAGGAGATGAGCTTGGTCTTCCATACGAGCTTACTCATAAAACTCCAAGTGATGGATTATCAGGAAAATCAGATGAAGAGAAATTAGGTATCACATATAAGGATTTAGATAATTATCTAAGAGATAATAAAGATGGTATTAGTGAGGAGACTATTAGAAAAATAGAACATAAGCACAATATATCACTTCATAAGATATTAAAATAACATTGTAAAAGTCATATTTTTGATATGACTTTTTCTTTTATATGTTATAATCTCATTAGGTGATTTTTTATGAATAAATATTTATTGATATTTGAGTTTATATTATTATTTGCATATATAGGAATTATTATTATGTATATGATATTTGCAAATAAAAAATTTAATAAAGCTGAAAAGATAAGAGATTTGTTATATCCTGCAACTGTATTGATTAACCTTATTCCTGCTATATTATTGTTTGCATTAAATGATTGGTATGTAGAAAAGAATGTTTATGGTCCTATGTTTCTATTTATTCCAGTTATTTTTATATTATTGTTTATCGCAGATTATAGACATTTCGTATTTTATGGTAAATATAATAAAACTCCCAAATATAAAGATGACAGAATAGAAGGAGAATATTTTACTGGTAATTATTTAGGTGGATTATATGTTCTTATTTTTCTATTTATGGCATTGTTTTTGGTAATTATGGGAATAACTTATAGAATGATGTAGAGGTGAAGGTATGAAAACATTAGAAACTAATAGATTAATTTTGAGGCAATACTTAGCTGAAGATTATAAAGATGTCTATGAATATGCATCGAATCCTTTGGTTGGACCAAATGCTGGTTGGAGTGTTCATGAAAGCGAAGAGGAAACAAAGAAATTAATTGAAATGTTCATTAGTGAAGATGAAGCTTGGGCAATTGTACTGAAGGATACTAATAAAATGATTGGTTCAATTGGGGCACATAAACGTAATTCAGGAATAATGTTTGATTTTAAACAAAGGGAAATTGGATATGTTTTAAATCCTAGTTTTTGGGGAAATGGATACATAACGGAAGCAATAGGTGAAGTTATAAGATTTTTATTTGAAGAACAAAAATTAGATTTGATTACCGTTGGTCATTTTGATTTTAATGAGAGAAGTCAAAAAGTTATTGTTAGAAATGGTTTTAGATATAGTCATAATAAAATGGCAATTTTACCTTTAATAGGAAAAGAATATAATACTTTAGTTTATGTGATGACTAAAGATATGTATTATGCTAAATATAATTTTTTAAAAATGATAGATGATAGATTCTCAGTAAGAAATTTTTCTGATAAAAATATAACTAAAGAAGAATTAGATAGTATATTAAATAGTGGAAGAATTGCTCCTACAGCGGTAAATTTCCAACCACAAAAGATAATTGTCGTAAAAGATCCAGATCTACTAGAAAAACTAAATACGGCGACTAAAACATATTTTAATGCAAAAACTATTTTAGTTGTTTGTCATGATAAAAATTTAAGTTGGCATAGAAAAAGTGATAATAAGGATCATGGAATAATTGATGCTAGTATTGTTGCGACATATATGATGCTTACAGCGACATCTCTAGGAATAGGTTCTTGTTATGTAAGTTCTTTTAAGGATGCAGTTGTTAGAGAAACTCTAAATATTCCTGAAAATTATGAAGTAAATTGTTTATTACCAATTGGATATATTCCTAATGATGTTATTCCTAGCGAATCACATTTTAATCGAAAGGATATAAAAGATATTGTCTTTTATGATTCTATAAAATGAAAGAATTAGATATTCATAGGGGAAATCCAAGTGTTGATGAAGCAATAGATAATTTTTATGATTTTTTGAAGAAATCTTACAAAGAAAAATGTAAGATAATTAAAATCATTACTGGATATGGATCAAATAGTGGGATTTCTAGAATAAAAGATGAATTAATACTAGAGTTAGAGATATTAAAAAAAGAAAATCAGATTACGGAATATATTTGGGGAAATGAACTTTTAATAACTTCACCTAAATATATTCAATTCACTAATAAAAGTTTGATACCTGAGAATGAAAAAAGAATTTTGAATAGAGGATGTGTATTTATAATCATATGAGAATATTAGTAGATGCGGATGCATGTCCAGTAGTAAAAATAATTGAAAAAGTAGCAAATGAAAATAGTATTCCAGTAATACTATTTTATGACACCTCACATTCTACCCAAAGTGATTACAGTGAAATAGTTATTGTATCAAAGGGTGCAGATGCAGTAGATTATGCTCTCATTTCAAAACTTAAGTCTTTTGATATTGTGGTTACGCAGGATTATGGTGTTGCGACAATGGCATTAACTAAAAAAGCATATGTCATTAATCAAAATGGTAGAGAATATACTACTGAAAATATTGATAGATTATTATTTGAAAGACATATGGCAAAGAAGATTCGTGAGTCATCGAGCAAATCCCATTTAAAGGGTCCTAGAAAGAGAACTGATGAAGATAATAAAATCTTTGAAATGGAATTTGAAAAACTAATTAATAGGATAGGTGGAAGTAATGATAAATAATATTTTTCCTCATAAATTTGATAATACCTATAAAAATGAAATAGCTCAAATTGGGGACTATATTTTATGCTATAAAGATAATCATATTTTACTTAAAGAGGAAAATAAAAAATTAGTTATTCCTAGAGTGGAGAAAAATATAAAAGCTAGATATTTATTTTCTATAGATGAAGAAAAATTTTTTTTAGTAGAACACTCTGAAATTGAAATTGATGATAAATTTTGTTTTTATCCTGTTGGAATACTACGTGAATTTGAGCCTGAATATTTAGCATATGCAGGGATATGTGGTAGACATATTGCGACATTTGCTCATAGAAGCAGATATTGTGGTGTATGTGGTGAGGAAACGGTTTTTAGTAATACTGAACAAGCTGTTGTTTGTCCAAAATGTAATAATACAATATATCCATGTATTATGCCGGCAGTTATAGTTGGGATTACTTATGAAGATAAAGTATTGCTAACAAAATATGCTAAAGGAACATATCAAAATTATGCTCTTGTTGCTGGCTATGTTGAATTTGGTGAAACATTAGAGGAAGCAGTAATTAGAGAAGTTAAAGAGGAAGTTGGACTTGATGTATATGATGTTAAATATTATAAAAGTCAACCTTGGGGATTTTCAAATACATTAATGATTGGGTATTTTGCTAAAGCTAAAAACGACAAAATTACTCTTCAATTATCCGAACTTAAAGAAGCAACATGGTTTGCAAAGTCAGAAATTAATGAAATAAAACCCAATATAAGTTTGGGTCATGAGATGATTCTAAAAATGAAGAATGAATAGCACATATAGATTGACAAAATAGTACAATAATGATATTATCATTGAGGTTGAAAAAATAAGAATAGGTGAGATTTTATGAGCAAATATGATGAAGTAAGTCACAGAGTACCAATTGAAGAATGTAATCCATCAATTGTATGTGATGATAGTAAATGCAAGAAATGTAAACTATGTATAAAGACATGTCAAAATGAAATGGCTGTTTATGGAAAGTATAATTTAGAAACAAATGGTGATAGACCAGTATGTATAAATTGTGGACAATGTATTGCGGCATGTCCTTTTGGAGCATTAAAAGAAGTTAGTGTTATTGAACAAGTCAAAAATGCTATAGCTGATGATTCAAAAATAGTAGTATTTAATACTGCTCCAGCTGTAAGAGTTGCTCTTGGTGATGAATTCCAAATGGAGTTTGGTAGCTTCGTTGAAAAGAAAATGGTAAGTGCTATTAAGCAATTAGGCGCAAATTATGTATTTGATGTTACATTTGGTGCAGATTTAACTATTATGGAAGAAGCTTCTGAATTAGTTGAAAGAATTAAAAAAGGTGGAAATTTCCCTATGTTTACATCATGCTGTCCAGCATGGGTAAAATATTGTGAAGTATTCTATCCTGAATATTTGAATAATTTATCAAGTGCAAAAAGTCCTATTGCAATGCAAGGAACTTTAGTTAAAACTTATTTTGCACAGCAAATGAATATTGATGCAAAGACAATTGTTAATGTAACTGTTGCTCCTTGTACAGCTAAAAAAGCTGAAGCTATGAGAGCTGAATTAAATGCTAGTGGAAATACAGATGTTGACTATGTTCTAACTACTAGAGAATTGGCAACTATGATAAAAGAAGCAAATATTGATTTTGTTAACTTGGAAGATAATGAATTTGATTCAATGTTTGGACGTGGAAGTAGCGCTGGTATGATCTTTGGAAATACTGGTGGTGTTATGGAAGCTGCGTTAAGAACTGCTCATTACTTAGTAACTGGTAAAAACCCTGAAAATGGTCATTTTATTGATTACGAAAAAGTTAGAGGATTAGAGAATGTTAGAGAAGCAAATGTTATGTTAGGTGACATAGAAGTTAAAGTTGCGGTTGTGCATCAAACTAGCCAAATGCCTGCTTTAATAGAAAAAATTAAATCTGGAGAAGTAAATTATCACTTTATAGAAGTTATGGCATGTAATGGTGGATGTGCTAATGGTGGAGGGCAACCTAAGGTTAAAAAACCACAATTAGAATTATCTAGAACAGCAAGAAATGCTAGTATTTATAATGATGATAAAGTGGCAAAGGTTAGATTATGCCATGAAAATCCAGCAATTATAAAAGTATATAATGACTTTTTAGGAAGTCCATTAAGTCATAAATCACATGAATTACTACATACTCACTTTGAAGATAAAAGTGATTTAACTAAATAATTGTTAAATCTTAACAAAAGTTAAAAAGTATGTTATAATATAGAAGATATTTAGGAGGAATTTATAAATGACAAATTTAGATAGTTTTAAATTAGATGGTAAAGTTGCATTAGTAACTGGAGCATCATATGGAATTGGATTTGCAATTGCTAAAGGTTTAGCTACTGCAGGTGCTACAATTGTATTCAATGATATTAATCAAGATTTCGTAAACAAAGGTCTTGCTAACTATGCAGCAGAAGGAATTAAGGCTCACGGTTATGTATTTGACGTAACTGATGAAGATGCAGTTACTGCTGGAATTGCACAAATTGCAAAAGAAGTAGGAGAAGTTGATATTTTAGTTAATAATGCTGGAATTATCAAACGTATCCCTATGCATGAAATGGCAGCTAAAGATTTCCGTCAAGTTATTGATATTGACTTAAACGGACCATTTATTATGGCAAAAGCTGTATTACCTGCAATGATGAAAAAACGTTCTGGAAAAATCATCAATATCTGTTCAATGATGAGTGAATTTGGACGTGAAACTGTATCTGCTTATGCAGCTGCAAAAGGTGGATTAAAAATGTTAACTAAGAATATTGCATCAGAATATGGTGAATACAATATTCAATGTAATGGAATCGGGCCTGGATATATTGCAACTCCACAAACAGCTCCATTAAGAGAACCACAAGCAGATGGATCTAAACACCCATTTGACCAATTTATCGTAGGAAGAACTCCAGCTGCACGTTGGGGAGAAGCTGAAGATTTAGCTGGACCAGCAATTTTCTTAGCAAGCCCTGCATCAGATTTCGTAAATGGATTAATTCTATACGTTGATGGTGGTATTGCTGCTTATATCGGTAAACAACCTAAATAATAACAAAAGCACTGAAAAGTGCTTTTTTTGTGCCCAAAAACCAAAAGAATCATATGTTAAAATAGATGAGGTTGATACTGTGAACGTTATATTATCTGTTATGAGCAAAGATTTTTTTGTTATTAGTACTATAATAATTATGTTGGTAAGTGCTATTTATATATTTATGTTTCCTTATATAGATTCTGAAAACAAAAAAATAAATGAAGATTTAAAAGAATTATATGAAGAATATAATCTAAGTAAACCTATTTCTAAGTTTAGCAGATTTTCTAAGATATTATTAATACTTACTATATTTTTTGCACTTTCAGTAATAATCGTCTTAAAAAAATAAAATAACTAGTTTCCTAGTTATAATATTTCTTTATTAAAATGTCCTCTTGTATTTGTTTCTTCATTAAAACATTTTGTTCTATCATTAGAATAAAGTTTATTTTTAGTTAAATTTATTATATTCAATGATTCTTCATAATCTTCTAAAGTAAATTGTAGTCTAAATACATTAATGTTCTTAATTTGTTGTAATTCATCTAGCAAATTAAGAATTTTTCCATTTAAAATAGTAGTAGTACAATCATTATGAGAGATTATTGGGAAATGTCCATAATCATCTTCAATAATATATTGATTTTTCTTACATTCTCCACAAAGATTATTTACTTTTAAAGGACAATAATTTGTAAACATTAAGTCTTGTCTTCCATAAACAATCATCTCTAAATTAGGATATCCATTATTTTCTCTATAATATGAATCAATCATATCATTAATTTGGTCCTTATTTATTTCGTGTGATATAGTAATTCTATTAACACCACTATTATGTAATAGATTGATAGCTTTAGAATTAACTACATTTAAAGAAAAATCGGTAGTCATTTCAGAGTGATTCTTGAAATAATGTACTCCGCCATATCCACCAACTAGGATAGGATTAGAATTTTCAGAATAAGTGACTTTATTTCTACGATAGACATTGTCCTTATAATATATTATTTCAATATCAGAATCAGAAGCGGCTTTATATTGTTCAAAAGTATTACAATAAACAGCTAATTTAGGGGTATCTTCAATATTGAATGAAATAGGTTTAATTGTATAAGTGTTATTTGGATTTTCTCTTCTTTTTAATCTAGTTTGATTTAATTTATCAATTGCATTTCTTCTCAAATCATTAAGTATCTTAGAAGGAATAAAACTATTAGAATCACAATTTAATTCTAGATGACTTAAAAAGTAAGGAGTCTCATTTATTCTATTTAATTGTTCAAATACTTTATCATGGGTTGCAGGATTTTTTTCTGATTCCTGAATTAAGTATTCCGAAGTAACTGTTTCGTAAATATCTTCATATGAGATAGTTAAAGAAAGAGGTTCTCCTATTTTTCCATTCACAAAAAATGAAATAGGGAAACGTTTAAATTCTTTAGGATAAGTAGAATCTAATTCTTGAATGAATTTAACATCCTTTGTTTTATAAACAATATCATCAACTTCTAAATGTTCTTTTAATTCAATGTAGCAAATAGTAGAAGAAGAATTTATAAAATCTCCATCTTTATTTAAAAGTTTTATAACTGGCATATTAACTTCTTCATCTTTATTAGCTATTCTTATTTGATCTCCTTGATTTAGGGTATCAGTTAAAGTAATTTGATATTTTCTTCCTTGGACCCTACTTATATAACCAATTTTATATCCATTATGATTAGGACGAATAGTATTGCTGATGTCTTTTTTATCTTCACCTAAAATATATCCTTTTGTAAAAGTACGATTAAAAGTTTTTGTTAAATTTTTTTCTACTTCAGTAATATTATTTTTTCCGTCTAATAAATCACGATAGCTTCTAATAATATTGGCAACATAAGAAGGTTCTTTCATTCGACCTTCAATTTTTAAACTGTCGATACCAATCAGATCTTTTATATAAGCAGTAGTATTTAAATCCTTCATACTTAAAATATAAGACTCTGAAATGGTAATATTATTTGTAGTATCAATTAATTTATATGGTTTACGGCAGCTACCAACGCAGCGACCTCTATTTCCACTTCTATATCCAATAAGTCCACTCATTAAACAGTTTCCAGAATAAGAAACACATAAAGCTCCATGAACAAATATTTCAATTGGCATTAATCGAAGTTTTTTTATTTCCTTTATTCTCTCAATTGGTGTTTCTCTACCTAAAACAGCTCTTTTAACGCCAATTCCATCCACGAAATCGACTCCTTCAATATCTTCAAGACCCATTTGAGTAGAAGCATGAGCTTCCATTAAAGGATATTTTTTTGCAACATAATCAATTAAAGCTAAATCTTGAATAATAATTCCATCTGCACCACTTGCATAAATGGCATCAATTTGTTCATAAGCTTCATTTAATTCATTTTCAAAAATAATAGTATTCATTGTAACATATATTTTTACATTTCTTAAGTGTGCATAGTCAACTAATTCAATTAGTTTATCTACATTAAAGTTATCTGCGTATGCACGTGCACCAAATTTTTCAAGTGCTAAATAAACAGCATCACATCCATTTGATACCGCTGCAATAAATGCATCATAATTCCCTGCTGGGGCTAAAAGTTCTGTCATAAAATCACCTATGTTATTATAACACAATTTATCGTGATTGTATATTTTTAAGATATATATTATAATATAGACAAGAGAAGTACGAGGTGATAGTTATGGAGTGCATAGTTAGCAAAAAATACAAGGATGGGGAAATTGTTGGTAATAGAATAGGTTTTTCTAATTTACAAAATTGTTTTAATGCTATTGAACCAGGATCAAGTGTTTATTTGTGTGGAGAACAATATTATGGGAAATTCTCTTTGAATGTAAAAAACATAACATTACTTGGTACTGATGAAACATTAATAACTTATGATGCTTATCATGGCGAAAAAATTAGAGCATGTGATGGTGGAGATGGTGAAAAAGTTTACGGAACGACTGGAAGTGCTACTTTTACTTTAAAACCGAATGCAAGTGGGTTCAAATGTTTTAATGTGACATTTGAAAATTCACATAAAAGGATACCTGAAATATCAAATCAAGCAGTAGCTTTTAAAACTGAAACATTTGGTGGGTTTTATGAAAATTGTAAATTTATAGGTAATCAAGACACGCTTTATGTTAATGAAGTAGATAATGTGTTTAAAGAATGCTATATAGTGGGTGATATAGATTTTATTTTTGGAAATGGGAATGCAATTTTTGATAGATGCACAATAGAGATGAATTGTAGAAGTCATGTTTCATATATTACGGCTCCAAATACATATATTTCTTATAGCTATGGATTTTTATTCTATCAATGTAAAATATTGAAATCTGGTACTGAACCTGCATATTTAGGAAGACCTTGGTTTTCTTCTTCATGTCCAGAAAATGTTATGCCTAGATGTTTGTTTTACAAATGCGATTTTCCAGAAGGACTTACACTAGAAATAATAAAAATGCATAAAGCTAATAGAGATGATCATGAAATGTATTATTATAAATGTAAAACTGTAAATGGATTGGTTTCTAATATAACAGACGAGAGACATATTGATTTCTACGAAAAAATTTATAAAGAATGGCAATAAAAATTAGATTTAATATGAAGGCAAAGAAATTTGCCTTTTTTTTGTATATTTATTGACAGAAAACATATAATTAAGTATAATAAGAATAAACAATTAAGCAATTGTTTAATCGTGAGGTGGAAATATGAAAAAAATAATAAAATTTAGTGGAATTGATTGTGCAAATTGCTGCCAAAAATTAGAAAATAAATTGAAAAAGATAGAAGGCATAAAAGAAATACAATTAAGCTTTGCTACATCAAAAATGCTGTTAGAATGTGAAGATAGTGATTATGATAAAGTTATTAATGATATAGTTGAAGTTAGTAAGAAAGTAGAAAAGGATGCGAAATTTCTTATATGAAAAAATTTATTGTTAGAATAACTTTATCGTTAATATTACTAATAACAGCACTTGTTAGTCCATTTAATGAAACAGTAAAAATCATTTTATATGTAATAGCTTACGTAATAGCTGGATATGATATTGTTTTTAATGCCATAAGAAAAATCTTTAGAGGTGATTTTTTAGATGAGGATTTTTTAATGTCGATTGCTTCAATTGGAGCATTATGTATTGGTGAATATCCTGATGGTGTAGCCGTAATGGTATTTTTCCAAATTGGTGAAATGCTACAACATATTGCTGTAGAAAAATCTAGGAAGTCAATTATGTCAATGATGGATCTTATGCCAGATGTCTGTAATGTGGTTAGAGATGGTAATATTGTAGAAGTACATCCTAGTGAAGTTGCACTAGATGAAATTTTAATTGTTAAACCAGGTGAAAAAATTGCATTAGATGGAATAGTTATTGATGGCACTTCATCATTAGATACATCAAAGTTAACTGGTGAAACAGAATTAAGAGAAATATATAAAGATGATGTTGTATTAAGCGGAAGTGTAAATATTTCTTCGGTACTTAAAATAAAAGTAACTTCAATTTTTGAGGAATCAACTGCCAATAAAATATTGGATTTAGTTGAAAATGCTACAATGTTAAAAGCAAAATCTGAGAATTTTATTACAAAATTTGCGAGGATTTATACACCAATAGTAGTATTTCTAGCAATAATAGTTGCTTTTATTCCTCCATTAATTCTAGGATTTGATGCAAACTTTTCAAAATGGTTATATCGAGCACTAACATTTTTAGTTGTTAGTTGTCCTTGTGCACTTGTTATATCGGTTCCACTTAGCTTCTTTGCAGGAATTGGTGCAAGTGCAAAATATAATATTTTAATAAAGGGAAGTTCATATTTAGAAATCTTATCAAAGACTAAAACAATTGTTTTTGATAAAACTGGAACATTAACAAAGGGTAATTTTAAAGTTACTAAAGTAGAGGCATTTGATATTAGTAAAAAAGATTTATTATATTATGCATGTAGTGCAGAATATATGTCTAATCATCCAATTGCTAGTGCTCTAAAAGAAAATTATGATGGCGAAATTAGTCCTGTTCTTAATATAGAAGATATCCCTGGACACGGAATAAAAGCTGTAGTTGATGGGAAAGAAGTATTATGTGGTAATCAAAAATTAATGACAAAATTTTCAATAGATACTCCCGATATTTATGAAATTGGTACAGTTTTATATGTAGCTATAGATAATAAGTTTGTTGGATATATTCTTATTAATGATGAAATAAAAGAAGAAAGTTATGAATTAATTTCAAGCCTTAAATCGGTAAATATTAATAAAGTTATTATGCTAACTGGCGATAAAAAAGAAGTAGCTGATAATGTTGGTGAAAAACTTGGTATCGATGAAGTATATTCTGAACTTTTACCACAAGATAAATTTACAAAAATTAATGAGCTTATTGCTAATAAATCTAAGAATGAGTTATTGGCGTTCGTAGGTGATGGAATAAATGATGCGCCAGCCTTAGCTTTAAGTGATGTAGGAATTTCTATGGGCTCAATTGGAAGTGATGCGGCTATAGAAGCTAGTGATGTAGTTTTAATGAATGATAATCCATTAAAAATCGTAACATTATTAAAGATAAGCAAGAAAACTATGAAAATAGTTAATCAAAATATAATATTTTCAATTGGTATAAAGGTATTAGTTCTAATACTTAGTTTGTTTGGATTAGCAAATATGTGGTTAGCAATATTTGCAGATGTTGGGGTATGTATATTAGCTATATTAAATGCAATAAGAATTATCTTTATAAAATATGAAGAGAAGTGATGAAGTTGTATTTAGAAGAAACAAAACTATTAGATTTTAATAATATTTTAATTCAACAATTAATTACTGATAATAATTGGAGAAATTTAGATACTAGAGATCAAATATTAAATGTTTATAATTACGTTAGAGATGAAATCAAACTCGGATATAATAAAAAAGATGAAATGAAATCATCAGAGGTATTAAAGGATCATTATGGCCAATGTAATACCAAAGGAATACTGTTGATGTCATTATTACGAGCATTAAATATTCCTTGTAGATTACATGGTTCTTATGTAGATAAGAAACTACAGTATGGAGCACTAAAAGGTTTGTTTTACAAATTAAGTCCTAATGAAATTCTGCACTCATGGGTAGAAATATTCTATAATGATGAATGGTTAGCATTAGAAGGGGTAATTGTAGACAAACTATATTTAAATTCAGTCCAAAATAAAGTTTTATGTAAAGGATCATATTGTGGATATGCTATTGGACAAAGGATTTAGAAAATCCAAATATTGATTGGAATGAAAATAATACCTTTATTCAAAATGAAAGTGTAATTAAGGATTTAGGCATATTTAATAGTCCAGATGAGTTTTATATTAAATATAGGCAAAAATTTAATGTCTTTAAGAATTTTATATATAAAAATGTAGTACGAAAAGTGATGAATAGAAATGTTAGAAAAATAAGAAAGGGTACCAAATAAGGTACCCTTTTACTTAACAATTTTTGTAGGACATTCTAGATAGAAAATATCATCTATCATTTTATGAGCCAAAGTTGCATATTCAGAATCAGCTAATTTATAGAAAGTTTCTTTTCCTCTTTTTTCACTAGTAATTATTTTAGATTGTTTTAAAAATCTTAAATGGTGACTAACAGCAGGAGAACTCATTTCCACGCAAGCAGCAATATTTGTCACGCATTGTTCACTGTGGCATAAAAGCCATAGTATACGTAATCTTGATGAATCAGATAATAAACTGAATATATCGCTTGCTCTCGTGGACTCATCAGTAGAAGGCATTGATTCTAATAAGCTATTTATTTCTTCTAAATGGTCGTGTGCACATTCACATAAGTCTTTCATGATAATCACTCCTATAGATGTATTATATCATAAGCAGAGAAAAAATTAACAAAGAAAAAAATGATATGAATTATGTGAAATTAAGTAAAAAACGTTTTCAATAAAAAAACTGTTTGAAAAAAATAAAGATAGGAATATAATGATATATGTGAGTCGACCGAACGGTCGGACGGGATATTATTAGGTGGTGAATTTTTTTTGAAATCAACAAGCGAAATTATTTTAGATTGTGTAATATCTAAAATTAAAGATGGTGATATTTTAGATATCAGTATGAGCAAAATTGCTAATCTTGCTGATATTGGAAAGAGCACTATTTATGAATATTTTGATAGTAAAGAGGATATGGTTTATAGTGCAATTTGCAAACTGATTGATGATTATCTAAATAGATGGTTGTCTTGCAGTATGGAATTAGATTTCTATGATTGTTATTGTGAACATATGGAATCTGCACTTGACATAAGTGAGGAATGTGGAATATTTGAGAGTATATTCCGATCAACAAATATTAGTAGGATGAAAAATTCTAATTTTGATAAGTTTGTAGAATCTAAATTATTGATGATGTATACAAGATTATTAAATATTTCAAACAAAGGTGTTGAAGAAGGTATATTAAATTATGGTTCTCAACCAAAAGAAAAGAAATTTATTATTCTTTCATTATTACAAGGTGTATTGTTAAATTATATTGCTAAAAAAACAGATATATCTAAAGAAGAAATGATAAAGATGACTTATGATAGTATATTAAAGATTGTTAATAATTAGAGAAAGCAGGTAATGTGTATGTTAAAATTAAAACAAATTAAAAAAGTGTACAAAACTGGTAGTGGTGATGTAGAAGCTTTAAAAGGTATTGATTTAGAATTTAGAAAAAATGAATTCGTTGCAATTCTTGGTCAATCAGGATGTGGAAAAACTACAATGCTTAATATCATTGGTGGATTAGACAAGTATACAAGTGGTGACTTATTTATTAATGGTACAAGTACAAAAGAATTTGGAGATAGAGATTGGGATACATATAGAAATCATAGTATCGGTTTTATTTTCCAAAGTTATAATTTAATTCCTCATCAAACAGTTTTAGGGAATGTTGAACTTGCTTTAACTATTGCTGGTGTAAGTAAAGAAGAACGTACAAGAAGAGCTAAAGAAGCTTTAGATAAAGTTGGTTTAGAAGGTAAATATGATAAAAAACCTAATCAATTATCTGGAGGTCAATGCCAAAGAGTTGCAATTGCAAGAGCACTTGTTAATGAACCAGATATCTTATTAGCAGATGAACCGACTGGAGCACTTGATACTGCAACATCTGTTCAAATTATGGAATTAGTTAAGGAAATTGCAAAAGAAAGACTTGTAATTATGGTAACTCATAATCCAGAATTAGCTGAACAATATGCAAATAGAACAATTAGATTATTAGATGGAGAAATTTTAAGTGATTCTAATCCATATGTAACCAAAGATGGAGAAACTCCAAAAGTTGCTATGGCTTCTGATGAAAAGAAGAATAGTAAGAAGACTAAAATGTCATTCTTCACAGCATTTAAACTGTCTTTACAAAATCTATTTACAAAAAAAGCTAGAACTATAATGACTGCAATTGCAGGTTCTATTGGGATAATTGGGGTATCTGCTGTTTTATCAGTTTCTAATGGTGTTAAAACATACGTTAGTGATATGCAAAATGATATGTTGTCTGGTAATCCTATAACAATTTCAGAAAAAACAATGGACTTATCAGCCATAATGTCTGGTATGAATATGACTGAGAGGGCAAAAGTTGCAAGAAAAGCTGATTTAATCGGAGTAGACTCAATGATTGATTATTTAGTAGAAAGAGCAACTAGTTTTGAAGGATTTTGGGTAGAAAACACTATTGATCAAAAATATGTTGATTATGTTAAAAGTATGCCAAAATCAAATGGATCTCTTGTTGATCTAGATTATGGAATAGATATTACAAATAATATATATACTGATTTTACTCAACCTATGATGGTTAGTGGAACAAAAACACAACAAACAAATAATATGTCTTTACACACAATAAAAGATATATATACAAATATTTTAAGAACAAAACCAGCATTAACTCAATATGCTTCACTTGTTACGAGTTTAAGCGAAACATTTATGCAAGCTCCAAATGATGAAGAATATATAAGAAGTCAATATAAAATATTAAATGGTAAAGTAGCTACAGCTGAAAATGAAATTATGATAGTAGCTAGTAAAGATAGTGCATTAACAGATTTATTATTAGCACAATTAGGTATATATACTCAAGATGAATTTCTTAACCTTGTATATAAAGCCCTAGGTGATGTATATGATAGTAATTCAATTCAAAAATATTTTGATTATGCTACATTAATGGGTAAAACTTTTACATATCATTCAAACGATGTTGTATTCTCGCCAAATGCAAATCCTTCAAGCATAGAAGCACCATTTACTTACAATGCATATGAAAAAGATATTACATCAAATTCCGATTCTAGAACTTTAACTATTGTTGGTATATTAGAACCAAAAGAAGATATCGCTTATGGATGTTTAGAAAGTGGATTTTACTATACAGAAGCATTAACAAATCACATTTTAGAAACAAGTGCTGATTCAGATATTGTTAGATATTTAACTAATGCTGAAAGCTCAAAGGATGCAGAAGGTAATTTACTAAATCCTTCTGATATATACTTTGAAAGAGGTGTAAATCAAATCAGTTATTCATATTCTTTCTACTTTGAAGGAAATCAATATCCTTTAACATCTGCATTGAATTCGACAAATCCTCTAGCAACTATGATGGGTGGGACTTCTACACAAGGAGTAAATCTAAGAAATATTGGTGGTGCAAGTGTACCAAATACTATTAATATTTATTCTAAAGATTTTACTGCAAAAGACAAAGTTTTAGCATATTTAGATGCATGGAATGATGAAAGTGCTGTTATTTATGATATAGATGGTAATGAGATTCTATTTGCCGATAGACAAGAAATTACATATGCTGATAATTTATCAGTTATCATGAATATGATTAATGGATTTATTAATATTATTACAATCGCTTTAATAGCATTTACTGCATTATCTCTTGTTGTATCATGCGTTATGATTGCGATTATAACATATGTATCAGTAGTAGAACGTGTAAAGGAAATTGGAGTTATTCGTTCACTTGGTGGACGTAAAAAAGACGTTTCTCACTTATTCAATGCTGAAACATTTATTATTGGATTAGCATCTGGTATTATAGGTGTTACATTTACATATATCTTATCTGCTCTAATAAATTTAGTAGTAGGTAATCTATCAGATATTGGAACAATAGCTATATTCCCAGTTAGTTATGCAATTATTATGGTTTGTATAAGTGTTGCATTAAACTTAATATCTGGTTTCTTCCCATCAAAATCAGCTGCGAAGAAAGACCCAGTAGTAGCTTTAAGAACAGAATAATAAAAAGGATTAGTTTTCCTACCTGTAGATTTGAATCTACAGGTTTTTCTTTTAAAGTGACATAAAAAAGGGTATTGAACTCCTCTTTTTTAGAACGCATGTCAAAATGTGTCGAACGATAGGTATTGTATGTTGGAGATATTAGTTTTATAATGAAGAAAAGGGGGTAAGAAAAAAATGAGAAAAATAAAAATTGTTTTAGGGATGTTGCTAATGGTGATTGGAATTTCAATATTTCCAAAGACTATAAATGCATCATCAGGAATGGCTGGAATAAAAGGATTTAATATTTCGGGTTGGGAATATTTAGATGATCTAAATAAGGAAATGGTAGAATTAGAAACCGATACGTATAACTATGGTTATATTGGTATGTGGTCTGGTGTTTATGGTGCTTACAATACTGAAACAAATGAGATGTGGTATACAGTGTTTGTAGAAACTAAAGTAAGTGCAACTGGAAAATACAATAGTACAACATATTTTGCTAATCAATATATGGATGTAACCGTAAAAATTTACAATGAATATGCAACTGTTGCAAAGTATGATCCTGAAGCTCAAAATAGTCAATATCAGATAACGAGATCGTTTACTTCATCTACTGGATTTGAAATAGGTTCTAGTAATACATTATCATCAAGTATTTCATATGGGTATTCGGTTGCTGATACATCTTCCGAGGTACAAACGACATGCAATTTAACTGGTGTAGATGAATACGGTGGAAAGGGTGTTCATTTTAGACACAATTTTTCTAGATATAATAAAGAAAGTGCTATAAATAAAGCACCATATAAGGGTGAGTATATACAACGTCATAGTGTGACATTTTGTGTTCCAAATTATTATCCTGGAATAGCTGCACAAGCTTTTTCTGTAGAGTATATTGGAGCAATCTATAAGTTAAAAACAACTAAAGCAGCAGATTATTCATATGTAGAAGAATTTGCACAAACATATACAAATATATAAAAGATAAATAGAGCGTTGAGCAATGGCTTAATGCTCTTTTTATAAGATAAATTTCAAAGTTAGAACAACAAAAAAAGGAGTTATAAACTCCTTTATTATTTTAAGTGGTGCGGGTAACAGGAATCGAACCTGCACTCCGTGGGAACTAGATTCTAAGTCTAGCGCGTCTGCCAGTTCCGCCATACCCGCATTTGGTGCTGCATTAGTAATTATACTAAAAAAAGTATGACGTGTCAACAAAATTATTAATTATTTGAAAAACAAATTGTTAGCTGTATTATAAAAAATATTTTCTTTTTCCAAATTTGTGAATAAAGAAGATTGCAAGATATAATCTATTTTATTTTGATATGTATCTTTACATATTCCACAAGGCATATCACTACCCCACATTAATTTATCACTACCAATAATATCAATAGCATGTCTAATATATTTTTGTGCAGTAGGGTAGGGAAATATTTCAGGTTTAGTATTGTTATCTACACTTGCTAAATCAAAATAGACATTTGGAAGTCTGAATTTTTTCAATGTTCGAATGAGTAATTCCTCATCACCTAATTGACAAGCAAAAAGATGACAAATAACAAATTTCATATTAGGGTATTTTTTAATAGCTTTTAAAAGATTATCTGGTTGCCAACAATCATTTCTTGGTCTACCAATATCAATCACAAATATTAGGTTTCTTTCATTGGCTATTTGATATACTTCATGCATTACTTTTCCATTTAGATTAACAGTGTCGTGGTTACACATTAACCCACTTCCATTACTAACTTCCATTTTTATTATTTTAAAATTTAATTCATCAAAAAGATGAGTAATTATTTTATTTTTGTTCTTACAAAAAGGATCATAAGTTGCGGCACCTATAAATTTATTAGGATATTTCTTTACTGCTTCATATGTATATAGATTTTGAAATCCTAAATAATTCCCTTGAAGAAGGATTCCTTTTTCAATATTATGTTTTTCCATAACACTTATAGCTGATTCTGGTGTGAATCCAGTATCACCTAATCCTTCAGGAATCATTCTAAATTTATAACCAGAAGCGTACATAGCTTCACCATTACCTAAAGCGATTAATTCACCCTGAGAACCGAAACCAGTTATATACTTTGCAATGTGTACATGAGCGTCAATAATTTTCATTTTTATCACCAAAATAATTATATCATATAATGAGTTGTCGATTAAATAAAAAAAATGTTGTTAAAATAAATAAGTGTGATAAAATAAATTAGGAGAGTGGCAATATGAACGATATTAAAGTAAAAGAAATAAACTCGAAACGTGATCAAAAGAAATTTTTTAAATTTCCTATTAAATTATATAAGAATAATAGTTATTTTGTGCCAACATTAATTGGTGATGAATTAAATGAATTTAATCCGAAAGTAAATGGAGCATTTTTATATTCTGAATGTAAAATGTTTTTAGCATATAGAGGTAATAAAATAGTTGGAAGAATCGCTGGTATTTTGAATAAAGCCTATAATGAAAAACATACATTAAAGCAAGTTAGATTTACACGATTTGACTTCATTGATGATTATGAAGTTTCTAAAGCTTTACTTAAGGCAGTAAATGACTGGGCAATAGAAATAAATATGGATGAACTTTTAGGACCAATTGGGTTTTCTGATTTAGATAAACAAGGTTTACTTACTGAGGGTTATGATAAGACGGGGATGTATATAACTCCATATAATTTTGAATATTATGTAGATCATTATTTAAAATTAGGATTAGTTAAAGAGGCTGGCTGGGTTGAATATAGAATTACAGTCCCTGAAAAAATGGATGAAAGATTAGAAAAATTAGCTTTAAGAACTATGGAAAGAAGTGGTTACCATATTTTAAAGCTTAATAAAGTAAAAGATGCTAAGCCTTGGTTTGTTGAAGCGTTAAAGGTTTTAAATGAATCATTTGAACATTTATTTGGTGTTGTCCCTTTATCAGATAAACAAATGGTAGATTTTTCATCAATGTTAGTATTACTAGGAAATGTTGATTACATAACAGCTGTTTTAGATAAAGACAATAAAGTTATTGGTTATGGATATGTTGCTCCATCAATTAGTAGAGCAATGATAAAAAATAGAGGAAAAGTACTACCTTTTGGTTTGTTTAGAGTCTTGCGTGATTTAAAAACATCAAAAGTGGCCGATTTTTATAGTATAGGTGTTAAACCAGAATATCAAAATTCAGGAGTAAATGCTATTATTATGTATAATAGTTTAAAAGGTTTGATAAAAAATAAAATGGAATTTTGTGAAACAGGTCCAGAATTAGAAGATAATTTAGCTATTCAATCGCAATGGAAAATTTTTGATAGAGAAATTCATAAAAGAAGAGCTTGTTATAAGAAAAATGTAGAATAGAAGTTGAAATAACTTCTTTTTTCTATATTTATTTACAAATAACGCTTTCTTGGTTTACAATTTTTATATTTTGGTATATAATAATATAAAAGATTAGAGGTAGCGGTGCATCAAAGTACTATGTGGAGAAGGCATTCTGTGAAACATAAGAAAGGTAACCATCGCCGAATGAACTATTAGCAAAGATAGATTCATGGGGTTATAGGAAATACTTATAACACTCCTACTTATGTAGAGGCACTAACTTAGATTGTTGTATTAACGGTGCCTATATTTATTTTAGGCGCTTTTTTATTTCAAGGAGGAAGAAAGATGGAATTTAAAATTGGTAATATCCCGGCAACAAAATTAAAACAAAAATATGGAACACCATTATATGTTTATGATGAAGTGAAATTAGAAAAAATAATGGCTGATTATATTACTGGATTTAAGTCGAACTTTTTTCAAACAGAAGTACTATTTGCATCTAAGGCTTTTTCTTGTGTAGAAATGTATAAATTAGTTAAAAAGAGTGGCTTAGGTGTTGATGTCGTAAGCGGTGGAGAAATTTATACAGCAATCAAAGCTGGTGTAAATCCTAGTACAATGTATTTTCATGGAAATAATAAACAAGTTCATGAGATTGAATATGCACTTGATAATAATATTTTGAATATGGTTGTTGATGGATATGATGAACTTGTATTATTAGAAGAAATATCAAAGAATAAAAAGAAAGTTCCTAATATTCTATTTAGATTAAATGCAGGAATTGAAGCTCATACTCATAAGTTTATAATGACTGCTCATATTGATTCGAAATTTGGATTATTAATGAATAGTACAGATTTAGATAAATGCTTAAAATTAGTAAGAGAAAGCAGCTATTTGAATTTTTGTGGATTTCATAGTCATATTGGTTCACAAATATTTGAGATTAATGCCTTCTATGCAGCAATTGATAAATTAGTTGAATTCTTAAAAGGATTTAAAGAAGAATTGACTTTGAATATTGGTGGAGGATTTGGTGTTAGATATACTAGCGAAGATAGTCCTATTCCAGTAAGTGAGGTTACTAAGTTAATAATTAGTCATACTGAAGAAGCATTGAAAAATAATAATGTTAAGATTAAAAAATTAATTATTGAACCAGGTAGATCAATTGTAGCTGAAAGTGGATACACATTATATACAATTGGAAATACAAAGGTGACACCTAATAGAGAATATTATTTTATTGATGGTGGGATGAATGATAATATTAGGCCTGCTTTATATGAAGCAAAATACGCTTGTGATATTGTCACAAAGATGAATGAAGAAAAGACAAATAAAGTTTGTATTGCTGGAAAGTGTTGTGAATCAGGAGATATTATTATTTCCGATGTTATGCTTCCAAAAGCTACTCGTGGTGATGTTTTAGTTGTTTATACAACAGGTGCCTATGGCCACGCTATGGCAAGTAATTATAATAAATTACCTGTTCCAGAAGTAGTATTTGTTAGAGATGATAAAGCAAGAGTTGTTATAAAAAGACAAAGCTATGAGTACATGTCTGCGAATGATGTAGATTCAGAATACGATGAATTTTAATAATAATGTGACGGATTACATTATTTGTCATAAAATAAAATGATTGAATAAATTTGAATGGAGGATAATTTATGATAAGAGGATCTTTAGTTGCTATTGTTACACCAATGAATAGTGATGGTAGTGTTAACTATAAAAAATTTGAAGAATTAATAGAATTTCATATTGAAAATAAAACGGATGGTATCGTAATTTTAGGTACGACCGGAGAGGCTTCTACTCTTACTTTTGAAGAAGAAGAAAGAATAGTTGAACTTGCGGTTAGGGTTGCTAATAAAAGAATACCTATAATCGCAGGAAGTGGAAGTAATTGTACAGCTACTGCAGTTGAATATAGCAGGAAATATGCAAGTATGGGTGTAGATGGTTTATTAGTAATTACACCATATTATAATAAAACTAATGAAAGTGGAATGATTAAACATTTCTTAGCAGTTGCTGATAGTGTGAATATTCCAATTATTATGTATAACGTTCCTGGTAGAACAGGATGTTCTATATCGGTTAATGCTGTGGAAGTATTAAGCAAACATAAAAATATCGTTGGTATTAAAGAAGCAAGCGGTGATTTAACTTACGCTGGTAAAATTGCTAGATATTTAAGTGATGATTTTGTGATGTATTCAGGAAATGATGATATTATTGTTCCATTGATGAGTATAGGTGCGGTAGGAGTAATTTCTGTATGGGCCAATATTATGCCTAGAACAGTTCATGATTTAGTTTTTGATTATTTAAATAAAGATATTGAAAAGGCTAGAATTACTCAATTAAAATATTTAGATTTAATTCACGGATTATTTTTAGAAACAAATCCAATACCAGTTAAAAAAGCTATGAATTATTTAGGTTTAGAGGCAGGTGTTCTTAGAGCGCCTTTAGATGAAATGAGTGAACAAGCTTTTGCTAAACTTAAAATATCTTTAGATGAAGTAAGAGGTATTGTATAATGAATATAGCATTAGTTGGATATGGAGCAATGGGACAAATTGTGCATAAAAATATGTCTGCAAATGATAGATTAGTTGGAATAGTTAGTGTTGGTTATTTAGATTCATTAACGCAAATTAATGATAAGATTGACGTGGTAATTGATTTTTCACATCCTTCAAATTTAGATATGATATATGATTTTTGTGCAAAAAATAATACTCCAGTAGTAATAGCTACAACTGGATATACTGTAGAACAAATCGAAAAAATAAAAGAATTAGGTACTAAAACACGTGTTTTATATTCAGCTAATTTTTCATTAGGTGTTATTTTACTTAATCGTGTAATTAGAGAAATTACGCCAACTATAAAAGATAAATTTGATATTGAAGTTATTGAAAAACATCATAACAAAAAAATAGATGCACCTAGTGGCACTGCAAAGATGTTAATGAATTCAATCAACCAAGATAAGGATTTCGAATTTGTTTATGGAAGAAGCGGTAGTTCGAAAAGAGAAAAAAAGGAAGTTGGAGTTCATGCTGTTAGAGGCGGAACTATTGTTGGAGAACATTCAGTAATTTTCGCTGGACTTGATGAAGTTCTTGAATTTAAGCATGAGGCACATTCAAAAAGTATTTTTGCTAATGGTGCATTAGCTGGGGCATCTTATATCGTTAATCAAGAAATTGGTTTATACAATATGGAAGATGTATTATTTAATTAATAGGAGAAAAATATGAAAAAATATAATATTGCTATTGTTGGAGCAACTGGACTTGTTGGTTCAACATTTATAAAAGTTTTAGAAGAATATAATTTTCCTGCTGCTAATATTAAAATGTTAGCATCTGCTAGAAGTGCAGGAACAAAATTATCATGTTTAGGAAAAGAATGGGTAGTTGAAGAATTAACAGAAAACTCATTTGAAGGAGTAGAAATAGCTTTATTTAGTGCTGGTGGAGATACTAGTAAGAAATTTGCTCCTATTGCAGTAGCTGCAGGTGCGACTGTTATTGATAACTCAAGTGCATGGAGACAAGATTTAGATAAGGGATTAGTTGTACCAGAAGTAAATATTGATGATGTTAAAATGAATAAAATTATTGCAAATCCAAATTGTTCTACTATCCAATCAATATTACCAGTTAAGGCTTTAGATGAAAAATATGGAGTAAATAGAATTGTTTATACAACATATCAAGCTGTATCTGGTTCTGGTATGAAAGGTAAGAATGATTTAATTAGAACTAAAGCAGGAGAAAAACCAGAATTTTATCCTTATGATATAAGTCAAACTTGTATTCCAGAAATTGATGTATTCACAGAAAATGGATATACAAAAGAAGAAATGAAAATGGTTAATGAAACAAGAAAAATGTTACATAAACCAGAACTTCCTATTTCTGCAACATGTGTAAGAGTTCCTGTTGCAAATAGTCATGCTGTTTCAATAATGATGGAATTAGACAAAGAATTTACTTTAGAAGACATTAGAAGTACACTTAGCAGTTTTGAAGGAATTAAAGTTGTTGATGATGTAACTAATCACGGTTATCCAGTTGCTACTATGTCAAATGGTACAGATTTTGTATATGTAGGTCGTATAAGACGAGATTTATCTTGTAAAAATGGAATCTTATTATACTGTGTAGCGGATAACATTCGTAAAGGTGCTGCAGCTAATGCTGTTCAAATTGCACTTAAAATGATAGAAAAGAATTTATTATAGGAGAATGTAAATGTTAGTTGTTACAAAGTTTGGTGGTTCTTCACTATCTTGTGCGAGCCAATTTAAAAAGGTTAAAGATATCATTACTAGTAATGAAAATAGAAAAGTGGTTGTGGTATCAGCTCTTGGTAAAAGAGAATCATCAGATACAAAAATAACTGACTTATTATATATCATTCATGCTCATTTGAAATATAGTGTTGCTATTGATGATGTATGGAATTTACTTTATTCTAGATTTGTTGAAGTTAAAAATGATCTTAAAATCAATTATGATATTGAATCAGATTTAGAAGAACTTAAGAATAGCTTAACAAAGAATACAAGTGATGCTTATTTAGTTAGTAGAGGGGAATACTTAACTGCTAAATTAATGAGTAGCTATTTAGGATTTGAGTTTGTTGATGCAAAAGATTTAATAGTTTTTAATTATGATGGAACTATAAATTATGAATTTACTGAAGCAAAGGTAAATGATAATTTTAATGCTAGTGGAATAGTTGTTCCTGGATTTTATGGAGCTTATCCTAATGGTGAAATAAAACTTTTATCTCGTGGTGGAAGTGATGTTACTGGTTCAATCTTAGCGAAGTCTTTAAATGCTAATATATATGAAAACTGGACAGATGTTTCAGGAATAATGATGGCTGATCCTAGACTTGTTAATAATCCAAAAGTTGTTAAAGAATTAACATATGAGGAATTAAGAGAATTATCTTATATGGGAGCTAATGTTTTACATGAGGAGACTATTTTCCCTATTCAAGCATTAGATATTCCTATAAATATTAAGAATACTAATTCTCCTAATGACGAAGGTACATATATTAGATCTAAATGTACAGATACTTCAAGTATAATAACGGGTATTGCTGGTAAAAAAGATTTCTTAGCAATTTCAATTTATAAGAAACATATGTCAAATGAAGTTGGATTTTTAAAGAAAGTATTAACGGTTTTAGAAAAGTATAATATAAGTATTGAACATGTACCGACAGGAATTGATAATGTTAGTGTCGTTGTGTCAAAAGAACAACTTGAAAGAAATCTTCATAAGATTTGTGAAGATATAAAAAATTCTTCAAATGCAGACATGGTTGAAGTAAGTGAGCCAATGGCATTAATTGCAATTGTTGGTCGTAATATGGTTGGTAAAAAAGGATTATCCGGTAGAATATTTGAAATTTTTGGAAGAAATGACATTAATATTAAGATGATTGCTCAAGGTCCAGAAGAAATAAATATAATTGTAGGGGTAGAAAATATTGCCTATGAAAGTACTATAAAGACCCTTTATAATGAATTACAAAAGATAAATGAAAAGTAGCCAATGGTTACTTTTCTTTCTTTATAAAAAAATGTTTCTTTTTATTAAAAATGTGATAAACTATATTTAATATAAGGAGATGGAATTTATGAAATCACCAATTAAAGATTATTTATTTTGGATAAAGGTATTTGCATCAGCGGTTTTATTTGTGTTTGGATTATTTATTTTCTTTGATAAGGAGTTAGGAACAAAATTTGTTGTTACTGTAAGTGGTGCAGCAATCTTGATTTTTGCGTTAATTAGGATATACCCAATTATTAAATCAAAACAACCACAGGAATATAAAACGATGATAGTTGTAGAAATAGTTGTTAATGTAATTATTGGAATTTTATTAACATATGTTGGTATCACTCATCAAAAGGGTGATGGTAATAATGCATTTAATGAATTCATAGTTGAAAAATATCGTTTTCTTCTGGGTGTTGTATTGTATGCACGTGGGGTTATATATTTTGTTGGTATAACTTTTATGAAGAGTGAAGGAACAAAGATAAAATTTATTGTTCACATTTGTTTACTAACAATTGGAGTGGTTTGTTTTGCTAGAAAAATAGAAGTTCGCGATCTATCTTTATTAGTTGCTGCTATATCATTACTTGCTTTTGGATATTTAGCATTAGATAGTGGTATAACATATAATAACTATCATAATAACAAAAAGAAAGAAAAACAGGTGGACGTATCAAAGGAAGATACAAAATCTGATGAAGTTTATGAAAAAGATGAACCAGTTGTTGGTATTGAAGAAGAAATCGGAGATAGACCAACTGTAAATTAAGAATCGAGACTATGCTTGCATAGTTTTTTTCTTTACAAAATAAAAAAATATGATATAATAGTAGTGTTAATTTTAAAAAATGGATTTTGGAGAATGAAAGTATAGGAGGAGCAGATTTCCTACATGCATGCATGTGTCTCCGTCTGCGCGTATCTATGGTAGTTGAAAATGTATCGAAAAGTCGTGTAAAAGTAATATTTGATGTAACTGCACAAGAATTTGATAGTGCATTAGATGAAGCTTTTAATATTGCAAATGAAAAAGTAACTATAAAAGGATTCAGAAAAGGTAAAGCACCTAGAAATGTTTTTGAAAAGAATTATGGAGTTGAATCTTTATATGATGAAGCTTTAAATGTTGTTTTAAATAGCAAAGTAAAAGAAATATATAATGATGAAGAATTGGTTAAAAAAATGTGTAGCCAATTTGAACCAAATATTGAATCTAAGGATTTTGGACAAGGAAAAGATTTCCAAGTATCTTTATCTTTTGATATTTATCCAGAATTTGAATTACCTGTGTATAAAGGATTAGAAGTTGCAAAAGCTAATTATGAAGTAGATGTAAATGAACTTAATGCAGCTTTACGTCAAATTTTAGCACAAGCTGCTACTATTCAAGTTAAGCAAGAACAAGTTGTTAATACAGGAGATATTGCTGTATTTGACTTTGTTGGTTCTATTGATGGTGTAGAATTCCAAGGTGGAAGTGCTGAAAACTATGAATTAACTATAGGTTCAGGACAATTTATTCCAGGATTTGAAGATCA
This sequence comes from Anaeroplasmataceae bacterium, assembly GCA_031553215.1. Lineage (GTDB taxonomy): Bacteria > Bacillota_I > Bacilli_A > Acholeplasmatales > Anaeroplasmataceae > JAVBLW01. Next base: position 46,199 of record JAVBLW010000015.1, read on the forward strand.
AATGATTGGAATGAAGAATGGTGAAACTAAGGATGTTAATGTTACATTCCCAGAAAACTATCAAGCAGAAGACTTAGCTGGAAAACCTGCCGTTTTCAAAGTAACTTTACATGAAGTAAAAGAAGAAATTTTACCTGAATTGACAGATGAATATGTTGTTTCATTGAATATGGATGGAATTAAAACAGTAGAACAATTAAAGGCAACTAAAACTGAAGAATTAAAGAAAAATAAAGAAACATCTGAAAAAGATCGTCAAATTGATACTTTAATTAATAAAATTTTAGATAATACTGTTGTTGATATTCCTCAATCATTGATTGATGAAAATGTTAAACGTTTCAAATCTCAATATGAGCAACAAGCAAAAATGTATAATATTCCATTTGAAACATTCTTAAGTTTCATGAATATGACAATGGAACAATTTAACAAGAATGCTTTAGAACAAGGTAAACGTCAAACTTTATTCAGTTTAGTTATGAATAAGTTAATTGAAGTTGAAAATTTAACTCCAACTAAAGAAGAAATAGAAGCAAGAGCTGAAAAAGATTTAGCTAACAGTAAATCTACAAAAGAACAATTAGTTGCTCAAAACTTTAATTCTTACTATTCAGAATTATCTTATAATAAGGTAATGGACTTAATTTTAAGCAACGCAAAAGAAGTATAGTTATAAAATAGGAGTGCTAATAAAGTATTCCTTTTTTTATCAAAAAATGTGTGAAAATATGTAAGTTGCAAATAAATTGGCAAACTGCTTGCAATTGTGCCAATTATGTTGTATTATATACTTGCGCATAAAGCGGAAAATCCAAAAGAGGTGATTTTATGGAAGATTTTGAAATGAATGGTTTACCTGCCATTGCTGTAAGAGGTGTAATTCCAATTCCAAATAATGAATTTCGTATTGAAATAGGTAGAGAAATTTCATTAAAAGCCTTAGAACTATGTGAAAAAAAATATGATAATGAAGTAATTTTATTAATTCAAAAAAATCCAATCTTAACTGATGTAGAATCAAAAGATTTAGAAACTATAGGTGTTAAAGCAAAACTTACTTTAAAACTTAAATTACCAAATAATAATTTTAAAGTAAAATTTAGAATTCTTGAAAGAGTAAAAATTGAAAGCTTTGTATCTACTAAGCCTTGCTTCATGGTTGAAACTTCTTCTTATCCAACATTTATTGGAGATTCGACAGAAGAAACTGCTTTAGTTAGAACTGTTATAAATGAAGTTTCAAAAAATGCTCAATTAGTATTAAACAATGCTGATGATGTGTTAAGAATTATTCAATTAGGTGTAACTGCAGATGAAGTTACTGATGTTATTGCTGATCATTTAAAGAATGTTGAATTTAAATATAAATATTTATCTGAACAAAGTTTAATAAAAAGAATGGAATTTATTTTAGAAGATATTGCTAGAGAAAAACAAATCGGCGATATTGAAAACAAAATTAATCAAGAAGTAAAAAAGAACATTGATGAAAGTCAAAAAGAATACTATCTTCGTGAAAAAATGAAAGTGATTCAAAATGAGCTTGGTGATAAAGCAAGACAAGATCAAGAAGTTGATGATTTAAAAGAAAAAATCATGAATGCTAAAATGCCGAAAAAGATAGAAGAAAAAGCATTACAAGAATTACAAAGATATTCTCAAACTTCTGTTCAAATGGCAGAATCTAATATACTAAAAGCATATTTAGACTTCTTAGTAGCTCTACCATGGAATAATGCAAGTGAAGATGTTAATGATCTTACTAAAGTTAGTGAATCATTAAATGAAAATCATTATTCTTTAGATAAAGTTAAAGATAGAATACTTGAATATTTGTCAGTAAAAATTATGACAAACCGTAATCCTCAAACAATCCTTTGTTTAGTAGGACCTCCTGGTGTAGGTAAAACTTCTTTAGCTAGTAGCATTGCAAAAGCTTTAGGAAGAAAATTTGTTAAACAATCATTAGGTGGTATATCTGATGAAAGTGAAATAAGAGGACATAGAAGAACATATATTGGAGCATTACCTGGACGTATTACTAAAGGTATGAAAGATGCTGGTACAATTAATCCTGTTTTCTTATTAGATGAAATTGACAAAATGTCTTCAAACTATCGTGGAGATCCAGCTAGTGCTATGCTAGAGGTATTAGATCCTGAACAAAATTCGCATTTTAGTGATAATTATGTAGAAGAAGAATATGATTTAAGCCAAGTATTATTTATTACAACGGCTAATGATTTGTCAACAATACCTGCTCCGCTACGTGATAGAATGGAAATTGTAGAATTAAGTTCATATACTGAATTTGAAAAATATAATATTGCTAGAAAGCATTTAATTGATCGTCAATTAGAAATTCATGGTATTGATTCTAAACGATTTGAAATATCTGAAGAAGCTTTATATGCAATAATTCAACATTATACTAGAGAAGCTGGAGTTCGTGAACTTAACCGTGTAATCGGTACATTAGTTAGAAAATCAGTTAAAAAAATATTGATAGAAAAGACTGATAAGGTTTCTATTACTGTAGATAATTTACAAGAATTTTTAGGAAGAATAAAATACTTCAATAATTTAAATCGCAATGAAGATCAAGTTGGTATTGTTACTGGATTAGCATATACACAATTTGGTGGAGATACTCTTGATATTGAAGTTACTTACTATAAAGGAAAAGGTGGATTAGTCTTAACTGGTAAACTTGGAGATGTTATGAAGGAAAGTGCACAAGCAGCATTAAGCTTTGTAAAATCTCATGCTGATACTTTTAAAATAGATCCGTTGTTATTCTCAGAAAATGATATACATATTCACGTTCCAGAAGGTGCAGTTCCAAAGGATGGACCATCTGCAGGAGTTACAATGACTACGGCTATTGTAAGTGCTTTAACAGGAAGAAAAGTTGATTCTCATTTAGGTATGACAGGTGAAATTACTTTAAGAGGAACTGTTTTACCAATTGGTGGATTAAAAGAAAAGGCTATTGCAGCTCATAGAAGTGGTTTAAAAACAATTATGATTCCTCAGGAAAATGCAAAAGATGTGGAAGATATTCCTTTAGAGGTAGTATCGAATCTAGAAATTATTCCAGTTAAAAATGTAATGGAAGTAATAAATAGAGCATTAGTTTAATAGGCAGTGTCTTAGGACACTGCTTTTCTCTATATTTTAATTGATATAAAGTGATTTTCATTATATACTATATGAAAGGTGTGATATAAATGGCAGAATTAAAAGTTGAAGAAATGATTAATGAATTAGTATCTAATGCTAATGAGGCATTGATAGAATTTATGGATTTTGATCAAGAAAAAGTTAATAAAATAGTTCATGCAATGACTTTAGCAGGGGTAGATAATCATATTAAATTAGCTCAAATGGCAGTTGAAGAAACTAAACGTGGGATATTTGAGGATAAAGTAATAAAGAATTTGTTTGCTACTGAATATATATGGCATTCTATTAAATACGAGAAGACTGTAGGTGTCATTGAAGAAAATACTTTAGAGGGATTTGTTGAAGTAGCTGAACCTGTTGGAGTAATTGCTGGGGTAACTCCTGTAACTAATCCTACCAGTACAACTATGTTTAAATCATTAATTAGTATGAAAACTAGAAATCCAATCATTTTTGGTTTTCATCCAAGTGCTCAAAAGTGTAGTGTTGAAACAGCAAAAGTTCTATATGAAGCTGCTATTAAAGCAGGAGCTCCAAAAAATTGTATTCAATGGATTGAGTTTCCTTCGGTGGAAGCGACCAGTGTTCTTATGAATCATCCCGGTGTAGCTTTAATTTTAGCTACTGGTGGATCAGGTATGGTAAAGAGTGCGTATAGTGCTGGTAAACCAGCTTTAGGCGTAGGTCCTGGTAATGTTCCTTGTTATATTGAAAAGACAAGTGATGTAAAAAGAGCTTGTACGGATTTAATGCTTTCAAAAACTTTTGATAATGGTATGATTTGTGCTTCAGAACAAGCTGTAATTGTAGACAAGGAAATTAGCGAAGAATTTGAAAATTATATGAAAGATAATAATTGCTATTTCTTAAATGAAAAAGAGATTGAATTATTAACTAATTATATGTTCCCTGTAGAAGCAAAAAGAAACTTGCGTTCTTCTGTGGTTGGACAAAGTGCATATGAAATTGCAAAACTAGCAGGAATTGATGTAAATGAAAAAACTAAAATATTAATTGCTAAACTTGATAAAGTTGGTTTTGATAGACCATTATCAAAAGAAAAATTATCGCCAGTATTAGCTTATTATATTGTAGATAGTATAGAAGAAGGCTTTAAGAGAGCTAAAGAAATGTTAGAGTTAGGAGGACTAGGTCACTCAGCGGTTATTCATTCAAATAATACAGACATTTGTAAAAAATATGGAGAAGCAATGAAAGTTGGTAGAATTATTTCCAATTCACCATCTTCGCAAGGTGCAATTGGTGATATTTATAATTCCAATACTCCATCATTAACATTGGGATGTGGTTCATATGGAAACAACTCCACAACCTCAAATGTCTCAAGTGTAAATTTGATAAATAAAAAGAAAATCGCGTACCGAAAGAATAATATGCAATGGTTTAAGATTCCTCCGAAAATTTATTTTGAAAAAGATTCTATTTCTTATTTAGAAGATATGCCTAATATTTCAAGAGCGTTTATTGTTACTGATAACCAAATGGTAAAGTTAGGATATGTTAGTAAAATATTATATTATTTAAGAAAAAGAAAACAATATGTACATAGTGAAATATATTCTGATATCGAACCAGATCCAAGTGTAGAAACAATAATGAAGGGTGTTGAAAGTATGAAAGCTTTTAATCCAGATGTAATTATTGCTCTTGGTGGAGGAAGTGCAATTGATGCTGCAAAATGTATGTGGTTATTCTATGAAAATCCAGAGACTGAGTTTGATGGATTAAAATTAAAATTCATGGATATTAGAAAAAGAAGTTTCCATTTCCCAAAATTAGGAAACAAATCACAATTAGTTGCAATTCCTACTACAAGTGGTACAGGAAGCGAGGTAACTTGTTTCTCGGTAATCACTGATAAGAAGAATGGTGAAATAAAATATCCATTAGCCGATTATGAATTAACTCCGGATGTGGCAATAATAGATCCACAGTTCACATATACTGTTCCAAAAAGCTTAACTGCCGATACTGGACTTGATGTATTAACTCATGCTATTGAATCATACGTTAGTGTACTAGCTTCTGATTATACCGATGGTTTAGCTTTACAAGCAATTGATTTAGTATTTGATTATTTACCAAGAGCTTATGAATTAGGTGCAAGCGACGAGGAAGCAAGAGAGAGAATGCATAATGCGTCAACTATAGCTGGTATGGCCTTTACAAATGCTTTCTTAGGTATAAATCATAGTTTAGCTCATAAGATTGGTGGAGAATATCATCTTCCACATGGTAGAAGTAATGCCATATTGCTTCCATATGTAATTAAATATAATTCCACTAAACCTACAAAATTTACTATTTTCCCAAAATATGAAAAATTCATCGCTGATCAAAAATATGCTAAGATTGCAAGGTTTTTAGGATTAAAATCTGATTCAACAGAAGAAGCAGTAGATAATTTAATAAATGAAATTATCAAACTTATGGATAATGTTGAAATGCCAAAATCATTTAAAGAAGCTGGTATAGATGAAACTTTATATATGGCAAATGTGAAAAAACTAGCTTTACAAGCATTTGAAGATCAATGTACAACAGCAAATCCTAGATATCCATTAGTTAGTGAATTAGAAGAGATTTTAATAAATGCTTATTATGGTTTTGAATCTAAATAAGAAGGTTTAAAATGATAATAAATCTACTTTTTACAATATTAATTAGTGTTGTAGCTTCATTCATTGGTGGGATAATTGGTATCAAATCTCGTGGAAATAATAATAAAATAACAAGCTTTGCAATGGCATTTGCAAGTGGTACAATGTTAGGGTTAATTTTTTTAGAATTAATTCCTGAATCACTTGAAGGTATGAAAAATGAAATAAAATATGGACAGTTTATTAGTGTTGGAATAATATTCGTATCAGTTATTATATTCTTTATTTTCCATGAATTATTGAATAATCATGGACATCACAAACATCATTGTGAAACAGAAACTGATGAAGATAATTGTCATGAGGTTGTTCACGTTATTGATTCGATAGAACATAAAAATGGTGTTTTTATGTCAGGAATAGCCTTTGTATTAGCTATGTGCATACATAACCTACCAGAAGGAATGTCCATTGGTGCAACTTTTGCTTCAAGTACAAAAAGTGGAATAACATTAGCATCTGTAATAGGAATTCATAATATAATAGTTGGTATCTCAATTAGTGTTGTTTTGATTGGAACAGGAATATCAAAAAAGAAAGTTTTATATTTTACTACTATGAGCTCATTAACTACTATTCTAGGATCTTTTTTAGGATATTATTTAGGTGATATGAACGAAGTAATGTTATCAATATTCTTAGCTATATCTAGTGGAACATTACTATTTGTAGTATTCTATGAAATGTTACCAAAGGCATTTAAATATAATAAATCAAAAATGCTATTTATATTTATAGTATTAGGTATCTTGGTATTTGAAATAATAAATATTTTATAAATATGGTGTTAGACATTTATTGTCTAGCACCTTTTTATTATAAAGAAATATCAACACTCAAAAATATTGTCTAAATTTGTCATACGAATTATCGCTCGTCTTGTCGAAAATTATTTTAATGCTTTTTAAATTATGCTACAATTTAAACTAGTTTGATAGGGATAAAACAAAAATAAAGGGGGACAGAATACTAATTTAATTAATTTTTATAGGTAATTTTTTTTATTATGTACCCCTTCAAATGATTTTTACATAAGGGAGTATGAAAATGAAAAATTTTAAAAGGATATTTATTATTATAATACTTGTTATAACCGCTAGCTTAACTTCTTTAAGTCTTGCAGCTGGATACAAAGTATATAATATAAATGATATAGAATTATATAATGCAACCAATACATATGATTATAAAGATGTTGATAGTATAGTAAGTGAAAATTATAATAATAAGGATAGATATAACTTTGAATCAGGAGAAAATAAAAATAAAGTTTCAACTGATGCACCACAAATAACTATCTTAACACCAGGCTTAGGTGGTGGTGGTGAAAGCTGGTCTAGCAATTCAAATGGTACTTTTGGATATAACAATAAATCACTATTAACACAACTAGCACAAAATACAGATTCATATGTATATTATGTTGAGGTTTCAAGAAACTTTTTTGATATCTCTGATCTTACAGAACAAGTATATAGTGGTATAGAAAAAAATAAAGATGATAGGTTCATACGTAAATATATTAATTCGATAGATAACATAGATAAACATATCGTTATTGTTTTTGAACCCCTTGAGAAAAATGATAAATATGCATCAAATGATGATTATTATACATTATTTAATTATGGAATAAGTCGTATAGTATATGATGTAAAGACAAAATCAGGTGGCATAATACCTAAAATAAATTTAATAGGACATAGTAGAGGTGGAATAATAAATCTAATGTATGCCCTGGATCATCCAGATTTGGTATCTAATATATATAGTATTGGGACTCCGTATTTAGGCTCAACAGTTGCGACATTGGATGTAAAATGGCTTGATTGTGAAATAGGAAGTAAAAATGCACCCAAAGATGGAGAAAAAGATATAGTAGATAGTTCAGTTTATCTAGAATATAACCGTAGATGGAATAATAATTATAGTAGATATGAACATATAAAAGTGCATGCTATGGGTGGATATTCAGATATAAAATTCTTTAATGGATTAGTTTCAACAAAAGAATTCTTAGAAAATTATGGTGAATTAGCTTCAATTGGAATCAAGGCCTTAATAAATACTATATATAGAATTGAAATGGGATTACTTTTTACACCGTTAGCCATTATAGCGAAGCAGATAACAGGAGGACTGCTAGGAATATTTACTGATTTAGGTTGGAATACATTTGGTGTGGCTGAGATACTTGAATTACTTTTGAATGAAATAAATTATGATCATGAACCACCATTTTTATCGTTTTATAATGATGGATTTGTAGATTTGAAATCACAGCTAGGTTCAAAGGAAATTTATAGTTATAAGGGATTTAATAGTTATAGTAAAAAATTTACTTCTGCATCATTAAGGAATTATAAAAGCTCTGTTACAAAAGACATTCCAATTGTTCATAATTTAGAGTCATATGATCCTACATTTATTGGATTAATTTTAAGAGATATTCCAATGTCTTATAAAAAAGTCATTGAATATCAAATATATAATATTTCTGATAATGAAGTTGGTATATATGCATATACAGGATATAAAACAAATTCTACTTTGACAATACCGTCGCAAATAGATGGAAAAAAAGTAGTAGAAATTGGTGATTTTGCATTTGGATATGATTTTAATGGAAATGAAATTATTAAAAATGTAGTTATACCAGAAGGTGTAAAATCAATAAATACTTCTGCATTTCATTCGTGTAAAAATCTAGAAAGTGTTTCATTTTCTGGGACATCTGAGCTTGAAATAATATATAATAATGCTTTTTCTAATTGTTCTAAATTAAATTCAATCACCTTACCCAATTCTCTTAAAAGCATATCTCATAATGTTTTTGAATATTGTAGTGAATTACAGTATTTAACAATTCCTAAAAATGTAGCTTATATTGGTGATGGGTGTTTTAAGGAAACAAAAATATTAAATATAAGCGTAAATATAAATAATCAATATTGTCAAAACATAAATGGTATGTTAATGACAAAAGATGGAAAAGAAATAATATATGCCAAAAATGCTAATATAAATACTATTCCATCTACAGTGACCAAAATACGTGCATATGCATTTTATAAAAATACAAATATTGTCTCACTAAATTTAAATAATGTAGAGGAAGTAGGGGAATATGCGTTTGCACATATGAGTAACTTAACTAATGTTACAGGTACGAAAGTTAGAGTAATTGAAAAAAATGATTTTATAGGAACGAAGTTTATTAATGAAAAAGAGATAATAATTTTAGGAAGTGTTTTAGTAAAATATTCTGCAAATCAAAGTGAATATACAATACCAAATAATATTTTAACTATAGGAGAAGATGCATTTTCATCTAGTACGCTAAGAACGGTTTATATACCAAATTCGGTTACAGTAATATATCAAAATGCTTTTTTTGAATGTTCAAATTTAACTGAGATTTATATTTTAAATTATAGACCAATTAGCTGTTATAATAATTCATTTCCTGTGAATGAAGAGTTAAAAATTTATGTTTTAGAACGAGTACTAAATTCTTATAAAACCCATCGTGATTATGAAGTTTATAAAGATTATTTATCAGTCAAATATGTAACAGTAGATTTTGATTTAAATAATGATGGAATAAAAGATTATTCCATTGATATTGCATATGGAACAGTAATAAAAGATATCCCTATGCATGAGGACATTATAGGGCAGTTATTTATGTACTTTGAATGTGATGGAGTAATAATTGATATTAATAGTGAATTTGATTATCTAGAGTTTAATGGTGTGTTTAAAGCACAATATGAAAGAAACATTTATATAGTTGTATTAAATGATGAAAGTGAATACTTTAATAATGCCTATATAGGCTATGGAGAACAAGGTGTGTTTTTTGGAAAACCAGAAAGAATTGGTTATGCTTTTAAAGGCTGGTATGACATATTAGGAAAACAATACTCAGATACATTAGGATATAGCTATATGTGGGATAAAGATGAAACTCCAACGATGCTTTATGCAAGATATAATTTAATAATCTATAAAATTACATATGATTTAAATGGTGGAGAAGGAAATAATAATGAAATTTTTTACGATGTAACAAGTAATATACAGCTTAGTGATCCAATAACTAATAAATTTGGACATGCTTTTGATGGTTGGTATTTAGATGGGGAAAGAATTGGATCAATTAAGATCGGGAATACTGGAGATTTAACCATAAGGGCAGAATGGAATGGCATAATAATAAAAAGTATCCAAGCTTTATATACTTATAATATTAATGATAGAATAGTAATCATGAATGTAAGTAATTTTGATAGTTCAAAGAATTATAAAATTTATATAGGTTCAAATGTAGAGGAAATATCTTTTTTATCTGATGATATATCGAAAAATTATAGAATATATATAGAAATATCTAATCGCTCTAAGACGTTAATAATAAATTTAAAAGATATTAACATAACCTCTATAAGTGGCTTGCCTGTTTTTATTTCAACTAATAAGCAAAGAGTTGAATTTAATTTATATGGAACAGTTTCATTGAAAGGTTCAAATGGTAGTTCATATTTACTTTTGTTTAGTGGGAAAAATGGAGAAAGTGTAATAGACATTCCAACAGTAGCAATTAATAGTTATTCAGATAATATAACAATAAGTGCTGGAAATGGTGGAAGTGGCTGCACGGGACTAGATGGATTATCATTTACTGGAATTTCAGCCTCAGATGGTACAAATGGTAAAGATCTTGTTTTCTTGGATGCTTGTGGTAAAAATGGTGATAATGGCTGGAATGGTGGTAATGGGGGAAATGGAGGGGATGGTGCCTATGCAATAAAATGCATAGCCCTTGAGATTAATACTTATGCTGGAACCATAAAAATTATTGGCGGAACTGGTGGAAATGCCGGTAATGGAGGAAACGGTGGAGATGGTGAGAACGGAGGAAATGGAGCAAAAACATATAATCGTTCTGGTTCAAATGATGCTGGGAATGGTGGGAATGGTGGCAAAGGAGGAAATGGTGGAAATGCTGGAATAGCAGGACGCGGTTGTGTTCCAGTATCAATCCTAATTTCTTCCATCACAGGAAATATGTCAAATGTTTCATTTATTAACGGAAAATGTGGTCTGAATGGGAAAGCAGGTAATGGCGGAAACGGTGGCAATGGTGGTAAGGGCGGACCGGACACAATACTTTTTGGTAGTGAAGGAAGTGGCGGAAATGGTGGCAATGGTGGAAATGGTGGAAACGCATATAAGACACTGCCAATTATTAGTCCTGGAGAACAATCAAATGATAACAATATAATGGTTTTATCAACAATAGTTTATTATGGATTTGGTGGTGAAGCTGGATTAGGCGGTAGTAAAGGCGATGACGGAGGATTTGGAAGTTCAGCAAAGAAAAAGGGTTCTAATGGAGTACGTGGATCAGATGGGACAACGATAGGTTCCTTGATTTTATTATAAAAAAGCATCTAGTCTTATCCTCGATTTTCACATGAGAGTCTTATTACATAAAAATATATAAACTAAAACATAAATATGATAAAATATATCAGGGAGGATAAGGTAGTATGAAAAAAATATTAACAATACAAATAATTATAATCTTAATACTTTCATTAACATCATGTCGATTAAAACACGAAAAACAATATGAAAGTGGAGATATATTATATCAATTAACAAAAGATAAAAATGGTAATAAGGTCGCAGAGTTTGCTGGATTATCAGAACTTGGTAAACAAAAAAAAGTAGTAATAGTACCTGATTACATAGATGGATATAAAATTGAATATATAGGAGTAAAAGAAATACCAGCTTCATTTGGTAGACCATATGTAAATGTAAGAAGTTGTAGAGATTTAGAAAAAATTTATTATTTAGGTTCTTGTGGCTTCACAAATAAGGGTTCTGTTGATGGATTTACGAGTGATGAAATAAAAATGTTTTTTACATTAAATTCACAACTATTTGATTTTAATTATGCTGAGGAATGGGGATTTTGTTTATTTGGATCTACGTATACTGCAGGTGTATTTTTCCCTATATATTATCCAGTAGATGAAAAACTTTTTACATATAATATCTATAATGCAAACATCACCTATTATTTAAATTACAATGAAGGTGAAGAGGATGTATATTGGTTTGATGATTGTGGTAATGAGCTAATAACATATATACCTCTTGAGCCAATAAGAGAAGGATATACATTTAAGGGATGGTATAAGGAAACAGAATGTGTCAATGAATGGAATTTTGATGTAGATATTGTACCAGGGAAGCAATATGATAGTGAGGGGAATTACATTTATAGGGAAACGAAGCTATTTGCTAAATGGGAGTAGTGAGGATAAGGTAATATGAAAAAAATATTAACAATACAAATAATTATAATCTTAATACTTTCATTAACATCA
>JAVBLW010000024.1:0-17073 GCA_031553215.1 Anaeroplasmataceae bacterium
ATCTTCCTTATAAATATCATTTTTAAGTTTTTCAACAAAATTTATATAGTTCAATCTTTCGTCTATAAAATTATCTAATTTATTAAATGTATTCATAAAACCTTCACTTATATGGTTATATTTTATAAATTTTTCACATAATTCTATTCTTATTAAGTCATTAATAATTTTATGATTTTTAATTTTTACTTTATCTTTATTACTATGATTATTAAGTTTGCTTGTATTTTCCTCTAAAAATCTATTCAGTATATTAACTACTATTCTAAAATTATGGAGTTTTCTAATTACAAAATATTCTTTAATTAAATTTAATTTCGCATCTTTATAATTACACTTTTCTAATGCAAATTCAACAAAGTTCCCTATATCATCATTCGTTGGCTCATGCATCTTAATAGAATAGTCAAATATTTTGTTCAAATACTCATAACTAATTAACTTATCTTTATCCAACTCAATTGTGTCATATGAGATCGGAACTATAAAAACAATATTATTATCATGCTGTTCATTTTTCACATATGCTATACCCTGTAAAGTATCATAAATTTTTGTAGGGGACAATCTATCAATATCATCAACTACAACAATTGTGTTCATTTCAACTGTATCTAAATATGATAACCTTTTACTATTGTATTTAGATTTATACAAGTTATTTTTTGCATATAACAATATTCTCTCTATTTGAACCATTGTAATTTTATTTTTATTTAAATTTGAATACCTATATTCCTTTATTACAAAATATGCTAAAAATGGAATTGCCACCGATGAAATTATTCCCAACAGAGATATTAATCCTGTCTTATTTATGTCAAATTTTAATTTACCCCTTATGGTTGAGAAAAAATTCGACAAATCATTGACGTTTTTAAATATAGCTTTTGAAATAAGAAAGAAAAATAAAATACCTAATAAAACAATAAATGTCAAAAAACCGAAAACCAATCTAAATTTAAATGATTTGCTATTTTCCTTAATTATATCTTCAGAAGATTTGTGCATTGAAGTACGATAAATAAATTTTTGTATTTTTTTCTGATTTTTTTCATAAGATTTGGCATATTTTTTTAAAGACATAGTATCTTCATTTAACTTTTTCTTTTTTAATATTTCAACTAATATTTTTCTTTCAATTTGAAAGTATAATTCTTCAATAAATGATGACGATGAATGAGTGTTTATTTTCATATCAACCAATAAACCAACAAAATCAGATTTTTTTTCAGTTGATTGATTTCTCTCAAAATAATTTAGGACTAAATTGCATATTGTAGTTTTTCCGTTTCCATAATCACCATATAATGCTATATTATATCCGCTATATATCCCGCTTTTTAGATGACTTTGAATAATGTTTATAATACTTTGGACAGTTATTTCACTATTTAATCTATCCTCATAAAATTCACTTATTGTTTCTTTCAAAATTACTGGTTTTGTAGCAATAATATTTAAAATATTGCTTGTTCTAAAACAATAATCCATATCTTTTATATTTTTTACAGATATTCTATCTTCTCTATTAGTGTCTGATAAAATAATATCATATTTTTCTTTTCCCTCAGTAAACGTTCCATTTAACGAGGCAAAATATAATTTAGATTTATATTTTATCGACGGCTTTTTAAGCTTATCAAAAATTTTTGTTAAAACAAAGTCCAAACCTTTAAAAATTTTTCTAATTCCTCTCAAAATAATATAAACAAATAGATAAATACCATAAATAAATTCAATAATTTTAATTGGTAATTTATAATATACTTTCTTATGATTTAAACTTTCTTTAAAAGTAATAATACTAATGTTAAAACCATTTAGATAAAAATTCTTTAATAATTTATTCAATTTTTTATAGTCAACTTTAGAAAAATCATCAATCTCATCAATTAATATACAAAAAGTGCAGCCATAAAGATTTTTTTTACTATACAGTCTAAATAATGAGGCAACATATGACAACATCAAATACAATTTAGATACATCATATAATAGCCTTTCTGTATTCCAAACCCTACTTATCAAGGAAATTAATTTACCTATTTTTTTAGAATAGAACACTTCACTTTGTTTAACAATAGCAATTAAGATTTCATAATAGAGTGAATCTAAATTTTGCCTCGAAATTTCAATAATTATAGGTTTAATATTAGTATTCTTTTTATCTAAATAATTTTGTAGTAATTTCAAAAATAAGGTTCTACCATTTTTCTTATCAATATTTAGATAGATTATCTCTTTTTTATTTAAAAAGATATTATGATTGAGTATACTATATTCTTCACTATTATTGCTATTAGAAAAATAATTAGAAGGAACAAAATTAATATATGGTGAAACACCTTCCATAAGCTTTTTAATTCTGTTATTAAATCTTTTATTATTAATCCTTATCATTTCATATAAATGTTCGGTTAATTTATTAATTATTTCATTATAGTTATTATCACTATTATGATCTTCTTTTATAAATGAATTAATACTATTTTTTAGCTTATTTTCATATTTATTGATTTTTTTATAATTAAACAAATTATTATATATTATCTTTTTTGATTCGGCTAATATATTTTCCATTTGCTCTCTTTCTATTTTTCCATCTCCAGGAGATATTGCTGAGAGATTATAGAAGATGCTATCTTTTAATTCTTCATCATCGTCTTTTGTTTGTTGAACATAACTTATTAAAATAGATTTATAAATAAGTACGAGCTTATTCTTAATCATAACAAACCCTGGTTCACAATTCAATTTCTCGTCAAATTCATGAATAAAAAGCGTTATTCTTTTTTCAATTCCTCTTATTTCATGTATAAAAACATTACCCTTTTGAAATATAATACTATTTAGATCTTCTTGAAAAGGATTATATAATTTATCTACTGTTTCAGCACTGATAATTTGTTCAATTATAATAGTAGTTGGATTTTTTTTCAATTCTTTTATTGTTTTCATTATATTAGAAATCTTTTCATTTATTATTTTTATCTCAGCTTTTAATTGTTTTAATATTTCTTCACAATCAATTAATATACTATTTAGTTTTTCGTTTTTTTTAATTTTTTTTTGAAAATATTTTAAATCATTTATATTATTTGTAATATAAATATATTGTTTTTCAAGATTATTATAATAGGTGCTTATTTTATTAAGTTTTTCAAAACTAATATCTTTCTTTTCAGTGATTTTTATATATAAGCTACTATCATAATTATTTGAATTATTTTTATTACCCTTTTTATGCAATTTATTTAATAATAATTTATATTGATTTATTATTTCTGTTTTTATTTCTTTAATTTCTGTTTTTATTTCTTTATTAGAAGTTTGTATATTTTGTTCTTCATTTAGAAGTTTTAACCAAAAAAACGTAGTTTCATTTATTATATTATTAATTTGTCTATAGGAAAAAATACTATCCTTTATCCTTATTATAAAAGTATTTATCAACAAACTGAGATTATCACCATTTTTAGGCATCAAATTTTCATCATTCTTTTTAAAAATATTGCTAGTAGTAACAAAAGTTTTTGTATATCGTCTCTTGATATAGCTTTTTTCAATAACAAAAGGCTTTTCATTAAACTGTTCTATTTCATGAAAAATCTCTTGCAACTCTGATTCCACACCTAACCAATTTTGACTAATACATTCTTCAATAAATTTAGTAGAAATATTTCTCTTCGCCATTTTTCTTCCACCCCCATAAAAAAAACTCCCTTATAAGAGAGTTTTACTTTTTATACACGTCTTTTATCTGGTTTAATACCAATTTTAAAAAGAGAAAATATTGTGCCCCAAAAACCTTTTTTTATTTTTACATTAGATAAATTCCACATAGAACCTCCGAATTTCTTAAACTAGAATTTTTCTTCCACCCATGTTTTACAACACAAATAACATCATACCATGTTTTTTTGTTTTTACAACACTTCATTTTAATTTATGATATTAATTCCTAGATGACACCAATAATTTGAATGAAAACTCTCTTTTCCAAAAACAAATCTCTGCCCTTGTATTCATTCTAACAGTCTTGTAATTATTTTGCAAGGTGTATCGTTCGACAAAATACGACACTAGCGGTAGTTATATTTTGTCATTATATATCTTTTTACATTTCTATTAAATTATATGAACAAATAATAATTCTATACTCATATTGAATATTTTCTTATAATTCACTAATTTTTTGTATCAATACTATTATTTATAATTTAAAATATGAAATAGATAACAAGCAACTTTTTTATCTTAAAACCCATATTTATTCATAGTATTTTATAATTCTCCAATCAATTATTTAAAGTTAATTTTTTTAGGAATAATCTATTTTCCCTGTATTACTTCAATGTCAGCAAGATAAATATGATATGGATCTCGATTTCGATAGTCCCCATATTTATTATTATCTTTTTCTAGTTTTTGAGGTTTTTCAAAGTAATATTGGTCATCAATACTAAACTTTGCAGAACATTCACTACACTTAAATATTCCAAATTTATAATCTATTGGATTATTAAATACATCATATGTAAGTCCCCCACAGATTGCTTGCCTTGACCCCTTTTTTACTCCATAGTGTGTTACCCAAGTAAGTTTCAATCGTCCTCCACATTTAGAGCAATTATGCTTTCTAAATTTTGCATAAAAAGGTCTAGTCAATACCAATTCTGATTTTTTATAAAGATATCCTTTCTTACGAATTTCTTCTCCCATAATTCTTTCTCCTTTAACTATTTATTATTTTCAATCCTTTTTTTGACAACTATCACATATAAACGATGATGTGCTACCTGTCTTAATTAATTTAATTGGATTTTGACATATAGGACAATCTTGATTTTCTTTATATCCAATTAAAAAATCTTCAACTTTATAATTACCCTTTTGACCATAAAAATCCATTTCATAGTTAAATGAACCTTTATTAAACGATGTATTAAGTATATATAATATACTATCATATAAACATTTTATTTCTTCTTCAGTTAACTCATTAATTTTACTTTGAGGATGAATCTTTGCCATAAATAATATATCATGCATATACATATTACCAATACCACCAACATTTTTTTGATCTAACAAAAATGCTTTAATTTGAGTTTTCTTCCCGCCTAATATACCTTTAAAATATTCATAAGTGAATTCTTTATCAAATGGAGTAATAGCTATATCCTTGGTATTTTTCTCATCACATAGCTCTTTATCAGAAACAATAAGAAACTTACCAAACCACCAATAACGTATAGTAAAACAACTATTATCTTTAAATATTACTTTTATTTGAAATTTATCACTAGAATCTTTTTCATCCAAATAATATAGTACATCAGCACCCATACCAAGCGATAATAAAATATTTTCCCCATTAGTAAAAGCTATAATTATCCATTTACCTTTATAATATACTTTTTCAATAACTGCTTTCTTAATTCTACATTTGAGTTCTTCCACAGAAACATTAGTGCATTTTTCTTGTAATATAATAACTTCATCAATAACTCTACTTCTTAACTCATCATTCATTTGATGAGTTATTTTAGCTATTTCTGGTAATTCAGCCATCACGTTCACTTCCTATTCATATTTAATCTTCGGTATTATATAATTTATTTTAACATGAAAAGAAAAAAAGAAAACTAATTTTAAAATAGTTTCCTTTTCTTAATTTAATCCAAACTATTACTTGGTGGTAAACATGAATGATTTTTACATACATAATATGTTGTTTGATTATTTAATAATGAATATCCATTACCTTCTTCTACAACAACTACATTTGATAAATTGGGTAGTTTATCAATTATTTCATTTATATTTGTCTTATCATTCTTAACAATCACAATATGAACAGGTGGAATTTCATTAATTATTAATGATAATAAAAATAAGCTATTACCAATTAAATAACTTCCTACTTTAGACAACATAAAATCAATCTGTTTTTTTAGAGCATTAATAAAATAATTATCATTATTTAATTGACTAATTCTAACAAGATTGTAAGTCATTACCGAATTACCACTAGGTATTGCTCCATCATATGTTTCTTTAGGATTAATAAAAAGTTCACTTTGATTCTTTTTGCATAAATAGAAACCGCCATCCTTATCATCCTCAAAATATTCTATTGTCTTTTTACAAAAAACTTCAGCTTTATCTAGGTATTCTCTATCTAGGGTAGAATTATAAAGTTCAATCAAAGCTGCTATATAAAATGAATAATCATCTAAAAATCCACTTTTAGAGTGCTTACCATTACGAAAACTTGTATATATTTCATAATCATTACATAAGTTATTTTCAATAAATTTTTGAGCCTTTTTTGCAATCGTTAAATACTTGTCATTCTTAGTTATTCTAAAAAGCATCGACATCGCTATTATCATTAAAGAATTCCATGAAGTAAGTATTTTATCATCAAGATGAAGCTTATTACGATTTTTACGGTAATCATAAAGTTTTTTTAGTTCTTCATTAAAATTATCTTTTAAATTATTACTTTTCAAAAGATTAGGAATATTAACACCTTCAAAGTTACCTTTTTCTGTTATGTCAAAAGCTTTAGCAAATTCAATTCCTTTTTCAGCACCTAAAACATCTTTGATTTCATTTAATGTAAAGGTATAGAACTTTCCCTCTACTCCTTCACTATCAGCATCCTGTGCACTATAAAAAGCACCTTCGTTAGATGTCATCTCACGAATTATGTAATCCGCAACCTTTTCACAAGTATCTAAGTATAATTCATTAGAAGATACACTATACGCACTAGCATAAGCAATCATTAATAATGCATTGTCATAAAGCATTTTTTCAAAATGAGGTGCTAGGAATCTTTGATCTGTAGAATATCTAGAAAAGCCAAATCCAATATGATCAAATATTCCACCCTCCCTCATTTGAATAAGGGTTTTTTCAACCATCTTATATACGGATAAATCATTATGTATTTTAGAATATAAAGTTAAAAAAATTAAATTATGTGGAGAAGGAAATTTTGGTGCATAACCAAAACCTCCATTTTTTTCATCAAAACTTTTAAAAAAGTATTCAATGTTCTTTTCAATAAGTTCATTACTATTTATATCACTATGCATATTATCAACCTTACTAATATGCTTTACTATTTTATCAGCGGATTCAAGCAATTGATTACGTTGATAATTCCAACCATCTATTAAGGCCAATAATAAATCCTTAAAACCTGGCATTCCATATTTTGATTCTACTGGAAAATATGTCCCTGCATAAAAAGGCTTTTTATCATATGTCATAAAGATACTCGTAGGCCAACCACCATTACCAGTAAAAGCCTGGCAAACTGACATATACACACTATCAATATCCGGTCTCTCCTCTCGGTCTACTTTAATTGAAATAAAGAACTTATTTAATAATTCTGCGGTAGGAATATCTTCAAAACTTTCATGAGCCATTACATGACACCAATGACAAGTACTATAACCAATACTTAAAAATATTGGTTTATCGTCTATTCTAGCCTTTTCAAAAGCTTCTTCACACCATGGATACCAATCAACAGGATTATTGGAATGTTGTAATAAATATGGACTAGTTGTATCTTTTAAACGATTACTCATATTATTTTCCTTTCAATATAAAGATAAAAATATTATAACCATACTTCATTTACATATCCTTAATTAAATAATAATCATTAATACCATGCATATTGATTTTATTAATGCAATTTTTTATAAAATTTATCCATAATAAGTATAGGTGATTCCATGTTTAATAAATTATTGTTTGTTATGAACTCTGAGCAAACTTATGATTTACATATATACTATGATAATAAAAGTGAGTTTTCAAAAGAATTTTATCCTAAAGATTTAAAAGAAAACAAAGAATTAAAAGTTACTTTAAAAAAGAAAATTATTAGAACAATAAAAATCTTTGTTGGTGGAAGTCTAATTATATTAATTCCTTATCAATTACTAACTACCGAACAAAAAAATATATTTATTGACAATATAGAATCAGAAAATAATTCAAATATTAATGAAAATATATTTATTGAAGAAAATCAATTTAATTTGGGATATTTATTCTTTGGTACGGTTGATGAACAAATTAATTATGTAATTAAATCTAAAACAAATATTACTTCTCCTAGTTATTTTAATATAACATCGACAGGCAATCTTGAATTAAACTATCCAAATAAAAGATTTATAAATACCATGCATGATAATAATATTAAAGTTATCCCATTTTTAAGCAATCACTGGGACAGAAATAGCGGAATATCAGCACTTAATAATATTGATAAACTTTCAAGTGATATTGCATCGGCTATTGAAGAATATAATCTTGATGGAATAAATATAGACCTTGAAAATCTTACCTCCAATGAAAAAGAAAAATATGTAAATCTTATTAAGGTACTACGAGAAAAGATTCCTAAAGACAAAGAAATATCGGTAGCTGTCGCAGCAAACCCTTATAATTACAAAACTGGATGGCATGGTTCTTATGATTATGAAAATCTCGCGAAATACTCTGATTACCTAATAATAATGAGCTATGATGAACATTATGATGGAGGTTCTAGCGGGCCTATTTGTAGTATAGATTTTTTTGAAAAATCAATCAAATATGCATTAACTAAAACAACTAAAGATAAAATTGTTATGGGATATGCACTATATGGTAGAATTTGGTCTACAACAAACACTAATATTAAAGGATTAGCTCTTACCAATTCAATGATAACTAAAATTAAGGAAAACTATACTACCACCTATACAATTGATAAACAAACTCAAAGTGCTAAATTAGAATTTGAAGTAAAAAATAATGATAAAAAAATAACCATTAATAATACAACATTACAAACAGGAAAGTATGTTATTTGGTATGAAGATACGAATTCTATAAATGAAAAAAATCTTTTATTAAATCAATATAAACTAAAAGGAAAAGCGTTTTGGGCTCTTGGTCAAGAAGATACCTCAATTTGGAATAATTTTTAATACGCTTTTCCTTTATATAATTATTTTATGATTTCAATGGTCTAATTTTTATTCTAACTAACTTTTTATAGTTTTTTATTAACTGCTCTCTTTTAAATGGTTTGCCGTGCCCTGGGTATATTTTTGGTAAATTAAGTTCTATCATTCTTTGCCAAGATAAAATATAGTCTTCTTTGTTTTCAATATATAAAATGTTATTGTTTTTACTTGCTGGGCCACTCATCGCTGCATCTCCACAAAACAAATATCTACCTTCAATAATTAAACCTACATTATCTCTTGTATGACCAGGAAGAAAAACGTGCTTAGCATTAATTTTGTACTTTTCGAAATTAAACTGCGGATCATCTAAATATATAGGATGATTAAGGTGATTAATCGAAGGAAACTTGTGTTTCCCTTTCCCAATTAATCGCATAAAATTGCAAATGAAATGTGCATATAAAGAGGACGTTCCTCCGTCAAAACGATTATGCCCATCTTTAAGTCTTTGTTCCGTTTCTTTAGATATAAAAACCTGAATCATTGGATTATCTTCTAATATCTTTTTCAAAAATCCTACATGATCATCGTGAGCATGAGTCAAAAATATATATTTTATATCATTCAATGATAGCGAATTTCTTTTCAATTTTTTTAAAAATTTTGTATACCCATCAGGATAGCCTGTATCAATCATCAGATAGCCAGCTTCAATTTTAATTAGATACTGATTAATTGCAATACTACCAAAGTTAATTAATTCCATAGTCATACTCCTTCTATCCAACTAAGGGTTGTTTTATTCATTTCTTCTCTTGTCAGTTTGCACTTTTTTGAATACTTTCTTTCAATCCTAAATAGCATTTTCATCCTAAAAGAAATTTTCGGAAGCATAAAATGACTAATATATTTATAAGTTTTATGTTGGCTTACTTTTTGATTTGATTCATTTAATTCTTTCATAATTATGTTTGCAGCCTTTTCGGATTCCCAAACAGTATCATTTAAACTTGAAAACATTAGTATAGGACAACTTATCTTGTTAATTTGAATCAATGAGTTTCGATTTATAACTTTATCATCATTAAACTTTCGCAAAGTTAATTCCTTATGTGCAAAAAACTCCTTTTTAGTATCGAATTCACGAATTTTATACCCTGTGAAATCAATTCCAATATCTTTATAAGACCAACAAGAAGTTCCTGAAGGTTGGCCCTTTGATGTCAATCCTTCACTAACAAAGTATGACGGTGATCTCATTATCATAAAACTAACATCTTTACAATAAATAGCTGTTAACAACGCTAATTCAGATCCCTTAGATAAACTATCAATACCAATTTTTTGATACCCTTGTTTTTTCAACCATATTATTGCATTTAAAATATACTCTACTGGTATTAATGCTAGAGAATTAGGAGTTTCTTTAGTTTTAAAAAATCCAACAGCGAGTGAATCTATTCCATTTTGCTTATAAAAATTTGCAATTATTGAGGCATTCTTTATACCACCATCACTACCTGTTATGGTGATAACAACTTTTTCTTTTTCAAGATTTTTGCTGTACAAACGACCATGGAAGCCTTCATTTTTAACAGTAGTTTTAATCATAGTACTTCCTCCTCAATAATTACATCTCCTACTGTATATTATAACTTATCTTTTACCGGAATCCAAATTCCACTTTCATAACTTGATTTTGTACAATCACCAGCAGAATACCATTCTAAATTCATACCTAGAGATATCTCAAAATCAGGATTATTTGGTAACCATTCTTTAAATATCTTTGTATTAATAGTTTGCATTGCTCCTGGTAATAATCCAACACATCTAAACTTTGCCCATTTTGATGAAGGTATTTCATATATTTTCATATCACTTGGAATATCTCCATCTTTATAAACTCCTGCAATAATATATCTGAACTTGCCTTTTTCATCTACATCATCTAAGCAGACCCCAAATTCACCAATACTATATCTATCAAATAATTCCTTATTATTAGAGTAATCCTGCATAACCTCAGACCAAAATTTAGGTATTTCAACATATGAGTTATCAAAATTAAAAATTCTTTCAAATCCAATAACCTTAAAGCCACCCATTTCTTCAATTACAAAATCCATATTATTTCCTCCTTGTATTGTAATTTTAATTTTCAGAGGTAAAAAGATATTTATGTTCTTTGGATTTGTCCTAATTTGCATTGGTGTTTGATTATGAAATTTATTAAAAGCCTTTGAAAAGCTTTCTGGAGTTTCATATCCATATTTAAAGGCTATATCAATAATTTTATCTTTACTATATGCTATATCCACGGCCGCAAGATATAGCTTTCTATTTCTAATATATTCAGCTATTGAATAACCAGTCATAAATCTAAAACCTGTTTGCAAATATAGGGGAGATATACCTACTTCATTACTAACCTGATCAATTACATTATTTTCAGATAAATGTTCTTCGATATAATCTATTGCTTTTCTAATACTTACTACCAAATCCATATATATCATCCTTTCTACCACTAACTATATTTTAGAGGTAAAACTAATTTAAATCCTGTCATTTTTGTATATATTTTTGTCTGTTTTTATTATAACATTATTTCATTATTATTATTTTCAATTATACTAAAATAATTAAATAAAAGAAAAAACCTAATTTAGAACTATTAAGTCTAAATTAGGCAGCATTATAATTTCTATCCTTTTCTTATTTCAAAATATGAATCGTAGTTAGTTCCATCATGACCAATTAAATTATTAACTGATTGAACAAAACCTAATTTAATCAAAGCATTAATTCTTTCTTTTGCAGTAGAAATTGCCTTTGTTGCTATTCTATCACATTCGAACATTTCGTAAGTATCATTAATTATTAAACCTAAAATTCCAATTATGAATTCTTCTTTTTCATATTCACTTTTTAAATCAATTCTTAATAAACCTACATTATCAAAGTAATCTTTTGCTTTTCTATGAAATAACTCAATTGTTCCAATTGCTTTATTTTCTTTCTTACTAAAGATAGTCCATCTTACATAGTGTTTTTTATTATATGATTCATCCCACATTTTAATTGCATTATCCATTTTTTCTAATGTATCATAATGAAATTTATCTCCATGGCAATTATCACTATTAAATAAAGGTAATGATAACTTATCTGAGTACACTTCTAATAAGTCAGCAATTTCATTATTTGTGCTTTGCTTTAATAACCATTTTTCATTTTCAAAAGTTGGTACATATTGATATACATCTTTCATACTAAAAATCTCCTATTCGTAAATATTATATCATTTTCCATATAAATTTAAAGACATCTTGTGTACTATAAAAATTAATTATAAAATAAAGTAAATGAGGTGTTTGTATGACGGAAATCAATATAACATTAGAAGAGCTAAAAAATTTTTATGTAAATTATCATGGATTTTATAATGATTCAATTAAAACAATCGAAGATTTTTTTAATCGGATTCCTTCCATTCAATATGATCCATTAGATGTTATAGGAAGAAATGCTGATTTAGTTCTATTTTCAAGAATTAAAGATTATAAAAAAGAAATGCTACATACTAGTTTATATTCTTCACATCTTTTAATTGATGGTTGGGATAAGCAAATGGGAATCTTTGAATCAAAATATTTTAATAACTATAAGTATATAAGAGATAAACAAGTAAAAATGATTACTAAGCATATAAAAGGAAAAGGGTTAGATTATATTTTTGAATATATCCCCTTTGTAATTGATTATATTAAAACAAATGGTTCTTCCGCATCTAATAAGATACCACTACCTAAAGTAGAAAATTCTACTTGGAGACATTCGAATACCTCAAGTATCGTATGTGATTACCTATATAATCAAGGAATACTTGGAATTAGTAATAAAAAGGGTGTTATTAGAGAATACGATTTAATTGAAAATATTATTAGTTTCAATAAACAAGACAACTATATCTGTAAAGATATTAATGATTTTTATAGTTGGTTTTATAAAAGAAGGATTTCTAATGTTGGTGCACTTTGGAATAAGAATGGAACTGCTTGGTTAGGATCTGAGCTTGAAAAAACCGATTTAAGAAAAATTATATTAAAATATTTATTAGATAATAATGAATTGATTAAACTAAACGTTGAAAACATTAAAGAACCTTTTTATATTAATGTTGAAGATGAAAAATATTTATTCAAAGAAATAAATAATAATAAAGCTGTATTTATTGCTCCTCTTGATAGTTTTATATGGGATAGGAAACTAATAAAAACTATTTTTGATTTTGACTATAGTTGGGAAGTATATGTTCCAGTAGATAAAAGAAAATATGGTTATTATGTATTGCCAGTAATGATTGGAAATACATTTGTAGGTAGGTTTGAACCAGTAGTTACTAGAAAAGGTGAAACCTTGACTATAAAAAATTGGTGGTGGGAGAATGATTACATTCCTACTTTATATGATATTGATTTAATTATTGATGAATTTAAAAGATTATCGATTTTCTTAGAGACCAAAAATATTAATTTAAAAGAGATAAATAAAAAATTAGATATATTAAACAAAAAATAATTCCTTAATTTAAAGGAATTATTTTTTACTTATTCTACTATTGCTGAATCATCACCTGTAGACATTTTTAAGAATTCTTTAGGGAAATACTTATCTACCCACATCTCTGCAAGTTGAGATTTAGTTATTGGTTTTAAATAAAAATTAATCGGTACTCCTAATTCTCCTTGAAGTGCTTTATCAATATAATCTTCAAAAGCTGTCATCATAGAGTTTATATCTAAAATACTATTATTATGTTCATCTAAATCACCAAGAGCGGATAAGACACTTTCAACTTTAGTATTTTGCATAGCAAGCATTTGTTGACCTTTTCTTGCTGCAGCTGCTGATGCATCTACTGAATCTTTTGTAGCTGATGTAGAATTTTGTAATTTAGCTAAATCATCCATGGCTGATTTTCCATCAAAACTTGTAAATTCTTTTACTGCGATCTTTACTTGATTAGATTTTATTGATGGAATAGAACCGCGAGTCGTAAGCGTACAATGTGCCGAAATACTTTGAGAACTAAATAAGTCTTTAACATCATTTGAAACCGAACGACTTACTCCAAACCCTCCTGCAGCATCAGCAATCCAGCATTTCATTTTAATTTGAGCTTGTAAGCTTTCAGCTAAAGAATACATTTTTTCTGTTGAAATAGTTGTTGACTCATTTAATATATGAACCATTCCTACAAAACAAGAACCATAGGTTGCACCTGACAGTATATTCATAGATGCTTCTTCTTCTGTTTGTGCTTCATTTGCAATTTGGGTCAGTGATGCATAATCGTTTGTTTTTATTTTATCGTTTGGATACATAGAATTCCAAACTCTTATACCCTTATCAACATCAATAATACATGGAGCTAATAATAATGCATCTTTATGGGTACAGCTTGCTGATATTACAAGTGTTCCTTGCATTTTATGTCTAGAATATTGACTATGTATTTGACTTTGTGCAGCCTTACTAGCAGAATCTGATATGCTATTTCCTAAATATCTAAATTCTGAACTTACAAAATTTTGAACTGATTGTGCTTGTGTATTTGAACTTTGACTATTACTATCAAATGAGAAATATTGAACGTTTAGATTTAATGAATCAGCCGATAATGGCATTTTTTTAATATCAGTTCTATTATAATCTAGTGGACTTTCCCAGTTTGTGCTTATAATAGGTGTCGCATACATTTTTTGAATTTCTTTTTTTGCGGCTATTTTTATTTTTGCATAGTCAACCGCAGCTTTTTCAATTTCCTTACTAATCTCTTTACATTCCTCGGCTATCTGTTGAGTATTAATTCCTAGATTAGCAACTTCTTGGATAGTCATGTCCATACTTCTTCTTAAAGAAATTAGTGAATTAAGTTCATCCTCTGCTCTATCTGCAGGAGCTTGAATTTGACTTATTTTTTGAATATGTTCTAGTTTTTTTGGTGAAACAATATTACCTAGAACTAGTGATGGATCGTAAGGTATAACTGATGGCATTTAAACCACTCCTTTCTAAATGTTAATTTCTATAATAATTGGCAAATGATCACTTCCAGTAGCAGGTATTATATATTCTATAGAATTGATTATATTCGCATCAAATGAACACAATGCAAAATCTAATATTTTTCCACTGTTGTGTGTTGGAACTGAAGTATATTTGATAAAATATTTACCTCTAACATTTTTTAATATTTTTTCTGGGGTATTATTAAAGTCACCCATTAATATCCATTCATTAAAATATATCCAGTCGTTAATTTGTTGTAGCGTGCATTGTTGCTACTAAAACAATTTTCCCAGATATATTTATGAAGGTAAATAAACAGGGTCTTCTTAAATCATATGGATAGTATGAACTGATTATTGAATTACTATTATCATTTAATATCCCAAGTGAACAACGAGGATTAATCACTCCTTGTTGGGGTTCAAAATAAAAATTAAATTTATGTGGTCTAGTGCTTGTACCATAATTTATTTGTCCATCTTTTATTCTATTAATCCAATCATATGGATTTCCCAATTCCTGGATTAACAATATAATATTATCCACACCATTACCGAACAGTTGTGCGTGTATTGGTTCAATTTTACCCATCGCATTTCCTTAACAGTTCCATGTTATAATTCTATATTTCATTTATTATTTTCCTCATTATATATTTATATAATAATATCCAAAGCAACAGGAACGTGATCACTACCTGTTATTCCTATGATTTTTATTTCTTTAATTATAATCTTTTCGGAAGAATAAAACGCATAATCCAACACTTTTACGCCATGTGTACACTTATCAGGACAGATCATATGGCATTGATCTTTAATACGTTTTGGTATCTGACTAGGTTCATTATTAAAATCTCCCATTAATATCCATTCATCATAATCTCCTAAAGACTTTTCTTTTTTATTAAACATTTGAATTAATAGCTCTATTTCTCCCTGAGAAGTGCTATGACCACCATCTGATGTAGCGTGCATTGTTGCTACTAAAACCTTATATCTATCGCCTTGCACAATAGTATAAAGACAAGGTCTTGGTCTCATTATTATTGTTTTCCCAACACAATCATCAGGCATTAACATACCTAAACTACATCGTATATTACCCACATATTTTGGGATTGCAAAATGTGGTTTAAAAATATATGGGTATCTACCGCTTCCATATTGTATATATCCTTCTTTTATTCTCCCATCCCAGTCTTTAGGATTTCCTAATTCTTGAATCAATAATAAGTTTTGAGCTGATGAATCAATCCAACTTTGAGAAGCTCCTACCCTTTCTATAGAATTACCTTGACAATTCCAGCTTACTATATGATATTTTTTTCCTACTGGTTGCATTATAATTTCCCTCCTTATATATATATTTTGTGATACATAAGTTATTGACTTCTTTTTAAAGTATAACAATTTGATGAAATTACGTTCCTCATCATCACAGAATTTATCCAAATATATTTGAATTAGACCAAACCATTCATTTTCTTTCAAATTGTATTTTTGAATCATTTGATATTAATTTATAACAATCATTTAATACTTCACCATATTTAAATAAAACAATTTTCACCTCTTTATAAAAATCTTTAAAAAGATTCATAATGGTTCGCCCCCTCCCCTTTGATTTAATTATATCACTATATAAATTGCGCAAAATGCAGCATTTTTCTATATTTAATGACAATTTTCTAATTTCTTTTAATATGATATAAAAAAGGATAATCTCTTTTTGTAGAGATTATCCCTATACTAATTTATTAACTTTCATATATATTTGCTATATCATGCATTCTACGCTTCATATCCGTACGGATATGTAATGGCTCTAAACATTCACATTTATTACCGAAACTTAAAAGAATATCATAGTAGTATTCCGAAACGTTTACTTACTGGATCACCAAATACTATTGCTATTATAGCCGTAAATACTATGAAGGCTACTATTACCCACTTTAGTATCGTTATAAATCTACTCCATGGTTTTTTCTTGTATC
>JAVBLW010000011.1:0-71625 GCA_031553215.1 Anaeroplasmataceae bacterium
TTTTATAACAATGATATAAAGGTGAGTGAATAATTTATCTAAAGAAAAAATAATGATTACATGATTTGTGAGAAGTGGAATGAAAATTCTGCTTCTTTTTTATTATAATAAAGAAAAATGGGACAACCTACTAACAAACTACGGCACAAATGAATACCTATACAACCATCAAGGACAAAGAACAAGAAAAATAACCAACACTGACAACATAATGTACTACTATGATGGCTCAAAACTACTAGGAGAAAATAGAGTCAAAGAATCAGGAACACTAGGAACACAAAATATAAGATACATCTATGACATGCTAGGAATAACCGGAGTTAGATACACCAAAGGATCACAAACCATCGACTACCAATACGCCAAAGATGGACAAGGAAACGTAATAGCCGTCCTAAAAGATGGACAACCAATCGTCGAATACTACTATGATGCCTATGGAAACTGTGATGAAGTAATCCTAAACCAAAATGATCCATTTGCCTCAATAAACCCAATCAGATGGAAAAGTCAGTACTATGACCTAGAAACTAAAATGTACTACATAAACGCAAGATACTATGACCCAGAAGTATACCAATACCTAGACAGCTTAGACATCGAAAGAATAATAGAAAGCATGGACACAATTGGAGGACTAAACCTCCATGCAATATGCACTGACAACCCAATAGACCTAGACATAAACCGATATAACATCTTAACCGTCACTGAACTATTCCCTGATCCATACTATGATGCAAGCAATGGATATAAACAATCCAAATGGGCAAAAATTCGGTACAAAGTCTTTAAAATATTTTTAATAGTAACAGTGGTATTGATGTTAAATCCAGCAACCCAGGGATTTGGAATAGCATTAATGATAGCTGGAATAAAAGCTGGAATATCAGGAGCTATAATAGGGGGATTAATAGGAGGATTAATATCAAAAGCTATGGGAGGAAAATTCTTTAAAGCATTTGCGGATGGATTTATAGCCGGATTTGTAGATGGATTTATAGCTGGTCAAATAACCTTCTGCCTATCATCTTTTATAAGTTCAATAATGAACGATATTGAAGCAGCCAATGGTATCTGTCCAAAACAAGGACAATGCTTCATAGCAGGCACTCTAGTATTAACTGAACACGGTCACAAAATTATTGAAGACATAAAAATTGGAGACAAAGTTTGGGCATATGATGAAGAAACTGGTGAGAATGAATTAAAAGAAGTGGTTCATCTTTTCAGAAACGAAAGCTGCATGAAAACAACACTTTCAATTGCCTCAGGTAATGGTGTTATTGATGAGATTACATCTACACCAGGACATAAGTATTATTTACCCGATAATAAGATAAATCGTAATCCTAATGAAGTATTAGAACATGAAAGTTATAATGGATTAACTAATGAATGGGTATCAGCTTGTGACCTTAAAAAAGGTGATAGAGTATTGTTAAGCGATGGTCAATATGGTATAATTACAGGCACTAAGACTGAATCCTGTGAACCATTTGTGACTTATAATTTTGAAGTGGCAGATTTTCATACCTACTATGTTGGGATGAATGGAATTTGTGTTCATAACAATGGCTGTACCTATGATATTGATAAATTAGTTAAAACGCAACCTAAAGAATTGCTAAATGAGACTAGCATATCAAACAATATTGAACTAATTCAAAGTGGAGCCGACGTGAGAGTTCCCATTCGTGTCCATAAAGGAACAGCG
The DNA here is from genome assembly GCA_031553215.1 of Anaeroplasmataceae bacterium. Taxonomy (GTDB): domain Bacteria; phylum Bacillota_I; class Bacilli_A; order Acholeplasmatales; family Anaeroplasmataceae; genus JAVBLW01. Next base: position 1,721 of record JAVBLW010000011.1, read on the forward strand.
TATGTTGTAGATGGGCATCATAGACTTGAAGCATTTGCCCGCTTGGGATATCAGCGAGTACCTGTAACATATGTTCACGCTTCTCAATTGGGCAGGGCACCATATTATCGAACATTAGCAGACATACTAGCAGGTAGTATTTTCCATTATTAAGGAGGTTATGAAGATGGATGAAAATTTAAAGTTAATTGTCAAAGACTATCTTATCAAGACCGAAGAAGCCAAGATTATTATGTTAGAAGCATTTGCGCTGAAAACAAAAAAAGACTTAATTAGTTTAAGAAATCGCATACCTAGTGCAACCTTCTTTTATGCTGGAATGAAACATACTTTTGCATTTCATGGTATAGGCTTTCGATTTTCTAACGAATATGCGGAAGGTGTAAACATTGAAAAGGTAAATAGAAAACCTATTCGTGTTGATATGGAACTTGGACATGATGATATTTGGTGTGGCATAGATGCTTGGAAACTATATTATTTTATTGAAGAGTACTATCCTGAATTTAAGCCGCAATTTACTCAAGCCAAGATTGTTGAAGAATTTGATACTGGTATTAAAGAAAAGACAATTTACAAAAAATTTAACTTATACTATTTTTATTAAAAAAGATATTAAAATGTAATAAAAATAATCAAGGGCTAACCTTAAAAAGTTGGCTCTTTTTTTGCTATAAAATCTGGCCAAGAATTTTTTATGTGTACTGTTAGTCACGCCGACAAAATGAACAAAAAACACGCAAACTTGTAAAATCATTAAAAAGTATAGATTTTATGCTTTAAAATCACTCGTAGCCGCTACCTCATAGGTGTTAGCAGAATTAGGTCACAAAGTAATAGAAGACATCGAAATTGGTGATAAAGTTTGGGCATATAATGAAGAAGCAGGAGAACAAGAATTAAAAGAAGTAGTAACTTTATTTAGAAACGAAAGCTGCATGAAAACAACACTTGCGATTGCCTCAGATAATGGCGTTATTGATGAGATTACATCTACACCAAGACATAAGTACTATTTGCCTGATAATAAAGTGAATCGTAATCCTAATGAAGTATTAGAACATGAAAGTTATAATGGATTAACTAATGAATGGGTATCAGCCTGTGACCTTAAAAAAGGTGATAGAGTATTGTTAAGCGATGGCGAATATGGTATAATTACAAGCACTAAGACTGAATCCTGTGAACCATTTGTGACTTATAATTTTGAAGTGGCAGATTTTCATACCTACTACGTTGGGGTGAATGGTACACTTGTTCATAACATGAATTGCAGCACAGAAGTTATAGAAATTGAAACATATGCAAATAAAACAATGAAAATGGAAGACGCTGTGAATGCATGGGATGATTTTTTAGGCCCAAATCAACATAATATTAATCCGCGTACTGGTCTGAAAGATGCAAATAGAATATTTTCGGCAGATAGTACAAGAAGTATAAGGTTCTCACCACACGAAATGAATAGTTTGGGTACTACAAAAGCACATTTCCATTTTGAAACATGGAATTACAATGCAAATACAAATATATTAACCATCAACAATGTCGTTCAAAGATTAAGGTTATAAGGAGAAAAATTCTATGAAAATAACAATAGAAAAAATAAATACAAATAATATTATTGATTTCACTTCTGAGTATGGAAAAGCAAAAGCCATTTGGCAAGATAAAAATCCTGAATGCAAAACATATAATGTAGAAATAGATATTGAGGAAACAATGCAATGGGGAAGTAATATAAATAGCACTTCTAAATCATCAATGTCAATATCAATGAATTCAATAAATAAAATAGTATTAGTTGGTTTATTTGAATCAATTGATGATGATGGATATACAATTTTAAGAATGGGCAATTCGATTGTTATGTTCTTTACTGAAGGTAATACACCAGAAGTCGGAAAAATGGTTGAAGTTGTTGTTGATTGTATTCATATGACACCATACGAATAATAGTAGGCGTTAGTAATATAAATGAATTTTTAGAATCAGAATTAATTTTCTGGTTCTTTTTTTAATAAAATTAATTTAACAAGGACAAATTGTGTCTTAATCCTCTTATAAACATAATATGGCTTAATAAATAAACTAGATCATTTAAAGTTGTAATAGCTAATATAGTTATAAATCTTAAAGTGGGACATAAATGTCTCATGGGTGGGCTACGCCACCACTGACATAAAAATTATTTATATATTTAAATGTAATATGTCATATTAAAATCGACGTTTCTCAAAAAGTGAAAAGTGAAACGCCCAATTATGTCTTGGAAACCATCGACTATCAATTTTAAAGCATTTTAATGAAAAAACGGCATAAGGCCGTTTTTATTTTACATATATAAGACTACTTTATCATATCTCTCCAATTATATATTGGTTGCCAACCTAAGACTTCTTTGGCCTTCTTATTTGATAGAAGAGTTTGGTATTCAGAAACATCTTCCTTAATATCTGTAACAGTAGGATACTCTAACTTAATTAAATCACTAGATTTGATATCCATACTTGTATTATCAGCCGCAATATTAAGTGCAATGTATCCTAAATTATCCTTTTCAATAGAGAGTCTACAAGCAACTGCAACATCACGAGCGTCTACATAGCTCCATAATAAATGCTTACGTCTTTTAGAGTCGTGTATGAAACTAGGAAAATTAATATACATTTCAGGAGCAATAACATTACCAAGTCTCATGCAAACTATTTGCATATTGCTTTTTCGATTAAAGCTTTGTGCAGTAGTCTCATTGATAACTTTTGATAAGCCGTAGCAATCATATGGAAGCTGAGGATGATCTTCATCAAGGGGTAAATATTGTGGAATAATTGGTGCATTACATATACCGTATGAAGCCTCACTAGAACCTAAAACAACTTTTTTTATTCCTAAATTTGATGCGGCTTCTAAAATATTATAAGTACTCATCACATTATTTTGGAAAACAACATCATCTGGATTCTTATTAGGATTAGGAATAGCAGCCATATGAATTACAGCATAAGCATCTTTTAAAATATAATAACAATCGCTTAAACGAGTTAAATCAACCGCTACAGTCTTAGTAAGTATTTCCTTTGGTTGTGATATATCTGCATTAAGAACCTCATATCCATTAGCTAATAATTCTCTTATAACCCATAATCCAACACGACCATTTCCACCAGTCACTACAATTTTCTTCTTCATTATCTCATCTCCGTTTTAATAATTAAATTATAACATAAAAATAATAGTTTATTTAAATAATGTAGAAATTATAAACGTATGATATACTAAAAGTATAAGAAAATTAGAATTTTATAATGATTGAATATAGGGAGGGGGACAAACTATGCAAAATGAAGATAAACGTGAATTAATTAAAGAGATGATGGATATTGAATATCATCCTGAAATTACATTATCAACGATTGAAGATAATAATAGAAAGATACCGTTCTCAGAACTTGCAAATATAGGAGTTGCTAGTGTGCCTTTAACACAATTAAAAGATTATGTTTTTCGCCATGGCCAAAGCGGAATTTACAAAGTAGATACTCATGGGAAAACTATGTTCAATTTTAAAGGCAAAAAAACATTTTTAGGGTCGCTAAAAAACTCAAATGGTACAGTAGGTGGAGGACAAGCCGAATTAACACAAATGCCTTTTGACCCAACTATGATTTGTGTTGCAGTAATGATGAGATCCTTTGCTAAAAAAATAGATGATATTCAACAGGTACAAAAGCAAATTTTAGAGTTTTTAACTTTAAGGGAAGAGTCCAAAATGATGGGAAATATTAACGTACTTACTGAGATATCTAATAATTATAAGTATAATTTAGATAATTCAAGCTTTAAAAACAATAAACATATTTTAGTACAAGATATAAAACGTGATGCTGAACAAAGTATTGTGTTGTATCAAGAACTAATTAATAAAACTATAAAAAAGAAATTTAGTATACATAGAGATGGATATGTGGATTCGTATATAGAAAAAATTAATTCATTATTAAATAATTATCAAACAGCATTATATATGTTTTCATTTTCTTCTTTTCTTGAAACAATATTACTTGAGAATTATACTAAAAACTATATTGATTCAATAATTAATAAACTTCATGATTATAAAGAAAAATTTGTCTCATATATAGGCGAGGTAAATGTGAAAATAGAAAAAGAATCAAAGTCATCAATACAGTCTATGGCTTTAAAAGGGATATCAAAAGTAAGTGATGGAACTGGGAAAATTGTTGAAAAGATTCCATTAATTAATAAAAGTAAACTAGATAAAAACTTAACCAATACAAGTACAAACTTCTCTTTAAAGAATGAAACTAAAACAAAAAATACTATATCTAAAGTAATGAGTAGCGATACCGATTATTCAAAGATGTTTGTTGAAAACCTTACAATTATTAACGAATTATATAATGAAACAGTTGAAATTTATTTTGATAAAGAAAATATTTATGTAAATAATAAATAATATAATGAAATGGTAGAGATGGAAGGTCTATATGAAAAGATATATTGCATTGTTAAGAGGAATAAATATAAGTGGGAAAAATAAGATATCAATGACAGAACTAAAAATTGGTTTTGAGGAACTTGGCTTCGTAGATATTAGAACGTATCTTAATAGTGGTAATGTTATCTTTTCAAGTACAATTGATGATGAAAGTATTCTTTCAAATAATCTAAGGATAATGATAAAAGATAGATTCAATTTAGATATACCATTATTTATTATTTTAAAAGAGAAATTAGAAGAAATATTAAATAATGCTCCAAAATGGTGGGGAGAAGAAAATGAGGAAATATATGATAATCTTATATTTATTATGTCACCATTATCTTATGAGGAGTTTTATGATAAAATGGGTAATCCAAAGATTGAGTATGAAAAAGTACAAAATTATAAGAATGTTATTTTTTGGTCATTTAGTAGAAAAAATTATCAAAAGACAAATTGGTGGTCAAAAACTGCAAGTTCTGATGTAAGCAATAAGATTACAATTCGTACAGCAAATACGGTAAAAAAGATAGTAAGTATGTGAATATAGTAGTAATTAGCCTACAAAATATTATCAAATATTTAAATCAAATATCTTTATAATAAAAAGTAACTTAATTCATAGTTCCTGCATATATATAATAGTGTAATATGGGGGAGAAAATGAAAAATAACTTTTTGACTTCAAGGGAATTAAATATATTTAATATGCTTGTTAAAAATGAATCAACTAAAGATATCGCACAAGAACTTTCAATTAGTGAAAAAACAGTTAGAAATCATGTTAGCAACTTGCTCGGGCAAAGAATAAACGGCTTAACAAAGCCGTTTTTATTATGCCTATATATAAAAATGACTTTAAGGTTTCAAACGTACTTGGGCAAAATGTGTGTTTTTTATGAAAAACTTGATTTTACTAAACTATAAATAAAAACTAAGAGATTGAATAGGTGATAGTATAAAAGAATAATAAATCTATTAATAATTTTTTCAAATTAATATATTTTTATTGTATAATTTGATTATAGAACTATTGACAATGATAAATAAAAGATGTATCCTATTACGATTTAGTGAACGATACATACTAAATGAACGGAAAGGAAAATGGTGAATGTAATGCCAAATTTTGAATATGTATCAAAGAATGAATATCTGCCTAACAAAAAACAAATTATTGAACTGATAAACTTAGTTCAAGACGAGGTTCGTAATGAATTTACATTTAGATATGATTTTATAGGAAGTGTTGAAAGGAATATGGTAACTAGGGCCATCAACTCAAGTGTTGGATACGATTTTGATGTCAACTTAAGAGTTAATGATGAAGAGGAAAATTATAATGCATATGAAATTAAGAAAATTATAATGAATGGTTTTAATAAATATAACCATTTATTCTCTTATGATTACTGTGAAGATAGTAAAAGAGTTATTACTATAAAAATAAAAGACAAAAAAAACTCTAGAATTCTTCATAGCTGTGATTTTGCCGTAGTACATGATTGTGAGGATGGAAGACAACAATACATAAGATTCAATAAAAATCATCAAAGTTATTGTTGGGAATATCAACCTAAAGGTTTTTATCAACAAAACGAAAGAGTTGCTGCTCTCAAGAATGAAGGGCTATGGACGGATGTTAGAAATGTATATTTAGAGAAGAAAAATTATAATACTGATTTGAATAAAAAGTCTCGTTCTATATATGCAGAAACAATTAACGAACTATACAAACAAAATTTTGGAGATGATTAAGTTGCTCTTATTCAATCATAGTATTGAGACAGGTTTCAATAAATCGACTTAACTATTCTACATATCATTGCTCATTTCCAATGGTACAAAGTTGGAAAAATTCAATAATGAGCAAAGGAAGCTAGAAAATATATTCTTTTTTGCTTAAGAATGGTTAAGGACTTTAAGGAAGTTTTGAAAATGGCTTAATTAAGCCATTTTTATTTTATAAAATCATTAAAATGGCAATAAATCTCATGGTTTTAAAGGAAAATTAGCAAAATAGTCGATATTTTACTTTGAGGAAGGAAATTTAGATTAACACCAAAACTAAATTATCATAAAATATTTAATTGAACTTGGACTCACAAATTGATAATTAATGATTTTGCATTGCCTCAGCAATGGTTCAAGTAAACATCGCAATTGAAAAAAAATAACAACAGTTAGAAATATTAATATTATTAATGAATACTTTGAAGTCAATTAAATAGCAAATCTACCGATTTTAATTACAATAAATGTTTGTCGAACGATTTTTGTTTCAAAATACAACAAATATTGATAAAATGATAGTAATAGAAAATATTATAAAAATTATTGATTTATTAAAGGAGAAAAATAATGTCAGACTTTAAATTGATGGACCTTTACTTTAATGGCGTTGATGCAGAAAATGAATACGAAGTATTTACTCCCAATATATATAAAGATATTTTTTTGAAAGTAGAGGCTTTTAGAATAAATGACTTTTTAATTGGAAACAAGAGATATCTATATGGTGATAAGGGAACTGGAAAGACAGCAATATTTAAGTATATTCAGTCTATTACAGGTGAAGAAAACACATTGTTGATTAGATATGATCGTGATATTAATAGAGATGAAAAAAGAAAAATTAAAGAAAAAAATATAAAAATAAATTCAAATTCTAATATTGATAATAGAAATATGGATTCCGGTTGGATTGTTTTTTTTATCAAACAATTATTAGTGCTCGATAAAAATAGGAAAAATCCTATTTTTAAGCATGATCAAATTTTTGAAAAAATACTAGAAATATTGGATAATAGCTACTCTGTACTTAGAGATAATATTGAAAATATTTTTCCAGATAATAGAAGAAATAATATTATTTATAAAATAGCAAAAGCGCAGTTAGATAATGGCAAAGATGATAAAATATCAATTGATTTTAACATTTATTTCACACAAATTTTAGGATTATTTTCAAGCTTAAAAATAATAAATAAAAAAGAAAAATTTTATATAATGATAGATGAGTTAGAATTGTTGAAAGATAACAGTAAGCAATTTCAAAATGATGTTAGATTGCTAACAAGTTTAATTTGGGGCATAGAAAATTTTAATAAAATCTGTAAAGAAAAAAAATTAGAAATATATACAATGACCGCATTAAGGACAGAAGTATACGATGAAGTGTTTTCTGATGGAAAAGAGTTAAATAAAGTTTTTAGTCATGCAGCCATAGAAATTGATTGGAGAAAATATTCGACAGCTGATATAAATAAAAATCCATTGATACAATTAATAGAAAATAGATTTAAAACATTTAATAATAATGATTTAAGGAATAATGAAAATATTTGGATAAATCATTTTGAACCTATAAATGGTGAAGACCCAAAAAAATACATATTAAAACAAACTTGGTACAAACCAAGGGATATTGTAAGATGGTTTACTTGCGTTATAAAAAAAGGCAAAGAATCAAATAGAATCACTAATGAAATGGTAAATAATGCAAAGTCAAATTATTCAATTGAATGCTGGAATGAAGTAGTTCAATCATTGCGTGTTAAGTTTAAAAAAGATGAAATTGAAATTATTGCTTTACTATTAAGACATTGTGGAAGAACGTTTTCACTACAATATTTTAAGGAAAAAAGAGAATACCTAGCTACTATTGATAATAGATTCACAAAATTCGTTATAAAAAATAACGTTTTATTAGAAATTTTATATAAATTAAATGTTATAGGTAATGTTAATCCTTATAATGAATATGAAGATGATTATTTTTATTATCGTGACAAAAAAATATTGAATTTTGAGTTAAATTTTAAATTACATACATGTTTAATTCATTTCTTTAAATAGTAAGGAGTTTTAGAAGATGCATACTAGTAAAAAAGTTACAACCTATAGTTTTATAATTTGCTTAATTAGTAGTATATTTGTGATAGTATTTAATCTATTTATAAAAGACAATAATCTAAAAAATATTTTAACAAATTTATTTATGGGACTAATGGCAAGTTCATTGGTATTATTTATTAATTATTTAATTATTTATTTAAATATGAAAAAAGAAAATTATTTGCTTTTAATATCCGAAATTGGTAATTTAAAATTTACTGTAGCAAACGTTTTTAAATTAAATAATATTCTAGCTATTAAAAATGGATTATTAAACTTAAATTTATATCAAAATAAAATTAAAATATATTTAGAAGAGTTAAAAAGTACAAAAAAAAATAATATTATAATAATTTGTAATTTATATGAAAGTTTACTTAGTGAATATGAATTATTGTTTAATGATAATGATATTAATTTGAAAAAATTCAAAGAGAAACTTAATGAATTAATTTTACATTGTAAGAATCATATTGATGATAAAATATAAATTAAAATAAAAAAAAGGAAATAGGGATATAAAAATGAAGAGTGCACGCTTAGTTTCGCCGTTTAATCACACAATTGCTTTTGACTTGTTCTTAAAGCATTTTACAGAAATCAATGCCATGTATTGGGCTTATGTCCCAACTGTTGGAACAATTGAAAAAGATACAAAAAGTAATGTGGGTGGTAGTATTAAACCGAAAGATTACTTCGTTTATAACAAGGAAGATGCACATAGATTAGCTAATACATTTATTGATTGGAAAGCGAATTATAGGAATTTTCAAAATTTGAATAGGTGTAATTTGCTTTTGACACTGAATTCATGTTTTGAAATATATTTAAGGACTATCGCATCCTTAAGTTTTGAATCTAAACCAGGAATACTTTTGGGGAGTAAAGATATAATTGATGGTGTAACGTTGTTAAAAAAAGAAAAAAATTATGGCGATTATTCTAATGCAAATTATAAATTTAAGCAACATATAGAACATATCTGTGTTGGAGAATGGTCATCTAGACTAAAACATTATAAACAATATTTTGATAGGATTCCTTCTTTTATTGAAACAAACATGGATATGTTGGAGAGAATGAGAAAAACAAGGAATAATATAGCACACTATTTTGGTAGAGAAAAAAACGTTTATGAGACTCCTATTTTTTTAAAAATTGAGGAAATGACAAGAGTTACACATAAATCGTTATTAAAATACTTTGAACTTGTGTATAAAGTAGTTTTATCAATAGATGAACATTTGAAAAAGGATTATATTGGTTCTTATGATATGATAAAATATTTTGTTTTTAATATAAATGAGCGATATCCTAAAATGCAAATAACACAAAAGGCAAAATTATTTCAAAAAGAAGTTGGAAAAAATGGTAGACAACCAGTAGGAACTGATTACTATAAAAAGTTGATGAGTTATTACAATTCGATAAACTAATCAAGTTCAATATATTTTTATGAAAATTGGAATATTAATTTTAGTTGAACCAAGATGATAATTAGAAAATCAGCGAGTTTTTGATAACCTATCTCAATAGGTTAGTCACTTTAAAATCAAAAATACTGCTATAAGTTTAATAGAGATAAAAGATATATACAAAAAGGTCAGGTGATAAGGATGGTTAAAAATAAATTAGAAAGTATATACAAACTTAAAATACAACAGTTTGTATATGAGTTTTCAACTTGGTCAAAAAATCAATATATGGATCAAGAAGGAAATCTTATTCATGCTGGAGAATTTGGTATGATGAGAGAAGAAATTGTTAAAAAAATAATTGCAACAGTTTTACCTGAAAGATATGGAATAGGAACAGGATTTATTATAACACCTTGTAATCAGGTAAGTACGCAGTGTGATTTGATTGTGTATGATAAATTTAGTGCACCAACCTTATGTATAAATGACTCTTATCGTTTTTATCCGATTGATTGTGTAGTTGCTGTAATAGAAGTAAAATCTAACATATCTAAGAGTGAATTAAAACAAGCCTTAATAAAATTGAAAAAGATCAAAAAATTAAGGATGAGTTTAAATGGAAGACCGAAAAAAGGTTGTGAAGGCTTACAAACAAATCTAGATAGTGAAGATAGATTGCCGACATTCTTAATTTGTAATAAATTTACATTTGAAATGCCACTAAATAAATTCAGCGATTTTTACGAAAATAATAAAGATGAAATGTTTTTAATGCATAATATGATATTGTCTGTTGAAGAAGGGGTATATCTATATTCTGATAAAACACAGTGTACTACTGCTGAATCAATATATGGACATAATATAGTAAATAAAAATGCATTTATAAGTAAAGATGATGATAATTATCATATCACTATTTTTTTGAATAAATTAGCATTATTAGTTAGAAATATAACCAAAGTTGAATTTGAAATTGAAAAGTATTCTGCAACTAAAGATTATAAAATAGATATTCAAGATTAATACATTATAAAAATGTTCAATTTAATTACAGATATTTTACTTCTTTGTTAGGTCGTACAAAGAAGAACAGGTAAAAATCTATAAAATCATTTGAATAAATAAAAAAAGAAAAAGGATTAATTAAATCCAGATAATTAACTATCTGGACAAAATTAATCCCTTTTATAATTTTAATATAAGTTACCATATATATCACAACTTAAACTGATATCTATATACATAGTTTTTGTTGTAATAAATAATACTTTTGATTTATAAGTACCATATCCATAACCAGTGTTTTGTGATGTAGAAGTAGAACCATTACTAAATTTCCAAGAAGAATCATTAATATATTGTGAATATGTTGAATTATAGCAATTACTTGATTCTCCATAAACTATTGAAAAATAGCATGTCAAAGTATAATTCCATTCTATTTTATTATTTTTATCATATTTTGTTACATCTTTATAACCAGTTTTATTAGATGAATCTGTAGAAAGCAGCATATAGTTTGAACTATATAACTCAATTATAATATAACTACCATCATTGTAATTGATAGTTTCTTTTGAACTTAATGATGAGTTACTTAAATTTGTAAGCATTTCATAATAAGTTTCATATTGTAGATTTGAATTAGAATTACTTACATATTCTACAGTTTTAAAATTTGTAAATAAGAATATAGAACATGCTATACTTATTATAATGAAAATTTTTTTCATATTTTCCCCCTCTTATTGATACGGATCAGAGATGACAACATCTCCACCTAAAGTTTGTAATATTATTATAGTTATTATAACAGATAGTACTAAAAGAAAAGATAAAGATAAACAAATTACTCTATAACGGAAAATTTTTGATGCTTTTATTTTTAAATCATCTGTGTAATAGTTTCCAAAGTTTTTTGCTATTTCTTTAGGATTACCAAATACATCAATTATTTCTTCAATAGTGGTTGTTGGATTGTCAAGTGTGTAATCATGTATATTTTCTTTAATGTTTCTAATGAAAGCAGTTTTTGTTGAATGATTACAACTCAGCTCTTTTTTAATTTCTTTCAAATAGCTATTGCATTCTACGGTTAATGTATTTTTCATGCTTTTTTCCCCTCGTTCCAATTAATAAGAGATTTTGCCCCAGAAAAGATTTCATCAAATTTTGCTAGAGCATAGTTCAAATATTCAATTCCCTTTTCTTCTAGATGATAATAATTTCTAAAACGTTTTTCGCCAACCATTTTTTTGCAGCACGAGATTAATTCTCTTTCCTGCATTCGATATAATGGACCATATAAAGAACCTTCTTTTATTATAATAGCATTATTGCTACGTTCAAATAATTCAGTCTTTATTTGATACCCATACATATCTTCGGTAGCTAAAAGTTTCAAAATCAATATTTCAACTAATCCACATTTTATATTTTCTTCAATATCATCTTTCCAAGACATATAATCATACCTTTTCTATTTTTTCTTATTATATGACAAAAATATCATTATTTCAATACTATTTTCAAAATAGTATGTTGACAAAAGTATTTGCTAGGATATATAATATAAATCATTAAGAAAAAAGTTACTTTTAAAATGGGGTTATGGTTATGAAGTATTATAATATAAGACAATTAGAAGAAACCGATTGTGCAGCTGCATGTTTAGCGACTATCTCTATGTATTATGAATTAGATATAAGCATTTCAAAATTAAGAGATGTATGTGGAACTGATATTCATGGGACAAATGTTAATTCATTAGTGCAAGCCGCAACAACTTTGAATTTTGAATCTAAATCTGTAAGAATTGGTGAAAAAGATTTTAATAAAGATAATATAAACTTTCCAATAATTGTGCATGGAATCACTAATATGGGGACATCTCATTTTATTGTTGTTTACGATATTAAAAAGAATTATATGATAATAGCAGACCCTGCAAATAATGAAAAACGAATGTCTTTAGAAACTTTTTTCAAGTTTTATAGTGGGGTATGTATATTTCTTAAACCGAATGAGCAATTTGTATCTGGTAAAACCATAGGAAGTACTATGTTGCTTAAATTTATTAAATTATTATTTCCACACAAAAGGTTATTCATAGTGGCAATAATTGCAAGTATTATATTAACTACTCTAGGTGTAGTGTCTAATTTTTTTAATCAAATATTAATAGATGAAATATTACCATATAATTTAAAAAATCAACTTACTATTTTTTGCATCGGATTCCTAATTATATCATTCATAAATATAATTATTGGCTCTCTAAGACAACATATTTTGCTATATTTATCTCAAAAAATAGATATTCCATTAACTCTTGGATATTTTAAACATATTTTTTCTTTACCAATGAGATTTTTTTCAACAAGAAAGACAGGAGATATACTAACAAGATTCCAAGATGCAGGAACAATAAAGAATGTTATGTCTAATATTGCTCTTTCAGTACTTATTGATGTAACACTTGTTGGAGTAGTTGGAGTAGTTCTCTATTTTATGAATCCAAAACTTTTCATTATTATTATCATTTTAACAGTAATTAATATTATTTTAGTTTATATTTTTAAAAGACCATATAAACGAATAAATTTAATTCAAATGGAACAAAGTTCAATGCTGTCTTCATCAATGATAGAATCCTTACAAGGTGTTGAAATGATTAAAACTAATTCAATTGAAGATGATAGAATGGATTTGATTGAAGAGAATTATATTAGAGTTCTAAAAACAGGATTTAAAGAAAATGTTTTATCAAATGTTCAAGGTACAATAAGTGGAGCAATATCAACAATAGGAAATATCGTTTTAATGTGGTTAGGTGCAACTTTAGTTATGAATGGAGATATCACATTAGGTTCACTAATGGCATTTACATCCATGTCAGGTTTTTTTATGGATCCCATAGGAAGAATTGTAGCGTTACAATTACAAATTCAAGAATCCGGTATTGCAATGAAACGTTTATCGGAAATATATGATGTTGAAGCTGAAAAAATTCAAAAGACGAAAAAACTAGTAAATTTAGATGGGGATATAAAATTTAATAGTTTGACATTTAAATATACTACAAGAGAAAATGTTTTAAAAGACGTTTCATTTGAGATAACGAAAGGATCGAAGGTCGCAATTGTTGGAGAAAGTGGTAGCGGAAAAACAACGTTATCAAAACTATTATTTGGACTATACGAAATAGATAATGGTAACATAACAATAAATGATATAGATATAAAAGATATTGGTTTATATAATTTAAGAAAACGAATATCATATGTTAGTCAAAATGTTAACTTTTTTAGTGGAACTATAAAAGAAAATATTACAGTAGTTAATAGAGAAATTAATGATGAAAAAATAAAATCTATTCTTAAAATGGCTGGTTGTGACTTTGTATTTAAAATGCCTGCAGGAATAGATACCTACCTAGAAGAAGCAGGAAATAATTTGTCAGGTGGGGAAAGACAAAGGTTGGCATTTGCGAGGGCATTGGCTAAAGAGTTTGATGTTTTAGTATTAGATGAGGCCACATCTAATCTAGACTTTATAAGTGAAGCAAGAATATATGAAACACTATTTAATTCCAATTACAATCAGACAATGATAATTATTGCTCACAGACTTTCAACAATAAGAAAATGTGATAAAATTATAGTTTTAGATAATGGTTCTGTTGCTGAAATAGGAAGTCATGATGAATTATTAGCGAGAAAAGGTAATTATTACAATTTATGGCAATCACAAGTTGGTAATAATATATCGATAACTGTTAAAGAGCCATTGCGAAAGGAAATGAAATATGAATAAAGAAATCCTTATTGATGAAAATAGAACATTGAAATTAAAAAATGTCATTTCACTTACTATTAATGTAACAAATTTAAAAAATAAAGAACAATTCAACAACAAAGTAATACAATTTGATAATTATTTAAAGAATAATAATCTAACACAAATAGGACCATTAATTACTGAAACTGTTATTATCGGAGGAGATGAACCAAAAATTTTAATGAAATTAATAAGACAAATAAAAGAAACTCATAAGCCAACTATACCATATGAATTTGTAAATGAATTAAAGACTGATATATGTTTGTATTCACGATTTGAAGGACAAGAGGCAAATGCAAGTATTGCCCAGTCAAAAATGCAAGTATATGCATATGAAAAATCTTTGATACTAGATACGACTTCATATCAAGTTCATTTAGAAAGAGATTCTGATAATAATGTTGTTTTAGATACTTTTATTGGTATATTAGGAAGGACAAGTTAGTATGAAAACTTATTCTTTAGATGAACTCAAAGGATCAAGGCTAATGTATGATAAAAATCCACCTAAGTTCTTAACATATTTAGTTTTTATTACATTAATATTGATTGTTGGTCTTATAACACTAGCTTCATTTACAAGTAAAACGGAAGTAGTTAAAACCCAAGGAATTTTATTATCAACAAACAAAACCCCAATTCAAAGTCAAACTTCAGGAAAGATTACAAACGTATATAAAAAAAATGGTGATTATGTTGTAACTGGAGATGTCTTATTTGAACTTGATTCCAGTCAAACCACTATTCAAATAATTGCATTAGAATCAAAATTGACTTCAGTAAAATCATTTGTAAATGAATTTGAGGAACTTATGTCTGCGATAAAAGATATAGACTTGAAGAATTTAAATAATATAAATCCATTTAAGGATAGTTTAAACTATTACAATTATCAAGTTGTGCTTGAATCAATTAATAATATAAATAATTCAATATATTCAGAAGAAGAATGTATTAGCCAAAGAACTTCGATTATAAATCAATACTTAATAGAGTTTTATCAATCTTATAATCAATATAAATATGAGATGGAAGGGATATATTCAGAAATCGATGCATATAAAAGACTTCTTGAATCTTATAAAATTTGTGCTTCATGTGATGGTTATATTAACTATACGTTAGATATAAAAACTGGAGTAATAGTCGATAATAGTAGCATTGGTAGTATTAGTGATAAATTAACTATAGAAAATTCCATTTTTGAATGCTATGTAGCTGCACAAAATAGAAACTTTATACATGAAGGACTTTCAGCAGAAGTAATAGTACAAGGGTTATCACAGTCTAAATATGGTACAATAAACGGAAAAATTTTAGAAATTGGCAGTGATATTATTACAGATAAAGATAATAATGCATACTACAAGGTATTAATACAACCGGATAGTATTTTGCTTAATAAGAATGATAATAAAATTGAACTTATGAATGGCCAAATTGGAGAAATACGTATTAAATATGAAGATTTAACGTGGCTTAAATGGGCATTTAAAAAAATCGGCATTACGGATAGGTAATATCAGTGTAAACTGTTATTATAAATAATATCATTAAAGGGAGGAAATATATTATGAATGATATTTTAAGTTTTAACCAAGGATTATTTGGTACTATATTTAGAGAAAGGAGAGCATCAAGACGTGTAAGAAAAGAAATGGTACAATCGCTAGTTATTCCAGATTGTGCTGTTGAAATGACATATGATGATATGCAACAAACAGATGGTGGAAAGACAGTTGGAATTAATTTGTCAATAACTTTATCTGCTGGCTTTGCCTTGTCATTAGTAACTAGTACTGCAGCTAAGGCAGCATTAACGGTTTATTTAACTGCAAATTTAACAGCGGCAGGAGCAGCCGTTGGAGGACCAGCAGCTTTAGTTACAGGTGGATTGTCTGCATTTATCGCAGTAGCAGGTGTTGGTTTTATCGTAAGCAAATTAACAAATTTAATTGCATCATCTCTAATTGATGGACCAAGTCAAACGTATACTGTTCATTTATTTGATATGTTTATTCCGTTTAGAAAAAAAGATATCACGCTTAGTTTAGGTGGATCAGGTTTATAATAAATAATAATTATTTGGAGGAAAAATGAAAAAACAAGAATATTTAAAATCTTTGAAACTTGCATTATTGTGCTCAAGCATGCTTTCAATCGTTGTATTTATTGCACACATAATATTGGGGTATGATCTTTTATTTGATATTTGTATATTAGTAACTATTGCACTGGGAGGAATCGCGTACTTATTTGTCAAGAAAACAATTGTATTAAATATATATTTAGCTATATATGGATTACTTAATATTATTGCAGCAGCATTTACATTAACAGATTCATCTGGTACAGTAACATGGAAAGAACAATTATCTAATATTTTATATGCAATTGTTCTTGTTACATATGCCGCAATATATTTTATAAGTATTAAAATGCGACATAATAAAATGATTAAAAATCAAGAAAAATAAATAATTTAAATTTAAAGGTTAACTACTGATAAAAAATTTCAGTAATTAACCTTTTTTATTTTATATAAATTGATTTAAAAACCTAACTAAATATTCCTTATAAGAATTTTCATCCACTATATCTCTAGTAGGAACTATTATATTATAACCATTAATAAACTTGTTTACTTTATCTAAATTATCTTTAAAATAAAAAAAACTAGTATAAACTGATTGTATAACATCAAATTCTACTAGTTTTGTATCAAATATTTCTATTAAGATTTCTTGAAAATCATTATACGAATTATTCTTTATAATTCCTTTAAACTCACTAACCCCCAATAAATAATCCATCGATACATCTAAATAACTAGCTATACTTAATAGCTTAGCTAAAGATGTAAATGCAGGATCATCTAAATCTTCTAATCTTTGTAAGTGTCTTCTAGTAATAATCCCCTCCTTTTCTAATTCAACTTTTCTAACATGCTTAAATTTTCTTGCTTTTTTAATTCTATCTTTTACTACATAAATATCAAAAATTTCCATATTCTCACCTCCCCTCAACAAAATTATATAAAGGGAGATAAAAGAAATTTATCAAATTAAAAGGAGAACAAGAGAATAAAGAAAAAAGTAATCAAAAAATAGCAAAATATATAATAATGGGACATAACTGTCCCATTTTTTCCCTGAGCCACCACTGATTTGGAGGCTTTTTTTTATATACAATTAAGGCGTACTTGAAACTAACCCACTCAGGTAACAAAGAAAAGAGGTGAAAATATAAAAACAATTCCATCTGAATTATTAGGAACATGGGATAACGATATTGCTAAAGGATATGTACTATTTGCTTTAAAGTTATTAGGCTATAAAGACAAAGATAGAAGAGAAGTTCTAAATGCATTATCAAGATCCTTTGATGAATTAACACTAGAAGAAGCAAAAGCCTTCTATCTAAAATCACCCTACTAATTCAAATTAAAAAATCTAAACGAAAGGAGGACCAAAATGGAAAGATTAGTTGATATAACACTAAAACAAAACTACAACAAAGCAAGAAATACATCTACATATGAAATTGAATTCATAATTCCTAATTTAAATGCTGATACAGAAATGAAACATTCATACACTGACGCACTATTCACAAAGAAAATAGGATTTGATGAATTCCAAAATATCATATTATTCCATGATTTATTAGAAAAAACAAATATTGAAAATAGAAAAGGAGTAATCATTCAAAACTGTAAATGCGAATATGGAATCCGTAAAAACATTAGAACTGGATTACCATATAAAGCAATATTCATTCAAATTACTGATGATGTATCTATTGCATTCTTCGCAAGTCGTGTTGCAGAAGCAAACATAAATAATGTAAAATTCAAAACTGACTATATCTGGGAAGAAACAGCATTCTCAAATAATGCTGTAAATGCCCTAGAAGCATTTGAACAAGCCCCAAAACAAGAATCAGAAACAGAATAATAGAAAGGAAACCTTATGAAAGATGTCTTTAATCTACTTAAAAAAATACTGTCCGCCTTAGTGGACAGTATAAAACTTTTATATAAGTTTGTAAAAAACATATTCAAGAAATTATGGAAGGTCTTATTATTGATTTTCACTACCATAATTACTCTATTTACAATTAAGAAAATCAAAAAACAGAAGGGAGAAAAATGAAACGAATAAAAGTATTAATATTCCTAATTATTTCAGTAATATCGATATCATTACTTTCAATAACTACCCATGCTGCAACATTCCGGTCTGATATAGTAACCGAAGTATCAAATTATGTATCACAAGGTAAACTACCAGCATTTCATAATGAAATTTCTAATGATTCAGGATATCAAAACTTTTATACAAAAATGGTAAGAACAGAAAGTAATAAAAACGAAGCATTAGCTTACCTCTCAACGCACTCGAGAGGAGAAATACTAAATATCATTTCTAACTATCAAAATGAGGCAAATGAAATATGGGAAAACATCTTAACCAATTTAGATATTGAAGCACAGTATTTAGACCCAAATAAGATATTAGGAATATATTGGGATTCTAGAATACAAAGGGATTGGTGTTACTTGGATTTAATATGGACAAGTGAATATATTCCCAGTGAATTCATGACAATCACGGATTTAACCATTAATGGAAAGAAATATAAACAATATGACAATCTAACTGATACATACCAAGACGCTAATTGGTTTGATACTGATTATTATCATTTTCCAGATACCAACTTAACAATTCATAAAACACCAATATGTGGTTATGAAAAAGATGTACTATTTGGTGTACCTCTAATGCAAAAATACAAGGTAACTTCATTAAATGCTGGAATTGATAAAAAACAATACTTTAATGACCCAGATCCAAAAGGAATATATAATCTTTCAATTACCTCAGAAATTGAATTTGACTTAGGTAGGGTACCAAAAAAAGATGGCGTAAAGCTATGTCAATTGGTATCACATGCCTATGAGATAATTAAAGATTGTGAAGTTCAAAGCTACTTTGATATAGCTTTTGGTGGGTATATCCATAAAGTACATTTCAATACATCTATCGATATTGACCGAATTTACCGTGTTGATGTTGCCTATACCTTATCTAGTGAAAATAAGAGCTGGTATCAATTTTGGTTAGAAACCAAAGAACGGGAGGTAGTTAAATCTCTAACCACAAAGCGAGTAAGTCAAGGATTATTTGGCTTATTCAAATATCAAGGCTTCAAAGAAGGAAGTTTCCAATCAAATCAAAAGAATTCAAAATATTATAAATATGAACTTCATCTTAACTATAACGATGATGCATGGAACTTCTTTAATGGAAAATCATTTCAAGAGGCTGATTATAAAATAATCAAAAAATTCAAAATATTTAGAATGAATTTTCTAGCAGATGAAACAGTCTATGATGTAGCTATAAAAATGGACACTGTTGACGGTGATACATTAAGCATAGTTGATAGAAATCTAATTCTAGATACTGATTCAACGCTTTGGAACGTTAAAGATAAAGTATATGACTTAGTAGATAGAGCCGAAGAACTATTCGGAAAAGCTGGTAAAGCAGTACTAATCATTGGTTCAATTATAATATTCATAATCATTTGCTATATATTCTATAAAATAGCGACCCTCGTTATTAGCATTTTACAGTTAAAGGAGGCGAGAAAGAATGCTAAAATTAAAAAAACCTAAAATATATATCCCGATAATATCATCATTTATTATTGGATTCCTCTGTTTCTTAGGATTTAATATTCCTAAAACCTACGCTGCAGAAACAGCACAAATTACATTAAAAAATACCATAAATCATGAATTAAAAAATATGGAAGACTTTGAATTCAATGGGATTATTTATTACTATCTAGAATCCTTTGATAGAATATATGCCAAAAGTGTATCTAATCCAGAACAAGTAGTTATATATAATAAACTGAGTGGAAAAACAGTTATGTATGCAGGTAGTTTTGATTTAAATGGAACTGAAACTTTTGGAGATATAATAGTATATGATTCCAACAATTTTGGAAGTAATTTTAAAAATAAAACTATAAAAAATTTGTATATGATTGACAATTATGTTAGTACAAACTATCAAACGATGACAATAGAAAATTATCACTATATTCCGTCATATAAGTTATATTCTTCACAAATTAATTATAGCTCTGATAATGTAACTAAATTTAATGCTCTTGCAATTACTAATTGTTACTATTATGAATGGAATAAACTATTCTTTAAAGAATATGCAGATGAATATAATTCTTCATCAGATAAAGCGCATAACTTTACTATGAAAACAGAAAGTGAAAGTAAATACACAAAAGAATCATTTTATCCATTTGAAGGATTTATTCCTACCTTAGAAACTCAAGGAGTAAAATACTTTCATGCAAGTAATTCAAGTTATCTTCCTGACTGTACAACTAACGAAGAAATTCCTTATGAACCATATGAAGTTGATAGTAGAATTAAATCAATAACTGTACCAAAATTAACTTCAGCAGCAGCTTTTAATAACATAACTTTTAATACCTTTGACGCTCGTGGACAAAACGTCTCTACATTATCTGGTGTTAAAGGAGAAACCATAATTGGTTCAAATGCTTCAAGTAATTTTAGTACAACTAATATAAGATTTAAAAAGTTATATTTTGTCTATGATCCAAATGCTGTAAGCATTACTAGTGTATCAACCTATGGGACAGTATCATTAGAAAAAATATATATTCCAGAAGAGTTCAAAGAACACTTTAATGCAATCATAGAAAGTGAAGTACTAGGAAGTAAAGTAGAATATTATAATGGTGAAATAAATACAACTTTTGAATTTAGAAATGATGAAAGCACTAAAATATACAAAAGTTCTGATAATAGTCTTAATTTAACTAAAACATTAGAAACTATCAAAATTTTAGAAAAATCTGGAGTAAATGTACCAACAGATGGCTATATTAATGAATTTTTAGAAAATTATACTGAATTACCAGACATAGATGATAAAGATATAGATAATGAACAAGTATATTCATTAAGAGAAATTGGAACTGTATATTGTCCTAGTTTAATGGATCCTAGAAAAATACTGACTGTCATCACTCAAAACCTAGTTCTAAAGCACGGTGAAACTACAAATGATTCTGCAACCATAAATTTTAATGTTAATGACTTTACTTTCAATCACAACGGACAAATTAAGTACACCTGTATATTTTTAGATAGAACTAAAGAAGAAGGAACATTTAATGTTGAATATATCAACATTCAAAACAAAGCAGGATACGTTATAATTGATGATTCCATTTATATGGTAACAAGTGTCGCAGAAACTAAAACACTTGATGCATACTTTACAGAATTCAATGAAATAGTTACTAAATTTTCAAATATAACATTATCAGAAGACATTACTTTAACTGCTGGAGTATACACAGTTAATTATTCATCTGATACAGTATCGGGTTCAATCTATTTAACGGTAGCTAAAATAAATTTAAATGTAGTCGAGCAAGAATATAATCCATATGATTTAGCCCTACGATTTGTATTCACTAAATATGTTGATATAGATAAAGCTATTCTTTTAATGAAACCTTATATGTTATATAAAGATGGAAAACCATGTACAGAAAATTACATATTAACCTTTAGTAAAATAAGTGAAGACCATTTAGAATTTATAGGTATGTACCCAAATGGAATGAACTTTAGTTATCAATGTAATTTTAGAATAATTGATTCTAATGTAGGACAATTCTTTGCGTCATCCTTATCTGGAACATGTAATTTTACCTTAATGGTAGAAGCTAAAACTATTAAAGAAGGTACTACCGCTAAAGACTTATATCAAATGATTATGGAAAATGTTTATAGTAATCAAGTTGATCCAGTCTTTAATCTAGCAATAACTTTAACAAAACCAGGAATTTCTTCAATAGAATCATCTATCTATAAATCAGGTAATGGACAAACTAATACAGCAACAGCCAGAGTTGTAGTAACTGATAGTGATATTAACCCGGATGGATTTAAAGAAGAATTTCATACGATTAAAGATGACTTTGGAAACTCTGGAATAATAGATCAAATTAACGATAATCCAACATTAAAATGGACTTCAATTACCATTTCTACAATCTTTGGATTCATCTTATTATATTTAAGCTTCTTAGGTATTCGCAAATTTATTAGATGGTTAAGAAGATAATTAAACCAAACTTAGTATTAACAGTGATAGCTATAATGGCTATCCTGTTGGTATTTAACTATAAAACATTTTCAGAAACTACAAACAGATTACTAGAAGTATTTAATATTGATAAATTAAGAACATTTTTTGATAATTATGTAACAAGCAATTCAGATATTTATCAAAGCACTGTTGATGATGTTGTAAATCAAACAGAAGATATTTTATCAAATCTATCTCAAACAAGACCATTACAAGAAATACTTTTAGATATTCTAGAAAACACAATAATATTTTTAATAAATTTTATAAATTATTTCCTTAATATAGGTGTTAATGTACTAATTTTTATCTGGATTTTTATAAATGAAAATATAAACGGGACTAATTTAAAAATAAAATATTCAAAATCAGCATTACTTTTTCTCAAAATCAATGAATTAATCAATTTAATAACTAGGATAATAAAGAATTTTCTAAAAATGATATTAAATCAAGTATCCATACATAGGAGAAAAATAGCCTTAGTATTCTTATTATTCATAATATCGAACGGACTATTTTATAAAATTCTAGTAGAAATATTAATATTCATTGTTGCTTATATTTATCATGCATTTAACTTAGAAACCTATGTAGTGATATCATCACTAGGGAAAGCTATTGTAATATTTGCCTATCCTAAATTAAAAAGCATTCCATATTTCATCCTAATACCATTACTAATAATTTTAGTTTTTTTAAAAGCTATATCAAAAGCTGAAAAGAAACTAAGTCTAAATCATATAAGACTAAAAGTATTTGCAAAAGATACATTAACTCAAACAACCTTTATCAATGGTCCACCAGGATCAGGGAAAACCTTACTAAATGTATCTTTATCACTTGCTAGTGAAGAAAACTTCATAGATATACTAGAAGAAAAACTATTAGAATATGAACTTAAGTATCCATATTTAAACTTTGCAAAAATACGTGATGATCCAACAAAATATCCAGAACATAAAGAATATGCTTTTTATCTAGAAATGCTTAATAATAGAAAATCATATATTATTTCTAACTATGCAATTTATTCACCATATTTCAAAGAATACTCGAAAATCTTTGACTTTAACTTTATGAGAAAAAATATCATGACTGATACCTATGCCCTAGAAGAATATATTGTAATCTCACTATCAGAGTTGGATAAAGAGTATAACGCTCATGACAATATGAAAGATGTAGGTATAGACGGTGCAGCAACATTCTTTTCAACTGTATCACATGATTTAAAAAGACAATTAAAATTAATTGCTGATTATCAGCTTAAAGACCAAGTACCACTTCGCATTAGAGGTAACTCAGAATATTTCTTTCAAGTTGATAAAAGACAAAAGAAATATCCTTTTATTCTAGGTCTATATTACCTACCTTTTAGAATTCTATCAAATTTAGTGAGATATTATATCAAAAGATATGAAACTAAAAAGCCTTATATTAATAAAAAAACCAAGCGTTCTACAGTAGCCGAATATAAACGTAATGACTACACTTTACTATACGCCTTTTTAAGGAAACTTGCCTTTACCTTAAATAAAATATCAGACTTTTTCGATCACTATTGGTATTTCAAAATAAAAGGAGAACTATCTGAAAAAGATGGCGCTAAAGGAACATCACATTCAATCTGCATTAACATCTGTGACTTATCAATCGAAAACATGGCGTTATATGATTCAACATTTCTATCTTACGCTTATGAACAAAAGAAGAATAAGGCGTTTAAAGATTTAGAAAAATTTACTTCATTAAAACCATCAATTGAAGAACTTACAAAATGTCACTCAAGATTTTATGACAAACTTAATGGAATAACTTCTCAATAAAACGAACAAAACCAAGCAAATATATAAAAATTAAGCACTTGGAAGTATCAAACATTAACCATGGCTTGGCAAGATTTACGGCGGGCAAAAGTGGATATTACTAATAGCCACTTGCTGCCGTAAATCCAAGCCATTAATGTGCAACTTACAATTTGCTATCATAAATAAAACAAGGAGGAACTAATAATAACAATAAAAACCGGAAAACATGTTGTAGTTGATTACTTTGCAGCTACATTCCCATTCTACACAAGTGATGAAAACTTTGAATTAAAGTTAATAGATGATATTACAAAAGAAATCTGTAACTTTCTAAAGCTATCTATAGAAGATGTAACTCAAGAAGAATTTGGAAGAAATAGATTTAAATACGAATATACAGTAGGTGATAACATCACTTTAAGATTTATGGGACCAAAATTAAAAACAGGACATCAATCCTGTCAAATAGAACTAAAAGGAGAAGGCTGTAGAGAATACGAGAGACTCTGTCCTGAAAAGAACTGGAGCGAGTTCTTAGATTTCTTTATGTTTGACCTTCGGGCAGTACCAACTAGATTTGACTTATCTATAGATGACTATGAAGGAAAGCATGCAACCTTTGATTTAATAAAACAAAAGCTAGAAAATAAAATGTTTATATCGCCTTTCAAATCTAAAGTAGTAACCATTCATGGATCAAATGAAAATGGATATACATTAGAACTAGGTAAATATGGATTATCAAGAATGTTAGCAATTTATGAAAAGCATAAGGAACAACAATCTAAAAATAAAAAGACAGACCAACCATATTGGTTACGCTTTGAAATGAGATACTTTCACCAAGTCGCTCATGAAGTATGCTTATCACTATTAGAATTAAATGATGAAGAACTAAAAACACAAGCATTCTCATTATTATATAAAATGCTAGATATAAAAGAGGATATTGATCCAACTCAATTTTCAAACTTAAATAAAGTTAAAACAATACAGTGGTGGAATGACTTTTTAGAATCTGCACCTAAAGCTAAAATCGAAAAGAATACAGGTGTTGAGAAAAACTACGATAACTATAATCTATGGATAGAAAGAAATACAAGCCTTTATTTCTTAAAAGAATTTATTTTATCATTTAAGGATGAATATGACTACACAACTAAGATGTTAAAACTTTTACTAAATGCACTTGAAAACATAGAAGAAAAGAAGATAAAGAAATTAAATCGATTATTAAAAATATATCACTTTCCAAAACAAACATTAAATGATTTAGTACTACTAAAACAAGAAGTTAAAGAATCATTAAAAAGAAGAGAATTACCATTTTAAATTATCAATTAAATATCGATTATATTACATATCTTTATCAAAACTATATAATCAAAGACCTTCCAGACATTGTATGTAAACATATAGATATTCATCCAAATGATTATCCGCTACTAACAACAAATATCAAGATTGAGAAAATACTAGAATATATAGCAATTAATTCACTAAAAAATAGAGACTTTTCTCAAATTAAAATAATGGAGTACATCTTAGAATATGTTAGATCTAACTAAATTAAATCCTGAACAATTAGAAGCAGTAAATAAAACAAATGGATATTATATGATAATGGCCGGTGCAGGAACAGGCAAAACAAGAGTATTAACATATCGAATTGTAAGATTGATAGAACTAGGAGTATCTGAATATAACATTTGTGCATTCTCATTTACTAATAAAGCAACCAGAGAAATGAAACATAGAATAGAAAAAATTCTAGGACGTGAAACTAACATCACAATCCAAACCTTTCATTCCTTTGCTTATTCATATCTGTCAATGTTCCCTCACATAATAGGCTTTCAACCAAGATTTGCGATTATTGATGATTATGACAAAGAAAAACTATTATTTGAGATAATAAAAGAACACAAATTACCATTACAAGTTTTAGACGTGAAAAAGGCAATATCGCAAATCAAAAATCATAATCATCATTCATTCATAATTATCAAAGAAAGATTAGAACTAAATATAATCTATAATCTTTATCAAAAGCGATTAAAAGAATTAAATAAAATGGATTTAGATGATCTATTATTATATTTCTATAAATTCTTAAGTTCTAATAATGAAATAGTAGAGGACCTAATTAATAAATCACAATTTGTTTTAGTAGATGAATTTCAAGACACAAATAAAATCCAATATGAGATAGTAATAAAACTGTCAAGTAAATATAAAAACATATTTTGCGTAGGTGATGAGGATCAAAGTATTTATTCCTTTAGAGGTTCTAATATTACAAACATAGAAGATTTCATCAATAATAAAAAAGCTGAAACACTAAAACTTGAACAAAACTATCGCTCATCTAAAAACATTATTAAAATAGCCAACAAATGCATTTCTAACAATACCACAAGAATTAATAAGACATTATATACAAATCGTTTTAACGACGATTTCAAGGTGGAAAAACACTTCTTTGAAAACACATCATATGAAGTATATTATATAATCTCGGAAATAAGAAAATTAATACAACAAGGATATAACTACAAAGATATCGCAATTCTATATCGTAATAATAATTTATCAATAGATTATGAAGAAGCACTTTTAAAAGCAAGTATTCCTTATGATTTAACTAGTAATAAAAACTTCTTTAAATTCAAAGAAATCAAAACATTAATATCTTATCTAAGATTTATAGAAAACCAGAATGATGATCTATCACTACAAGATATCTTAATAGTTGATAGTATGATATTAGCTAGTATAATGCTACAAGCTAAAACTAAACAAATAACGTATTATGCTTCATTAATCTTATTATTAAATACTAATCAGTTATTAAAAGATTTTATTAGTCTAATTGATAATTTAAAGTTGAAATATCAAGAACTAAAACCAAATGAATTTATGAATTACCTTCTAGATAAAATAGATTATATTAATAATATCTCAAAAGAATCAAATGGTAAAAACAAAGTAAATAGAATATATACCTTTGTTGGTGTATTTAAAGAATTTAAATCTAAAGAAGAATTAAATGATTTTTTAAATAAATTAAATATATCATCAAATGATATCAAATTAAACAATTCAGTAACCCTTCAAACAATTCATCAAGCCAAAGGATTAGAATACAAAATAGTATTTTTAATAGGTTGTAGTGAAAAATTACTTCCATGGAAAACTAAATCATTAGCTGACAGGGAAGAAGAAAGAAGAATCTTTTATGTAGATATTACAAGGGCAATGGATCATCTATATTTACTTCATTCTAAACAAAGAAATATAAATGGAAACAAAGTAAACTTTATAGTTTCATCATTTATCAAAGAAATAATATAAAAGAAAAAGACCTTAGGTAATACGATAGTATTACTTTAGGTCCAACTAAAGGCATAATCAAAGATTATGGGGGAGGGCTTAATACGATTAATTGATTTATCAGTTAATGGTATTAAAGAGGCACTAGGTCCGGGCAAAAAAGAAAAAAGAACCGAAGTTCTTTAAATTCAATCATTATTTCTATGCTTTTCAAATTCATTATTAAAAATTTCAAATGCCTCATCAACATTTTTAATGCCAACTAAATGATAATTAAGAGATAATCCTTTTTTAACATATATCTTAATAGCACCACGTTTTTTACTAAAAATTGAATGCTTTTTTTAATATTTTAATATTGGAATAAGGAGCACTATAATACATAGCTCCCATTTCTTTGTTAATTCCTTTAGTAGTTAAATAGTAATGTAAATTAGCATTAGCTTTAGTACCAAAAATAGAAGCAATGATAAATGTTATTAGTGAAATAATACCGAAGAATGCCATAAGGAACCAATTTGCCCCACCAGCTAAAATAATTATTAGTGGAACTAAATTCACTATCCCTATCCCTATAAGAGCGTATTTTATAAAATATATATATATTTGAAATAAGCTAGGCTTATAATCCCAAATTAATTCTCCAATAGACTCTTTATATTCATATATATTAAATCTATTTTCAATATCATTTAAATACTCTTCCTCACTACAATCATTAATATCAATAACTTCAATAAATTCCCACAAATCTTTTAAATTCTTACCAAAAACTAAAGGTTCATTAAGCATTTCATCTAAAGTATCAAACTTATGTAACTCATCATCACCTAAAACCAACCAATACATCAACTTATAATTAGATATTGATACTCCTAATGAACATGGAATATATGATACATTGCTTTCGTGTATATTTAAAGATAATCTTCCAAAACCCTCAGTACTAATTAACTTATAAAATAATTCATAATCCACATAATCACCTACTCTTTATCAATAATCTTAATAGCAGGAATACTAGATAACTTAGTAATAACTTCCTTCCTATCTGGAACAACTAATAATCTTTTTCTACCATCATATTTAATATAATCAAGCTTCTTATAATCAAAAAAATCATTACGATCCAAAGAATACTTAATATCATTATAATAAGCATAAATACCTTCATCCGATAACCCTAAAAAATAATCTGATGAAACATCAAAAATATTACAAAAAATTTCTATCTTTTCATTATCAGGATTACTAACTTGTAATTCTATATTATTAATAATACCTCGTGAAAAACCAAATTCTTCAAACGAACGAATTTTTAAATCAAATTCATCACGAAGTTCTCTTAAACGTACCATTTTACATCACCAATCATATTTTACAGTAAATAACATAACTTTTCAAATAATATTGTATAATATCTGTTTTTGACCTATAAAATTAGTCACGACTATTGACTATCGCTAGTTATAATGTTATAATTGACCTATAATATTGGTCAAAGGAGAAAAACACATGGACAGATTAACAGCATATTTTGAAGCAACAAAAATAATAGAACCAAAAAAAATAATAACACCACCAATTAAACAACAACTAATTGAACTAGGATTCATTGAAACAGTAATTGGTACAAAAGAAATCCATGAAATAACATCCAAAGAAGTAAAAATAGATTTTCATGGTTACGATATCGCAATAGGATTATCACCAAGAGCCATTAGCTATGCTAGTGGTAGACAATATCGAGCAATGACAATCAAAATCAAATAGAAAACTATATTAGAAAAGGCAAAATATTAGAAGACTAATATAGTTAATAGTAAAGTAGAAAGAAGGTTATCTGACAAACAAAGAAATAGGACAAACCCCTACCTCATATAATGAAAATAGGGGAAGTGATACCATTACTTATAATATTAATGGAGTAGAAATTGAAGTAGAAAGAATTTTCGATAAAGAAGGACCTAATCTATCTAATACAGTCCTAGATTATATTTATAAGAAAATAATAGGTGATATCAATGCAAATGGAGTTAAACAAGAGGAATAACGTTGCTATATACTGTCGTATTTCTCGTGATGACGGAAATGAACGTGAATCTGTATCTATCCAAAATCAAAAAGAAGCATTAACTAAATACGTCTTATCCCAAAACTGGAATATCTATGATTACTATGTTGATGACGGATACACAGGTACTAACTTCGATAGACCAGACTTTCAAAGGCTTCTATTAGATATTGGAAAAGGTGTAATAGACACCGTCTGTACAAAAGATTTATCACGTCTAGGACGTGACTATATAAAGACAGGTTATTATACCGAAGACTTTTTTCCAAGGAAAAATGTTAGATATATCGCTATTAACGATAATGTTGATACATCTGATGATATAGGTACTGACTTCATGCCAATCAAAAATGTAATTAATGAATGGTATGCAAAAGACATCTCAAAAAAAATAAAGTTTACGCTCCATAATAAAATTAAAAATGGAGAACTCCAAAACACGGCAACACCAGTCTATGGATATATGATAGCTGAGGACCAAACAAGATTATTTGATCCAGAAACAGCACCAATAGTCCAAAGGATATTTAACGATTTTATTCAAGGAACACCTCTATATAAAATAGCTTCTAATTTAAAAGAAGAAAAGGTTTATATGCCAGGCTATTACTTTTACTATAAATATAATACTAATCCTCAAAAATATACATTTATTCCAGAAGAAGAAAAGTATAAATGGGACTATGATAAGCTTTACGCCATAATCCGTAAAGAAGAATATAAAGGTATTTTAATCAGAGGTAAAACTAAAAAAAGATTTAAACAAAAAACTCAAGTTGTCACTAAAGAAGAAAGATACATCTTTGAAGATAAAATCCCAGCCCTAATTGAACCAGACATCTGGGAACAAGCCAATAAACTAATTAAGATAACAACAAGAAACAGAGAAAGAACCTGTAACATCGCCTATGATGGAATGGTTTATTGTGAATGTGGAAGTATCGCAAGAATTTGTAAAAGAGATAATAAAGATAACAAAGGTGAATATCGAATTCACTGTTATAAAGGACATCAAAAAGATGGAACATCTCCATCATTTACAAACAAAGAGTTAGATGAAGTCTTAATCATGGAAGTGACATATCTTAAAAATCAAATCACTAAGAACTTAAAGAAATTCCAAGCCTTAGTAGAAAACTATCTACAAACAAAACAAGACCATAATAATAACGATTTGCAACTTCAAAGACTATCAAATCTAAATGATAGACAACTTGAACTAGACAAATACATTAAATCTTTATTTGAGTCAAAACAAGACCTACCTAAAGATACTTATGAGTCGATGCTAAAAGCATACACTGATGAACATAAGCTAAATGAACAACAAATCAATCAAATAAATAAAATTCTAAATAAAAAAGAAGAACCAATTAACTACGAAAAAGCAATTAGTATCTTCTTAAAAACAATCCTTAATACCCCAAATGAAAAAATCTTAGATAAGAATATCCTAAGATTACTAATTTCAAAAATTATTATTTCACAATCAAAAGATGAAAAAAACAAAAAGAAAAAGAAAGTAACAATCCTATATACTAACGTTGATTTTCTAATAGAGGAGTTCCTAAAATGAAATATATCGCAGCCATATATGCAAGATTTTCAGCCGATGATGACGCTAAAGAAGATGGTATCTCAAGAAGTATTACCAATCAAATTAAATATCTTACAAAGCACCTACAAGATAATAATATTGCTTTATATGAAACTTATTACGACCATCAACAAACAGGAACCAACATGAATAGACCTGGACTCCAGCTTATGTTTAAGGACATGGAAAAAGGTCTCTTCAATACCATTATTGTAAAAGACTTATCAAGGTTTTCAAGAAACTATATAGAAGCAGGACAATACCTTGAACAAGTATTCCCAAGCCAAAACATTAGATTTATCTCAGTTAATGATAATTACGATAGTATTAATGGTGAAGAAGACTCTTTAGTCTTTAGAAACTACTTTAATACGTTATACTCAAAAGATATTCAAAAGAAAATACATCGATCATTTAAGGATAGAGTAGATAAAAAATATCTAGTATCAACTCCGATTTATGGTTATATAAAGGACAAAGATAAAAATATAATTATTGATGAAGACGCAGCTAAGATAGTTAGATATATCTTTGATAGTTATATTGATGGTAAAACAATTCTACAAATCGCTAGATCACTAGAAAACCAAAAGGTATACAATGCTAGTGCTCATAAGCACTATGACCTTAGAATGAAAATAAGTCCACTATTCCTAAAAAGAATAGAAGAAAATCCCTATCATTGGGATACAACTGTGGTTAAGAGAATGCTCCAAAACTATGAATATTGTGGGCATGCTAAAAACTTGACTTGGTCTAAAAATCCTAAAACTTCAAAAGAAACAAATATTATTGTAAAGAATACCCACCCAGCAATTATAAGTGAAGAAACATTTAATAAGATACCTAAATCACTAGATAAAAACTCAAAAGAAAGAACATATCAAAACTATTTTCCAAGGATGATAAAATGTGCAATTCACAAGAACTCACTAACTTTTAGAAAAATATCTGGTAATATAGGCTATGCATATCGTTGTGATGAATGTAAAGGTGTAGCAAAATATATAAAATTAAATGACCTTATAGAACTACTATATCAAGACTCAATAAACTTAATTCAAGAAATTATCCTTGATAAAGATAAAGTCCTAAAACATCTAACTAGCAGAATAGCAATTAATAATGATTACTCTAAATTGCAAGCTACTCTTGATAAAGAAAATAACAAAGTAAAAGTATTATTTGAGAACATGATATCAAATAAGATTTCTAAAGAAGAATATAATGTAACACTTCAAATACATAAACAAAACATAAATGAATTAACAAAGAAGTTAGATGAATTAAGGTATCAAAAAATTGATTTAGAATTACTTAAACAAAACTATGAGACATTTATAACTAATCTTAATATAGAAGATATCTTCAACTTAGATAAAGTCCAATTAATTAAAAAGATAATAAAGAATGTCTTTATAGATTTCGGCAAGAAACCACTAAAAATTACCATAAAATACATATTTGATAACTAGCACCTTACAATAAAGGTGTTTTTTTGATATAATATTATTTAAAGTAGTAAACGAGGAGGGGATATTAGTGGGCAGTAGAGAAGCAAATAGCACTATTAAAGGTTTTATGTATCAAATGTTAAAGTCTTTTTACGAAATTTTAAATTTAACAGATGATGCAACTTTGCAACTTGAGGGAGTAATTGAAGATATAGATATAACCACTGCAATGTCAACAAGCGCGATACAATGCAAATATTATGAAAGTCAAGATTATAGTATTTCGAAAGTTGCACCAGCAATTCTTGAAATGTATTCTAATTATTGTTATAGTCAGCCATTAGGAAAAGATATAAAGTATAAATTGTATGCATATTTTGGAAGTCAAAATCAAAATATACAAATTGATGAAATAAAGCAGTTTATCCTTGATACTAAAAACAAAGATATTATTATAAAATATCTATCAAAAATTTTTATTATTGATGATATTGATATAGTAAAATTGATTGAAAAATCTAAAAAAACTGAAGATGATAAGACTGAAATAAAAAAATATATTGAAAAAAATAAAAGCGTATTAAAATTTAAATATGATTTAAAAGATTTTTGGAATGTTTTTGAATATGAAGAAGCGGTTGAATATGACAAACTAAAAGCGAATATAATTAATGAATTAGAATTATTGTACGGTCCTGAAATTGCAGAAAATTTATATTTTGGTAATGGGATATCGTTAATTGCAAACTATTCCACTTTTAGTGATGCTGAAAAAAGAATAATAGATAAAAAAACTTTTTTTGAATTACTAAATAAGCAAAAAAGCATTTTGTTTACTAGATGGGCCAAATATTTATATGACTATAAGGTAATGGTAAAAAATAAAAAAAGTAGTATGAGAAGTAAAATGAATTTTAATTCCAGTGTTAGACTAATATATTTCTCAAAGCAATTTTTAAATAACAATTCTAATCAAATATTACCATTTTTAATTTCGTATATCGACAAGTTTAATACTAAAAAAAGTTTGAATAAACCACCAATAGTTATTTTTGAAGAATCTGACAATTTATTGAATGAAATTGTTTATAATTTATTTGGAAGAGGCATTTATTGTAATGTTGGAATCGTATGTAATATATTTGATTCGGAAATGTTTATTACTAATAAGGGTGTTAGTGCTGATTTTAAGATTAAATTAACAACTAATTCTAATGCTAATAATGAAATTGTGAACAAGATGAATATTGATCAAGCGTATTATGTCGGGAATTTTTCTTCTCCAGTATATGATATAAATAATTGTGAAATTGAAATTTTGGATTTAGAAAATATAATTGATTTAAGAACTGTATTTTCATTATAATAGGAGGTAAATTATGATAAGAATAGGAACAGTATTTAGTAGTTCTCCAAGTGAAATAATTTGTACAATTGATTCAATAGAAGCTTTTGAGCAAAACAAAGAAAAAATACATATTGGCAGGTATTTGTCTATATCAGATGGAAATTTGGATTGCATTTTGGGAGTTATTCAAAATATAAACTCGAATGAAACACAAACTGGGACTATAAGGTATGCAATATCAATTGCACCAATAGGAACATATAAGATACTGGAAAATGATGAAATGAATTTTAAACAAGGCAGTGTAAATTTACCTTCTCCCACAGAAACAGTATCAATACCAAATGATTCTCTTATAAATGAGATATTTAATAATAATAAAAGTTTTTCTTTTCCTATGGGGAAATTGATTTCTAATCCCAATATTAATTATTTTCTGAATGGGAATAAGCTTTTTTCAAAGCATTTAGCAATAGTTGGATCTACTGGTTCTGGTAAATCTTGCACAGTTGCAAAAGTCTTACAAGAAATATTTAATATAAAAGGAGGAAAATACCTTGATAATAATTTGAAAAATTCACATATAATAATGTTTGATGTACATAGTGAATATAAAAATGCATTTACACTTGATGATAAAGAGGGATTTGTATTAAATTGTTTAGATGTTGAGAAACTTGCTTTACCATATTGGCTAATGAATTCTGAAGAGCTTGAGGCTCTATTTATTGAAAGTAATGAGGCTAACTCATACAATCAAAAATCTCAATTTAAAAAAGCTGTAATTTTAAGTAAAGAAAAAAACAATCCTACTTTAGAAAATATTACTTATGATACGCCTGTATATTTTGATATTAATGAAGTTTATAATTATATTTATAATTTGAATAATGAGGTAATAAATAAAATAGCAGGGAAAGAACAAAAACCTAAAAAAGTTGATGGAACATTGGTAGATGATCCTAACGTTACCTATTTATCTGAGAAGATATCGTTTGCAGTAAGTACTACGTCTAAGGACGAAAAGGCAACTAATGGGCCATACAATGGTGACTTTGAAAGATTTTTAACTAGATTAGAAACAAAATTAGCAGATAAAAGATTAAAGTTTATTATAAATCCAACTAAAGATTCTGGTGAAAGCTATTTAACCGATGATTTCAATTATTTATTACAACAATTTTTAGGGTATTTCGTAAAAAGTAATATAACTATATTAGATTTGAGTGGTATTCCTTTCGAAGTTTTAAGCATCGTTGTCAGTTTATTAAGTAGAATAATTTTTGATTTTTCCTTTCATTATTCAAAATTAATGAATGAAAAAAAATTATTAAATGACATACCGTTTTTATTAGTTTGTGAAGAAGCTCATAATTATGTGCCTAGAATTGATACAGCTGAATATTATGCTTCCAAAAAATCTATTGAGAGGATTGCAAAAGAAGGAAGAAAATATGGATTAGCTTTAATGATTGTTAGTCAAAGACCAGCCGAAGTATCAGAGACTATTTTATCCCAATGCAATAATTATATAGTTTTAAAATTAACTAATATTAATGATCAAAATTTTATTAAAAGACTATTACCCGATAATAATGAATTGCTAGTTAGTTCATTGCCTACATTTTCAGCTGGTGAAGCATTAATAGTTGGAGATGCTACACCGTTACCAGCAATTGTTAAATTAGAAATGCCAAATCCAACACCTAATTCAAATACTATAAATGTATATGACGAATGGAAAAAAGATTGGATTGATATTGATTTTGATACAGTTATAAAGCGTTGGAAAAAAGAGTAGTATAAAGTTAAAATCCAGTAGATTCTTATTGTTTTGCCCTTCCATTGACGAAACACATATTTCGAACGTAATTCAAAAATTAGGGGTATCTAGTAGAACCAGCGCGATATTAGAATTACTTAGATTAGAGATAATAAAATTACAGTGAGACCTTGTTGGTTTTGCTGTTTTTTTATAATATATAGTAACTCTATTATGTAATATAAAACTTGATTTTTATCGATATTTGTTATATTATAATGAAGCACAGCGCAAAAACTTAGGGGTGTATAAACCTTCGTTGTGCAAAACCATAGGAATACACCCTCTGAAAAATTATTCACATATTTATTGATATGTGATTTTTTTTATGTTATATTTTAATTGCACAACGAAGGTAACCACGATTTGGTTCCACCCCAAAAAGGTTTATTATCATTTGATATTAAGTCTGAGTAGGTTTGTATTCCTATAGGTATAAAATAAATGTACTTATAATTTTATTTGAGAACTAATTTTAATATTTTTTAGCGCGCAAAAACTAGTTTTTTTAATGTTATTATTTTATGTTTATTTAATTTATTTTTATATTATTAGGAGGAAAATAAAATGGATATTAAATTAAAAATTTCTTATCATGATGATTTTTCAATTGAAAACAAAGATATCATTGATCAGATTAAAAGAATGGGAAGAAAACAAATTAAGATTACAACCAATGAATTGAAAATTTCATATGATAGAAAAGATGCAAGACGAATTCGTTCAATTGATGGATTGAAATTTATTTATCAATTAGCAAATGGAAAAGGTTGTATGATACTTATTGGCAATTTAGGATGCTCTTTTAGAGGAGACTTTAAGGGAGAGTTTTTTGTTAAGAGAATAGTAACAGAACCTAACTCTGTATTTGATATCATAAAGGGTGTTGAAGCTTTTATTGACTTTTCAAACCCATTTGAAGCTATAAGTAATGATTATTTATACAACGAATTAGAAAATCTTAAAGATGATTCGAATTTAGTTTATAATATTGGACAATTTGAAGAATTCATGGATTTGTTCGAGTTTTACAAAAAAATATCAAATGAGTTAAGTAATAATGTTACATTTGAGATAAATGAGATATCAAAGGAATATTGTTATGTTTCTATTGATGAAAAAAACTTTAAGTCAGAATATAAAGAAGAAGTTAGAAATCAAGATGATATTTTAATGGGCTATCGATTTGATTCATATCAATATGAACAATTATCAAATGATGTAAAAGATAACGTCTCATTTTTAGTAGATATTGAAATTAACGGAAATAGTGATATTTTAAGAAAAATTAAATCAATAGGGATGGATAAACTATATCTAAGTAACGTTAGTACTATAACCGAAAAAGACATTCATCAATTGGTTCAAGTACAAGTTATAAATATAGTTCAAAAGAAAGATAAAATAATTATTTCAGGTGAATTAAAGTCTAATAATGCAAGCGAATATACATATCTGAACTTGTATGATATGGGACAAAAAATAAAAGTAGAATCAATAGATAACTCCTTGAGATTAATTAATCAAGGAGCCACTAGTTCTGCAAGCGAACTTTTGAGATATATAATTGGTGATGACAAAATGCCTAATGTTGCAAGAAGGACTAGTCAAGTAAAGGAAAAGTACATGACAGGACTTAATGAATCGCAAAGACAAGCCTTTTTGATGTCAGTTGATAATTCGCCAGTTAGTCTAATAAAAGGACCTCCAGGAACAGGGAAAACTCATGTAATTAATGCTATTGTTCAATATATAACTAAAGAACTTGATGAAAAAGTAATAATATCGTCTCAAACACATATTGCTATAGACAATGTATTAGATAAACTAATGAGCAACTATGATGTAATTATTCCAAATAGAATTACAAATAGAAGAAATAAATATAGCAGTGAAGAAATCGATAAAACGCTATATAAAACTTGGGGATCTAAATTTCAAGAACATAATAAATTAGCAAGCAATACTAAATTATCATCTAAAGTAGGAAAATCAATGGAAGGATTCAACGGAGAGAAAAAATTTATTTATTCAGAAATGACTAGTAAATCTGATTTTGCTGTAATTGGTGCAACAACTACAACAAGTACAATTGCAGGTAAAAAGGGATTAGAAGTTTTAAAAGGATATAATTGGTTAATCATTGATGAAGTATCAAAATGTCCTATAACTGAAGTTCTTAGATATTTACCATATGTTGAAAAAATAATCATGGTAGGAGATGATTATCAACTTGCCCCATTACTTGAATTCAATAAAGAGGATGTACAAGGACTTCCATCATTTGATGATGATAAGTTTGAAAAACTTAAAGCAATGTATGAAAATTCTGTATTTGCTAAGACATTAGAAAAAGCAAAAAAATGTAATAGAGTTGTACAATTAAACGAAAACTACCGCTCTGTTAAAAATGTTTTGTCGTTATATAATGTTTTTTATGGTGGAGAACTTATCGGAAGACGAGAAGAAATTAAGCCCAATAAAGTCCAAATTAATTCTGAAATTTTAAATAACGACAAAGACATTTTCTTTGTTGAGGTTTTAAATGGTAAGGAAGTTATTGAGGGAACTTCAAGATATAACGTTGAAGAATTATCAGCAACAGCTGACATATTAAAGAGATTGATTGAAGAAACTGTTGATTCATCTAAAGTAAGTGTTGCAGCAATATTTCCATATGGTGCACAAATTAATAAATTTCAAAAAGACAATAATGACTTGATAAATCAAGCAAAAAAAGTTTTCAAGTCTTTTGAAATTGATACCGTTGATGCGTTTCAAGGTAAAGAGGCTGATATCGTCTTATGTAATACTGTTGTCGCTGATTCAACAAAACGTAATTTCTTAAATGATTTTAGACGAATAAATGTTTCTATGTCTAGAGCTAAAGACAAACTAATTGTGTTTGGAA
This sequence comes from Anaeroplasmataceae bacterium, assembly GCA_031553215.1. Taxonomy (GTDB): domain Bacteria; phylum Bacillota_I; class Bacilli_A; order Acholeplasmatales; family Anaeroplasmataceae; genus JAVBLW01. Next base: position 40,966 of record JAVBLW010000011.1, read on the forward strand.
ATAGAGGAGTACTATCAAAAATTGAAATGAGCGTTTTAGGATCACCCAAACAAAAATTCTTTAAAGATATTATTGATTATATTCAAATTAATGGAAAGATAATTACTTATAATGGAGGTATTTCTAATGAAACTAGAAGCAAGAATATCATTAACTTTGCCTAGTAGTAACTGTTCTATTAAAATTTCATATAACACATATGAAAAAGCTACGTATGACCAATATTTAGCTGCATCAATAGTTGCTAATGCTAATAGTAAATCTAGCGCAGAAACTTATATTAACGATATTACTGGCAAAGGAAGTTTAAATGAACACTTTAAAAAACTTGTAGAGAGTACATCTGTTCTTTCAAAAGAAGTATTAAATAAGATACTTGAAAACTCAGTTTATCCTATTACAAAGATTGATACATTTAGATATGAATATTTCCCTTTGTTTGAGATATCTATTTATAATAAAAAAGTAATTAAAGGAGATATATCAAAATATAGTCATATAGAACTTCAAAAATTATTTATGTTTAGCTATGATATAGTTGATGTTAAATCTGAGTTGCAAGCAGCAAAGGATAAATCAAATGTCTACTTAGTAAAATTCACTGATGGAGATATCGAATTTCAATTATGCAATGAATGGTTGGAGATGAGTGGAGAAATATTTGAAAACTCTTGCAAGATTGATATTAATGATATTGGGAAATATCATGGCAAAATCCATTTTGAAGGTACTGGTGATGGCTGGATTATACTTAATAATGGAGCTTTAAATAATCTTTTATCGAGTTCTAATTATTTATATGACATAGAAGGTAATCATATATCTATAAACGAGAATTATTTAAAATACACTGAATTAATTAAAGCATTTGGATTGTATTTCTATAGAGAAACAAAATACGAATACATTATATCAAATAGCAATCTTTGTTTAGAAGTTATAAAGCATTTATTTAAAACCAACAGTATAAATGAAATAAAGACTAAGACAATTTTAAAGATTATATCTGTTGTAGATGTTCTTACACAACAATTAGTAATTAACTTTATACTAGATAGAAAAGACTCAAAGGATATTACAACAAAAGGACTAGAATTACTTAACAATGGACTTGAAATTGGTTGGAATGAAAGAGCTTTATTGTCAATGAAACAACTCTCAAATAATCTTAATTTGTTTTATAAAATCAATCCTAAATTAGGTTATACAGATTTAGAGGTTTCAACTATTGATAATGATTTATTATCTAATGATGATTTAAAACGTAAGAAACTCTACCTAGAAAATAGGAAAAATATTATTAACGAGTGCAATAGAATAATGGGTGAAATTGTAAATAGTGGAATACGTGAAAAAATGAAAAAATTAAAAGCCTCAGAACTAACAAAGCGATTTACAAGCAATTTAAATAAAATGCTTGCTCATAAGAAAGACGACATCACAAATTATGATGATGAAGAACTCTCTAATTATTATGGCAAGATTAAAAATCTTTTTAATGATTATCAAAAGGTATCAAAAGAACTTTATTTAGTTGATAATAAATAACTTTCAGCCATCAATCAATTAAAACACTTAACTAACTATGATAAGGACAATGATATAGTAATCTATGAAACTTATTACGACCATCAACAAACAGGAACAAACATGAATAGACCTGGACTCCAACTTATGTTTAAAGACATGGAAAAAGGTCTAGTCAATACTATTATTGTTAAAGACTTATCAAGATTTTCAAGAAACTACATAGAAGCAGGCCAATACTTAGAACAAGTATTCCCAAGCAGGAACATCAGATTTATTTCAGTAGGTGATAACTATGATAGTATTAATGGTGAAGAAGACTTTTTAGTCTTTAGAAACTACTTCAATACATTATATTCAAAAGATATCCAAAAGAAAATTCATCGTTTATTTAAGGATAGAGTAGATAAGAAATACTTAGTTTCAACTCCTATTTATGGTTACATAAAAGATAAAGATAAAAATATAATTATTGATGAAGATGCAGCTAAGATAGTTAGATATATTTTTGATAGTTATATTGAAGGTAAAACTATCTTACAAATTGCACGATCATTAGAAAATCAAAAAGTATATAATGCTAGTGCTCATAAGCACTATGACCTTAGAATGAAAATAAGTCCACTATTCCTGAAAAGAATAGAAGAAAATCCCTATCACTGGGATACTACAGTAGTAAAAAGAATGCTCCAAAATTATGAATACTGTGGTCACGCTAAAAACTTAACATGGTCTAAAAATCCCAAGACCTCAAAAGAAACAAACATTATAGTTAGAGATACCCACCCAGCAATCATATCAGAAGAAACATTTAATAAGATACCTAAATCACTAGATAAAAACTCAAAAGAAAGAATCCATCAAAATTACTTCCCAAGAATGATAAAATGTGCAACTCATAAAAACTCATTAATCTACAGAAGAATATCTGGAAACATAGGTTATGTATATCGCTGTGATGAATGCAAAGGTACATCAAAATACATAAAGATAAACGATCTAATAGAGCTACTATATCAAGACTCAATGAACTTAATCCAAGAAATAATCTTAGATAAAGATAAGGTACTCAAACACTTAACTGCTAGATTCAAAGTTGATAATGATTACTCTAAATTACAAGCAACACTTGATAAGGAAAATAATAAAGTAAAAGTATTATTTGAAAATATGATAACAAATAAAATATCTAAAGAAGATTATAATGCTAATCTTCAAATTCATAAGCAAAACATAAATGAGATAACTAAACAACTAGAAGAAATTAGATATCATAAAATAGACTTAGAATTTCTAAAAGAAAACTATGAATCTTTTATAACTAACCTTAATATAGAAGATATCTTTAATCTATATAAAATCCAACTAATTAAAAAGATAATTAAGAATGTATTCATAGATTTCAGCAATAAACCTCTTAAAATCACAATAAAATACATCTTTGATAACTAGCACCTTTCAATAAAGGTGTTTTTTTGATATAATATAGGAAAATATATCAATAAAGGGGTAGTGTAATATGGATGTTGAGAAAGTTACATATATTAAAGGTAATAATGAAAAAGAAATGAATTTAGAAGATGTAAAGTTAGAAATCAGTCAATATTTACAGGTTGAACATATCAATTTTCTAATTGGATCAGGTTGTTCTAGTTATGTTGAAAATGGTGAAGAAAAAGCAATACCAGTAATGAAGACGTTAAATGAAAGATTTTACAATGAAAATAAAGGTTTTTCAGTTTTGGATATTGATACTGAAACAAGATTTGATAATTTAGAAAATTTATTAAATTATTTAAATTCAGTTAAGATTGTAAATGACAAAAAAAGTATTGAACCAGAAATTAATAAAAAAATTAATATAGTTAAATCTTTTATAATCAATCAAATAACAAATGGTATAAATTATGATAGCCTTGTAAAACTTTATAAATCATTTTATCAAAGAATATTTAGAGATAATAGAAAAACACCTATAAATATTTTTACAACAAATTATGATTTATATAACGAATGTGCATTGGATGATTTAAATTTTTTATATAATAATGGATTTACCGGAACATATAAAAGAAAATTTAATCCAATGAGTTACAATTATTTATACGTACAAGATACAAATTTGAGTAGGTCTACATGGAATCTATTACCAAACTTTATTAATCTATATAAATTACATGGTTCTATAACTTGGGAAAAAAGTGAGGGAGAAATATTTGAGGAAAACTATAATAAGATAAAGGATAATGAAAGAGTTATGATTTATCCTACACCGCTTAAAGATACTAGTACTCTTATGGTTCCATATTCAGATTTATTTAGACAATTTGAAAATAAATTATTTCAACAAAATTCTGTTTTATTTATATTGGGCTATAGTTTTTCAGATGATCATATAAATCGTATCATTAAAAATGCTTTGTGTATAGTTTCAATGAAAATAGTTATATTTGGTAAAAGCGACAATATCGATGAATTAAGAAAATTATCTGATGAAAGAATAATAATCATTAATTCTGAAAGTAAAATTCATTACTTTAATAATTTTGTAGAAAAAATATTGCCATCTCCTACAGATGATCAGTTAGAAGAAGAAAAAATGGTTAATACCATAAAAAATATTATTAAATTATCAGGTGATACTGATGACAAATAGATCTATAGGAAAAATAGTAAGCATAAATAGTAAAAAAATAATAGCTGAAGTATTCAATAATATAGGTAGTTATCTAAATGTTTCAGAAGGTATTGTATTTGTTGGAGAAATTGGGTCTTATGTTTCTATTGAAGAAATTAACAGAGTTATTGTTTGTGAAATCATTGGAATTGAAGATAAGAATCAAACGACTACATTAGAGTTTAGTAAGCCATATAGCACAAAATATATGTATTTAGATTTAATTGGTGAGATTAAAAATTGCATTTTTACATTTGGAGTTTCACAAATGCCATTGATTTTTTCAGATGTTGAAATTATAAGTGAAAACAATCTTAAAATTATGCATGAAATAGGTGCAGAGGAAATTCCTGCCGATTGCAGTGAAGACAATAAAAATACGCGACAACTATTACTGCCACTTGGTAAGGCAGTATTATTCAAAAATTTTGATGTAAAAATAAATATCGATAAATTTTTTGGATTTCATTTTGCTGTTTTTGGAAATACAGGAGCTGGTAAATCTAACACAATTGCTAGAACTATTCAAAATATATTTTGCAAAAATAATTATTCTGCAAAAGGAGCTAAATTTGTTATTATTGATTCAAATGGTGAATATGAAAAAGCCTTTGAAAACTTTGATAACGCAAATATAAGTTCAAAAACATTGACTACTGATTTTTATGATGATACGCATGATAAGTTAGAAATTCCAATATGGGCTTTGTCAGCAGATGATTGGGGCGTATTGCTACACGCTTCAGAAAAAACGCAACTTCCACTTTTAAAAAGAGCTGTGGATATTGCAAAAATATATTACGGTGATTCTGAAGAAGATAATAAACTTAGAAATCATATATTGTCATCGGTTATTTTAGGTATTCTATTTAGTCAGGACTCGCCAGCGAGTAAAACTGATAGATTAATAAGCATATTATATAAATTTGGAACGAAAGAATTAGGCTTGGATACAGAAATTGCAGCAGTAGAAAAAAACACTCCTAAAATGCTTCCAATAAGAGATGTAATAAAACAAACGTATGGTACATTAAATGACACAGAGTCTCTGCAAAAATATGTTGCAAAAATTGCGGCTGATAATCAATTAAGTAAGAGAACTAGTGTAACAGAGGTTACTTATGATTTTGAAGAATTTTGTGAAGCTGTATCTTTGGCAATATTATATGAAGGTAGCATGACATCTCAAAGAATTCAGGAATATACTGCAACGCTAAATACTAGGTTACAATCACTAAAAGATGATGAATGTGGTAAAATTTTTGTAAGAACAAAATATAAAAATATGAATGAATATGTATCATCTTTATTAGATAAAAATCAAATTTTAAATATTGATATAAGTTCTTTAGATGATTACACAAGTGAAGTAGTTGTGAACGTCTTAAGTAAAATGATTTTTGAATATTTGAGAAAGCAAAAAGACAAAGCTAGTATGCCAGTTAATTTAATTATAGAGGAAGCTCATAGATTTGTTAAAAATACAATTGATTATGGAGCAGTTGGATATAACATTTTTGAGAGAATTGCTAAAGAAGGAAGAAAGTTTGGTTTGTTACTTGGAATATCTTCTCAAAGGCCATCTGAATTATCTAAAACAGTAGTTTCCCAATGTAGCAACTTTATAATTCATAGAGTTCAAAACCCAGATGATTTGTCTTATATTTCTCATATGGTTCCATATATAAATACTATGATGATTGATAGATTGACATACATGCCTACAGGGTATGCACTTGTGTTTGGTACTGCGATTAAAGTTCCTATGCTTACAATCTTTGATGAGGCTAATCCAAGTCCAGATTCTCAAAACGCAAGAATTTCTGAAAAATGGTATATTGGATAAAATTGTGGTTTTTTTCAAAAGTAACATATTGTAACAATAAAGAATGAGGTGAAATATTTTGTCATTAGATTTGAGTAAGTTGTTTAATTTTGCAAGAGTTTATAAAATCAAACATCCAAATGCAACTGTTTATGATTTCCTAGAATCAGATTCCTATTATAAAAATTTAGATGAATATGATAAAGATTTTGCATTAAAAAATTTAATTAATATTTTTGATACTAATGCTTCTAATGAAGAAAAAACATCATTTGATGCTGTTAAATTATTTGAAGAATTAAATAATTAATATAATATTTTAAAAGGATTTTATTGCTTTTAAGAATAAGTTTGCCCTTCCATTGACTAAACACATATTTCGAACGTAATTCAAAAATTAGGGGTATCTAGTAGAACCAGCGCGATATTAGAATTACTTAAATTAGAGATAATAAAATTACAGTGAGACCTTGTTGGTTTTGCTGTTTTTTTATTGGAATTATTAATAGGAGTAAAACTAAATAAGAAAAGACTCTAGCACAGTTATACTAAAGTCTAATAAAATTGAGTAATTATTTCATTTATGTTAATGCTAAAAGCTATATGTTTTACTATAATAAAGTTTTTGCGTAATCCAATGCGATATCCATGCGAACAGCCGTTTCCTCTATAGTCATTCCACTATTCATAAATCGCTTTACAACTGAGCTTAAAGTTTCTCCAACCTCTATAATGTGTTTATCTGGGTCATAAAATCTAATTCCTCGTTGACCCCATGGATGCTCTTTTAATGGATGTACATATTCAAGGTCAATTTTTTTTAATGATATGATAAAATCATCAAAATTATCTTCTTCAAAATATAGTTCAGAAACCTTGTGGTTATACAATAATTCATTTGTGCTTTTGCTGATAAAGTCCTTCCAACTATCTTCAGTTTGTAAAGAATAACCGCCAGTTAGTGTGACATTAGCACCAAAATCGATGATTACATTTTGATCTAAAATATCGTGATAAAATTTTTTTGATTTTTCTATATCCTTTACAACTATCATGTTTCCTATATATTTCATTATAAATTTCCTCTCATTCTTACATTTACTAAAAAGTGGTATTGTTTTCCTTTCTATAAGGAACATTGTTAACTATATTAATCTTATTTCATTGCATAAGCCATGGGTATAAAAGTTATTCCATTAATAGTTTGCTTGATAGAAGTATCAACAAAACCCAGATGTCTATATGCATCAAGTGCATATAAAGAAGAATTAACTGTTATCTGTTCGCAAAGATGATCTTCTTTATAAAAACGTAGGATTTCATTAAATAATGCTTTGGCTATTCCTTGACGATGATAAGATTTATCAACAAACAATAGACTTATATGATATTTTGGTCTGGTAGAAATAATACCAACTAATTTATTATTAATATAATATCCCCATATAAAATAACTGCCATTTTTAATGTTGGTGAAAAAGGAATCTATATTAATAAAATTTTTAAATTCGTTAATTCCTTCAATAGGATATTCAGGTGCTTCAAATTCATTAAAAAGATCCATTGCTACAGATAAATCTTCTTTATTTAAAATTGATACAATTCTATTTAGCATTAAATCACTTCCTAATATTTAAGAATATTTTACCATAAAATACGAAGAACAGGAAAAGAATTTAATAATATATAAAGTAGAAATATTAAATAACTTTAGATCATTCTTAATTAGAGTTTATTAATATAATTAAATTTATTTAATACTTGTCTCTTTCTAGTATTTGATACCTCAGTATAAATTTCAGTTACCGCGATGCTAGAATGACCTAAAATCTCTTGTACAGAACGTATGTCCGCTCCATTTATAAGAAGCTGTGTTGCAAAAGTATGTCGTAAATAATGTGGAGTAGCTTTGGGGTTTATTTTAGCTAAATCCCTATATTTACTAAAGATATCTTCAATAGCATAAATTGATAGTTGCTCATTATATCTATTTAAAAATAAATATTCATTTGATGCTTTAATGGATTTTCTGTATTTAGTCCATGTTTTTAATTTTAACCAGGTTTTGGGAGAAGAAATATAAATTAATCTTTGTTTTTTACCTTTTCCATTGATAAGTATAGTATGATCTGCGTAATTAATATCAGATATTTTTAGCTTTGATAATTCTTCAATTCTCATTCCTGTTCCAATAAGTAATTCTAAAACTATTTCGTTTCGATGACTAATATAATTTGTGAAATTAGTTGCAGATATAGATTCTGTATTTTCAAGGGCTATTAGAAGTTGTTTTACCTCGTTAATAGATAGTGTTTTTGGTAATCTCTTTTCTTTCTTTATTTTGAAGTTTGTTTGAAAATTAATATTACGAACTAATTCATTTTCAATGAGAAATTTATAAAAAACTTTTATAGATATTATTTTCCTTGCGATAGAAGAATCTTTAAGTTTTAAACTGTTTTTTAAATAATCAATGTATATTATTAGAGCTTTGTTATTGGTTTCATAGTCTATAATATGATTTGTGAAATTATAGAGATCGTACCTATATGCTTTCAAAGTTTTCTTGCTTAGGTTTTTTGTTAAATCAATATGATTTATATAGAATTCTATATTAGTATTAGTATTATTCATGGTTTTCTCCTTGTTCTACAAAATTCGACATTTATATTATACGAAATATGTTATAATTTAGCAAAATTTATAGATATTATCTTTTTAAATATGTAGCATTCTTGGAAAGATAATAAATAATTATTAGGGGGAGTAACATGAAATTTGAAATAGAAAGTAGAATTAATATTAAGAACTTTCTTTCATATTGCATAGAAAGAAATTCTTCAGTGTTTATAGGATGTGGAACTCCAACTGAGGCTGGACTACCTTTATGGGATGAGCTATTTTCAAATTTATCTAGAGAATGTGAAATAGATCTAAAATCATATAACTATAATACATTTAAAATAGCACAATTTATTACGAACAAATTAGGGAGAGAGCGAGTTCTAGAAGAAATAAGATTCAAAGTAAGAGCTACAAAACCACTTTCGCCAACATTACAATTATTAATAGAAATGAATTTTAATGATTTTTGGACTACTAATTTTGATAGAACAATTGAACTTAATTTAGAACACAGAAACAAAGTATATGAAGTATTTACTAATTCACTATCTCTAAAAAAATCGATAAGAAACGATATTAGTTATATCTATAAAATTAATGGAAGTTTAGGAGAAAGTGACAATGCCTTAGTCACACAAGATGATTTGGAAAAATCAGAAATAAACAATCAATTATATTATTCTTTTTTAAAAAGAGAATTATTAACAAAAACATTTTTATTTGTGGGATATAGTTTTAGAGATGAGGTTGTTTTAAAATGTTTGGCTGATTTGAAAAAAGTTTTTCATAATGATTTGAGAGACCACTATTCAATTTTCAAAAAACCAACTAATAATGAGGAGCTTTTCTATTATCAAGATTTAGAACAAAGATATAAGATACATCCTATTTATGTTGATAATCATAGTGAAATTCCCGTATTATTGGGAAAAATTAATGAAAATCTAATAAAACGTCAAATTTTCATTTCCGGTTCACTAACAGATAAGGGCATTGCAGATGAAGTTGCACAAAATTTTGTTGATAAATTAGTGAAAGCCTTAATAAATAACAACAATAGAATAATTTCTGGTCATGGATATAAGATTGGGTATTATGTTAGTGGTACTGTTACACAATTAGCACGTGATAAATCCAATTTGAAAACTGAAAAATTTTTAGAAATGTTACCCTTTTCACCTAATTTTACTGCAAATGATTGTACTAACCATAGGGAATATCTAATCAGTAAATCTAGATGTTGTCTTTTCATTTATGGTAGAAATGATGAGGACGGAATTGGAATGAGAGAGGAATTTGAAATTGCTCAAAAGCTTAAAAAGGTTATTATACCTATTCCATCAACAGGAGGGAATGCGTTAAGATTTTATAAAGAATTGGAGAATCAAAGAGATAATTTTCCGTATCTATTAAAGTACTATGAAGAACTTGGAAAAGAAGATGCACTAGACGACAAAATTATAAAGATAATAATAGAAATAATTAATGAAACAGAAGATAATGCTTTAAATTTATTAGGTTTATAAGTGAAAGTTCTGCTATTTCAATCTCTTTAAAATTATAACCAATATTTAGTTTTGTAAATTTATTTAAATAATTAATTATTTCAAAATTATATTCGCTCTTACAGCTATATTCTATATATTTATGCATAGCATAAAGTAAACTAATTCTTGAATTGAAATTTACTTTGTCAACTTCGATATAGGCTTTCAATAGTTCTAGTAAATAGTCGTCTTTTATTCGGTTCAAATAATCAGATAATAAAGCGGAGCTTTTCCCTAATCTTCCCTTTAATATTCGTACAATAATTTGATTTATAGTAAGTAATAATTGTCCATCGTTAACTTTTATTTCATTATAAATAATATTCTCAAATAATTCTTGTTGCTTATTAGGCAAATGGGAAAAGTCTATTTCGTAAAAAATAGGAAAGATATTTATACTATTTGTACTAAATAATTGTAATATTCTTTTCTCTTCCTCCAAAAATGATTTACATTTTGTAAAACCTTGGGAATAAATCATTATAGCATATTCGCACTTGTTCAGTCCTAATTCAAATATATTATCCCTTTTTAAATCACCAAGAATGAGATTATGATTATCATACCAAATGTTGAAACCATAATTTTTAAAGTGATATAATATTACTTGAACAATTGAATCTCTTGTTTCTCCACAGAATGCTAAGAAAATCATTTTAATTCCCCCTAATAATTATTTATTATTTTGGGTTAAAACAATTGGATTTGATGATAATAAAAGTGATATAGATAATCTCATTAATGAAGGTAGTTAAATAAAAGTCTTCGCTATTCCCATTGAATTATGCACGCATATATATTAAAATAATACTAATGTTAAAATGAGAAGAGTGAGAGTATGAATTGGTTTAATTATGTGGGATTAATTTTTATTTTTATAATAATGGTTCCAAATATTATTTTTGGTATTGTAAATAAAAATGGATTTAATAATACATATAAAAATAAAGTAATTGAACAATTAGAACAAGTTGGAAGATTTGGATGTTTTGGGTTAATGATATTTAATATTCCATATACTTACTTTAATTTTTGGTTTAAAGGTGCTCTTTATGTTTACATAATTGTTGGATCTGTGCTCGTAATAATTTATTGTATTGGGTGGATTGTATGTTGGAATAAATATTTATTGTTTAGGGCATATATATTATCTATAATTCCTAGTATATTATTTTTGTTTTGTGGTGTAATGTTGTTATATATGCCATTAATTTTTTTCTCTGTTATTTTTTCGATTTTTCATATTACAATTAGTTTAAAGAATGCATATGGTAGTGAAAATAAAATATAAAATTAAGATACAAATAAGCTTTTTTACTTTATTGAAATATTGTTGAAATATATATGAATGTGTTATATAATTATATTTATGATGTGAAAATGTCATATTTTACTAGTAGAATGTGATAGTTTTATTTTTTGGGGGTATAGGGTATATATGGATTATTATTATAATTTAAGTGAATATGATAAAGAAGAAGAATTTAAATATATTTTTCAAAAATATTTACTGCCACTTTTAGGAATGGTTAAGGATGATGTAAAAATTATTGAATTTGAAAAGTCACCACGAACTCATATAGAATTGTTAGATTCATCACTTCGTTTTGCTGCATCATTAAAATCAGCAAAAGGATTTAAGGTAGATGTTTCAAGCAATTTCGATAAGAGTTATATTAATATAATAAGAAAAGTTTTTGCTGAAATAATAAAGATTACATATAATGATTTAGCAGAAATTGCTAGTAATAAAAGAAACAAAAGTTATTTGAATTTTCATGATATAGACATGGCATATCAACAAGCGGTTCAAAGAGGAATTATACAATGGTTTTTTATTGATTCTCATGAGAAAGCAGATGAAAAGTATAAGTCTAAAATAAACAGGTTGCTATGTACTATTGAAAGATGGTCTAGAAAGACCTATGAAGGAAAGAAAGTACCTTTTGCTTTCGTAATTAATCAAAAATCGACCTCTGGTTCAATGGATTATTTAAATTTTTTTGAAGAGGAATACTCAGCAACATTAAGTGATGGTGTGAATTCGATAATTGAATTAGATAGTAATTTTAACTTTCTTTCATATGAATCGATAACTGAAAACAATGAATTTAGATTTACACCTTTAACATCTGCAGTTCCTTATAGATTTTCACAAGTTATTGAGCATTTTACTAAGGACAAGCTTGGTATATTTTTATTAGTATCAGGTGATATAATATTGGTAAAAAATTCAAAGGTTGAACTCGTTAAAAGAGAAGGATATTGGATTAATTTTAATAAGGATATATTTATAAATGTAATATTAAATGAAAATAGACACTATAAAATAGGAAATGAACTAATAAAGGAGCAAATCATAGAATCTGTTTATGCAACATCTCTTGATGTTTCTTTTTCTCATGGCGGTGGGATAATAGCTATTACCGACCAAAAAGACAATTTAATTAATAATAATTTATACGATTATTTGGAAACAAATTATGATGAAATAAAAAATTTAGCTACTAATGAAATTAGAGATAAAATGAAAGAAAATTCTCAATCTATTATTGATTATGTTGATTGTTTATGTTTGCCTATTCCTAACTATAATTATTTGTGCAAAAACTATGATAAAGTTTTTGATTTAGATAATGATAATATTATTAAACGTTTTAATAAACGAGAAATGTTGAAAATATTAGTTCAAAACAAGAAGTTTTCAGAATTGGATAGAAAATTGAGGACCGAATTAGTAGGTATGGATGGAGCTACAATAATTGATCCAGATGGTAATATAATAGCAATAGGAGCAATTATACAAAATGATAGTGGTTCTTATGGTGGTGGACGTGGTGCAGCTGCTAAGAAATTATCTAATTATGGATTGGCTGTAAAAATATCTACTGATGGATATATTGAAGTTTATAGTAAGGGTAATATAAAATATAGAATTAAGTAATTTATTAATAAAAAATGCATATAATAAAATGTATTGATTTGTATATTATTTTGTAGTATAATATCAATATGTAAAGATAATGTGGTTAGGAATTATTTCTTTTCTGGCATTAGATTAACGAAAGTTAAGATAGGTAAGCAGAAAGTAATCTTTGTAATTATTAATGCTTATATCAAGAACAGGGGTCAAAAGTCTTGGTTCTTTTTACAAAACTCTCCTATGCGAGAGTTTTTTTATTAAACATAAATGTAATTTATATTATTTTAGGAGTTAAAACATGAAAAATCCTATCCAAGTGCTAATATTACCATTTATAATTGTAAATGATAAGATTTTGTTTGTTATTTTCAAGAGAAGCGATAGTGATGTATGGCAGTTTATATCTGGCGGTAATGAAGATAAAGAAACTTTGCTAGAAACGGCTAAAAGAGAATGTTTTGAAGAGGCTAGTATAGGTGTGAATTGTAAATATTATAAGTTGGATTCTTTTGCGACTATTCCAGCGAGTATATTTCCTATGAAATATCGTATAAACTGGGGACTAGATTGTTTTGTAGTTAAGGAATATAAATTTGCAGTAAAACTATTAGAAGACTCTATAATTATTTCAAAGGAACATAAGGAATATAGATGGGTTAGTTATGAGGAGGCACTAAATCTTTTGACATATGAAAGTAATCGGAGCGCTCTAGCAGAGTTAAATGATAGAATTAGAGTTAATAAGTTAGTATAAAGAGGTAATTATGAAAAAAGCTATTATATATTTGTTTACTGGGACTGGTAATACCTTAAAAGTTGGTAAACTATATAAAGAATATTTAAGTGAATATGAGACATTTATATATGTAATTAGCGTTAATAATGGACAAGTACCAAATCCCAATGATTATGATTTAGTGGGTTTTGGTTATCCTATTCATGCTTTTAATGCTCCTGAGCCATTTGTCAAATTTATAAAAAAAATACCAGATGTTCAAAATAAAAAGACTTTTATTTTTAAATCATCTGGTGAAGGATTACATTTGAATGATGGATCAAGTGGAAAATCAATTCGTATATTAAAGAAAAAAGGTTATAACATTGTTCAAGAAAGACATATAGTTATGCCATATAATATAATTTATCGCCATACTGATGGAATGGCTAAGCAAATGTGGATATATGCTAATGCTATGGTAAAACTGAATTGTATAGATATTGTATCAGATAAGGAAGATAATCTAAAGGTTAGAATTACAAGGAAATGGTTTGTTCCGATACTGAGAATTGAATGGTTTTGGGCAAGGTTCCATGGTCCATTTTTTAAGGTAAAAAAGAAGAAATGTATTAATTGTGATAAATGTATTAATAGTTGTCCAATGGGAAATATTACTAAGAATTCTAAAGGAAAATATAAGTTTCACCATAAATGTTCTTTATGTATGAAATGTTCATTTCACTGTCCAAAGGGTGCTATTAATGTAGGGATTTTTAGATTTTGGAAAGTAACAGGTGATTATCATCTTGAAGAACTTGTTAAAGATGAACATATTTCCTTTCCATATATAAATGGGAAAGAAAAGGGAGTTTATAAGATGTACCGTAAATATTATAGAGAATGTGATCAAAAATTAAAAGAGGCTAATATTCCTCTTCTAGAAAATGATTAGCCGTAGTGTCTATTAATATGGCACCTAAAGGTGCTGTAATTATGATAGATAATACCGCAATAGTTAAGATGATATTACCACATTCTAATCCATTTGATAAAGCTATACCTCCAATAGAGGCTTGAACTGTAGCTTTTGGAATATAGGCAAGGGTGCAAAAAAGTCTTTCTTTGATTGATAGGTTAGTTCTTATTAAGCATAAAGATACTCCTATCATTCTAAATATTAGTACTATAAATATTAATAATACTGGATTAAATCCAAATTTAAGTGCATAAGATAAGTCTACGCTTGCTCCTACAAGGACAAATAGAAAAATTTCAAATATAGTCCATAAAGAGTTGTAATTAGTTCGGATTTCTTTAGTATCATTTTTTGCAGAGATGATAATGCCCATAGTCATTATCGATAATAAAGCTGAGAATTTTATATAATCTGGGCATAATTTTTCTAATCCAATTAATATAAATGAAGAAGCAAGTAAGATAAGAGTTTTATAAATGGAATTTATGTTTACTTTTTTAAAGAAAATTCTTAGTATTAATCCTAGTATAATACCTATTACAATTCCTAATATAATACTTGTTGGTATTTGTAATAATGAAGATGCATTAAAATTAGAGGTTTTTACTAGATTTAATGAAGCGTAGAAGAGAATTATTACATAGATATCATCAACACTTGCCCCAGCTAAGATAAGTTCAGGAACAGAGTTTTTTGTTCCTTTTTTATTTTCTATTAATTTTATCATTCTTGGGACGACTATAGCAGGAGAAACTGCGGCTAGTACGCTACCAAGAAGAATAGCTTCTGATAATGAGATATCTAATAGCATTGGTCCAAATATTGCGACACCTATAATTTCCGCAGTTGCAGGAATGAAACACATAAGGATTGCCGATCTACCGATTTTTTTTAGTGATGATAAATCTAATGATAAGCCTGCTCGTGTTAAAATGATTACTAAGGCTATTTGTCTTAGTTCGGCTGAGATGTCAAGAACACTGTTATCAATAATGTCAAGAACACTTGGTCCCATTAATATACCAATAAAAATCATCCCTACAATTTTAGGGATTTTTATCTTTTCAAAGATAACTCCTATAGAAAATCCTAGTAATATAATTAATCCTAAACTTAGTAACATATTAATTCCTCCATAAAAAAAGCCAATGACCCTACACCAAAAAAGTGTAGACGTCATCAGCTATAAAGCGGTTTTGTATAATAATACATGGGAGAACATCATTCCCAAAGTAATTATATAATTAATTTATTCTAATGTCAATTATGTAATTGGAGCAGGATTAAATACACATAAGAAGTTTTTAAGTCCGTGCTTTTCGGCAAATGTTTTTTTAATTCCACTTGCGACATCTAATATTTCATTGAATAAGACTGTTCCAATTTCTTCAATTGTTGCCTCACCGGTTGCTATAGGACCAGCATTAACATCAATCAAATCAGTCCACATACGCTTTAATTCATTTCTTGTACATACTTTTATAACTGGAGCGGCAGCTAAACCATATGGTGTTCCACGTCCAGTAATGAAGACTTGAAGAGTTATTCCTGAAGCTAATTGACAAGGTCCACAAACAATATCTGAAGCAGGAGTAGCTGCGTAAATTAATCCTTTTTTAGTAGGCATTTCTCCTGGCGATAATACTTCAACAATTGGAGCAGTACCAGATTTAGCAATTGAACCCATAGCTTTTTCAACTATATTAGCTAATCCACCTTTTTTATTACCTGGTGTAGGGTTAGCACTACGGTCAACTTCACCTTCTAATAAATAGTCATCATACCATTTCATTTCTGAACCAAGTTTATTACAAACTTCTTGTGAGACGGTTCTTTCAGCAAGTAAGTGAACACCATCTCTTACTTCAGTCACTTCACTAAACATTACAGTAGCCCCACCCGAAACTAGTAAATCAGAAGCATAACCTGCGCTTGGATTACCTGTGATGCCGCTAAATGCATCAGAACCTCCGCATTGCATACCGATACATAAATCAGATAAAGGTAATTCAACTCTTTGTCTTTGATTAAGTTTTTTAATTTTTTCTTCTGCCATAGTACATATAGCATCCATCATATTATCGAATCCTTCAATATCTTGAAGAATAATTACATTTTCTTTAGTTATTAGATTTTCTTTAATTAATTTTTCAACAGTTAGTTTTTCACAGCCTAAAGATACAACCATAACTTCTCCACCAAAATTAGGATTATATACTAAATTTTGTAATGATCTAATAGGGATAATAGCTTCAGGAGCATTTATAGCTACGCCGCATCCATAAGCGTGATTAATGGCTACTACATCATCTACATTTGGATATTTAGGCAGAATATCTTTTCTAATTTTTTCTACCGCAACATCAAGTACACCTGAAACGCATTGAACAGTAGTAGAAATAGCCAAAATATTTCTTGTCCCAGCAAATCCGCCATTAGGATTCTTATATCCTAGCCAAGTTGTTCTTTTAGGTGTTGGTAAATTATTTACTATATTTGTACCATAAATCATTTTATCAACACTAGGTGGAGTAGGAAGTTCTAACATGTGTTCGTTAATCCAATCTCCCTTTTGAATATCGTTTATAGCGTATCCTAATATTACACCATATCTTAAGATACTTTCTTTAGCTTTAATATCTTGTAAAGCAATTTTATGTCCTTGAGGAATATCAGAATGAGTGATAATTCCAGGCATTATTTCTGTACCTTTAGAGATTGTTTCAACGGCAATCGCAACATTATCGATGTCTTTGATTTTTATATATAATGGCTTCATATTATGCCTCCTTTAATAACTTTCTAATATACTTTAAGCTTGATTCCATACTAGAGGCAGGAACACCTTCAAATATTAGATTAGCATTTGGACAATTGTTTTTTATTTTTTTCATAATATATTCTAAATCCATTAAGCCTTCCCCTAAACCAACCTTTAATAAAGGTTTTTCATTCATAGTGAAATCTTTTAAATGGAATACTTTAATTTTATCTTTAAATAAATCAATACATTCATCAATTACTTTATGTTGGTATTCTTTATCATAATTTGTTTCATTTAAGTAGTTATATACATCAACCGTAATAAACATATGACCATTATCTATTTCATCTAACAATCTCTTTAATTGTTTAGGACAATACATACAGTGTCCATCTGCCCCTTCAATGGCGATATTAGAATCAACTTCTTTAGCGTAATCTAAGATATCCTTGAAGATTGTTTTTACTTCTTGATAAGCTTCTTCAGTTCTATTTAAAGGATTATAAGTCCATTTGTCATCATTGAATGAACCAGTTTCAGTACCGATATATTTTGTACCGAAAACTTTAGCAAAATTTAAATGTTCCTTAAATTTAACGACATTTTTAGCTATTAATTCTTTATTAGAATGAACGGGATTAAAATAAGAACCAATTAATGGTATCTCTAAATTTTCATTTTTGAAAGCATAAGCAATTTCATTTAATCTTTCATCAGATAATGTATTAGGTTGAGCAGTTTCACCTTCGATGGCTTTGTTGATAGCTAATTGTAATCCATCAAATCCTAAATCTTTTATTTGTTTTGCTAGGTCTTTTTCGTTCATTTTCCCTATATCGTGTGCACGAACATAAACTTTCATTATTTAATTCCTCCTATAGATAAATAAAATCTAATAATATTATTCATAGTGGCTTCTAAGTTTTCTTTGCTCTTATGTCTAGAAATAGAGAAGTCCACAGCCTTTTGATTAATGCTGAATATTGAAGATATACCATGGTCATAAATTTCGTTTGATAAAAATCCAATAGATCCACAAACAGCACAAACTGGTATATTTAATTCTTTTGCTTGATGTCCAATTCCGACAACAACTTTACCGCCAAGACTTTGGTTATCAATTCTACCTTCACCAGTAAAAATCATAGTGGCGTCTTTAATTTTTTCTTTAAAATTTATTAAATTAAGAATAGTATCAATTCCTGGACTAAGTTTACCATTTAGGAATGCTACAACCCCAGCTCCGAGTCCACCAGCTGCCCCAGCGCCTGGGGTAGTAGAAACATCGATATTTAATGAATCATTAATAGTTTTAGAAATAGATATTAAATTATCATCTAATATTTTTACCATTTCTTTATTGGCTCCTTTTTGTGGAGAGAATATATATGCTGCTCCATTTGGTCCATAAAGAGGATTTTTAATATCACACATAGCAACTACTTCAATATCCTTTAATAGGTTATTTGGAATAGTATTATCTATTTTTTTGATTTTATAAAGAGTATCGGGTGTGGGAATGAATTCTTTAAGATTGCTATTATAGAATTTTGTTCCAAGGGCTAGTGCCATACCTACTCCACAATCATTAGTCGCAGAACCACCAAGACCAATGATTATTTTTTTTACACCTTTATTAATGGCATCAACAATTATTTTTCCTAAACCATAAGTGGTAGCTCTAAGGGGATTTAATTTTCCTTCGGCAAGTGGTAATCCAGCACAACACGCCATTTCAATAATTGCATAATTGTCATGGATAGCATAATAAGTATTTATTTTCTCATCAAAAGGTCCAGTGGTAGTAATATTTATTTTTTTGCAATTAAATGCATGCAAGAAGCAATCAACGGTTCCTTCACCACCATCCGCAATAGGATAATCCTCAACAATTGCATCAGGTATTAAGTTTAAGATTGATTTTCTCATAATACTACAAATCTCAATAGAAGAGAGAGTTGATTTATAAGAATCGGGAATTACGATAAATTTTTTCATATAATCATTCCTTTCAATGTTATTTTAAGTCATTTTTTTTATTTTTACTATTAGATAAGTTTACAAAAAGTAAAATATATTTTAGATTTTATAATAATAATTGTAAAAAAACTATTCAAAAATAATAAAAAAAGCGCTATAATGAAATAAAAGTGAAATTAATTTTATTAAAAATGAAATAATATATTTCTAAAATGAAATAAAATGGAAAAGTGTTAAAAAAATCAAATTATGTTAGTACGTTTGTCAATGGAAAAAAAATGATTAAGCTATATAATAAAAGTATAAAATAAAAAACTGGAGGACAACAAAATGAAAGTTGGATTTATTGGACTAGGAATCATGGGAAAACCTATGAGTAAAAATTTAATAAAAAAGGGACATGAATTATATGTATGTAATAGAAGTAGGGGTCCTGTTGATGAATTAGTCGCATTAGGAGCGCATGCTTGTAAAGATGGAGCAGAGGTAGCTAAAAATGTTGATGTAATTATAACTATGGTACCAAATTCACCCCAAGTTAGAGAAGTTTGTTTAGGTGTAGATGGAGTTATAGCAACAGCTAAAGCTGGAACTACTGTAATTGATATGTCTAGTATCGATCCGGTTGAATCTCAATCAATTGGAGTAGAGCTTGCAAAAAAAGGAATTAATTTAATGGATTGCCCAGTAAGTGGTGGAGAACCAAAAGCAATTGAAGGAACTATTTCTGTAATGGCCGGTGGGGATAAGAACTTATTTGATGAGTATTATGATTTAATTATGTGCATGGCAGGAAGCTGTGTATATGTAGGACCTCTTGGAAGTGGAAACATTGCAAAACTTGCAAATCAAATCATCGTTGCATGTAATATCGCTGCAGTAAGTGAAGCTTTAACATTCGCAACTAAAGCTGGAGCTGATCCTGAATTAGTATATAAAGCTATTCGTGGTGGACTTGCTGGTTCTACAGTATTAGATGCTAAGGCACCTATGATATTAAATAGAAACTTCAATCCTGGATTTAGAATCGAATTGCATATCAAAGATTTGAATAATGCACTTAATGCTGCTCATGCGGTTGCTTCCCCTACTCCACTTACAGCTAATGTAATGGAGATGATGTCATTCTTAAAGAGTGAAGGAAGCATGAAGGAAGATCATTCAAGCTTAGTGAAATATTATGAAAAATTAGCGGACGTAAAAGTAAGTCCAAAGAAAGCGTAGGTAACTCTTATGTTTAAACCTTATGGAATTATTCCACCAGTAATAACTCCTTTTACTGAAGATGGAAAAGTAAACTATGAAGTATTAGAAGAAATTTGTGAATATTTAATTGAGTCTGGTGTTCATGGATTATTTCCTCTTGGAACAACGGGAGAATTCTATGCTTTCACATTAGAAGAATATCGTAAAATAATTGAAACAGTAAAAAGAGTAGCAAATGGTAGGGTTCATATTTATGCCGGAGCTAATCACATTACAACTCGTGGTACGATTGAAATGGTTAAGATTTGTGAAGAAATCGGAGTAGATGCAGTATCTGTTTTAACGCCAATGTTCGTTTCACAAACTCAAGATGAAGTATATGAATTCTTTAAAACTGTTGCAGAAAGTACTTATTTACCAATAATAATGTATAATAATAAGCCAAAAACTAATGTAGATATTACTCCTCAAACAGTAGCTAAATTAGCTTTAATACCTAATATAGTTGCGGTAAAAGATTCTACAGGAGATATGACAAATACTGCTGAATATATTCGTTTAACAAAAGATAATCCTAATTTTGATGTATTAGTCGGAAGAGATACATTAATTTATGCTGGATTATGCTATGGAGCGGCAGGTAGTATTGCATCATGCGCTAATGTAGCACCAAAGGTCGCTGTTGAAATATATGAAAGTTTTATGAAGGGTGATCATAAGGCAAGCTTAGATGCACAATTTAAATTTGCTCCCCTACGTATTGCGTGTAATATGGGTACATTCCCAGCGGTAATAAAAGAAGGATTAGTGCAACAAGGATATAAGGTTGGTAAGTGTTTAGCACCTATCTCCGAATTATCTAATGATCAAAAAGAAAAATTACATCAAGTATTAAAGGATATGGATTTAGTAGATTAATGTAAATAAAAAAAGAGCGCAGATTACGCTCTTTTGCCATTTATAAGATTTTGTATTAATAATGAAAGTTTCAAGGTTAAAGCATCATTAAAGTTTTGGATATCTAATCCAGTTATTTTCTTAATTTTTTCAAGTCGATAAATAAGAGTGTTTCTATGGAGAAATAGCTGGCGAGATGTTTCTGAAACACTTAAATTATTATCAAAGAACTTTTGAATAGTAAATAGAAGTTCTTGATCTAAACTACCTAAATCGTAATTGTTAACATTAGTATTCAGATAATTTAATGAAGCTTCCTTATCTAGGGAATTTAATAATAATTCGAGACTAATATCTTTAAAATAATTAATATCAGTCCAATTATTTAATATTTTATTAATTTTATATGTTTCTAAGGCTTCATTATAAGATTTTTTAATATTATTAATTTTCACAGTAGAACCAACGGAAATGTTTATATTTTTTGATATTTTACTAATAAGGATATTTAATATATCAAAAGAATCCAAATCTATTATTTTTAAAACAATGACAATATTATAATCATCAATTTGAATGATTGTTTCATTTTTAAAAATTGATTTTATTAATGAACTATATTCATTGATAGGTGATTTACTTGTAAGTAATATAGAAGAATAATCATGATTATCATTTTCTTTAATATTAATACTAGAATTTCCAAGTAAAACATTCTTTAATATATTTTCTTTTGACTCTTCTTTATCATTTGAAAGCATATTTTCTAGGGATAATCCGATTAATTTACATAGGTTTTTAGATTTATCATCATTTGAACAAATAAAGAAATAAATCTCTTTCATATTGTTAACATGATATAGTGTATAACCATTATAATAAATTAAATCATTATGAATGTTATTAGAATTGAAGATGAAGTTTGAATTTAATAATTTTTCATTATTAGACCAAACCGCAACATTATCAATGATTAAACCATAATCATACATTGTAAAATCTTTAATTTTGTATAAATAATCATAAATTAATTTCATAGTATCACCCTAAAGGTAATTATAACACAAAGGAGGCTAATTATGGCAAAAATAACAATAATTTTACCAAGAGAAACATTAGGAGAACAAGCCAAACGTGCAATTGAAAAGCTAGATATATTAGATTATGAAATAAGAATAGTTGATACTAATCAAGTTTTACCAGAGGCTAGAATGGCTATTTCTAATCAAACCAGTGTTATTGTTGCTCGTGGTCTCCAAGCAAAAATTATAAAAGAAAATACTCTTATTCCTGTCGTAGATGTGACACTGGGAATAAAGGATATAGGTTTAATGATAAAGAAAATTAAGCAAACCATAAAAAAAGTATATCCTAAAATAGGATTAATTGGTTTTAAAAATAATTATAATGATTTATATGATGTTGAATATTTGTTTGATGTAAAATTAAATACTTATTATATTGAAACAACTAATGAAATTAGTGATAAAGTACTACAAGCAATGAAAGATGAAGTGGATATTATCATTGGTGGTGAATTGGTTTGTGAGTATGCAAAACAATATAATTATAAATGCATGTTTCTTGAATCTAGTAGTGATTCTATTTATGAGGCAATCAAATTAGCTAAGAAGATTGCCTATGCTAAAGATAAAGATTATTATTCTCAATTTGAAACAATGCTTGATATTACTTATAATCAAATCTTTCAAATTGATTTAAATAGAAATATAATACTTGCCAATAAACTAGGTCTTGATTTAATAGGAAAGAGTTTAGGAGATGTACTAAATACTAATATTTCTCATTATTTTAAAGAATTAGATCAGCATTTAATTGAAGAAGTTTTAAATGGTAGTAATGAAAGTTATATAACAGTATTAACATATAATCAAAAAACTTTAAATGTGACGGTTGCGCCTATTAGAGATCTAGATGGGATTATTACTGGTGCTATTATATCTCTAGCAAACATAAGTGAAAACTTAAAAACCGATTTGAAAAATCTTCATGAACTATATCTAAGTGGACATATTGCGCATCATGATTTTTTTGATTTAGAAACACAATCAAAAGAATTTAAAAGACAAATTGAAATTGCCAAGAAACTTGCTGTTTCAGATGCGCCTATTTTGATAACTTCTGAATATGGACTTGAATATTCTTTATTAGCGGAAGCTATTCATAATAATAGCAAGAGAAAGAATGGACCTTTTTTCAAAGTTAATGCTAGAGATTTAAGTTATGATATTCTATTTGGAAACAATAGAGAAGATGGACTTGTTATAAAGGCTAATCATGGTACTATTTATATAGAAGAAATGGATGTTTTACCTAAAGATATTCAAAATAAATTATTTAAAACTATGGAAGAAAAACTTTTATTTATTGGTGATTTTAATAATGTTAAACCAGTTGATATAAGAATAATTACTTTTGTAAATAGAGAGAAAATGTTAATTAATAATTTTGATGAAAATATTTATTATTACCTATTGACTTATAGTGTTATGATTCCATCATTAAAAGACCGCTATGAAGATTTAATTAACTTAACTAAGAAATTTACTAGTAAATATATCGATTTATATTCAAAATATGTAGAATTTGATGAAAGAGCTATTAATTCTATTAATAAATATCATTGGCCACTAAATATTAAACAATTAGATGGGTTTATAAGTAGATTAGTGTTGCAACAAAGTTCTAAACATATTACACAAGCTGATATATCAGGATTAATTTCTTTATTATATCCAAATATAGAAGAGAAAAAGGAGATAAATGAAACAGTTTATAGTGAAAAATCTTATATTAATTTACTATTAGAAAAACATCATGGCAATAGAAAAAAAGTTAGTGATGAAATGAATATTTCTCCCACAACTTTATGGAGAAAGATGAAAAAGTTAGGAATAATGGTATAGAATATGAAAAAATATATTGAGATAAATAATAAACTAGTACTTACGCTAGGAATGGGTACCTGGAATATGGGTGAAAATAAAAATACCCGTGAAGAAGAAATAAAAACAATAAGGCGTGGAATTGATTTAGGACTCAATCTTATTGATACAGCGGAAATGTATGGCGAAGGATTATCAGAAGAATTGATAGGAGAAGCCATTAGTGGATATGACCGCGAAAAATTATTTATTGTTTCAAAATTTTATCCATCAAATTCTAGTATAGAACGTTTAGAAAGAAGTCTATCAAATTCCCTTAAAAGATTAGGAGTAGATTATCTTGATATGTATTTATTGCACTGGCGAGATGGATATAGTTTAGAGAAAACGGTAGAAAATTTAAATTATCTAGTTACTACTGGAAAAATAAAATCTTGGGGTGTCTCTAATTTTAATACCGAGGACATGAAGGAATTATTTTCTATATATGGTGGAGAAAAATGTAAGGTTAATCAAGTTTTATATAATCTGACAAGCCGAGGAATTGAATATGATTTATTAGATTATATGAAGGAGAAAAATGTTATTTTAATGGCATATTGTCCAATATGTCATAATGATTCATATAGAAAAGTAGTATCTTCATCAAAGATTAT
The DNA here is from genome assembly GCA_031553215.1 of Anaeroplasmataceae bacterium. Lineage (GTDB taxonomy): Bacteria > Bacillota_I > Bacilli_A > Acholeplasmatales > Anaeroplasmataceae > JAVBLW01. Next base: position 66,193 of record JAVBLW010000011.1, read on the forward strand.
AAAAGATATGTGTACTAAATATAATACTGATATTTTTGGTATTTTAATTGACTTTGTTTTGAAACAAAATAATACTTTATGTATTCCTAAAACATCAAAGTTATTGCATTTAGAATCAAATATTAAAGCATTAGATTTAGAAATAAGTAAAGAAGATTTTATGATAATAGAACAAGAATTTAAGGCACCTAATAAAAAAGTTCCATTAGATGTTTTGTAGGAGGTAAGAAGATGAATGCAAATATAATATTTTTATCAATGACAAGTGCTACATTTGAATTAGTAAACGAGGATATCTATTATTCAAAGGAAAATTTTAATGTATACTTAAATGATAAATTAGTACTAGAAAATATAAATACAAATGTTTTTTCAGTATACGATTTAATACCTAATACTTCTTATAAATTAAGAATAGGAAACGATGAAAGTACTTTTAATACATTAGAAGAAAGTGTATGCTTAAATGTTAAAGATTTTTATGCACTGGGAGATGGTGTTCATGATGATACATTAGCTATCCAATGTGCTATTATGTCATGTCCTTTAAATGGAAGAGTTTTGATACCAGAAGGAATATATAATGTTACAACATTGTTTTTGAAAAGTGATATAGCTCTTGAAATAGCTAAAGATGCAGTCTTATTGGGAAACACTGATAGAACAAAGTATCCAGTATTACCTGGTAGAGTAAAAACATCAAATAATGATGAATACTATTTAGGTACTTGGGAAGGTGAACCTGATGATTCATTTGCTAGTACAATTACTGGGATTAATGTTTCAAACGTATTAGTATATGGACAAGGTATTATTGATGAGAATGCTCAAAATTCTGATTGGTGGATAAATCACCGTGTTAAAAGAATTGCTAGACGTCCAAAAGGAATATTTTTAAATAGATGTAAAAATATAGGTTTTCAAGGTATAACAGTAAAAAATACACCTTCGTGGAATCAACATCCATTTTTTAGTGAAGATTTAAAATATGTTGATATGTTTTTAACTAGTCCTAAGAATTCTCCAACTACCGATGGATGTGATCCAGAGAGTTGTAAGAATGTAGAGATTATTGGAGTAAAATTTTCTGTTGGTGATGATTGTATTGCCATTAAATCAGGAAAAATAGAAATGGGTAAGAAATTTAGGAAACCTAGTGAGAATATAATCGTAAGAAATTGCTTAATGGAATTTGGTCATGGTGGAGTCACTTTAGGGTCTGAGATGAGTGGAGGTATTAAAGATATAAAAGTATCTCGTTGTATCTTTAATCATACTGATAGAGGACTAAGAATTAAATCTCAAAGAGGAAGAGGAAATACCGCTATTATTGATGATATTATATTTGATAACATTATAATGGATGGAGTGCTTTGTCCACTTGTAGTAAATATGATGTATAAAGCTGGAACTGACATTCCTGATGAATATCGATGGAATTCTAAAAAAATGCCTGTTGATGATACAACTCCATATTTAGGAAAATTTACTTTTAAGAACATAAAAGCTACTGGTATAGAGTGGGGAGCCGGATTATTCCATGGTCTTCCTGAAATGCCTATTGAGAAAGTAACAATCATCAATTCAAGTTTTAGATATAAAGAAGATGCACAAAAGGGTGTTATTGCGATGACATTAAATCCTGTTGAATCATTAAAGCAAGGTATGAAATTTATAAATGTTAAAGAATATACATTAGATAATGTTTTTATTGATGGTCAAATAGGTGAGAAAGTAATCGTTGAAAATGAAGAAATGTAGTATAGAAAGATACTATATTTTTCTAGTGTGATATAATTTATGTGAAAAGAAGGATTATTTATGAAAACAATTTTTAAAACATCAGATATAAAAATTGATAATACTGGGGAAAGTATTGTTACAAAGGAACTACAGTATTTAATAGATGAAGCTGCAAAAGTAAATGGTAAAGTTATTCTAAAAAGTGGAAAATATCAAACGGCTGCATTGTTTTTAAAAAGTAATATTGAATTTTGTATTGAAGAAAATGCAATTTTATTAGGAACCACTAATGAAGATCTTTATTATGATGTAAAAACTAGAGTCGCAGGTATTGAAATGGATTGGTATCCTGGAATTTTAAACTGTGATAATGCTGAAAATGTTATAATAAGTGGAAAAGGGATAATTAATGGAAATGGTCCATATTGGTGGAATAAATATTGGGGAGAAGATCAAAAGAGTGGAATGCGCCAAATTTATGATGCTAAGGGATTAAGATTTGCCTGTGATTATGATTGTAAAAGAGTTAGAAATGTTGTTATATCTAATTCTAAAAATATTGAATTAAAAGATTTTACTTCAACTGATTCAGGATTTTGGAATGTCCATGTTCTTTATTCTAAAGATGTTGTTATTGATGGGATAAAAATTGATTCTCATGGTGTACATAGTCCAAGTACTGATGGAATAGATATTGATTCTTCAAGTAATGTAATAATAAAGAATTGTATTACTAATTGTAATGATGATAGTATTTGTATTAAATCTGGTAGAGATTATGACGGAATTAGAGTTAATCGTCCTTGTCATGATATTATAGTTGAAAATTGTACTATATTAGCTGGCTTTGGAGTTACTATTGGTAGTGAAGTTTCTGGTGGAGTTTATAATGTAATCCTTCGTAATTTGAAATATAAAGGAACTGATTGTGGTTTTAGGATAAAGTCATCATTTCCAAGAAAAGGATATATTAAAGATGTTTTAATTGAGAATTTAGAAATGATTAATGTTAAATATCCATTTCATATGTATTTAAATTGGAATCCTAATTATAGTATTTGTACTCTACCAAATGATTATAAGGGGATAATTCCTACTCATTGGAAAACACTAATTGCTTCAACTGAAGGGTATGAAAATACCAAAGTAGAAAATATAACTATTCGTAATGTTAAAGCTTTTAATGAAGATAATTATGCTGGTATAAGTAGAGCATTTAATATTGAAGGATATGAGGATGTTCCTATTGAAAATATAATATTAGAAGATGTTATGTTATCATGTAAGGAATATGGTATTATTAATTATGTTAAAAATATCCAGTTTAACAATGTTTCAGTTTCAGTTTCATCTTCTAGAGATGAAAAAAATGATGATTATGATAATAGGTAATTTGTGATATAATAATTAATATTTAAGAAAAAGGAATAAACTATGAAAACTACTGGTATTATTTATAGTGTAGATTTGAAAAATAGAATAATTTCTCTAAAACGAAATGAAAGAATAATATTTTTCTATTTAGCTAATAATTTAATGAAAAAATTTAAGAAATATTTGTATGCTGGGAATTTAATATCTTTTGAGTACGATAAAGAAATAAATGTTAAGAATTTACATTCCTTTCATAAGATATTATATATTATAGAAATATCAGTTCCTGGAAGATATGGAAAAGATGTTTTATATAGTAAGGCAGAGACAACTAATGAATTAGCTTTGTTTTTAGATAGCCTAGATTATTTATTATTTTTAGACTTAGAAATGAGTATGCCTCCATTTAATCAAAAGGAACCATTCTTAAGTGAAGTTATTCAAACTGGGTTCTTTTTAGTAAATAAAGAAGGCGAAATTTTAGAAAAATATAATTATTATATTAGACCAACAAAAAACCATTTCTTGTCAGATAGAACGAAGGATTTTTTAGGTATTGATTATAAAGAATTGAAAAGCATTGGAGTAAGTTATTATAAATTCTATAATAAATTTAAGGATTTAATAAATAAATATCATCCTGCTGTAGTGGTATTTGGTAAAAATGATAAACTTTTCTTAGAACGTTCATATATTACTAATAATCTTCCATCATTAACATTCATGACTAGATTTGTTAATTTAAATCAATTATTGAAAAATTATTATGAATTAAGTGATGATCCTGGACTATTTAATATTTATCAAAAATTATGTAATGTAACAGTAGATATTCAAAAGCATGATGCATTAGAAGATGCTATGGTTACATATAATGTGTATAAAGCCTTTAAGGAAGAAGTATGCAGTAATAAATTATTAGAGAGAGTGATTTAATTGTATATTGGATTAATTGATTCTGGTGTAGGTGGATTAGCTTTTTTAAATGGAATATATGATGAAAAGGATAAGTATATTTTGATTATGGACAAAGCATATTTTCCATATGGTGAAAAAAGTGAAGAGTTCTTAATTAAAAGAACTCTTTATTTATGCAATTATCTATTCAAAAAAGGTGTCGATAAGATAATATTAGCCTGTAATACTTTAAGTTTATTGGTTTTACCAAGATTAAAAAAAGTATATAAAGATAAAATAACTGGAGTAATTGAATTGTTTGATAGACTTGATATCAATGAAGAATGTTTATTTCTAGGAAGTAAAAATTCTAGCAAATATATTACAAAAACATATCCTAATATTGGAGTGTTTGATTCTCAAGATATAATAAATAAGATAGAAAATAAAGAAAATTATGATCAAGAATTACAAAAAATATTTGAAATTTCAAAGCAATATAAAACAATAATATTAGGTTGCACACATTTCATTAGAATTAAAGATAAATTTAATGAATTAGAATATATTGCACAGGATGATTTATATAGAAGAAATTTTAATAATATGATATAATTAAAAAAAATACTTTAAGGAGAACAATAAATGATAATAAAGATAGTAATTATATCCTTTTGCTGCATTCTTTTTTTAGGATTAATTGTTGCATTTTTAGTGACTAAAGCAAAAGATAAAAATAATCCTGCTAACAAACATGAGAAAGTTGACATTACACAGGATAAAGCCTATAAGCATTTAATTAAAGAACTAAAAGGAAGAAATGATATACATTAAAATAAAACCCTAATTCAACTGAATTTAATGTGAACCCCATAAGTTGGACCAAGTAAAATTGGAAAGACTTAAGGGGTTTTTATTATGAAGTTAAATTTAGAAGACAAGTTAAAAATTATTAATATGTTTAAAGAAGGAAATAGTAAACCTAGTATAGCTCGGAAATATAAAGTTAGTATTACTACTATCAAACAGTTAATAAGACAACATCGTGAACATGGGATAAAATCATTTGCAAAAAAACGAATGAATGTTAAATATCCTGCTGGATTCAAATTAAATATAGTACAAAGAGTTTTAGATGGAGAAAGTAAATCAGGAATCGCTGCAGAACTTTGTTTTAATGCAGGGATGATATATTCATGGGTTAAAAAATATCAAGAATTAGGTTATAATGGTCTTACTACAAATCAAGGAAGGCCAAAGATTATGAAACCTAAAAACAAAGAAACAAAGCAAATTACTACTCCCATAGATGAAAAAGATAAACGAATAAAAGAACTTGAAGAAAAGAACGCTCAGCTTGAAATGGAGAATGATCTATTAAAAAAATTGAAAGCCTTGGTTCAACAAAGAACACAGCAA
>JAVBLW010000001.1:0-210778 GCA_031553215.1 Anaeroplasmataceae bacterium
TTTGGGTTTTGTTTTCATCACTTATTGGGATTTCATTGTTATCTTGTTTCTTAAATTCTAAAAATTTATCTTCTCTCCAATTTACTTTGTCTAATAGTTCTTTGTTTAGTTTCGTTCCTTCTTCTTTTATATTGTTTTCTATGTCTTCGATGTTTACTATTTCAGAACTTATGTAGTTGTATTGTTCGTCATATTTGTTTAGTTTTTTGTAGGGTTTATATAGTTCTTTGTTTTTTATTTCCATGTTTCTCTCCTGTTTTTTTGTTTTTTTGTATTCTAGCTAGTTAATACTTTTTTAGTTTATCATTCATTTTTTATGTTGTCATTGTCACTTGTGACATTGACAAGGTTCTTTTTTTATGGTATGTATCCCTTTAAATCACAAAAAAAGGCCTTTTTCTAGCCTTTTTCTTTGAAAAATATTTTTTATTTTTTTAAATTTTTATTAAATATATGCTTAATTACAAAAATTTTTATAATATTATCTATTATTTTAAAGTAAGTGAATCATTATTTTATATTTAAATAGAATTAAATAACATCAGTTTTGACTTATGTACTTGATATAGGGTATCTAATAGTCACTATATTATATTTGAACTAAATAAATCTTTTATTAATTTTTGATTTAAACTTATAAAAGTAGCTTTATCTATTTCATTAGAAGATAACCAAGATTGTACATTGGAGCTTATTCCACCACATATAAAAGTACTAATAAAATCAGTTGGATAATTTCCTTTTTCTTTTATAAAATTAAATAATTCTTTTATATGTTTATTTATCTTACCAGATAAGATAAATAAAGCCATTGAATTTTCCTCTTGGGAAAATGATAATAATATTTGCTTTTTTGATTCACATTCGTTTATAATATATTCAATTAATAGTGAACAAGCATCCATCAATTCTTCTCTATTCTTTAAATCATTAAATTTATCAAATGTTTTGATTGTTATATTTTCTATGATATCCTCTAATAATTCATTATATAGAGCATACTTGTCTACATAATGTGAATAAAAAGTAACTCTATTAATCACTGCATATTCACATATTTCTGAGACTGAAATTTTTTCCAATGGTCTTTCTTTCATTAATTCTAGAAGTCCATTCTTTAAATCTCTTTTTGTTTTTTGTATTCTTTTATCAATCATAGTTTACAGAAACCTCTTTTTTGTAGTTTAATATACATATTTTTTAGGATTGTATTTGAAAAACTAACACCTGTTTATTATTATAACATATGTAAATTATGTAAGGAAAGGAAATTATATGAAAAAAGTATCAAATTTTATCGTTAATAGAAGATTTATTATTCTACTATTTTTTATAGTAGGAATTATTTATAGTGGGATTGGTTTAACAAAAGTGACTATCAATCAAGATATAACTAGTTATCTAGATGAGACTACCGATACCTATAAAGCATTACAAATTATGGAGAAAGAATTTGTGAGCTATGGAACATCAAAGATTATTGTAAAGAATGTAAGCTACGATGAGGCTTATAGTATAGTTATTGAAATAAAAAATGTTGATGGAGTAAAAAGTTTGCCATTTGAAAACACTGAATCTTATTTCAAAGATAACTATGCTTTATTAGATATAACATTTAAAGAGGATGCGGATTTAAGTATTTCTTATGATAAGGTATTAGATATATTAAATGACTATGAAATAGGAATTGCAGTATCTCCTACTGATAGTATGTCTGATGAATTAGCTAAAAACATGTCAGTTGTATTAATACTAGCCGTTATTGTTATATTAATTGTTTTAACACTAACGTCAAATAGTTATATTGAGGTTTTAATATTCCCCATTGTTTTCATTGTTTCAGCGCTTTTAAATATGGGAACTAACTTTTGGTTTGGTAGTATTTCATTCATTACTAATTCAATTGCAATTATCTTACAATTAGCTCTCGCTATTGATTATTCAATCATATTAAGTCATTCTTATGCAGCTGAAAAAGAAAAATGTGATTCTTCTAAAGAAGCTATGAAAAAGACTTTAGCAAAATCTATTCCTAGTATTCTAAGTAGTAGTCTTACTACTATTTCAGGGATGATTGCTTTAACATTAATGCATTTTAAAATAGGAGCCGATCTTGGATTAGTTCTAACAAAGGGAATCCTATTTAGTATTATAACCGTATTATTATTAATGCCTTTATTCTTGTTGCTATTTGATAAACTAATTGAAAAAACTAAACATAAAACATTTTTGCCTAAAATGAATTTCATCTCAAAATTAGCTAAAAAAGGTAAATATATTATTCCATCAGTTTTTTTAATTCTTATCATTACATGTGGCGTTGTTCAAACCAATAATACTTATGCTTATAATAGAGAGTCAATTGATTCCTTTAATAAGTCTGATGAATTAGTCGCATTAAATGAAATTGAAGAAATCTTTGGTTATAATAATCAATTAGTTGTCTTAGTTCCAACAGGAAGTTATGAATTAGAAAAACAAATTATTTCAGTTGTAAATAATGAAGAACTTATTAATTATAGTTTTGGTGTTACTTCTATTAAAATAACTGATGACTTATATATTACTGATAAAATCACTTATTCTTTCTTATCTAATATGTTGAGCATTGATCCAGAAACCTCAAAATCAATATTTAGAGGATATGCTGCATTACATCCTAGTATCGATGGATTTTTTAATATTGATAATTACCAAATACCTATTATTGATTTAGTACGTTTCTTATCAAGTTATCTATCAAAAAATCCTATAAATTTAGATGCAGAGACTACGGCTACCTTCCAAATGCTATCTACTAACATTAAAGAAATTGATAATCAACTGGTTGGAAAAAATTATACAAGGATTATTTTTAACATTAATTCTAGCGTGGAAAGTGCTGAAACATTTGAGTTAATTGAGAGACTAAGTACAAATATAAAAAGTATATCTAGTGATGCCATACTAGCTGGTAATAGCGTAAGTAGTTATGATTTAGATAAATCATTTACTTCTGACAATTTATTGATAAGTATTCTAACGGCGGTGTTCATATTTGTTATTCTAGTATTTACTTTCAAATCAATTGGTTTAGCTACAATCTTAGTCCTTACAATTCAAGGTGCAATATTCATTAACTTTGCACTACCTGTAATGCTAGGAAATAATGTCTTCTTCTTTGCCTATTTAGTAGTAAGTGCTATTCAAATGGGAGCAACTATCGATTATGGTATTGTTCTCACAAGTTCACTTACTAATGCAAAAAAGGAACATAATTTAGATGATGCCCTAAATATTGCAGTTAAAGAAAGTCTTCCAACAATTCTTACTTCAGGTACCGTTATTGTTGTTGCGGCATTACTAATTGCTTTCATTATAAAAGATCCTATGGTTTCATCTATTGGTTTATTCTTAGGTATAGGCTCAATAATATCAATTTTATCGATTTTGTTTGTTTTGCCAGCATCTTTATTGTTATGTAATAAATTCATTGAAAAAACCACATTTAAATCACGAAAATAGATATGAAAAACTCCCTTCGTTATACAAAGGGAGTTTTTAGTTTTATTAATTGTCATTTAAATGGGAAATAATGCTTTCGGCTAATTCGTCATTTATTCCTATTTCTCTAAATTCTTCTAAGCTCGCATTTTTTATATTATCAATGGTAATAAAATGCTTCAATAGTTTTTCTTTCCTTTTTGGACCTAGGTTTTTTACACCATCTAATCTTGAAGAAAACATTCCTTTTGCTTTAGTACTTCTAAAGAAAGATATGGCAAAATCATGGACAGTTTGACTTATATTAGCTAATAATAAATATATATCACTTGATTTATCTATTTCATATTCCATATCATTAAAAACAATAGCCCTAGCTTTATGGTTATTATCTTTTTTAATACCCATTACATTTATATTTGCATTTATTGAAGCAAGGACTTCCTTACAAGCATTAACTTGGATTTCTCCACCATCCATTACAATTAAATCCGGCAAAACTGCATCCTCCATTTTTAAACGTAAATATCTTCTATAGATTACTTCCTTCATTGTTTCATAATCATTTGATCCAACAACGGTTTTAACATGATATTTTCGGTAATCCTTAGGGCTTGGTTTTCCATTTTTATATACGACCATTGCACTAACAGGATATTCTCCAAAAATATTAGAGTTATCGAATGCTTCTAAATAATATGGAGCATTTATATTTAATAATTCTCCTAATTTTTCAATTGTTTCTATTTTCTTTAATACTTTATTTTGATGCAAGATATTTTTATTTTCTAAAGATTCCTTAGCATTTAAATTGGCCATATCTAATATTTCTTTTTTCTTCCCTTTTTGAGGAGTTACAAAGGAAACATTTAATATATTACTTATTTCTATATTATTGAATTCCTCATTAATCATTATTTCTGATGGTTTTAATTCTTCTGTTTTATAATATTGAAGTAAGAATGTACTAATTAAATCTTCAACTGTACCTATTAGAGGAATGGTTGTATAATAGTTTTGAACTATATTACCATTTCTCATATATAGAACACATATACTAACGTTTTCTTCATCAAAATATATACCAAATATATCTCTTGAAGTTAAATCACCAATACTAATCTTTTGTTTTAAGGTTGTGATTTTAATATCTTCAATTAGATCTCTAAATTCAATTGCCTTTTCAAAGTCTAAATTAACGCTAGCCTCTTCCATTTTCGATTCTAATCCATTAAGAATGACTTTGGTATCGCCGTTTAGAAATCTTATTACTTCTCTTTTATAATCGCTATAATCATACTTCTCATCATTTATACACGGTCCAAGACATTGATGCATGTGATAATATAAGCATTCTTTTTTAGGAATAATACGGCACTTTCTAAATGGATAAACACGGTTTATCATTTCAACTGTTTTTCTAGCACTATTTACATTGGGATAAGGACCAAATATCTTTCCTATCTTAGTTTTACTATTAACATTTCTAACTACATATAATCTAGGATGTGCCTCGTTAGTTAATAGAATGTACGGGTAAGTCTTATCATCCGTAAGCATTATATTATACTTAGGATCATATTGCTTAATTAAATTAATTTCTAGAACTAAAGATTCTAACTCTGAAGAGGTAATAATATAATCAAAGTCAACTATTTCACTTACTAATTTAGTAGTTTTTAAGTTATGAGCTCCTATGAAATAACTTCTAACACGATTTTTTAAAATTTTAGCTTTACCAACATAAATTACTTTGTTATCTTTATTTTTCATTAGGTAACAACCAGGAGAATCTGGTAATAATTTTAATTTATCTTTTATATCAATCATAAGTGCACCTCCTAGAAAAAAATAACGATTAAATTAATAATCGTCTACTTTATTATTTGAATGAAATTTTTACTTTATCTTCTAATATCTCTTCTAAAGCCTGACCAACTGGTTTAGCACATTTAGTATCTACAGAAACATAATTTTGTTCTGCTTCAATAATTTTAGCTCTTTTAGCCGCTGCATAAGCTAATTTATATTTAGAATCAATTTTATCTAATAATAAATCGACAGAAGGATAACGCATCCCGTCTGTATTGTATTGTCTTTTGCTCATTGTTATTTTCCTCACTATTCTATATTTTCTAACAATTCCATATATTTATGAATACTTCTTTCAGTTTTTGCATGCTCAGCACGAACAATTGCCATTATTCTGTTAGCTGCATTACTTACTTCATCATTTACTACAATATAATCGTATTTATGGGCTAATTTAAATTCACGATTAGCCTTTTCAACACGTTCTTTAATAACATCTTCACTTTCAGTTCCACGACTTTTTAAACGGTCATATAATGCCTGTTTTCCAGGCGGAACTAAGAAAATAAAAACCGCATCAGGAATTTGTTTTCTAACTTGAAGCGCACCTTCAACTTCAATTTCTAATACAACTTCTTTTCCTTGGTTTAATTTATCTTCAAGCATATCAAGTGGTGTACCATAGTAGTTACCAACAAATTCGGCATATTCTAAAAATTTGCCTTCTTCTATACGTTGTTCAAATTCTTCACGAGTTACGAAATAGTAATCTTTACCATCAACTTCTCCTGGACGTATTTTTCTAGTTGTCATACTAACAGAATATTCCAAGTTATGGCCAGGCATATCAAATAAAGCCTTACGCACAGTTCCTTTTCCAACTCCAGAAGGCCCAGATAATACTATTAATAATCCTCTGTCATTCAATTTCATGTATATCTACCTCTTAATGATACTCATCTTATTTTATCATATTAAAAACTTTTTGTAAAAGACTTTTTATAAAATGTGATATACTTTATATAGAAAGTAGTGATTATCATGCCTTTAGATGGAGTATTTTTATATAAGCTTAGCCAAGAATTAAATATTTTTAAAAATGGACGTATAAATAAGGTATCGGAAGTCTCTGAAACTGATTTTATTTTTGGAATTCGTGCTAATTATCAAAACTATAATCTTCTTATTTCATTATCCAGTGAGTATGCACGTGTTCATCTTACTACCAGGACTTATGAATATCCACAAAACCCTAAATCCTTTACTATGCTTTTAAGAAAATATTTTGAAGGAAATATTATAACTGATATTTATACTCATGAATTAGATAGAGTACTAGTACTAGAAACTAGTGGTTTAAATGAATTAGGGGATAAAGAAAATAAACGCTTAGTTATTGAAATAATGGGTCGTTATAGCAATATGATAGTCATAAAAAATAATATAATCGTTGAATCATTAAGACATATTGGAGTCTTAGAAAATGATCGAACTGTTTTACCAGGTGCCATATTTAATTATCTTGAAAATGATAGCAAAGTTAATCCAATGAATTTATCATTAAATGAAATTGAAAATATTTTCAAATCTAAGAATATTTTAACCTCTAAAGAAATAATTAATAACTTTATGGGTATTTCTCCCTTGTTATCTAATTATATAATTAATTCTAATAATTATGCTTCTTCTATGTATGAGGCACTGCATAGTGCTATCCGTCCTATTAAGTTTATGAACCGTAATAAATATGATTTTTATTATACAAATTTGAATTTTTCAGATTCAATTATTTATGAATCTATATCTATTCTACTTGATGATTTCTATTATGATTTAGCAAAAAATGAACGAATAAAACAAAAAACAAATGACTTAGGATTATTCGTTAATAAACAAATTAGTAAATTCGAAAATAAATTAATTAAGCTTGATAATGATTTAGAAGAATCTAGTAAAGGTGAATTATTCCGTTTATATGGAGAGTTATTAATTGCGAATAGTTTTATCAAAACAAAAAACAATGAAATAACAGTAAATAATTATTATACTAATGAAGATATTACTATTGCCTTAGATCCTAGATATAATATCATCGACAACTCAAAGATATACTTTAAGAAGTATCAAAAAAGTAAAAATGCCATTTCTCATATTTTAGAACAAAAAAATAATACTATTGACGAAATAGAATACTTTAAATTAATTAAAGCCCAAATCGAAAATAGTAATTTAAATGATATATTAGAAATTCAAGATGAACTTAATTCTCTTAAATACATAAAAATACAAAAAACTAAACAGAAAAGTTCTAAGCCAAAGATTCTTTCATATATTACAAGTGAGGGTACATCTATCTTAGTTGGAAAAAATAATCTTCAAAATGAACTCATAACTCACAAACTATCTAAACCAAATGATATGTGGTTCCATGTAAAGGATTCTCCAGGAAGCCATGTTTTAGTTCAAAAAGAAGATGAATTAACTGAGTGCGATATTAGAACTGCCGCAATGATCGCAGCATATTATTCTCCGTATAAAGATTCTAGTAGTGTTCCAGTAAATTATACAAAAGCAAAATTTATAAAAAAAATACCGGGAAAGAAAAATTGTTTCGTTACCATTTCAAACGAAAAGACAATTTTTATTGATCCCAGTAAAGATTTCATTACCGATCTTAAATCAAGCAACTTTATTAAATAACTCTTGATATGAATTATTATATATTTTAATCAAATGGTCTACATCAGTTTCAATGAATTGACCATTTTTTAAATTGGGTAACATTTTTGTGCATTTTTCATGTAAATCTACACAACCTAAATTCAATGTGATTCCTTTTAAAGAATGAACTAATGAATGAAGTTCTTCAACATCCGTTGATTCTACTGCCATTTTTATTTTTTCTTCAAAATTAGAATAACTATCTAAAAAGGATTTTACAACAATAAAAAACAAATTCTTATTATTCCCCAAATAATTCATTGCAATATCATAATCAAATATCATATTCCCACCCCTCTTAATTCTATCATTTATTACTACAAAAACAATAAGAAAATAAATTATTACATTTTTGAAAGGAGTTTTTTTAATTGAAAAATTTGAAATCTAACGTATTTGGAGTCATTTTGTCAGTAGTTGTCGAACTAAGTGTTTTGCTAGGACTACTATATTATAAGGATCCAAGTTTTTTATATAAAGGACTAGGTATACTACTTTTAATATATATTTTTTATCTTTTAAACAAAAAATTAGTTTTACCAACATCTCTATCAGCTATTTTTCATATCCACATCTTTTTAACTCTACTTTTAGGTGCAACCTTTGATTTTTATAATCATTTATGGTGGTGGGACTTATTTGTTCATGGTCTATTTGGAATGGTAGGAAGTATTGTAGCCTATTACTTAATCGTTAGAAAAAGCTACAAGAAGTTCTTGAGTACCTTTATGATTTTATTTATTATGGGTACCACTGCTATGGCAGGCGCCGCTATTTGGGAAATAATTGAGTATACCCTTGATAAAATATTTAAGACTAATTTCCAACACGGAATAGTTGAAATAGGTTATCCATTAGATGATACGATGTGGGATATTATAATTACCCTTATCGGCGTATGCATAACGGATATAATATATTTAATTGACTTAAAAAAGAACAATTCAAAATTAATAAATTGGTTCACAAGAGATTTTGAAAAAAATATATTATTTTAATCGAATCAATAATTTAAATTCGTTTTTATAAAAGTCTAGCAATCCCTCTTCCTTCATAGTTGAAAGTTCTCTAGACAAAGCACTCCTATCAATTGATAGATAATCGGCTAATTCCTGACGATTAAAAGGTATTGTAAAATTACTACTTTTCATACTATTGCTTTGAACAGATAAATACGATAATAATTTTTCCCTTGTAGTTCTTTTACTAATATGTGATATCTTTTGGGTTAAAATAATATTTTTACTGGCGATCATCTTAAGTAGATTTTCAATAAATATCGTCTTACATTCACAATCGCTAAGCATTATTCTTTTATAATCTATAAATAATACCTCAGTCTTTTCATTTGATAGTATTGAAAGAGGAATATTATTTGTTTCAAGTACTGCAAAGGATTCTAAAAAGAATTCATTCTCTTTAATTTGTGCGAGTATAGTTCTATTACCCCAATAATCATCAAATATGATATTAGCGCTACCTGATTTAATTAAACCAATATATTCTGCTTTATCATTTATATGTAGAATATAATCGTTCTTATTATATTCTTTAATAATATGATTATCTAATAATAAATTATTTATTTTATCTTCAACTAGTCCATCAAATAATAAATTTTTCATAATTGCTCCTTGTGTTGCATTTGCAACATACTTTATATGATAATTATAATATAATCCAATCATAAAACATAGGAGGAAATATATTATGATTAGAAAAATAATTAAAATAGAGAAAGATTTATGTAATGGATGCGGATTATGCGTAACGGCCTGTCATGAAGGAGCAATTAAATTAATAGATGGAAAAGCTACTTTGACAAGAGATGATTATTGTGATGGTTTAGGAGATTGCTTACCAGTATGTCCCACTAATGCAATTTCTTTTGAAGAAAGAGAGGCTTTAGCATATGATGAAAAAGCCGTGTTAGAAAATAAAGGAAATAGGCCTTTAGCATGTGGATGCCCAGGTACCCATAGTCATTCTATCGAAAGAAAACTAGAAAGAAATTTTACAAATAAAATAGTAAACAATACTTCTTGTCTAAATCAGTGGCCTGTGCAAATACAATTAGTTCCAGTTAATGCACCATATTTTAATAATGCTAATTTATTAATTGCAGCAGATTGTACTGCCTATGCTTATGCAAATATTCATAATGATTTCATGAAAAATAGAATAACTCTTATAGGATGTCCTAAACTTGATAATGAAGATTATAGTGTTAAACTAACGAATATACTATCGAATAACAACATCAAATCCATAACAGTCTTAAAAATGGACGTTCCTTGTTGTGGTGGACTTGAGAATGCAGTTATAAGGGCACTAAAGATATGCAACAAAATGATTCCTTGGCAAGTACATACTATAACAGTGAATGGTAAAATTAAAGAATAATTACAAAATTAAATTAATACTTTGATAAATTGAAATCGTTTACAATTAATATTTTTTTTGGTATAATTTAAATAATTTATAAATAAGGGTCAAAATTAATAGACCCTTTTATTTATATAATAGTTTAAAAAAATTAAATATAAGGAGAGAAAATATGAATAAATTTAAAGGTTTTTTAAACAGATACTTCAAAATCGAGGAACGTGGTTCCAAAATTTCAACAGAAATCATTGCTGGTTTAATTACTTTCTTATCAATGTGCTATGTATTGTTCGCAAATGTAAACACATTGTCAGTTACTGGTATGAATCCAGAAGCGATATTTACAGCTACTGCGATTGCAGCAATTATTGGTACAGCATTAATGGGAGTGCTGGCAAACTATCCAATAGGACTTGCTCCTGGTATGGGTATGAATGCTCTATTTGCCTATACTATTTGTGGAGCAATGGGATATACGTTCCAAGAAGCATTGGCAATGGTTTTAATTTCAGGAATAGTATTCTTACTTATTTCAGTTACTGGATTAAGAAAAACAATAATAAACGCTATCCCTGCTTCGCTTAAAAAAGCTACCGGAGCTGGTATAGGATTGTTTATTGCATATGTAGGACTTAAGGGTGCAGGAGTTTTAGAAATTAGTGGTGCAGATTTTCCTCAAATTGGGGATTTAACTAATCCAGCTGTCCTAGTTGCAATTGTTGGTATTGTTTTAACTATTGTATTATTTATTCTGAAGGTTAAAGGCGCAATTATAATAGGTATTGTTGGTACAACCGTATTAAATGTTATCTTACATGCCGCTGGTGTAGATGTAGGTATAACTAAACTTGGTACAGTTGTTGGATTACCAAAAGCTCCAGAATTTGGTGCTTTTATAGATGGATTTAAATCAATGCATTTCTCTATAGAAATTGTACTTGTTATATTCACTTTATTATTCTTAGACTTCTTTGATACGGCTGGTACATTAGTTACAGTTGGATCAAAAGCTGGATTAGTAAGTGAAGAAGGTGAACTAATCAATTGTGAAAAAGCATTATTCTGTGATGCAACAGCAACTGTAATGGGAGCAATTGTTGGTACTTCTTCTACAACTTCTTATGTAGAATCAATGGCTGGAGTTGAGGCCGGTGGTCGTACTGGGTTAACAGCTGTAGTTATTGCTATATTATTTGCAGTATCATTATTCTTTGGACCATTAACTAAAGTTGTTACTTCTGCTTGTACTTGTGCTGCATTAGTAATGGTAGGTATCTTGATGATGCAACAAGTTAAAGATATTGAATGGGAAGACATTAGTGTTGCAGTGCCTGCTTTCATTACTATCATTCTTATGCCTTTATCATATTCAATAGCAATTGGTATTGCTGCAGGATTTATTTTCTATACAATAGCTCAAATAGCTTCTAAGAAAATAAAAGAAATATCTGTTATCACTTGGTGTTTAACGGCATTATTTATAATTTACTTTGTAGTACATGCCTTAAAAATTTACTCATAACAACAAAAAAGGAATTGTTCAACGCAATTCCTTTTTATTTCTATACTCTATTAATAATCATATATTAGAAAATTAAAATAAATCACTTTATTATTTTAATTCTTTTACAGTCATAAAATGCATGCTCTTCAATATTTGTATTAGAATTCAGCAATCTAACTTCTTTTAAGTTTGAGCATTTGTGAAAAGCAAATCTTTCAATTTTCAATAATGTATTCGGAAAAGTTATACTTGCGGCTGCAATATCTCGAAAGGCATATTCTGAAATAGTAATAACATTATTCAATTTTAAATCCTTTAAACTTGTACAGTCAGCAAAGGAATATGTTCCAATTTGATTAACATGCTCTAAATTTATATTTTCTAAATTTGTACAACTAAAAAAAGCACAGTGTGATATAACTTTAACACTTTCATTTAACACAACTTTTTTTAAATTAGTACAATTATCAAAACAATAATCTGGTATATTTTCAAGTTCTGATTCAATAATGACTTCTTCAATATATATATTATTTTCAAATGCTTTTTTAGATATTTTTTCTCGTATTACGACACTCTTAATATTATTTTTTGCAGGACACATGTATATAGTAGTCATATCTTTGTCATACAAAATACCATCTTTAACTATAAAATTTTTATTTTTACTATCCACTTCAATTAATCTTAATCCTTCATATGTTGAATATTGACCGATTAAATGAAAATAGTGTAATTCCTCATTAATATAAATTTCTTCTAATTGTGGGCAATGGTCAACTATATTTTTTAATATTACTAAATTCTTAGGAAGAATGATTTTTCTCAAATTCTTACAACCATTAAATGTACCTGAGCTTATGTCTAAAATATTATCGGGAATTATAAGTTCTTCGAAACCACACCCACTGAAGGCTCCCTCATTTATTGTACGAGTGTTATCACCAAAATAGACATTTTTTAATTTAGAACAACCGGAAAAACAATATTTACTAATGCTTTTTATTCCTGTTCCTATTTCTACACTTTCTAAATTTGCGCAATTATCAAAAACTTTATTCTCAATTTCAACTATTGAATCTGGAATAATAACCTTTGTAAGTTGGGAATAACTAAAAGCATTTACAGATATTTTTTTTACTTCACTGCCAAAAACAATCTCTGTAACATTAGTATGTGAAAAGGCATCTTGTCCTATTGATTCTACTATTAAACCATTTATTTTATCTGGAATAACTATTTTATCACTGCCGAAACTAGCTAAAATTTCTATTTTATCATCCTTTGTTTTATAGACAAGATTATCATAGATATTATCTTCTGTTATATATTTGAAATTTGAATAATTTTCATCATATGGTGACAGGAAATAAATTTCATAAAAATCATATCTTCCATTAAATTTTATATTTGATAGCATATCATCTGTTTTAATAACCTTTACATACCCAAAGTCACAATTTACTTCTTTAATATAATTGGGTATATATATTTTTTTAATATTTCCTAATCGCCCTATAGATGCTTCGCGCCCCATAAAATATCTAACTTCATATCCAAACTGGTTTATTTCATATTCTCCTATTTTATTTGGAATAGTATAAACATCTAGATTCAAAACATCCTCAGGTAACGAATAAATTGCAGCTGTATTATTTTTAGAAACAACTAATTCGTACCCTTCAACTTTAATTATATTAATCTTCCTACACCCCGTTAAATAAAAGAGACTAAAAAGCAATAATGATACCACAATTAAAACATTATGTCTTTTGATAACTTTCATTATATCATCACCTCATCTTTTTAATTAAAATTTTATTTCATAATCAACTAAGTCATCATAAAAGTCTTTTCATGGCTGACTAAAATTGAGTCAGGAAACTTTTCTAATAAATAGAATAGAATTCTTTAGTTCTAATGTTGATTTTTCAAATAAATTATAGGATATAATTATGAAAAATAATTTTTATCAATACTAAAATTAAATTTAAAAAATTTATTAATTTATTATATATGAATTTTATGCAAAATTCAAGTTACTTAAAACACTAATCCTGATAGAAATGTTATGTAGTATATTTATATTTCAATATTTCTCTCATTTTCCACATCATCAATTATATAATATTTTTATCTATCAATTTATAATTTTGATAGTATCAATATATTGATTTTGCAGGAAAATTTATACGAACATAATAATGTCTTTTTGAGTTGTTTTATAAAATTATTATTTTTGTATGCTATAATATTTTTAATTATGTTAAAGCGGGAGTTTATTTATGAAAATATTATTAAAAAATGGATTGGTTTATGATGGTAATGTTAGTAAGCCACAAAATTTAGATATTCTAATTGAAGATGATAAAATTATTGAAATGAATGAAAATATTAAAGGTGATTATGATAAAGTAATTGATTGTACCAATTTGATTGTTGCACCAGGATTTATTGATGCACATTCTCATAATGATTTTTTCTATGATTATGATAATTCAATAGATTATTTTAAACCTTTTATAATGCAAGGTATTACTACTCAAATAACTGGTAATTGTGGATTTTCTGTATTTGGAACTGATGAAGATAGTAATTTTAAAAATGATATTGGTGGTAATCTTTTTAAGGCATTAAATCCTGGAAGTTTTAAATCTTTTGTTAAAAATGCTGAAAATATGCTGCATGTTAATATTGTTCCACTTGTTGGACATGGTACTATTAGAACTAGTGTTAACGGCTTAAAGAATGGAAAATTATCTAAGGAACAAATCACTGAGGAAAAGAAATTGATCATAGAAGCTATGGAAAATGGAGCTTTTGGAGGATCATTTGGATTTATGTATGAACCTGGTATGTATTCAGATAAAGAAGAATTATTAGAATTTGCAAAGGTTATTGCAAAATATGATGGAATCCTAACGGTTCATCCAAGAGCAAATTCTAAAGTAGCCCTTGGTTATCCTCTTATTTCACGTTCTCACTTAATTCTAGCCCTTGAAGAAGTTTTTGATATCATGAAAGAAACAAAAGTAAGAACTGAGTATTCTCATTTAATATTTGTTGGGAAAAAATCTTGGAAAAGTCTTAATCCAATGCTAAAAAAATTTCATGAAATGAAAGATCTAGGACATGAAATTGGTTATGATATGTATTCCTATCCATTTGGGGCATCAGTAATTACGGTTGTTCTTCCATCTTGGTATATGGGATTATCTGAAATAGATAAGAAAAAGAAATTTAATCGTTTCAAATTAAAGTTAATTATCAATATTACAAAAAAACTATTAGGAATAGATTTTTGTGATATGAGAGTTGCCTATATAGGTGATGAATATATGCATTATGAAGGTAAAACAGTTTTAGAAATTGCAAAAGAAGAAAAGATTAAACCATTTGATATGTATTTAAAATTAGTTGATATTTCCAAAGGAAAGGGACAAATTTATTTAGATAAATATTATAATGAGTGTATTATAAAAACCTTAATGAATGATGACTTATCGATATTTATGACTGATGCTTGGTACGAGGAACATGGATTACAAAATACTACTGCTTATCAGGGATTTATTAATTTTTTAATTAAAGGTCAAAAGTACGATATTCCTTTTGAAAAAGTCATCAATAAAATGACAAAGAAAACTGCTGAACGATTTAAGATAGATAAACGTGGTGAAATTAAAGTTGGAAATTATGCTGATATAACTATCTTCGATCCAAATAATTTAGTAATAAATAATTCTATCCCTGATTTTACTCCAAAAGGAATTAAATATGTCTTTATAAATGGTATTTTAACATTAGATGATTCAAATTTTATTTGTTCTAAACCAGGTAAAGTTATATTAAAAAAAGTGCTTTAAGCACTTTTATTTTACTTGGTAATTATTATCTTCAGTTTTTACTATTGTAGAATTATAAAATACCGTAATTACTTTTACCATATCTTCTAGATCCTTTACTCCAGCAGTTTCCATACTTGAATGCATAGCTAATTGGGGTAATCCAATATCTATCATACTAACAGCTAATTGACTGGTAGTAATATTTCCTAGTGTACTTCCACCTCTTTGATCAGAACGATTGGTTGTATCTTGGAATTTAACATCCGCCTTATTACATAATGTTTTAAAAATTGAGGCTGTGACTAAATCAGTGGCATAATTTTGATTAGCATTATATTTAATTACAATGCCTTTATTCATTATTGGACGATTAGTAGGATCTGATTTTGATTGATAATTTGGATGATGTGCATGAGCATTATCAGCAGATATAAATAAAGTATTATCTAAACCAATTAATAAGTCTTCATTATTCTTTCCAAGTGATGTATATATTCGTGATATTACATCTTTTAAGAATGGAGATGCCGCACCCTGTTTGGTACGTGAACCTACTTCTTCATTATCAAAGGATGCATAAATGTTTATCTTATTATTATTTGATGAATTAATAAATGATTTTAAACATGCAAACGAACATTCTAAATTATCTATTTGTGGTGCCACAATAAATTCATTATTAGCGCCTAGTATGGTTCCTCTATCTCTTATATATAGATTTAAATCATGAGAAATTATATCAGTTTCCTTACAACCTATTTCGTTGGCAATTATTGATAATAACGTATTATTATCATTATTATTTGAAATAAGGGGCAATAAATCAACTTGGGCATCGTATTTCTTACCAGTATTAACTTCTCTATCTAAATGAATAGCAAGACTAGGAATTACTAAAAGATTCTTATCTATGTTTACTAAATAACCTACTATTTTATTTTCTTTTTGGACCATTATTTTTCCACTTACTGATAAAGGTCTATCAACCCAAGAAGAGTAAATTGGACCACCATAAACATCAGTATTAAGAGTTATATATTCATCTTTTAACTCAATTTTAAAATTAGGTTTTATTTTTAATGTTGGAGAATCGGTATGAGTCGCAACTATATTTAATGATAGATCATTAATATTAGTTGGAGTAGTAAAAGCAATAATACTTGTATCGTTTCTTACAACATAATATTTTTTATTAGGTTCTATGTTCCACTTATTGTTTTCTAATATTTTAGAAAATCCTTTTTCTTCTAACATTTTTGTTGTGTTTTTTACTGCATGATATGGACTTGGACTATTTTTTATAAAATCTAAAAATTCATTTACCATATTATTCACCAACCTTTACCTGACTAACAAAGACTTTTTTCTCATCTAAATAAGCAACGTTATATACATTATTACCTTCTATAACTTTATATACTTTTACTTTTTCTTTTAAGCGACATTCATTAATATGTTCGATTCTAAAAGATATTATATTTTTATTATCTTCCAAAGAGTTATAAACCATATCAGCATATTTAGCATTATTCATATGTTGGTTATGATCTATATCAGCGTTTAATACGACATATGCAAAGTCAAATTTTGCTTGTTCAAAATTATCAAACTCAACTTTTTTTGCTATATCATATCTATTACATTCCTTAGGACGATGCTGTCCATTATAAATGATTTTATCTGTTCTTCCTATTTTTCTAGTAGTAGTATCAACAATTACCCACTTACTTATACCTGTAATTAATACTTCTCCAGCCTTATTTCTTATTTCATATTCTCTTTCAAAATCAATTCTACCTTTTTCATGCGGCCATGTAGCTATTATTAATTCATCAAATAGCTTTGGTTGTTTAATAACATCAAAATTAGTACGTAATAAAATCCAATAATAACCACTTGCATATAATTCATTATATCCTAATCCCAATAAATCTGCATGCTTTCCTGCAATATCCTGAAAGAAATCTAAGATTGCAGATGGTTTAATGTGATCTTCATTATCAAAATCGTTAGTTCTTAGTTTCACCGTTTCTTCATAATATAAAACACTCATAAATATACCTCTAATTGAAAATAAGCAAACTGTTTCCAATTTGCCTATCTCTTTATCCTAATAATTTTACTAATACAGCCTTTTGAGCATGTAATCTATTTTCTGCTTCATCAAAAATTTCATTAGCATGTTCTTCAAATACTTTACTTGTAATTTCTTCTTCTCTATGTGCAGGAAGGCAATGTAATACCATAGCATCTTTTTTAGCTACAGCCATTACATTATCATTAATTTGATATACTCCAGCAAATATTTTTTTGCGTTCTTCGGCTTCTTTTTCTTGTCCCATAGAAGCCCATACATCAGTAAATAATACATCTGCATCTTTACTAGCTTTTAATACATCTTCAGTTATTTCAAACATACCTGGAAATTCTTTTGTCCATTCTAAAATGTCTTTATCAGGTTGATGAGTTTTTGGACATGCAACTGAAACTTTCATTCCTAATTTTAAACAACCAACAATAATAGAATTTGTCATGTTGTTTCCATCTCCAATATAAGTGGCCTTTAATCCTTCAAAAGCACCCTTATATTCTCTAATAGTCATTAAATCTGCTAAAACTTGGCAAGGATGTGCATAATCAGTTAAAGCATTTATTACTGGTATTGAACCATATTTTGCTAAATCTTCAACTTCTTTTTGTGCAAATGTTCTTATCATAATTCCATCTAAATAACGAGATAATACTCTAGCAGTATCTTCTACTGGTTCACCACGTCCTATTTGTAAATCATTTGAACTTAAGAATAATGGATATCCACCAAGTTCATACATACCAACTTCAAAAGATACACGCGTACGAGTTGAAGCTTTTTGAAAAATCATACCTAACTTTTTACCTTCTAAATGGTGATGTTTGATACCTTGTTTTTTTTCAAATTTTAATTGGTCAGCCAAATTTAATAACTCTAAAATTTCATTTTTGCTTAAATCCTGTAATTTTAATAAATGTTTCATTCTGCTAACACTCCTTTCAATATATTTAAACCTTCTTTTAATTCTTCAAAAGAAATATTTAGTGAAGGTAATAATCTTACTCTATCTTTTGCCGTAAGAACGATTAATCCTTTTGTAATACATTTCTTAGCAACCTCAGTTGCGACCACACTAGGCTTTAAACCAATTCCAACCATTAACCCTTTACCTGTCACACAAGTAACGTTTGGATCGCTTAAAAGCATTTCTTCAATGATTTTACGACATTCCTTAACATGAGTTAATAATTTATCGTCAATTCTTGATACAACTGAACATCCTGCGGCTGTAACAATTGGATTTCCACCATAAGTTGTTCCATGTTCACCATACTTCAAAGTATATTCAGTTTTAGGACCGAATAAGACAGCCCCAAGAGGTAAACCACCAGCAATACCTTTTGCTGTAGTAACGACATCTGGAGTTAATCCATATTCTTGATAACTATAGAAATATCCTGTACGTCCATTACCAGTTTGTACTTCATCTATTACTAATAAAATATCATTTTTAGTACAAATTTCTTGGATACCTAAAATAAAATCTTCATCTAAGTTATTTACTCCGCCTTCACCTTGAATTGTTTCAAGCATGATTGCACAAGTATGTTTAGATATTAAGCTTTTTAAATGTTCTAAATCATTAGGCTTAGCATATTTGAATCCTTCTACGAATGGAAAGAAATATTGATGAAATTTATCTTGACCAGTAGCACTTAATGTAGCTATAGTACGTCCATGGAAACTTCCTTGTAAAGTTATTATCTCATTACGATTTTCTCCATATTTGTCATATGAATATTTTCTTACTGTTTTAATAGCACCCTCATTTGCTTCAGCACCGCTATTTGCAAAAAACACTTTTTTCATATTAGCTTTTTCACATAGCATACTAGCTAAATCTACTTGAGGTTTTGTATAATATAAATTTGAAATATGTTGAATTTGCCTTGCTTGATTAATAACTGCCTCTACCCATGCTTCATCATTAATACCAAATGTATTAACACCTATTCCACTACTAAAGTCGATATATTTTTTACCATCAAAATCATAAAGAGTTGACCCCTTACCTTCTTTTATGGCAACATCAAATCTTGCATAAGTATTTGCAATATTATTATTATCTTTTTCTTTTATTAAATCAAATTCCATATTTCTCACTCCTTATTTAAACATTGTACCTATTCCTTCATCTGTTAATACTTCTATTAATATTGAATGTGGTACACGTCCATCTATAATAAACACTTTTTTAACACCGCGTCTAATTGCTTCAACACAGCATTCTACCTTAGGAATCATACCACCATCGATGATTCCTGATTTTTCTAATTGTTTTAATTCACTTACATTTACTTCAGAAATTAAAGTAGAATCATCGTTCTTATCACGCAATAATCCTTTAATATCTGTCATTGATATAAAGCTTTCAGCATTTAATGCTCCAGCAATGCGAGCCGCCGCTGTATCAGCATTTATATTATATGAATTTCCTTGTTTATCAAAACCTATTGTTGAAATTACTGGGATGTATCCCATTTCAAGAATATCTAAAATTACTTTTGGATCTACTTTAGTAATTTCTCCAACAAATCCTAAATCTTTATTTAAAGGTTTAGCTTCAATCATAGAACCATCAAGTCCTGATAATCCAATGGCTTTTCCACCTTTATTTCCTAATAGTTTAACTAAATCTTTATTAATTTTTCCAGCTAATACCATTTGAGCAACACTTACAGTTTCTTCATCAGTAACACGTAATCCATTAACAAATTTAGTTTCTTTGCCCATTTTCTTTAAAGTCCCTGAAATTTCAGGCCCACCACCATGAACAAGTACGACCTTTATGCCGATAGTAGATAAAAGAACTACATCTTGCATAACACTTTCTTTTAACTTTTCATCGATCATAGCATTTCCACCATATTTAACAACAATTATCTTGTCATTATATTTTTGAATATATGGTAGGGCATGGATTAATATTTCAGCATATTGTTCGTTTTTGTTCATAATTAACTCCTGTAATCTCCATTAATTTTTACATAATCATATGTTAAATCACATCCGAATGATGTAGCAGTAAACTGTCCATCATTTAGACTAACTAATATTTTTATTTCTGATTCAGATAATATTTTCTTAGCAATTTCTTCACTAAAATCTATTCCTGCACCATTTACGCAAACATCTATTCTTCCTTCATCGCTTAAGAATGAAACATTTACTTTATTTACATCAACATCCGCTTTACTGTATCCGATTGCACAAAGTACACGTCCCCAATTAGCATCGGCACCAAACATCGCTGCCTTAAATAAGCTTGAACAAATAATAGATTTAGCAACTAATCTTGCATCACTTTGACTCTTAGCTCCGCTTACTTCACAAATTAATAATTTTGTAGCACCTTCTCCATCCTTAGCAATTTGCTTAGAAAGGAAAGTATTTACATATTGTAAAGCTTTAAGAAACTCATCATAATCTTTACCCTTTGCAACTATTTCTTTATTTCCAGCCATTCCATTAGCTAATACACTAACCATATCATTAGTAGATGTATCTCCATCAACACTAACCATATTGAAAGTATCTTCTACGCTATCATGTAATGCTATATTAAGCATTTCACTAGAAATCGCAACGTCAGTTGTAATAAAACCTAGCATAGTAGCCATATTTGGATGAATCATACCAGAACCCTTGCAAATTCCACCCATTTTACAAACTTTACCATCTATTTCAAATTCAATAGCAATTTCTTTTTTAAATGTATCAGTTGTTGCAATACCACGATAAGCTAAGTCACCATGTTCTTCACTATTACCAAGACCATTAACTAATTCAGCCATTCCATTTTGAATAGGTTCAATAGCTAGTTTTTGTCCAATAACTCCAGTTGAAGCTACTATTACATCACTTGCTTTAATATTAGTATGCTTTTCAACTAAATCACACATAGCCTTAGCGATTTCAATCCCATTAGCATTACAAGTATTTGCATTTCCACTATTACAAATAATAGCTTGTGCATATCCATTTGCTACATTTTCTTTAGTTACATAGATAGGAGCACCTTTTACTAAATTAGTAGTATACATTGATGCTGTTGTACATATCTTTTCACTTACAATTAAAGTCAAATCTTTCTTTTGGTTATTTTTCTTTATTCCACAAAATATTCCATTTGCTTTAAAACCTTTTGGAGCACAAACTCCACTATCAGTATATTTCATAAACAATCTCCTTATAAGCTTAAACCAGTTTTTTCATCTAGTCCAAGCATAATATTCATACACTCAATGGCTGCACCACTAGCACCTTTACCTAAATTATCTAAGCAAGCTGTAATACTAATTCTATCGTCATTACCATTTACATAAATATTAATATAATCTTTATCAGCTAACATGTTAGCTGATAAGAATCCATCTTCTGTTCCAGTTTCTTTATATGGCATTACTCGAACAAATAATTTATCTTTATAATAATTACTTATCTTTTCATGTATTTCTTTTACACCCATTTTATTACTTAATAAATGAGAATGTAAGGGTATAGTAACTAACATTCCCGCTAAATAATCGCATACATATGGATTAAATAATGGTTCATATTTTAAATTACAAATAGCCTTCATTTCTTTTAAATGCTTATGCATTTGTCCCATAGCATATAATCTTGGAGCATCGTATTTTACATCACGATTATCATCTTCATATTCAGCTATAGCTTTTTTACCGGCTCCTGAATAACCACTAAGGGCATTACAAGTAATAGGATAATCATTACTAATTATTCCTAATTTTATAAGTGGATAAACAATACTCATAAATCCACTAGCATAGCATCCTGGTACTGCAACACGATTTGAATTCTTAATTTTATCATAAAATTCTTCTCCTAATTCAGGAAATCCATATGCCCAAGATGTAAGAGTTCTATGTGCAGTTGATGCATCAATAATTTTTGTTTTATTATTTTCTACTAAAGAAACAGCTTCAATAGATGCTAGATCTGGTAAGCAAAGAAATGTTACATCAGACTCATTTATTAATCTTTTACGTTCATTTAAATCTTTACGTTTATCTTCATCTATTAATAATAATTCAATATCCTTACGATCTTGGAATCGTTCATATATTCTTAAGCCTGTTGTTCCTTCTTTACCATCTATAAAGATCTTAAACATCTAAACCTGCCTCCTTTATAATTAATTCTATTTGTTCATTTACTGATTCAATTGAAGATGCACCTTTACTTGTTCTTTTAAAAGTACATTTTTCTAGATTTATTTCTTCATATAAATCCATTTCAAATAAATCGCTATATTTTTTATATTCACTAATATCTAAGTTTTCTAATACCGTGTTTTTATCAATACATAATCCAACTAAGCTTCCACTTATCTTATATGCATCTCTAAATGCCATACCTTTTTTAACTAAATAATCAGCTAAATCTGTAGCATTAATAAATCCTTTTGCGGCAGCATTTCTCATATTAGTTTCATTTACTTTAATAGTCGCAAGCATTGGTGTAAAAATTGATAAGCATTGCTTTACTGTATCAACACTATCAAAAATTGCTTCCTTATCTTCTTGCATATCTTTATTATAAGCTAAAGGTAATCCCTTTAACATTGTAAGTAAAGTAATTAAATCACCATAAACTCGACCTGTTTTACCACGAACTAATTCCGCAATATCAGGGTTCTTCTTTTGTGGCATAATACTTGATCCAGTTGAATAAGCATCATCTAAATCAATAAATTTAAATTCCCAACTACACCACATAATTATTTCTTCACTAAACCTTGATAAATGCATCATTATAATTGAGATAGTACTTGCAAGTTCTAAACAAAAATCTCTATCAGAAACCCCATCTAGACTATTCGCAGTAATTTTGTCAAATTCTAACAAGCTCTTTACCATATCACGGTCAATATCATATGTAGTTCCTGCTAATGCACAAGAACCAAGTGGCATATAATTGATTCTCTTATATGTATCATCAAGCCTTCCTAAATCTCTAGTAAGCATTGATGCATAAGCTAATAAATGATTACTAAAAGTAATAGGTTGAGCTCTTTGTAAATGAGTGTATCCTGGCATAATAGTTTTATTATGAATTTTCGCTAATTCAATAATAACTTTTAATAAATTTTTTACTAAAGTCTTAATTTCAGTAATTTCATTTCTTAAATATAACCTTATATCTAATGCAACTTGATCATTTCTACTTCTTGAAGTATGAAGCCTCTTTCCAACTTCACCAATTCTAGAAGTAAGTTCTGCTTCAATAAACATATGAATATCTTCGGCATTCATATCAAATTGTAATTTACCAGATTTTAAATCATCTAAGATATCGCCAAGATTTTGAACAATCATTTTACTATCAGCTTCAGGGATAATCCCTTTTTTACCTAACATGATAGCATGAGCAATCGAACCTAAGATATCAAATTCAAACATTCTTGCATCAAATGAAATTGATGAATTAAAATCATTTACTTCACTATTCAATTCTTTCTTAAATCTTCCTGCCCACATTGCCATATTAATCACCTATTATTTCTTATTTTTTAAATCTAATAATGCTTTTACACGAATTGATAATCCAAATAGATTAATAAATCCTTCTGCATCATTTTGGTTATATACTGTATCTTCATCGAAAGTCGCAAATTCTTCACTATATAATGAATAAGGACTTGTAATAGAAGCTGGAATAATATTTCCTTTATATAATCTTAATTTTACTTCACCAGTAACTGTTTCTTGTGTTTGATCAACGAATGCACTTAAAGCTTCACGTAATGGAGTATACCATTGTCCAAAGTATACAATATCCGCAAATTTTAAACCAACTTGTTGTTTGTAATGCATTGTTTCTCTATCTAATGTAATAGACTCTAATAATTCGTGTGCTTTATATAATATAGTTCCACCTGGAGTTTCATAAACTCCACGGCTCTTCATACCAACTAAACGATTTTCAACCATATCAACGATACCAATACCATTAGCACCACCAACTTTATTTAAAGCCCATACCATATCAGTTGGAGATAATTTTTCTCCATTTAATGATACAGCTTCACCTTTTTCAAATCCAATTGTGATATATGTAGATTCATCAGGAGCTTTCCAAGGAGATACTCCTAATTCTAATATTTTGTCATACATTGGTTCATTTGCAGGATCTTCTAAATCTAATCCTTCATGTGATAAATGCCAAATATTTTTATCTTTTGAATAATTTGTTTCACGATTAATTTTCAAAGGAATATTTCTTGCTTCTGCATACTCTATTTCTTCTTCACGAGATTTAATATCCCATTCTCTCCATGGAGCGATAATTGTCATATTAGGAGCAAATGCCTTAATCGCTAATTCAAAACGAACTTGGTCATTTCCTTTTCCTGTACATCCATGAGCAATTGCATCCGCACCTTCTTTTAATGCGATTTCAACAATTCTCTTTGCAATAATGGGACGTGCAAATGAAGTACCTAATAAATAATTATTTTCATATTTTGCTCCTGCTTTAATAGTTGGATAAACATAATCTTTAACAAATTCATCTGTTATATCTGCGATATATAATTTAGAAGCACCTGTCTTAATTGCTTTTTCTTCTAATCCGTCAAGTTCATCACCTTGACCAACGTTTGCTGATACTGCAATAACTTCACAGTTATCATAATTTTCTTTTAACCAAGGAATGATAATTGATGTATCTAATCCTCCAGAATATGCTAATACTACTTTTTTAACTTTTGCTTTTGCCATAATTTTTTTCCTCTTTTCTAATTTTTTTTTATAAAAAAAGCCTCTTTCAAAAAACGAAAGAGACGCTTTATGCGCGGTACCACTCTACTTGCTTAATGTCTTTAACATTAGCCACCTCAAACTCTTAACGCGAGCAACGCTTATTCTACTACCTTCAAATAAATACTTCATAAGTGCGTTTCATATAATAACATTGTCAACTTTCACCATCTTTGACTCGCTTAAAAGGCTAATATATTACTCTCTTAATCATCAGTATATTCCTTTAAAAATAAAAAAGGGACCACTTGAATATTAGTCCACGTTTAGAAGGACTAATAATTATGAAAAAGTCCGTTCATAATTATACTCAAGTTTACTTTATTTTTAAACCATCTTTGCATTACATCAATATTTTTTATTGATACTATTATTATACTTTTTTTATTTTCAATGTCAACGAATTATTACCTTTTTTTCTTTTTTTTACCAAAAAAGCGTTTTTAGAGTTAAACATATTATATTTATGATATAATATCCTCGGTGATTTTAATGAAAGATTATATGGTAAAAGCTTATTGCTTTGATAAAACTGTTAGAATATATGCATGCTCTTCAACTAACCTTGTTGAAAAAGCTAGACTTACACATGGATTATGGCCAACTGTTACAGCGGCTTTAGGTAGGACATTAACATTTGCAGCAATGATGAGTTCAATGGATAAAGCAAATGAAAACTTAACTATTAGAGTTGAGGGTGACGGTCCGATTGGAAACATGATAATTGAAGCCTCAGACGGTAAAGTTAGAGGTACAGTTAATAATCCAGAAGTTTTTCTTCAATATAATAGTGGAAAATTGAATGTTGGTGATGCAGTTGGTAGAAATGGTTATATTCATGTTATAAAAGACCTACACATGAAACAACCATTTACTTCTACTATTGATATCCAAACAGGGGAAATAGCTGAAGATTTCACATATTATTTTGCATATAGTGAACAGACTCCTTCTTCAGTGGGACTTGGTGTATTAGTAGATACTGATAATAGTTGTATCGCTGCTGGTGGATTCATCCTTCAAATCATGAATGGATGTACTGATGAAACATTAGACAAGATTGAAGAAATACTTGGTTCAATCAAACCAACAAGTCAAATGATTTCAGAAGGATATACTCCTGAAATGATTATTGAAGAACTTACTAACAATCAATACCAATTATTAGAAAAGAAAGATATTTCTTACTACTGTCCCTGTACAAAAGAAAGATTCTATAATGGAATCAAAACTATTGGTAAAACTGAAATAGAAAACATTATTAACGAAGATCATAAAGCTGAAGTTACATGTAAATTTTGTAATACTACATATCTATTTGATGAAGATGAACTAAAGCAAATGGTATCAGAACTATAACCGTCAACAGGCGGTTTTTATTTTTACAAAAAAGATGTAGAAAACTACATCTTATCGTTAATCTTTTTCTTATAACCAATGATTAATAAAATTACTCCAGTTATTAAAAAGACATATAAAGAAATTTTATTACCTATTTGATTAGCGTTCCAATTTGTTAAACTAAATAATTCGAAAAAATTAGTATTTTTACCTTCATCAATATAGTTAATTACTGGATTAATAAACCCTTGTAATATCGCACCTAACAATGAAATATATCCTAATTTAATAAATTTATTTTCTTTTAAAAACAAAGCTACTACTAACATCAAGAATGGAACAATCACTGATACAGTTGCGATTAGACATCCATCACCTAACTTCCATCCTCCATAATATGTAAATTTATATGCACATATTAAAACTAAATAAATGAATAATGTCATTACAGCATAGCACACTAATAAATTTATTTTATAATTCTTAATTAAACCAGTTCTTTTTAAAATAAACGGTAAATTAGTAATAGAGAATGCAATTCCAATTCCCGTTAAAACTACAAAGAACCAAGATAGTTCATGCGAAACTGCTAAATTAACAATAAAACATGTTAATATAGCTATTCCATATGAAATTAGAAATATCAAATCATATGCTTTTACAATTCCTCTAAAAAATTTAGCTTGTTTTTGTTCAGTCTTTCTAATTGTATCATTTGATGCAGTTATAAACTCATGCTCAGTAATATTTAATTCTCTACATATACTAGAAATTAAAGTTATATCCGGATAAGATATTCCTCTTTCCCATTTAGATACAGCCGTATTAGAAACAAATAATCTACTCGCAAGCTCTTCTTGAGTTAATCCCGCTTCTTTTCTCTTTTCAATAATAAAATCTGCAAACTTACTTTTTTCTTCCATAATAGCACCAACTTTCTCATATAGGATATTTCATTTTACCTTTTTTGTCAATAAAATAGAACTCGACTTATAAGCCACCATAAAAGAAAAAGCCAAAGGCATTTAATAAATCCTTTTGGCTTTTTTACTTTTTTCAAATATTATTTAACTGAATTATCAGTAATAACATTATTTTCACTTACAATTGCACCTTTTTCTAAAGTACAAGTTCCAGTGATTGTTACTTCTGCATATGAAACAGGAGTTTGAGTATTTTTATATGTTGATACTTCATGAATAGCATTTCCGTTAGCACTATTGAATGTGCAATTATTTAATGTAATATTTAATGTTTTTACATATCCAACTGCAGAATCAATAGTTAATGCATTCCCATTTGGAACAAATCCATTTCCATAATACTCAGGGGCATTTGCAGCACCTGTTGCAATAAATGTACAATCATCAAACATATATGTTCCACTCTTGATATATGCTCCATCACTACCTGTAAATGTACAGTTTGTGAATGAACAATTTGCATTCCCTGGTAAATAAGCTCCTACTGAATCAATTACATTAGTTCCGATAAATGAGCAATTTGTTGCAGCAATAACAACTTCCTTACTTGTAGAACCATTTGTATATAAACCACCAGCATATCCTACAAGAGTAATACCAATCATTGTAACATTAACATTAGAATTACCTTCAATTAATACTCCACAATAAGCAGCATTTTCATCATCATATGCACCAATCATTCCAGTTTTATTTTCACTTGAATCAATAATTACTACATTAATAGTACCATTATTTGTTTTTAAAACACTATGATAATTATTGAAATTAACTTCATTATTAATTTTAAATCCATTTAAATCAAGAATAAAGTTCAAATCATATTCTTCAGCTACTTCATAAGTTACAGGAGTAGCACCAGCTTCAGAAGTAACTCTGATTTTACGAGAGAATAAATTTATATCTGCAGTATGATTAATATCTGCTATTAAAATAATTTTATCTGCAGTTGTATAGCAAGCCATTAATTCATCATATGATGATACTTCAACAATATTCAATAAAGCATCGATTGCAGCCTTTGCGTCATTTAATGCTTTTGTAACGTTTGCTGAAGAAGTTGCATTATTAATTGCAGTTGTTCCTGCTTCAATTGCAGCTTCAACATTTGCCATTCTTGTTTCATTTAATCTTTCAATAACATCTGCTTGATATGAGTTTAATGAAGCAATAGCATTTGTTTTTGCTGTAGCTACTGCAGAAGCATCCTCAATCGCAGTGGCAACATATGAATATTCTTCCACATCGCATGTAAATTCAATACGAAGAAGAGCTGATTCCTTTGAACCTTGTTTTATTGTATATGTACCCGCAGTTAAAGAATGTGAATAGAAATACGCTTCTGTTGATATTGCATGTTTACCACTCGTCCACTTAGCAGTACCTGTAGTAAAATCTCCAGTAAGAAGTTGGAATGTACTATCAGCATTATAAACTCCAAATACAAACTTAACCTCTGCTGCTTTTGTTAAAGTGAATGTCACATGCCCTTTAGAGTCAAATTTTACTCCTGAAGTATATGATGTACCATTATATGTAACTGCAGAAATATCTTTTTTACCGCTCTTTCCATCAGCAGACATCGTAGTTGTATAACCAAATGTGTCACCTGCTGCTGTAATTATTCCTTTATTGAAATCCAACGTTCCAACTATATCTTGAGAAGTTTTAACACTTGCCACAATACTGTATTCTTTTGATTTAACACTATTTAAATATACTTTTCCATCAGCAATGGCTTTAACAGAAATTACATATGTCGCTGCTTCAGTTGCAGTTAAAGTGTATGTTAATGCAGTTTGTTCTGCTTGGTCAACTCCATCAATAGTAACAATATATTTTGTAGCATTGTCTACTTGTTCCCAAGCTATAACATTCTTATTAACAACAACTTGAGGAGCTGATAATGTAGTTGATACTACATACTCAACTTCAGATGATGTAAGACTATTAACATAGTTTTCACCATCAGCAACAGCTACAACTGTTAAAGTGTATGCAGCAACATCTTCTAATGTAGCTAATGAGAATTCATTAGTTGAAACAGGATTAGCAGTTCCATCTACATAAACAATATATGAAACAGCATTTTCAACTGCATCCCATACTAGTTTTCCATCTTCAACTTTTACATTTGAAGGAGTTGATAATTTTGCAAGAATTACTAAAGTATCTGTACCTGCAGAACTATTTTGGAATGTAGTACCATCACCCTTAGCAATAATAGATATTACATAAGTAGCTGGATCAGTCGGGAATGTATATGATGTTGTATTAATTTCAGCATTATAAATTTCGCTACCATCTTTAGTAACAACTACTAAATATCCTTCAGCACCGCTTACTTCTTCCCAAGTTGCAACTCCGTTAACAATAGTTATTTCAGGAGTTGATAATGGTCCAGCAACAGAATATTCATAAACAGTAGATGCAATACTATTCTTATAATCAGCTGGATTAGCAATTGCTGTCACTGTTATTTCATATGAACCGATTTCTGTTGGTAAAGTAAATTCACGTGTAACTTGTTCAGCACTTGCCATACCGTCTACTGTAACAACATATCCTACTGCATTTTCTACAGCATCCCATGTTAAGATTCCATCCGATACTGCTAAATTTGTTGGAGTAGGTAATTTTTCGAATTTTTTAACTGCATTAATTAAAGCAATTGCTGCTGTTTCTTGATCAGCAATGTTAGCTAAAACAGTTTCATCATTTATTAACGCTTTTGCATCTTCATATGCAGCCGCAAGTTCTACTAAGCTATTCGCATATTCAGGATCTGCAACCAAAGTATTATATTCAGTTTCTAAATTAGCTAGAGCAATTTCCTTAGCAGCTGCCAATTCAGCATCCTCTTGCGCTTTTGTTTGTACTGCAGCCATTGCAGTTATTGCATCATTATATGCCGTTTTAATATCATCAACTGAAGTAGCTGCTTCGATATCTGCAACACCCGTATTATAGGCAGATGTTAATGTTATCCATTTAGAAGAATTATAATCAGCTTCAGTATAAGTTGCATATTTTGCATCTAATAATGCATTATAAGTAGTTTTAATTTCAGAAGCTGAGGCTTCTGCATATCCTACACATAAATTATCAACTGATAAGTTTCTATCTGCGGCAGTATCTGCTGTACAGAATCTAACATAATTGAATCCTAACATTCCAGTTTCAACTGTATTTGATAATGTATTTATACCATTTGTCATAGTAAATGTGATGCTTCCTGTTAATGTGTTAATAATAACATTAACATTAATTTCTATGTTGGCAGAAAATGCTAATGATCCAGTTGCAGTACCACCATTAACTCTATATCCCATAGTACCAGTTCCAGTAGTTCTAATATCAAATGTTTTTCCATTCATTCCTGTAAATGTTACCCAAGACCATGAACCATTTGTTGTCGTACCTGAAATATCAAATGAAATATTTACAATTCCATTTTCTAATTTCTTAACTAAATACGTATAATTAGATGCTGTTGTATCAGTATCTTTTACAACAAGTTTTCCATTTTCAATAACCGTAGAGATATTTGCTGCATTTGCAGGGGCTTTATTTGGAACATAATATAAACCATCCTCAACTTCTTCAGTAGCTATTGTTGTTGCTTCCGAAAAATCATTTGAGTATACAATTGTACCTTGAATTACTTGATTCCATTTTGCATAAACAACAGTATTTGCATTAATTGTTTCTGTTGTAAAATCAAATACATTAGTAAGTGTTGATTCTTTATACCATCCAATAAATTCAAATCCAGGTTTTTTTGGAGTTGCTGGAGCAGTTGCCTTTGCACCTTCATTTACTGTTTGTTTTTCAATTGTTGCGCCATCAAATGTCACATCATATGTAGTAACTTGTGAAGTACCCACTGTATGAGTAACAGAGTTTGATGCCAGACTACTATTATGAAGTGCTACATTGCTAGGTACTGCTTTTACAGTAATAACATATGTACCTGGAGTAGTTGAAACAGTATAACTTGTTGCTGTTTGTTCAGGTAAATCTGTTCCATTTACATTTACGATATACTTCCCAGCATTTGTAATAGCATTCCATGATACAACACCAGTTGTAGCATTTAATGATATTGTAGGTGTTGCTAAAGTACCTTTGACTACATATTCAATAGTATTTGAAGTAGCACTTTTATACCCACTTGCTACCGCGGTAACTTTATATACGTAACTACCCGCAGTAGCTTCAGTTATTGTATATGATGTAGTAGCCTGTTCACCTTTTTCAGTAGAACCTTGGTATACTACATATTTTTCAGCATTTGTTACTGATGTCCAACTTAAAACATTACCAGTTAAAGTAAGTTCAGGAGCATCTAATGATTTTTCTTTATCGCTACCACAGGCAACTAAAGAAATCATCGCAACTAATGCTATTAGAATTGTAAATATTCTTTTTTTCATTTTCATCTTCCCTTTCTATTTTCTTCTTTTCTTTTTTGAATGGATTTTATAACCCGCTCAATACTCTTTAATTATACTTTTTTCTTTCGACAAAAGCAAGTATAAATGTAAACCCTTTCAATTGTAAAATATACCAAAAAAACAAGTAAAAAACCTCTATATCACAATTTGTATTCCAATATACAATTTTTTACTAGGTTTATTTCTCCTTCCATCACATTTTATTCATTTTATACAAAAAAAACACACCCATTTTCAGAGTGTGTCTAAACGCCAATTATAATACTGAAACGTTTGAAGCTTGTAAACCTTTTTTACCATCAGTTGTATCAAAGCTTACTTTTTGTCCTTGTTCTAAAGATCTATGTCCGTCTGCATTAATAGCTGTGTAATGAACGAAAATATCTTTCCCGTCTTCCATAGCAATGAATCCAAATCCTTTTTCTGAACTAAACCATTTAACTGTTCCTGTCATAAAAATTGCCTCCTTCTTTTGAATTATAAATAAAAACGAAAGCGAATTTTTATGCAAAGCAATTTATTCCTTTTTAAGCGTCTTCATATTACACTATCATTATATAATATAATTTCGTTTTTAACAATATTTTTTTAATTAATTTTGTTAATTGCATTAAAAATTGCCTTTATAGTAGACTTAACTACTGAGGGGTCAATTCCCACTCCAAAATATGTTTTTGAGGTATTAATATCTTTAATTTCTACATATGAAACAGCCTCAGAATTAGAACCATTTTTTAGAGAATGTTGTTCATAATCTATGATATCAATTTTATAATGATTACTACTATTTACGGCGTTAACTACTGATTCAATAGGTCCTTCGCCTTCTCCATATAGAGTTTCTTCCTTACCATCAAAACTAATTGTTAAATATCTTTTTCTACCAGCATCAGTATCCTCAATATGTTGTTTAATAAATTGACATTTTTTTTCAATATTTACATAACTAGATATAAACAATTCATATAGCTCATTAGGTGAAATTTCACCCTTTACTTCTGTAACACCTTGAACAATTTTTGAAAAGTCAACTTGCATTGTTTTGGGAATTCTAAATCCAAAATTTTGTTCCATCACAAAGGCAATTCCACCTTTACCAGATTGAGAATTGATACGAACTAGTGCTTCATACTTTCTGCCTAGATCATCAGGATCAATTGGAAGATATGGGATTTCCCATAGTTTTGAATCATTATCTTTATATACTCTCATACCTTTATTGATTGCATCTTGATGTGACCCACTAAATGCTGTGAAAACCAATTTACCTACATATGGATGACGATCAGGAATTTGTAGCTTCGTAAACTCTTCATACATATCTCTTAGTTCATTAATATTAGAGAAATCAAGTTTAGGATCTACTCCTTGAACATACATATTAAGTGCTATATTAACAATATCAGCATTTCCAGTTCTCTCTCCATTACCAAACAAAGTACCTTCGACTCTATCTCCACCAGCAAGCAAACCTAGTTCACTTGATGCGACCCCACAACCTCTATCATTATGAGGATGTAGACTAACAATAACTCTCCTACGGTCTTTAAAATTACGGCACATGTATTCGATTTGATCTGCGTATACATTTGGAGTATCCATTTCTACAGTTGAAGGAAGATTAATAATAACCTTATTATCTTCTGTAGCTCCCCAAGTATCAAGAACCGCTTCACATATATCAAGAGCATAATCCATTTCTGTTCCAGTGAAAGATTCTGGTGAATATTCCAAAGTAATTTTACCAGCAAATTCTTTTGACAATTCTCTTACTAGTCTAACTCCATCTACTGCTATATCTTTAATTCCTTCTCTATCTTTATTGAAGACAACTCTTCTTTGAAGAACTGATGTTGAATTATAGATATGTAGAATTGCTTTATCAAGCCCTTCTAATGCTTCAAACGTTCTTCTAATAAGATGTTCTCTAGCTTGAGTTAAAACTTGGATAGTTACATCATCAGGAATTAGATTTTCGTCTATAAGTTTTCTAATAAAATCAAATTCTATTTGATTAGAAGAGGGAAATCCTACTTCTATTTGCTTAAATCCGATTTCAACTAACTTCTTAAACATCTCTACTTTTTGGTCAATTTCCATTGGCGTAATAAGAGCTTGATTACCATCACGTAAGTCAACACTACACCAAATCGGTGCATTTTCAATTTGGTTGTCTGGCCAAGTTCTATTTTTTAGTTTAATTGTTTCAAATCTTTTAT
This sequence comes from Anaeroplasmataceae bacterium, assembly GCA_031553215.1. Classification (GTDB taxonomy): domain Bacteria; phylum Bacillota_I; class Bacilli_A; order Acholeplasmatales; family Anaeroplasmataceae; genus JAVBLW01. The sequence goes on from JAVBLW010000001.1 coordinate 34,627, forward strand.
ATTTGCTAACGTTCATATTTTTTTCCTCCTTTAAATAAAAAAACATCCTCTAAGTCTTAGACCTAGAGGACGATATTAACCGTGGTTCCACCTCATTTTATAAATACTTTACAGCATTTACCTCTTCAAGTACATAACATACTCCACTGCTATAACGTGCAGACACGTAGCATCCTACTTATTTCTGTTCAGCGCTCTACTCTCAGGACTAATTCAAATACATGTTTACTCTTTTTTTCACCATACAAAAGTTCTCTATGCTAAACATTATATTCTACTACTTCTTGGTCATAGTATTTATAAATTTGATTAGTATTATAATACTCTATTTTATTTTTTTTGTCAACCAATAAAATGTTTTTTTTGACAATTACTACACATCGACTTACAATCCACTACTTTTTCATTAAAATACTCAGCTAAAACTTTATGTAAGCATTTCTTAGTTTTACAAAATCTAATTACTTCTTCTAATTGTTTATATCGGTATTTTTTTATCTTATAAATATCCGTTCTATTCTTATCTTCATCATCTATAGAATCAATAAAATACTTACTAGTCAATATATCTTTATTATCATATAAAATAACACATTCACCGAATTCATTATCTCTTGAACACCTTCCGGTCATTTGTGCTAAATCTTCTAATGAAGATGGCATATCATAATTCAAAATATACCTTATATCAGGTTTATTTATTCCCATTCCAAAACTAATTGTACAAATCATTATTTTTTTATAACTATATAAGAAATCTTTTTGATTTCTATTCTTTATATTAGTATCTAATCCGCCATGATAGTAAGTTACTGATATATCATTATCCAATAAATACATATATAATTCCATTACCATTTTTCTAGTTAAACAATAAATTATTCCACATTCATCAATATGCAGTTTAATATATTTATATATGTATGTTTTTTTATCTTTTGATTTTATCACTTTATATAATAGATTTTTTCTATCAAAAGTCATTTTAAAAATTTTAAATTCATTAATTCCTAAAACTGCACATATCTCCGATATTGTATATTTTGTAGCTGTCGCTGTAAAACATCCAATAATAGGTCTACACTTAAAAGAGGATATAAATTTCCCTATATTAAGAAAAGATTTCCTAAAATCAAGGTGCCATAAAATTGTATGTGCCTCATCTATAATTATATATTCAACTTTAATTTGCTCAATAATTTTCAAGAAAAAAGATCCTAATAATCTCTCAGGACTGGTATATAATATTTTAACTTCATTCCTTAAAATAGATTTTTCAACCTCTATCATTTCTGAAGATGATAAGCTGCTATTTATATATCTAGCATTTATTCCCTTTTTTCTAACTTCTAGAACCTGATCATACATAAGACTTATCAATGGTGTAACAACTATTGTCATTCCGTCCTTTAATAAAGCTGGAATCTGAAAACAAATACTCTTACCACCACCAGTAGACATTATAATAATAGAATCATTTCCATCTATTAGGCAATCAATAATTTCATCCTGTCCATTTCTAAACTCTTCATACCCATATACTTCTTTTAAACAACCATATTTATCCAAGCTATCACCAATAAATATATAGAATAAAAAATTTAAATTACTAAAAAAAAGCACCTAAGTGCTTTTTTATTCATTCATATATCTATCAGTAATAGCTGCTAGACATTTATATATTACATCATTAGCAGGGGTAGGAACATTATATTTTTTTCCTAAATCAATAACTAGTTTACCAAAATAATCTAATTCATTTCTTCTCTTGTTTTGGAAATCTTGGGCTAAAGAAGTAAACCTGCTAGAATCCCAAGTTAGAGTCTTAGCTAATGTATCTTTAGCATCTTGTTCAGTAATGTTAACATTCATCTTTTGTGCAATAGCCACAACTTCCATAAATAATTGGAAGAGTAATATCTGAAGTTCTGGATGATGCATATCTTTATATGTAGCATTAGTTAGAGCAGATACTTGGTTTATCCCAATGTTTAACATCCATTTTAACCATACTGCCCTCTTCATATCCGCTTCAATAAAATTAGGAATCTTACATTCATCTAAAATAACCTTTAAATTAAATACATCATCGGTTAATTCTTCCCCATTTGTTTCTTCACCAAATGTAATTCCATTTAGTTTACCGAAGATAATTTTATTTTTCGAATCCCTTTGTGCCTCAATTCTTATAAGTCCATATAAAACATTATTATTAGGAAAATAATCCTGTATAACATCTCTAGCAATAATACTATTTAGCAACGGAACAATTACTGTTTTCTCGGTAATAAAAAGAGAAAGATCATCCAAACTATCTTCTAAATTATAATTTTTTAAACATACAAATATAAAATCCATATCATCACATTTAGTTACATTAATCTTATATTTCTTCTTATTAACCACAATACCACGTATTAATTTATCATATTTATCCTCAGGAGCTAACAAATATGTTTCATATGGAAAACAATTATATAACATTGATGCAACAGCCCCACCAACTGCACCCACACCATAAACACCTATTTTCATGTAAACCACCTCACTTTCATTCTAGCATACTTGGATAAGAAAAAAAAGGAATTAATCCTTTTTATAATAGATTAATTCCTTTTGAAGAAAGCAAATTCACATCTTCTTCACTCCATATAGACGCTTGAACCTCACCAATATGCATTTTTTCTAAGAAGAATAAACAAGTTCTAGATTGTCCAATTCCTCCTCCAATAGTTAATGGAAGTTCATTATTAATAACTGCTTGTGAATATGGATTATCTAGTTTATTCAATTCTTTTTTATGATTAATTTGCTTAACTAATGATTCACTATCAACTCTTATCCCCATAGAAGATAATTCTAAAGCCATTCCTAAAATTTCATCCCAAACCAATATATCACCATTTAATTTCCAATCATCATAATCAGCTGCTCTACCATCGTGTGATTGTCCATCTTTTAAAGGCCATCCAATTTGATAAATAAATACCGCTTTTGCTTCTTTACAAATTTCATTTTCTCTACTTTTTCTATCTAGAGTAGGATATTTTTTTTCTAAATCTTTAGTTGAAATAAACAAAATGTCTTTTGGTAACTTAGTAGTAAAACATGAATACTTTTGATTTACTTTCTTTTCAACAGTTTGTAATACTTTATATATTTTTTTAACCATTTGTTTTAAATAAGTTTTGTTTCTATCTTCTTTTCTAATTACTCTTTCCCAGTCCCATTGATCTACATAACATGAATGAATATTATCTAAATCTTCATCGCGCCTAATAGCATTCATATCTGTATATAATCCAGTACTATCATCAAAACCATATTTTTTAAGAGCATTTCTTTTCCACTTTGCTAAAGATTGCACAATTTCTGCATTCTTTTTTAAAGTTAAAATATCAAATCCAACAGCTCTTTCATATCCATTTAAATTATCATTTAATCCAGTTTCTGGCAATACAAATAAAGGTGCTGAAACACGTGTTAAATTAAGTGCCTTTGCTAATTCTTTTTCAAATGTATCTTTAACAAATTTTATAGCTATTTCAGTCTCTAATAAACTAAGCTTTGATGAATATTTATCGTTAATAATTAATTCCATGTTCTTTTCTCCTTATAAATAAAAAAATCGTCCTTAAATCTAAGGACGATTACTCGCGGTGCCACCTTAGTTCTAGATATTTATCTAGCCCTCAATTCTCGTAACGTGAGTATACGGATAGTTCTACTTAATTTCTTCTATCGCTCCAAGCTGTTGTCCAATAGATATTCAACTGATTTTCACCATCCATCAGCTCTCTTAATAAACATTCTATCTTTCGTCTTGTCTTTGCTTTATATTTTTGATTATAACATTTTAACTTAATATGTCAATATCTCTATTTTTTTCCATTCCAACAATATGTACATAATTTACAAGAGTCAATCCCAACCGAATTTATCATATCATCCATTCTTGTAAATTGTAAACTCGTAAATTTAAGTTGTTCTCTAATTCCATCAACCATTTTTTGATATTTAGGAGATTCATGATTAATATATTCTGCAATTATTTCATCATTAATTTGACCTTCTAACTGTAGAATAACTCTTCTTGTAATTAAATCCATTTCAGATGTTGAACGAGAGAAATTTAAATATTTACATCCATAAAGGATTGGTGGACAAGCAGTTCTAATATGAACTTCTTTTGCCCCACTTTCATATAAGAACTCTGTAGTTTCTCTTAATTGTGTTCCTCTAACAATTGAATCATCAATTAATAATAATTTCTTACCTTCAATTAAATCATGAACAGGAATCAATTTCATTTTAGCTATCAAATTTCTTTGACTTTGAATAGTAGGCATAAATGATCTTGGCCATGTTGGTGTATATTTTATAAATGGACGAGAAAACGGAATTCCTGATTGATTTGAATATCCAATCGCATGTGCAATTCCTGAATCCGGAACCCCAGCAACTGTATCAGGTTTTGCATCATCTCTTTTAGCAATATACATACCACTATTATATCTCATTTGTTCTACACTAACCCCTTCATATGAAGAAGTTGGATAACCATAATAAACCCATAAGAAAGTACAAATTTTCATTTCTTTCCCAGGCTCTGCTAAAGTTTTAACTCCCTCTGGTGTCATAATAACTATTTCACCAGGCCCTAGTTCTTTATAATGCTTATATCCTAAATTTAAATATGCAAAGCTTTCAAAAGATACACAAAAAGAATCCTTTTTCTTACCAATAACTGCAGGTGTTCTTCCCATTTTATCTCTAGCAACATAAATACCTTTTTCATTCATAATTAATAGTGTCATTGAACCATCAATTAAATCTTGAGCATATTTTATTCCTTCTATTAAATTCTTCTTTTGATTAATAATAGCCGCAACTAATTCAGTTGGATTAATATCTCCACCACTCATTTCTAAAAAATGAAGATTTCCATCACCTAGAACTCTTTGTTCTATCTCAGCTACATTATTAATTTTACCGACGGTTGTAATTGCATAAGTCCCATGATGAGATCTTATAATCAGTGGTTGTGGCTCATAATCAGAAATACATCCAATCCCAAAATTACCCTTCATATCGTTGATTTCTTTTTCAAACTTTGTTCTAAACGGAGAATTTTCTATATTGTGAATTGATCTATTAAAACCTTTTTCACCATATAATGCTAATCCACCACGTCTTGTTCCTAAATGTGAATGATAATCAACGCCAAAAAACAAATCGAATACACAATCATTTTTTGAAGTTACACCAAAAAATCCACCCATAAAACATTACCTCCAAAATAATACCTATTAATTTTATCACATTTTGTCATGTTTGTTAAATTATTTTATCTTTTTTAATAAAAACTTGCATTTTATTTTTTTGAAAGGTCAATTATTGAAATAATATCCTTATTAACTCTAATCAAATCAGTTTTTAATAAGAATTTTAGAGTTTCTTCAAATCTATTATGGATATGTTCATTCATCCTTGTATATCCCATAATCTTCATTAAAGATTTAAATAAACCTTCTTTTTCAACATTCTTATTCTTTTCTATCATTTTCTTCATTCCCTTAGAAATCTCTTCTATAGAGATGCTTCTAATATCTCTAGGTTTATCATTCTCTAATGGAACTCTAAATATAACTTCCTGTTTATCAAGAAAAATAAATCCCTCATTAGTTTTTACTTTTCCTAAGTCAAGCCACATTGCCTTCATAAGTTCAAATTCAGACTTAACTTGATTATTTATCTTCTCTTGTTTAAAAATAGGTAAGAGTCTTTTTAATAAATCAAGTTCTAATATCGGTCCTTCAATAGTTAAATATTCTAGCATGACTCTTTCGAAATCTTCTTCAATACTCCTAAATGATTCTAATATATCTTCATCATTTACTCTTATGTAATTTTTAAAAGTATTCTCATCATTATTTATAGTAATTGGCACAATACTTTCTTCTACAATAGAATGAATATTACTATTATTCAATCTTTCAAGCAAAATATCTTTGGCCACTTTTTCATTCCTATACCATTCAGTAGACCAAATCCTAATTACATTAAAACCCATCTTTTCTAATATTTCTTTTCTAAGACGTTCTCTATCACGTGTGTTTTTAGCTAATTTAAAACTTTCTCCATCAGTTTCAATTGCATAAACATAATTATTAGATTCTTTATCTTTAATACAAATATCTATCTTCATATCTGAATTACCCACTTTATAATCCAGTAAGAAGCCATTTTCTTCTAAGAAAGATTTTATTTCAAAACTAAAATCATACGAAGTAGAATCCTGTTTTTTGAAAACATGACTATTTTTTGCATATTTCAAATATTCACCCAGCAATCTAGCTCCAACACTATTAGTTCTTGTAATATCAATATCGGAATATTCAATAGAAGAAACAATCTTAACATTCTTCTTCGCACGAGTGATCGCAACATTAAGTCTACGTTCACCACCTTCTCTATTTAGGGGACCAAAATTTTGAATAAATTTAGAATCCTCATCATATCCATATCCAATACTAAAAAGAATTGTATCTCTTTCATCACCTTGAACAGTTTCCAAATTTTTTATAAATAACGGTTCTTCCATGTTTTCATAATTAATTTGATTCTTATCTAGTAAGGAATATACTTCTTTTTCAATAGCTGATTGTTGGGATTGACTAAAGGCAATTACCCCAATACTTCTAGCATTACCATATTTGTTAAAATGATTTAAAACCAAATCAGCTATTAGTCTTGCTTCCATAACATTTGTTTTAGTTTTTCTATTAAATAATCCGTTTTTTGCTTTTATAAACTCTATCCCGAAATCCACATCATTTCGTTTAGCTGATGGGAAAGTAGTAAGTTTATTTTCATAAAAATTTTCATTACTAAATGTAATCAAATCTTCATTTTGACTTCTATAATGCCATTTCAAACTATATTGTTTTAAACAACTAGCACATGTATCTAATATTGATTCATAATCAGTAATACTTTCTTCTTCACTTTCGTCATCAGTTTCAATTGCATTAAAGAAATTTGATGGTGGCATTTGTTTAGAATCACCAACGACAACTATTTGGCTACCACGATAAATTGCTCCAATTGCATCTTGAGGAAATATCTGTGATGCTTCATCAAAAATTACTAAATCAAATTTAATTTTATTACATTCTAAATATGTACTTACACTTAATGGAGACATCAAAAAACAAGGTTTTAATGTTTGAATAAACGAGGCGTTATTATTCAATAATTCTCTGACAGACATTTGTTTTCTTTTCTTTAAATATTCTTTATTTATGATTGATGCCGGGCTATTAATCGCAACTATATCATCACTTGGTTTATTATTAGATAATTTGGATTTTATTCTTGCCTTTGATACTTCAAAACTAAGTTTATCTAATCTAATAAAATTATCTACTAACCTCTCGTGTTCTATTCTATTAAAACTGCTAAGTCCACTAACATTATTTAAAACATAATCCACAACTGTCTTATAATATATTTTTTGAATTACTAAAATAATCTCTTCATTTTTTACTTCTTTGAGAATACATTTATCTATTATTTTTAATATTTGCATTTCATCTAATTCATGAATTAATTCTTTATATTTTATCCAAATATTTATATATTCATAATCATTTATTTTTCCAATTGTTTTCTTATATAAATCTTTTAAACTATAGCACCTTAAATCAATAATGCTCTTATCATATAAAGTTTGAGTTTTTAAAAATTTATCTTTATTATTAATAATCTTTTCTAATCTAATAATTAATTCTTGATAATTTACTTCTTCATTTAACATGAATGATTCAAACCAAGTAGTATTTTCACTAATTTCCAATAATTTCGTTAAAGAATCATTTAAATTATCTATATCTACTAATTCATCTCCCATTAATTTTTGAATAGGATATAAATCTAATTCATATTGATTATTATAATTGTAATACAATACAACATTTTTCAAAATTTCTAAATTAACCTTTAATGAATAACTTTTATTCTTTTTTGAAACACTACGTAATGTTTCTTGATCTTGTTTAAATGATTTATTAAATAAATTAAATTTCCCGCTATATTCTTTTTGATATTTATCATAATAACTAAGATATTGTTTTTCAAATATTTCTTCACTATATTTTTCTAAAACAATACCCTTTGAAATCTTTATATTAGCATATAGATTAGTTAATTTTAAAGCCAATTCCTTATATTCTTTTAATTTCGTGATATCAAAAAATGCTTGATTAGTGTTTTTCATATTAATAATTATTTTATAAATATCTAATATCTTTTCTAAATCTGAAAAATTTTCAATATTAATATTATTCTTGCTTATTTCCCTAAATAATGGAATAATTTCATCTAAATATTCTTTAGTATATTCAAGCATTTCAATACTATGTTTTTTTGATTTCTTTGATATATCTAAATTGTTATATCCATAGAAACAAAAATCCTTATAATTATATCCAACTATTTGAGCATACTCTTTATACTCTAATATCTTTTCATTCACCTTTTTTAAATAGTTAGGCTTTAATAAATCCACACCCTCTAATTCATAATCAAAATCATCTACTTTTTTACAAAGAGCATAATTAGAAAATATTTCATATGGTGTCATATCAAATTCTTTTACTTTAGTATGCATTATTGCTTTATAACTATCTAATAATGTTTCAGTGGCATTAAGCTCATAGATCATTTCAATTGCTTCATTATTCACTGTTGTGATAGGTAAATTAAGAGTATAATAAAGTTCTTTAATAACTTCTTTTTTATTTATTTTATTACTATGGAGTGCAAGACAAAATTCCGCTAAATCATTTTTCTTAAGTTTTTCATATACGACGTTTAAAGCCGCTAATTTTTCTGAAACGAATAAAATCTTTTTACCATCATAAAGACTCTGAGAAATTATATTAGTAATTGTTTGAGATTTACCAGTTCCTGGTGGACCTTGTAAAACAATACTTTCTCCACTTCTAATAGCTTTAATAGCTTCTAATTGACTAGAGTCGGCATCTACAACATTAAAGAATTCATCAGATGTTTCATAAATATTATAAGTAGCTTTAGCATCTATTCCAAATATTTGTTTTATTAAAGGATTTTCTATAATATATTCTTTATTTTGTCTAATATCCATATACATATTTAATTTATGAAATGAAAAAAGACCTAGTTTAGTTTCTCTTTTTAAATTCCAATTAAATTTCTTTATCGTATTTTCAATATAACTTAAATATTCTTCTAGTGATTCATTATCAGCTATTTCTCTTATTTTAACCTTATAATCAAGTTCTATTTTATAATTTAATGCTTGATTAAAAATAGCCTCTTCTTCATATAATTCTAATGAATATAAAGAATTTTTTGATGTATTAGTAATTTTTACGGGAACTAATAAAACAGGTGCTTGGTATAAAAATCCTGATTTATCAAAGTTATATTCAATAATACCAAAGGATAAATATAAAATATTTAATCCTTTTTCTAACAAGGATTCTAATGATTTTTTACTTAAATTTTTCAAAATAGCTTTTACACTACATTTACTCTTATATCCAATTATTTGATTCTTTTTGATTTTAGATTCAACATGTCTTTGTAGGCTCTCATAGGGAATATCTGTTTCATATAAATCTTTAATTTCGGAAACTGATTGTACAAATTTATCAATGTCAAAAAATTCTAATTTAGTCGAATTAAATAATTCATTATATAATTCGACAATATTATTAGAATATATTGGTAATGATGCATATTTTGTGTCTTTAAAATTTAGAAGACGATTATTTAGAGTTAAATCTAAAAGTTTGTCAGCTACCTTATTTAATTTCATTATATATCCTCCATAAAATCAAAAGTTAACGCATAAATGCGCTAACTAATTTAGTCTTTTATATACTTATCTCCATATTTTTCAATAACATAATCAAGGTCTTTATCTCCACGACCTGATAGATTTACCAAAATTGAACCAGTTTTCATTTCCTTTGCTCTTCTTATTGCATAAGCTACGGCATGAGCACTTTCTAAAGCAGGAATGATTCCTTCTGTTCTTGATAGAGTGAAGAAGGCATCAATCGCTTCCTCATCAGTAACTGAATCATATTTTACACGACCCAAGCTGTTTAAAAACGCATGTTCAGGACCAACAGATGGATAATCTAAACCAGAAGCTACTGAATAAACTGCATCAGGTTCACCTTTTTCATCCTTTAACATTATTGAGTTAAACCCATGCATAATTCCTTCACTACCATAAGTAATCGAAGCCGCATGTTGACCACGCTCTTTCCCAAGTCCCATTGGTTCAACACCAACAATTTCAACTGGATCATTTAAGAATGGTACAAATGTCCCAATAGAGTTTGATCCTCCACCAACACAAGCACATACCACATCAGGAAATTCACCTGTCATTTCTTTAAATTGTTCACGAGCTTCTATACCAACAACACTTTGGAAATCCCTAACCATTAATGGAAATGGATGAGGACCTACCGCACTACCAATACAATATATTGCATCTTTATAATCTTTTAAATAGCTTTCAAAAGCTGAATCTACGGCTTCTTTTAAAGTTTGAGCTCCATGAGTAACTTCAACAATTTTAGCACCTAAAATTTTCATTCTTGCAACATTTGGAGCTTGTTTAGCTATATCAACTGACCCCATATGAACTTCACATTCAAGTCCAAAGAAAGCTGCAGCTGTCGCAATTGCAACACCATGTTGTCCAGCCCCTGTTTCAGCAATTAATTTCTTTTTGCCTAAATATTTTGCTAGTAATCCTTCACCCATACAGTGATTTAATTTATGTGCCCCTGTATGATTTAAATCTTCTCTTTTTAAGTATATTTGAACATTACCAATTGATTGCGATAGTCTTTCACAATGGTAAACTGGAGTTGGTCTTCCTTGAAATTCTTTTCTTATTCTTCTTAATTCAGTAATAAATTTCGCAGATTTACAAATTGTTTGGTAAGCTTGATTTACTTCATCAAACGCCTTTTGTAATTCATCAGGAATATATGATCCACCATAATTACCAAAATATCCATCTTGATCTGGGTATTGTTTAGTATATGTTTCAAAATCAACGTCTTTTATTTTCATAATTTCACCTCAATAACAATATTTTAATTTTACCATAAATAGAGCTTATTTCAAAATAAAAATAAAGTTATTCAGAAATTTTTATTTTAATTTTTAAATCTTCATATGAATAATTCTTCTTATATCTATAATTAATGTCTTTAATATTTAAAATATCTATATTATTATCGTAAAAATAGTCTAATGTTTCTTTCAATTTTTTTTCTATATATTCTTTCACTTCGTTCATTGTAGAATCATTAGTCTTCTTATACTCGGTTTTCACAGTCATAGTAAATTTTCTCATAACGCTTAGGTCATTCTTATAATTAACAATAATACATTTTGTGTTATCATCATCAATTCTTTTAGACTTTATATTACCTAAGAATACAAATCCTGGCATTTCATCTAAAGTATATATTTCTCCAGTCCCATACATATACACCTTATCTAATATAACACTTTTAGATAATTTATCATCAATAGTCCAGGACTCAGTTGTCCTCATCATTGGAATTCTTTGAATATAACTACCAGCATAAAAATTTCTTACAAATTCAGTGTAATGGATTGGTCTTGTAATCAAATATAAATGGCTACTTCCATCCGGACTATTAAATGCATATTCCGTTGTAGTACTACTATCAGGATTTTTTATCCCATAAACAGTAGATATATCTTCATCAGTTGCAAAAATATAAAAATTATAATCAAAACGAATATCATTTTTGATAAACAGAAAATAATCTTCTAATAAATCTTCCTTAAAGAAATTAACATCAAAAATTACACTTTCAACATGCCTAAAATTACAATTAACATCTAATGTATCTTCAATCATTTGAAATACTTTTGATAAATTTTCTCCTTTAAATGATGCAGTTTGTGTAACTGGTTTATTATCACTTTGTTTTCCAAACAGCGCGGAGTCATTTGCATAAAATGTTGCATTATATTCACCATCTTCATAAGATAAATAATAACTTGCTATATAGATTTCCTCTAAAATGTTTATGTAATAGCTACCCTTGGTAAGAAACATAAATACTATTATAAATAATAGAAGTGCACTTTTTTTCATTTACTTTCCTTTCTAGTATCATCAGTAACATTTAAAGCTTTTGAACGCTTTGAAATTTTATTATCTGATGGACTAATAAAATACTCTTTAATTTCTTTAAAATTAATTGGCATAAATGGATAAAAGAATGGAACATCACACGTTTCCTCAGTATACATCATATATAAAATAGCAATCAAACCTATCGTAAAGCCAAACATACCATAAAATATGGACATTACTACCATAAATATTCTAACTACACTAATTGACATACTCAGTGTGACATTAGAGGAAACAATAAAAGTAGCTAAGAAGGCTATCGCCGTTAAAGTTAAGATGAGCACTCCCGTTAACCCAGCCTCAATCGCATTTTGACCGATTAGAACCCCACCAATTAATACAATCATACTAGACATTGTAATTTTTGCGGATCGGTAAATAATATAATAATATACTTCAAATACCAATAATACGAAAAATATTTCATAATACAAGGGGAATATTACTCCCTTTTGTGATATCTTAAAGGTCGAAAGTATAGATAACGATAAAGAATCACTTTGATAAGTCAAAAACGAACATAATAATGATAAAAATAAAGTTGAGGCAATTAATGAGAATAATATAAATATTCTTTCTAGTACTGCAAATCCCTTTATATTAACAGAATCAATTCTAAGTTTCGTATAAAATGAAAAGGTCGTTGGCATTACCATAACACTTGGAATCCTATCTATTAAAATAATAAATTGTCCTTCTAATAAATGATATGCGGCTAAATCAGGTGAACCAACATACATAAAAACAGGTAATTTTTTATCCTTTTGAAAGGAATTAGATATATCCTCATGTTGTAATACGGCATCAATTTTAATATTTTCTAATTCTTTTATTATAGATTGCTTAATCTCTTCATTATGAATATCTTTTATCGATAGTAATCCAACCCTAGTCTTACTTCTTTCACCAATATAGTATTCATCAATAACTAAATTACTGCTCTTCATCCTTGTTCTTAAAAGCATTATATTATCTTTATAATTTTCAACAAATCCATCCTTAGAACGATATGAACTACTTGGCTCACTAGTCGATTCTTCAGTATGTCTCGACTGCACTTTAGATAAATCAAAGTAATAAAAGATTTCTTCCTTCTTAGAATAAACTACTAATAATCCACTAAATAATGCTTGAAGAATTTCATCTATTATTTTATCTGGATTTACAGGAACGTATTTTTTACATACTCCTAATATTATTTGATCTAAAGTCTTATTTCTATCTGCCCTAATGTTTTCTATATAATCCTTATTAAAGGTTGCAATATCGCACCCCTGTTCCTGATAAATTAAAGTTAGTTCCAATTCTTCATCAGTAACAATTATTACGTCTTTTTGACTCTTTAAATATCCAGTTATTTTCTCATATGTTTTTTTATAAGATATTTTCAATGCTATCATCCTTTTTTAATAAAATATAGTTATAAAAAATTAATAATAAACCAATTAATATCATCATTATATATCTTAAATTATCTATGACTAAATTCATGTGTTTAGTGAAGTAAAGTGACATTATTAATAATACCCCCATTAAATAAAAACGTTTATTTCCCTCTAAATTAAATATTTTTCTAAAAAAATCTATATTAATACTAACTGATGTAATAGTTGCAAATGTTATCATAAATACATATACGAATTCAAAGTTTCCAATATATTTTAGATCCGATTCAATATTTAATACATTAAATCCAAAGAATTCCGTATCTGCAATATAATACTTACCTAATACTGTTACTATTAATACAGAAACTATTGAATTAATTAATACCATAAAAATATTGCCAAATATAAAAAATTTTTTCTTAAATGGCTTTTCTACCTCTTGATTCAATAAAAGAAACGTATAATTGTTCAAAATAACATAGAGCATAAAAAAGGTTACTTTAAACATCTTAAAATTTAGATCTATCGGAAATAATTCTTTGAGATCTCTAATTTGATTATTAAAAAATAATGCGTAAATTAGTAATGGTGCTATAAAAATAATAGGCCAAGAGATCATATTTATTATTCCTGTTGTACCTAATTTAGATATAAAAAAAGCAATCATTAGAATTGGTATCATAAAAGAGATTATTTTTGTATTCATAAAATAGTTTTTACATAAAATCCTTGAGCCTATCAATAGGATAATTAACATATTTATGAAGAAATATGCACCCATTATATATTTCATTATTTTTGAATTCTTTATTTTCTTTAAAATATTAGAATTCATCTTCTTCATACTTAACAAAGTACCAAATGTAATTGAAGGTATTATTGTAAAAAGAAAGCCTATCCAATAATTTTGCTCAAAAGATTTGAAGAATGTAGGAATAATAAAATAATTAGTCATTACATAATTGTAAACATGAATATATATATACAAGCTAAATTTATTTAGTGTTCTACTCTTTTTCACATATATCACCCAATTGTATTTTACCAATATATAGAAATTTTATACAAAAAAGGACCACGCTGTGATCCTTATATTTTTCTTCTTATTGGTAGAAGCATTCTTGTCTCATCTTTATATAGAGAAAATCCTTCTTTATAACTCTTCATATTATTTTCGGCCATAGGTATACTTATAAATACAAACATCAAATGATTTGCTAGTGCTCCTATTCCTAAGTACCAAAAACTTTGAAAATTTAGAACACAGATTAAATAGATTCCCCACCACATTAAGATTTCTCCTAAATAATTAGGATGACGTGAATTTTTCCACATTCCATCTCTATTAAAAGTAGTTCTATCTATTCTATTCTTTTTATATCTATGCATTTGTCTATCTGCAACAAATTCGAATGCAATTGCAATAATTGTAATTACAAAACCTACAAGAGATATCAAATTATTAGAACCACCATTTTCAATAAATTTAATGGCTGGCATTATGCATAAAAATACAATAACGGTTGGAAACATCATAATTCCCATTAAACAAACAAATGGATAAAATACTCCGCTTTTTTCTTTCAACATATTATATCGCCAATCTTGATGGTTCAAATTATCAAAAGTTTTTATCCAGTTTATCGTCAATCTAAAAGACCATACTGTTATTGCAATTAATAATAAGATATTTCCTAAGTTATATTCTCCACTTTTTACTAATAAAGCTAGTAATATAACAAACGGTTGAACACTCCAATAAGGATCATATATTGTTGCATTATTAAATATAAGATTAATTAGAAATATTACTATTGTAGCAGCTACATCACTTATTAAAATGTTTAACCATAAACTATAATCTAGTTTAGTGTAAACATAAAAACCTACTATACCCGCAACAACATATGATAGCAATATTATTACTAATCCAATACTTTTACTTTCTTTTATTTTTCTCATATTATCACTCCACTTTGTTATTATAACAAATTTTTGATTTTATTTTTACAAAATCTTTTATTTAAAAGAAAAATGTGATAAAATAGGAGCCGTTTGTCGAGGTTGTTGTATGAAAAAACTAATTAAAGATTTAAGTAAAATAATTCTTACCGGAATTCTTGTTGGAATCATAATAGGAATATATCAATTATTAGTTCTAAAGATTTCAAATTCTGGAATATATGTATATGAAATGAGAACAACAATTTCCATTATTTTTATAGTTATCTTTACTTTTTCTTTCTGTCTATTATCTAACTATTGCATAAATAAAATTCCCGATATATCAGGAAGTGGAATTCCACAAACGGAAAATTATTTACATAAAAATCAAGATCTAACTTGGTACAAAGTATTACCAGGAATATTCTTTAACAGTCTATTTTCTTTCTTCACTGGATTATCTTTAGGAAGTGAGGGTCCTTCAGTTTCATTAGGAGCCAATACTGGTATAATGGTAAATTCCTTATATAAAGAAAAAGATGATTTAGATAATGTTAGAATAGCTGCTGGAAGTGGATTTGGATGCGCATTTTTATCACCATTGTCTGGGGTTATATATACTTTTGAAAAAACACACCCTAAACTAAGTCTTATTTTCTTATTAAAAACTATTGTAGTAGTAGTAATTGCTTACTTTACAAGTTCACTTATTAATCATCATAAATTGATTAATTTTGAGATTAGTAGAGCATTAAACTTTAAATTATATTATATATTATTTTTTATATATTTACTAAATCTTATTACCTCAATTGCCTTCAAAAAATTATTTATGTCATTAAAGGATTTTTTTAAAAAGCATTCAAGTAATTTTTTAGTAAAATATCGTTTCTTTATAATTGTCTTTATTACCATACTTATTGGTATATTTGCTACAAATTATATCGGTAGCGGAAGCCAAATTCTTGAAAGCATTAATGAATATAAACTTTTAAAAACTATAATCCTATTAATATTATTTAAACTTATATTTACAATTATCTCTGGAAATTCAAAGGCTACCGGAGGATTATTAATTCCAATTTTTACTATTGGTGCACTAAATGGATTATTTATACATAGTATATTTAATGTTAATTCAGTTCATTTGAATTTAATCATCTTTATTAGCACACTTTCGATGTTTTCATTTACTACTCATTCTCCATTAAGTGCTCTTGCTTTAGGTATAAGCCATACAAGTTTTAAATATATTTTTATTCCTCTTTTACTAATTTTAATTATGGGAACTTACACCATAAAGAGAATTAAAGATAAAGATATCTATTCCCTTTTAATTGAAAGACTTTAAGTCTTTTTTTTATTCAACAGTGACAGATTTAGCAAGATTTTTAGGTTTATCTATATCATTTCCCTTATATAGCGAAACATAATATGCTAATAACTGACATACAACAGATGTAACAAGTGGAGATAAATCACCATCTACGTTAGATAATACCATGTCATCTTCTTCATTAGCAAATTCTTCTAACACAATTGTAATTCCTATTGCTTTACGACTTGTAGTCTCAATTAAATTTGATCTAGTTATTAATTCTGTTTCTTTATTTGTAATAATTGCTACGACGGGAACATCTTCATTAACTAAAGCTATACTACCATGTTTTAATTCTCCTGAAGCATATCCCTCTGCATGAATATAAGATATCTCTTTTAATTTTAAAGCAGCTTCTAAAGACACATAGTAATCTAGTCCTCTACCAATGTAAAATACTGTTTCTGAATCAATCATTTTCCTACTTATATCTCTTATATACTCTCTATTACCTAGCACATCCTCAATAGCCATAGCAACTATATTTAGTTTTTTCTTTACACATTTAATATCCGTTTTTGCAATACTACTGGCTAATATATACATAAGAGTCACTTGCGCTAAATAAGCTTTTGTAGAAGCAACAGCAATTTCTTTACCGGCATATAAATTCAAATTATAATCGCTCAGTCTAATCATAGTAGAATCTATGTTATTTGTAATTGCTAAAGTTTTTATTTTTTTGTCTTTTATATTTTTCAGAACTTTAATACAATCTGCGGTTTCCCCTGATTGGGAAATAAATATGAAAAATGGTTTTTTTGATAATTTAGGCAATAAATATGCAGCTTCACTAGCAATACATAATTCAATTGATATATTCAATATTTTTTCAAAATAATACTTCGCAATATATCCAGCATATAAACTACTACCACATGCCACAATATATAATTTATCGGCCTTTTTTATTTCCTTTATTAAATTCTTATCAATCTCATATTTTTCATTATCTGTATAATTATATATTAGTTTTCTAATTACAGTAGGTTGTTCATTTATTTCCTTAAGCATAAAGTGCTCATAATTTCCTTTTTCAATTTCCTCACAACTTATTTGTAACTGAACCATTTTACTTGATAATTCTTTTCCATAAAAATCCTTCAATATAATTTTATCATCCATTACTATACCAAAAGTCATATCCTCTAAATACATATATTTATCAGTATAACCAACCAGTGCTACAATATCTGAAGCTATTATTATTTCGTCATCTTTTTGACCTATTAAAAGCGGAGCCTTATTTTTTATAAAATATAATTTATTTAAATCCATTTTATCTAATACCAATAGTGCGTATGATCCTTTTAAATGAGCTGTTGCTGCTAAAATCGCTTCATCCATAGGCATTATCTTACTATATAATTCAATTAAATTCGCTACTACTTCTGTATCTGTCTCACTAACAAAGTTATATCCTTTTAGCTTTTCTTTTTTTATTTGATTATAATTTTCAATAACACCATTATGAACTACCACAACTCTACCACTGTTTGACATATGGGGATGAGAATTTACTTTATTTGGTTCTCCGTGAGTAGCCCATCTTGTATGTCCTATTGCAAAATGTGATTTTATATTTTTATCTATTTGTATTTCTAAATCTAAAATTCTACCTTTATCCTTAAAAATTTCTATCTCAGTTTTATCCTCATTTACTAATGCTACCCCCACTGAATCATAACCTCTATATTCCAATTTTTTTAATCCATTAATGATAACATGATTTGCAGGTTTAGAACCAATATAACCAACTATTCCACACAAAAAAATCACTCTTTCTTTTAAATTATCGCTATATTACTATATGCATTTAAATTAAAATAGTGAAACATAAGAAACCCCCTCATAAAATGGGGGGGAAATTACTTTATATTTTTTTCAGCATAATAGATGCTTAACAAATGATGTTTTTTAAATGTTCGAGTAGGATTATTTATGAAAAATGAATTGGCAAATTCCCATATCAAGAACCATCCAATTACCATATATACTTCCGTAAATATTTTTTCACTGCTTGTATGATAAGAAAGAAAAATAAATAATGCTCCTAATAAAATGAATATTAAATTCTTTACTAATGTAAATCGTTGCATTTTTGCCAAAACAGCTATCTTATTTTCAATAAATTGATCAATGCTTCGTGTTAGCTCTTCTTTTTCTGCTTCAGTAGGTGTATTCTTAATAATTATATTAAATTCATCAATATAAACCTTTTGGTCCAATAAATAATCTTTAAATGCACCATCTAATTCATGATTACTAGGACCAGAGAATACAGAATATGCATCATCGATACTTTCTAAATAAATATCTAAAACCTTAGATTCTATCTTACGATTTTGGAGTTTCCTAGGATCTAGCTTAATTCTTTGCTTAAGTTCTCTTCTATTCATAATTATACCTCCATTTTATGGCTGTGATATTTCTTCTACCTCTTTTTTTATCACTCGGCTATACCACTTAGAAAAATCAGATTTAATTCTTGAAAAATCATATGTCATACTAATTATTATACTAAAAATACTGAAATAAATAAATACCGGAATCACTAACCAAATAATTGGCCAATACATTTTTTCATGTGTTACAGGATTAGATAAAAACAAATCCGGAACACACCAAGTTATGATTTTCCTAACAGGTAAATAATTATCCTCTAATCCAAATATAAAGGAAGAATTACGATAATTACTATCCAATAATTTACTCATTCCATCCGTTCCATCAAGACCTATTGAAAGAACTAATACTTCATTAAGTAATATAACACATAAAATAATAATAAATCCAACTGGCAAATACCAAAATTTTTTATAATCTGGACGATATACATCAAATACAATCATTAGTATTGGTACAGCTAATATTGTAAAGTGTGCATAATAGAATCTCAATACATCAAATTGAAAAGCAGTTCTATTAAATGCTTCTGTTGGATAAACTAGGGATGCAATTCCACTAATTATTCCTATATATACCATATATGTTTTCATTAAATTGTTTTTTGATACATATATGAATGGAAATATTAAGGTTGATACTGCGCAAATATTTTCAAAAGATATTTTTTTAAGTGAATATGGAAGTTCTCCTCTATATGGTTGGAAAAGTAATTTGCTAAAATGCAAAATCAATGCTGAGACAGATATTCCTAATAAAAACCTATATATGTATTTATCAGATTTATTTCTCAGGAATAATATGATTATTGCAATAAGTATAGCTGCTAGTCCTAAAAAGAAAAAATATCCAAAATTTCCAACACTTACTACCATATTTTTCACCCTTTCTATCATTTTCTTTGTTTCTTTTACATTATATCACAATTTATAAAAATAAAAAGAATTGTTTGCACAATTCTAATTAATGTTTATTACCAATTGGTAAAATTACTTTTTCGTATTCCGCATTCAATATTTTTGCAGCACTTGTATACATTGCAGACGCTCCACAAAGTATTCCAATATATCCTCCAATTGTAGTAATTATCTTAGTTTCAGATAAATCTCCAATTGCCAAGAATATAAACAATAATGCTAAAGTACCAAATACAACTTGAGTAGCACGATCATGTTTTAAAGTTCCAATGAACATAAATGCAGTAAAAATACCCCATAACAACAAGTACATTCCTACACTAGTAGAATCTGCAGCTAATACCTTATTTGGATTTGTCCAAATATAAACAAGGCTCCACCAGAAACATCCGTATGCTGTGAATGCAACTCCTCCAAATGTATTTCCGTTTTTAAATTCTAAGATACCAGCAATCAGTTGAGCTAAACCACCCATTGCTATACCCATTGCCATTATTACTACTGACAATTCAATGAATCCAGCATTATGCAAATTTAATAGAATAGTTGTCATTCCAAATCCCAACAAACCAAGAGGTGCCGGATTAATTTTTTTAGTTTCCATATTATCATTCCTTCTCTTCAACCAAAGACGATTATACACCTTTCAAGATAGGAAGTAAAGATGCTTTTTAAAAAGAAAATAAGCCCCTAATTGAGGCTTATAATTTAGAATGAATATGGATTAAAATTTGGATTAAAGTATGGTTGTTGACCTTCTGATACATTCATTGTATTTTGTGGCATTTCAAATCCTTGACTTGCTGCTGGTTGTTGATAAAAGTTTATATTTTGTTGTTCATTAAAGTACATTGGTTGTTGTTGATATGGATTCATCATTGGTTGGTTCATATACATTGGTTGAGCTTGTGCATACTCATCGATAACAACAGTTTCTTCATCTGTTGAGAACGTTGGAATATTTACATGTTTGCGAACACAATTGTTAACAACATGAGTATGGAAATTCGTATAATGTGGAACCTCTTGAACGAAGCATTTATTTACTACATTATTGCAACATGAATATGTAGGCATTGCTTGCGGACAACAACCACAATTTGGATTAAAATTCATTAAAAAAACCTCCTTCATAATTAGTATATTGAAAGAGGTTAATTTTGTTTGGGGTTTTGTTTATTTTAGTCTCTTCGACCCATTATTAATATTAGTAATCTAAGTATTTCAATATAGATATATATAATACTTACCATAAGTCCAAATGCAGCAACCCATTCATGGTTTTTACTAGCACCAGCTTTAACATAATAAGTTACTTCTGAGAAGTTTACTAATAACATTATTGCTCCATAAGCTAGGAAGAATAATTCTAATACAATTACCAATCCTATATTATTGCTTAAAAATGTTGAAAAACTTGTAGAGAATGTTTGAAGAAGCATCAAGATAATAGTTAATGATATTAAACTAATTCCTACTCCCATTGCTATACTGAATAATTTACTACTGTTTCTGATAACACCTGTAGCAAATAAACCTAACATTACTCCAAATATTACTATAGTAGAAATAACTGCTATGGCCGCAACACCTGGATATAATAATTCTCCAAATACCGTAAGTGTACCAAGGAATAATCCTTCACATACTGCATAAATGACTCCAAAATATTTACTTAATCTTGGACTATTTCTACCTATCATAACTGAGATAAATCCTACAATTGATGAAACTATCAACATTGTATAAAATGCTGAATAATTTTTTATATCAAATAACATTATTCCCGTTAAAACTGCTGATAAAATAGAAACACCTAATAAAAATACCGTTTTTACTGTTACACCTTTATATGATGCTGCATTTTCTCTTGGGATATCATGTTCAGCTGTAATAGTAGAAAACATTGGATTATTAGTTTTCATTTGATAAATCACTCCTTTTAATTATATTTATTATAACACTTTCTTTGTTTTCTTCAATAAATTTAGATAAATAACACAATTTCACATATTAATCAAGGAATGCAAAAATACCTTCAGCTATCTCTTTTTCAACATCAGGTAATGTTCCAAAAGAACCCATTTGCTCAAATTGTTCAAATAATGTCTTATTTAATCGCGTTCTTGACTCAATATCTTTTTTAGATGTGAAGGCACGCTCTTCACGACGTTCTTTAATATCAATGGCTACGGCTTCACCTAATCCATCTACTGCAATAAACGGAATACGCAGTTTACCATCTTCTACTTCAAATATTAATGAATCTGATTTTTCTATATCAACAGGCAAAAATTCATAGCCACGACTGGTCATTTCAAGTGCAACATAAAGAGAAGTTAATGTATCTTCATCTTTTGCTGTTCCACCTTGTTTTTCTGTTAGTTCTCTAATTTTCATTCTAATCGCATTTTCGCCACTAACAAAAGTTTTTACATCAAAGGCTTTTGCTCTCTTAGAAAAATATGCACTATAGAATAATACTGGAGAATAAACTTTAAACCAAGCAATACGCAAAGCCATCAAAACATACGCTGTAGCATGGGCTTTAGGGAACATATATTTTATTTGCTCACATGACCAAATATACCATTCGGGAACACTATATTTTCTCATATATTCTTTATATTCTTCCCATTTAGCGGTATCCTTACTAGGTTTACCTCTACGAACAAATTCCATTATTTCAAAAGCTTTGATTGGTTCAAGATTTTGATAAAGTAAATATACCATGATGTCATCACGACAACCTATTACTTCACTAAAATCAATTTTACCATTACTAGTTTTACCTAATACTAGATCTTGTGCATTATTTAACCAAACATCTGTACCATGTGATAATCCTGATATTTTTACTAATTCTGCAAAAGTCTTTGGTAAAGTATCAGTAAGCATTTGTCTAACAAAGTTAGTTCCAAATTCAGGAACTGCATATGAAGCAACTTTACTATCAATTCTATTTGCATCAACATTTATAACTTCTGTACCACAAAACAAACGATACACATTACTATCATCAACTGGGATATCCTGTGGATTATCAAACGGAAACGCTTCCTGATGTTTGTTAACATAATCCATTAAATATCTAATCATTGTTGGATCGTCATGTCCTAGGATATCTAATTTTAATAGATTATCTTCAAAGGCATGATAATCAAAATGTGTAGTTCTCCATGCATTTTCATAATTATCAGCTGGATATTGAATTGGGGTTACGTCATAAATATCAATACTCTTAGGAACAACAACAATTCCACCTGGATGTTGTCCAGTTGAACGTTTTACACCAACTATTTTTTCACTTATTCTATCAATTTCAGCCGTTCTTAAATCTAGGCCTTTTTTCTCAATATAGGCTTTTACATATCCATATGCATTCTTCTCAGCAACAGTCGCAACTGTACCACCTCTAAAAGCATATTCATTACCAAGTAGCTCTCTAACATATTCATGAGCTATTGATTGATATTCACCAGAGAAATTTAAATCAATATCTGGAACCTTATCACCGTTAAATCCTAAGAATGTTTCAAATGGTATATCATGACCATCCTTAGTTAATTTGTTTCCACATACTGGACATACTGCATCTGGTAAATCATAGCCAGATTCAACACTTGCAAGATCTTTTTGGAATGGTAATTCATTCTCAGTAATAGGATTATCCTTTTTTTCATCTTCAGTCATTTTAAATGCAGTAAATTTACATTTATTACATCTATAATGCGGAGCTAAAGGATTGATTTCAGTAATCATCATCATTGTCGCAGCAAGTGAAGATCCAACTGATCCTCTTGAACCTACTAGATATCCATCTTCTAGTGACTTATTTACTAATAAATATGACATGAAGTAAACTGATGAATAACCATTAGAAATAATAGAATTTAATTCTCTTTCAATTCTCTTTTTAACAATATTATGTGGATTCTCTCCATAAAATCTTATTACGTTTTTATTAACAATATTCTTCATTTCTTCAATAATGCTAGGAACACCTAACTTATCTTTAAATTCATCATCTGCAGGTACAAACATTTGTTTATGGAAGCATTTTACACTTTCAATCATATCAGCAATTATATTCGTATTTGTAACAACTATTTCATATGCTAAATCCTTATCTAAAAAGTTAAATTCTTCTAACATTTCGTTAGTAGTTCTTAAATGCATATGTGGTGAATTTTCATAACGAGCCAAATCATGTTGGCCTCCACCAATTTGAGGAGAGGCTATAAGAATATCACGATATTTCTTTTGGTCTTTTCTTATATAATGACAATCTGAAGTCGCTACTACTATCTTTCCAAGTTCTTTGGCTTTTCTAATTATTTTTGATATTGTATCATAAATAACTTGAACACCATTATTCACTTGTGAAAATAAATGAGAATATGCTAGCGGTGGTTGAACTTCAATGTAATCAAACATCATAATTGATTCCTCAAGTTCTTCTTCACTTCTATTTAGGGCATTTTCAAATACTTGGCCATGAACACATCCACTACCTAATAGTATACCCTCTCTATTTTCATATAAGACACTTTTCAATAATCTTGCTTCATCATACAAATGATTAGTCAAAGAATCACTTACTATTTTAAATAAGTTTTTATAACCAACTTGATTCTTAACTAAAATATTAATGTGAGAAGGTATAATATGCTTCCATATTTCATCCCTTTTTATAACATTATTTATATCACTAAAAGTAACTACTCCTTGACGATATAAATCATCTAGCATGCATAAAAAGCATTCAACTGTTACTCTTGTATCATCAATAGCACGGTGATGTTGTTCTTGTTTAATCTTAAAATATTTTGCAATTGCTTTTAAATTAAATCTCTTTAAAACATCAGCATACATTGCTCTACTTAAATTCAATGTATCGATAACAGGAAAATCTATCTTTTCTAACCCTAATCTCTTCATATTAGCATAAATATGACCAACGTCAAATGTAGCATTATGGGCAACGAATATTGAATCTTCACTAAATTTTAAAAATTCATTCATTACTTGATCTATCTTAGGGGCATCCTTAACCATATCATTAGTAATGGTTGTAATATCTGTTATCTTTTGACTGATTAAAATCTCGGGATTTACAAAAGTACTATAGCTGTCAATAATCTCTCCACCTCGCACTTTAATTGCGGCGATTTCAATGATTCTATCATGTTCTTGTGAAAAACCTGTTGTTTCTATATCAAATACTACATATGAAGCATTCCTTAATTCTTTATTACTATTTCCATAAGTTATTGATATTTTCGAATCATCTATGTATGGTAATTCAATACCATAAATTGGTTTTATGTCAGAACCCTTACAAGCTTTATTAATATCAGGTATAGAATAGACTCCATTATGATCCGTAAATGCAATTGCCTTATGGCCCCATTTTTTAACTTCAGCAATATATTCTGAAGCTTCACTAATACCATCTAAATTACTCATTTTTGTATGTGCATGAAGTTCAACACGTTTCACTTCTGCATCATCGGTTCTATCTTGAACAATTTTTTTACCAACATAAGATATTGAGTCTGCCATAATAACAACATTTTTAGCATACATATCGTACTCAGCCTTACCAGATACTGAAATAATATCTCCACTACCTAATTTAGAAATTAATTCAATTTCTTTTTCTTGTCTTAGCCATTTTTTTACAACAATACTATCACTATAATCAGTTACCTTTATAGTAGCTAAACTAGAATTCTTCATCTTTCTAATCTCACTACCAAATACTTCCCCTTCAATCATAAATATGGTTTCACCAAATTTATTGGCAAACTCAAATATCGACTCTTGAGAATTGGGGATATCTACTATCTTACTTTTATTTTCAACTTTTACCTTTCGGTTATAACTCTTAACAACAATATCCGCTTTATTAGATATTTCCTTAGCAATTTGTTGTTTTACTTCTATTTCCTTCTCAGCTTCTTTTAGGTTTTGCTCTTTCATCTCATCAATAGTCAAAGCATTATTTGACTCTACCGGAACAACATTAATATCTAAATGAAATTCATTAAATGTTTTAGTAATATTATTAGCATACTCTAAAATATCATCATTAATCTTATCGATTTGAACCATTATTTGTTTATCATTTACTTCTAATTTTAAATCCTTAAATACCACATAGAATGAACTAGACGCTTTTAAGATATCAAGTATATAATTAAAGTATTCTATAATATCATTTTCATTTAAAGTATATCTTTTATATTTAATATTATAAATTATTTCATTAATTTTCATGTTATTAAAAATAGAATTATTTCCCTTAATAAAGTTTAGATATTCTTCTAATTTAAATGTTTTTTCTATATTCAAAGAAACATAAAAGTTCTTTGTTTTAGGATTAACTAATACTTCTGTCACTTCAATCATATTAGAATCAAAATCAAAAACATTATTATCTTTTAATAATTTTATATACTCCCTCACGCTATCACCACTATTTTCTAACTTCTATTTTAACTATACTTTTAAATGCCTTTGATGCTGCTAAACCCGTCATAAAGATTCCAATATAGAATAAAATTCCTATACCAAACAAATCACCTAAGACACTCATAAGTGCTAAATTTGTTACTGCATAAGCACATATTTTTGTCCTAAAAATCATTACATTTATTTTTGGATTAACTTTAAGTGTTGCCATCAAAACAATCACTACAGCAATCGCATATACAACAGCATTTCTTACTAATGTGGAAAGAATATTAGCTGGTATATAATATTTTTGCAAATCCTTATATAAAGAATTTATCATAGAAAATAAATTATCCAACCCATTTATTCTATGATTTTGAACCTCTGCAATAGAAAAATCTTCAAATGACATTGATGCATATCTTAAAGTACTAACCTTTAGTCCATAATAATATACACTTGCATTCTCTTTTTCAAAACAAAAAACTACATTATCATTAATATCCGATATATCCGTAGTATTAAAACTTATAATAATACCATTACCACGGTAATATACCTTTTCATTACCGATTAATTCATTATTTTCAAAATACAAACTTGATGTATCAGAATGACGAAAACTAGACATCAATGTTGTCTGACTTGAAACCGTAATTTCATCAAAATCAACAATTTGAATTATCGCAGGTAGAGAAGCAAAAAATACAAGAAAACAAAAATAAGCAATAATAGTTGAGATTTTATCGCTTAAAAATTTACCTATATATTTGGGATTAAATATTGAAGTTTTTATTCTATCTAACATCTTTCTTCCTACCTTTATAATGATAATAAATATTATACCACAAAAAATATTTGATACATCATTTTTCTTTTTAAATTAGAATTTTAATGATACAATATGTTAGGTGATAAAACTATGAATTTAATGAATAATGAAAAACATTACAACACTTTAAATAATTATTATCAATATAAATATAACCAAAAAGTTGCTAAAATATCCTTAAATGCTAATTTTACTTGTCCAAATAAAGATGGTAAATCAGGATTTGGTGGCTGTACATATTGTTCAAAACTAGGAAGTGGTGATTTCGCCGGTGATAGGGAACTTCCATTACGTGAACAATTTTTTCAAATTAAAAGTATGATGGATAAAAAATGGCCAAATTCTTTATATATTCCTTACCTTCAAGCAAACTCCAATACATACAAGCCATTAAATGAACTAAAGGACATATATGAAGATATTCTTACCTTTGATGATAATATCATCATGTTATCCATTGCAACTAGAGCTGACTGCTTAGAAGATGATAAAATTGAATATCTTGGAGAATTAAATAAAAAAATCCCAATTCAAATTGAATTAGGACTTCAAACAATCCATGAAAAAACAGCTACACTAATAAATCGTTGCCATTCTCTTGAATGCTTTGATAATGTTGTAAAAAAGCTTCGCAAACATGATATTGAGGTTGTTGTTCATATTATCAATGGTCTTCCCTATGAAACAAAAGGTATGATGTTAGATACCGTAAAGCACATCAATACCTTAGACATCCAAGGAATAAAAATCCATAGCCTCACTATAATAAAAGACACAAAAATGGGAAATGACTACATAAAAAATCCATTCAAACTTCTTACTCTTGAAGAGTATATAGATATCACAGTAGATCAAATAGCCCTTCTAAATAAAAATATTATTATTCATCGTCTAGCAGCCGATGCCGTTAAAGATGATCTAATTGGACCTTTATGGACAACAAAAAAATTAGTTGTTATGAATGAAATTGATAAGTTAATGCGTACTAAAAATATCTATCAAGGTGATTATTTAGGCCATTCAGAATAAAATATTGAATATTTATTAATAAATACTTCTTTATATATTTCCTCACTAATTAATGGACATATTATAGATAACATTACTAAGAACTTATTTGCTTGAACAATAGTAATTCCTTCATTTCTTATATAACCATTAAAGAATTTTATTAAATTTTTTGTATAATTTCTTACATCAAAATTTTCTAATAATTCATTTTGTTCCTTAATAAAATTAAACCAATCGATATTTTCATAAACATCTATCTTAAATTCACCATGATAGATGTTTTTTATTTGATCTAGGAAAAACTCAAATTCATCTAAATAATTAAAGGTCCTTCCCAAATCATCATCTAGTTCATCAGAACTAAGTAAATATAACCTATATGCATCAGAAGAATGCTTATTAATTATCTCATCAACAAATGATATATTAAGCCTTTGATATTCTTCTTCTATTGTTTGAGACAATTCCAATCCTCTCAAGCATAGTACTTTATTTAAAATTTTATATTCTAACTTATTTTCAAATAGTAAATTAAAAATAATAGGCATTGCTACTTCTTCTATATAATTTGAATTTATGACAGTTATTGAATCTTCAAATGATAGTCCCTCATTTGACTTAAAAAAATCATTTCCAGTCATTTTGTTATCATAAATTTTAGCATAAATATTTGTTAAACCCAAAACAAAAACTTGATTAAATACCATCTTGGAAATAACACCATTAAAAACTAGATTTTCTTCGTTAGATATTACTATCTTATAACGATTAGAATAATATACTGGCAAATAATCCTCATCCAAAACACGTTTTTCATCATCATTAATTAATAATGGAACTAAAATACCAAACTCCTCATGTGATGAAATTACTATTTCATCTAAACTAGATTTATAATAAATTTCACCCATTTCTTCACTAATAAATGTATCTATAATCTCCCTATTAGCTTCATCAATTTTTAATCCTGTTAAAAAATCGCTATTAATAATAAAATCTTCTTCTAATATATCAACAATATTTATGCCTACTGTTGATGCAAACATATAATCATCTTCATATACACTTGGTATACCAACATGAATGTCTGTATCGTATTTATATGAAGCAAACATATAAATATCTTCATTATTTAAAGGATTTTTTAAAATAATTCCTGTATAACAATCAAAATTAATATCCCCTAATTCAACATACTTAGTAACTGTTTCAAGTTCATCCATACTAGTATATTTTATTACATCAATATACTTAGGATTTAAAGCAATAAAATTAATCCCTGCCAAATATTCTGGATTATCTAGTTTGATATCTAAATTTAGTGTATTATCCATAGATAAAAAATTAAGTTTTAAACACTCTTTAAATTCAAAGAATTTCATTACTTCATTTCTTACTTCTTTATCTATATCAATTGATTCTAGATAAGGCATAAATTTATCTTGAATACTTTTCACATTCAGTACCAAAACTTCTTCATTCCTAATATATACTTCTTCTTTAGTATTCTTCAAATAATACTTATTTCTTTCCGAATATATTTCATATTTGTTATAAAAAATCTTAGAACTGAAATCAGTAAATATTTCTTTTTTCTTAAAATAGATATATTTTTCATTATATAATTTTAAGAAAACATTTTGAACAAATGATATAAAGTTATTATCTGTCAAAGTCATTTCCTTTTCTATATCATACCCAACGCCCATATCTTCTAATTGATGCTTATATGTTAAACTTAACATATCAAAAGATGAGCTTCGTTGCTTCGAATATTGAAATGATGATTCATTAATATTATTAAATCCAACTGGATACATAACATTATAACCATTCATGCGGTAATACTTACTATAGATATCAGTAAATAAATATGGATAAATATTCTTATTATTGAATCCTGAACAATTAGTATTTACAAAAGAATTATAAATATATTTTTTTGGTTTAAAACGATCATTTTCAATTTTAAAAATTCTTTTGTTTTTCCAATCCTTAACAAAATTATTTCCCATATTTTTCACCTCCATCATAAACTCTTTTAATTATAACATATTTAGAAATATCTATAAATAAAAACTCAGTTTTTTTAAACTGAGTTTCTAAAATATATTAAGCAATAGCTTTTTCGATATAATCAACTAAATCTTTTACAGTTTTAATACTTTGAGCTGCTTCATCATCAATTGAAATATTGAATTCATCTTCTAAGCTCATGATTACTTCTACAGCGTCTAAGCTGTCTGCCCCTAAATCATCAGCTAAGCTAGCTTCTAATGTAACTTTTGCTTCTTCTACATTTAATTCTTTCATAATTACTGCTTTTACTTTATCAAATACCATATTATAATCTTCCTTTTCTATTTTGTTATATTATACCTAATTTTATAATTCAAGTCAATTTTTTTATATTATTTACTTGTAAATATATCCGTTGATAATAGCTTCTAACATTTCTTGTTTACCAGAAGTATTTTCAACTTTCTTTAAAGTTAGAGCATAATCACTAAGTTCCTTTAAACCAACTTCATTATTTTTAATTTTTTTTCCTATTCCAGAATTATAGCTTTTGTATCTCTCATCTATAAAATTCTCTAATACTCGATCTTCAAGTACTTGATATGCAACCTTTAATCCTTTGGCAAAGGTATCCATACCAGCTATGTAAGCTAGTATTAAATCATTTGTATCAATTGAACCACGTCTTACCTTAGCATCAAAATTTAATCCACCTTTATGTAAACCATCATTCTTTAATACCTCGTACATAGCAAGTGTAGCATCATAAATATTAGTAGGGAATTGATCTGTATCCCAACCTAACAACATATCTCCTTGATTAGCATCAATTGAACCTAATACGCCATTAATTCTAGCAAGATTAAGTTCATGTTGGAAGGTATGTCCCGCTAGTGTAGCATGGTTAGCTTCTATATTCATTTTGAAATATTGATCTAATTTATATTTCCTTAAAAATCCCAAAACTGTTTGAGTATCGAAATCATATTGATGTTTCGTAGGTTCTTTTGGTTTTGGCTCAATTAAAAATTGTCCATCAAATCCAATTTCTTTTGCATAATCAACTGCCATCTTCATAAATCTAGCTAAATTATCCAATTCCAATTCCGTATTTGTATTAAGTAGTGTTTCATACCCTTCTCTACCACCCCAAAATACATAATTTTCACCATTTAATTTTTTTGTAATATCTAAGGCCTTTTTTACTTGTGCGGCTGCATATGCGAAAGCATCTGCGTTTGGTGATGTTGATGCACCATGAACATAGCGTCTATTATTAAATAAATTAGCTGTTCCCCATAAACATTTCTTATTAGTTTCTTTCATCTTATTTAAGATATAGTCAGAGATTTCATCTAAAGCATCTTGCATTTCTTTTAAACTTTGACCTTCATAGGCAATATCTACATCGTGGAAGCAAAAATAATCAATATCTAGAATTTGCATTAATTCAAATCCTGCATCTACTTTATTTTTTGCCAAAGTCATTAAGTCATCTGCATTCCAAGGTCTTGTGACTGAATTTTCACCAAATTGGTCAGCTCCACCTGCACATAAAGTATGCCACCAACTCATTGCAAATCTCAAATGATCTTTCATTGATTTATTACCAATTATTTCATCCTTATTATAATGCTTAAATGAAAAAGGATTTTTTGAATTACTTCCTTCATAATTTATTTTTTCAATATCAAAATATTTCATCATTATTCCTCCAATAATTTATTTGTTAGTTCAAATAATTCTTTATTATTTATATATGCCAATTTATATATCTTATATAATTTTAGATATATATCTGTCCATTCTTTATTAGGTATTATTGTATCTTTAATCTTTACTATCTGTGTGCAGGCTTCTTTAACTGTTTTATATTCATTACCTGCAACCATTGCAAGAATAGCTACGCCTAATGCTGGTCCCTCATCAACTAATATTCTATTTACATTTTCTTCAATCATTGATGAAACTATTTCACACCATAAGGTGTTCTTTGCACCACCACCACTAATTAAAACATTTGTTATATTTGAATCAATTAATTTATAGCAATCAAGCATGCTATATGAAACACCCTCTAAAATAGCTCTTGTTATATATTCCTTTGTGGTACTACCTCTAAGACCTATAAAACATCCTGTTGCATATGGATCTAAATATGGTGTTCTTTCTCCCATCAAGTATGGTAAAAAAATTAATCCATTTGAACCAACTGGAATATCTTTTAAATCCTTTGTTAAATAATCATAGATTGGAATTTTTTCTTCTTTAGCTTTTAATATTTCAGATTGGCATAAATTATCTTTATACCATTTTAAAGAATTACCAGCACCATTTGTGACACCCATTATATGATATGTATCCTTTATAGCATGACAAAAATATTGAACCTTATCATTCTCTAAATTTAATTTTTTAATTGGCGCAAATACCACTCCTGATGAACCAAGAACAATACTTAAATCCCCAGTTTCTAGAATACCATTACCAATTGCCCCTGCAGCCTGATCCCCTGCTCCACCTACAACGAAGGTATTTGCATTTAATCCAACCATATCAGCTATATCACAAGTCAAATATCCAGTTATTTCTACTGATTCACACAATTTAGGAAGTATATCTTCCTTTATATCAAAAGCATTTAATATTTCCTTACTATATTCCCTTTTGACTATATCAAGCATTTGAGTTCCTGATGCATCACTATATTCAGTTTTAAACTCATTTGTTAATACATATCTAATATAATCTTTCGGTAATAAAACTTTATCAATTTTTGAAAAAATATCAGGATAATTATTCTTTATCCATAGTAGCTTTGCTAATGTAAATGCAGGCATTGGATAATTACCGGTTATTTTCCTAACCTTTTCTCTACCTAGAATATCTTCTATTTCTTTTGTTTCTCTTATAGTCCTATTATCACACCAAATTATTGCATTATATAAAATATTATCGTCTTTATCTAATAATACTAACCCATGCATTTGCCCAGATAATCCAATACCAATAATATTATCTTTATCAACTCTCTTACTAACGTTTGCTATTGTTTTAACAACTGCATTATACCAATCATTAGGATTTTGTTCTGCATAACCATTTTCTTTGACTATAATATCATATTCAGATGAACTAGTAGCGATGTTACTACCATCTCTATCAAATAGAACTGTTTTTGTACTGGAAGTACCAATATCTACACCAATGTAATATTTCATATGTCCTCCTGTAATCGTTTTCATACAAAGCTATTATATCACTAAAAAGAAAAAAAGGTCTATAAATCACTAAATTTCTATTAAGAAATTTAATAATTTACAAACCGTTTATTTAATACAGTAATTTATGCAAGTATTGCTAGAGCAATTAAATAACAAATTAAGAAAGACGCCGCAAGCACTGCAATTGAAACAATAACCTTCAACCAAATTTGTTTGATATTTTTTATTAAATACATATTTATGATAATAGTAGCACCACATATGGCACCACCAATAGCGCCTCCAACAACTGGAATAATCTCACATAATGCTACACTATTTCCCCAAATTATATTTAAGATAAAAGGCAATATTGACAATGCAATTTCATACCATTTAAGTTTTGGCGTAAGCAATATTGTTTCTGTATCAATAATAACATTTGCACCTGTAAGTAAATTACCTGTTAAAGTAATTTTAGTATTATCAATCTTAAAAGTGTTTTTATCCAATTTTGTAGCTTCTATACCATTAATAGAAATACTCTTTTTACCAGATAATGCACTTTCTTCATAAATAATTTCTCCGTAAATTTCATGTTTAATAATTTGTTTCATAATTGCTCTCCCTTATGCTATTATATTTTGATATTCTTATTATAACATAGCAATATTTGGTGTTCAACTATATTTATAATTCCTTATTTATTCCACTCTCAATTATACCTATTATATCTTTTAATAATTGGTAGGCTTCATCAAGTAGTTCTAAATATTCATCCACAAAGACAGTATTAGATATTTTTTCTTTAATTAAATTATATTACTTTTCATATTCTAAATATGCATTTTGTTTAGAATAATACTTGGAATTAATCATCTTTTTCTGAATGTCTGTAAGTTCCTTAAAGTTTTCCATAATTGAATCATCAGAATCTATTATTGTTTCTAATTCATTTATTCTTTTTATAAGTTCTAAATCTTTTATTGAATTAATTAGATCATCAATTTCCTTATCCATTACTCCACCAGTTCCCCAAATATAAACCAAGTTTTTGATCCAGTAATTTTAACTTTCACAATTTTCCCAATAAGTGATTTATCAGTTGATGCAAAATGAGTTAATTTTAAATGAGGTGTATATCCACACATCATTCCTTCACCATTCTTACTTTCACCATCCACAAGAACTTCTAAAGTTTGACCAATAAAACCTTGATTTCCTTCTAAATAATATTGATTAACTAAATTGTTTAACTTTTGTAAACGTTCGTTCTTTTCATCAAATGAAATACTATCTTCATAAGTTGCTGCTGGTGTACCTTCTCTTGGAGAATAAATAAAAGTAAATGCTCCATGGTATTTTACATTATTAACCAATTTTAAAGTATTTTCGAATTGTTCATTAGTTTCGTTAGGGAAACCTACAATAATATCTGTTGTAATTGCAATATCAGGAATAGCTGTTTTTAATTTTTCAATTAAAACCATATATTCCTCATAAGTATATTTACGATTCATTCTTTTTAATACTTCATTATCTCCTGATTGAACTGGTAAATGAAGGTGTGGCATTACGCTTTTTAATGAAGCCATTGCATTAATTGTTTTATCATCTAAATCACGAGGATGCGATGTTGTATAGCGAATTCTATCAATCCCTGTTTTATCTAAATCAGTAAGTAAATCACCAAAAGTATAATTATCATCTTTATCTTTCCCGTAAGCATTCACATTTTGTCCTAACAATGTTACTTCTTTATATCCTAGTGAAACTAATTCTTTAACTTCATTTATAATATCTTCTTTAGCACGTGATCTTTCTTTACCACGAGTATAAGGCACGATACAGTATGTACAAAACTCATCACAGCCATACATTATATTTACCCATGCTTTATATTTGTTTTCTCTTACCTTCGGAGCATTTTCTAGAATTGCGCCTTGTGTAGAGATTACTTCTACAACTTTAGATTTTGTCATATATGCTTCATATATTAATTTAGGAAGGCTCGAAATATTATGAGTACCAAAAACTAAATCAATATGAGGATAAGATTCTAATATCTTAGCTGTAGCTTTTTCCTCTTGTGGCATACATCCACTAATACCTATTAGCATATCTGGTTTTTCACGTTTTACACCCTTTAATTGTCCTAAAACTCCCCATATACGATTTTCAGCATTTTCTCTAATTGCACATGTATTCAATATAACAACGTCACTATTAAAAGGATCTACTGCCCTACTATATCCAAGTTCTTCTAATATACCTGACATTACTTCGCTATCTGCTTCATTTCCTTGACATCCATAAGTAAAAACATAATATGTTTTATCTTTACCCATATCTTGATATTTAGAAGCAAGTTCATACGCAATACGCAATGTTTCTTGTTTTTTTCTATTTTTTGCATCCTTTAAATTAGGAAGATTAAGCTTAATACTTTTCATAAAAATCACCACGACTTATTATACATTAATTTATACTTCATATCAAGAAATAACAAAAAAAAGACCTATCAACGATAGATCTACATATATTTAAACAGCTTTTACAATTAGTTTTATAGCTGTTCGTTCTTCTCCCTCAATCATAATATCTGAGAATGCGGGAATTAAAATTAAATCCTTTCCCATTGGTGCTACATACCCTCTTGCAATCGCAACGGCTTTTATTGCTTGATTTAATGCTCCTGCACCAATAGCTTGGATTTCAACAATTACCTTAGTTCTAAAGGCATTTGCGAGTGCTCCAGCAACACTACTTGGTTTTGACTTTGATGATACTTTTAATATTTCCATAATTTCTATTCTCCTTTGTATACATTAAAATATATGTATCAAAATCAAATATATTCATTATTCACATAAATTAATACGAGTTATCGAATTCTTAAAATTATTAAAATCTAAAACTACTGCATTGAATTGTACAGGTCCTTGTTCCGTCTTTGAAGACTCATAAATTCCAGTTCTAAATCTTGATATAATAATATCTTTTTTATCACCTAAAACACCTAATGCTGGTCCAGTCATTCCAATATCGGAAATATATAAAGTCCCCTTAGGTAAAACTTTGTTATCGGCAGTTGGGACATGAGTATGTGTACCAACAACTGCACTTACTCGACCATCAAAATCTAATCCAAGTGCAATTTTTTCACTTGTTGCTTCAGCATGAATATCTACAATTGAATAGTCAGTATCAATCTCTTCTAAAATCTTATCCAATGTTTTAAATGGACAATCTAAACTCATACTATTCATATATACTCTTCCCAATAAATTAATTACTGTAATCTTCTTATCATTATAATTAATTGTCATATACCCCTTACCAATATTAGTAGAAAAATTAGCAGGTCTAATGACTTTACTGTTATCAATATATTCATATATTTCTTTTTGTCCAAAGGTATGATTCCCCATTGTCAAACCATAAATCCCTAGTTTCATTAATCTATTATAATGTTCAAAATTTAGACCCCTACCATTAGTAACATTTTCGGCATTAGCAAAAACCACATTTATCTTATTTTCTTCTTTAATGCGTTGTAAGTTCTTTTCTAAATATTGAAGACCAATTTCACCTACAATATCACCTATATAAAGAATTTTCATCTATTTACCTCCCTAATTATTCACTACAGATTGTTTTCATTATATCATATTTGTACATAAAAGAAAAAAGATTGTTTCCAATCTTTTTATTTAGCAACATCAACTGCTCTAGTTTCTCTAATAACAGTAACTTTAATAGTTCCAGGATAAGATAACTTGTTTTCAACTTCTTCTTTGATTTCTCTTGCAATTCTAACAATAGCCAAATCATCAACCGCATCGGGATTAACCATAACACGAATTTCACGGCCTGCTTGAATAGCAAATGAAGATTGAACTCCCTTAATACTATTAGAGATTTTTTCTAAGTCTTCTAAACGTTTTGCATAATTTTCTAAACTATCACTTCTAGCACCTGGTCTAGCTGATGATAATGCATCTGCTGCAGCTACTAAAACGGCGATAACACAATTAGGAGCAACATCCTCATGGTGAGATGCAATTGCATCAATAACTTCTTTTGGTTCACGATATTTTTGAGCAAGTTCTACACCTATCTCAACATGTGACCCTTCAATTTCGTGGTCAACCGCCTTACCAATATCATGTAGTAAGCCAGCACGTCTAGCGATTACTTCGTTTTCACCTAATTCACTAGCTAATTTACCAGCAATGAATGCCGTTTCCATTGAATGTTTCAATACATTTTGTCCATAACTTGTACGGTAATGTAAGCGTCCAATTAATCTAACTAAATCTGGATGTAATTTTCCAATACCAGCTTTAAAAATTGCTTCTTCACCCTTCTCACGGATATCCATTTCGATTTCCGTACGACAACGTTCAACAATTTCTTCAATTCTAGCTGGATGAATTCTTCCATCACTAACTAAAATCTCTAATGCCTTTTTAGCTACTTCACGTCTTACAGGATCAAAACTACTTAATACTACTGCATCAGGAGTATCATCGATAATCAAATCAACACCTGTTAAAGTCTCAATAGCACGTATATTTCTTCCTTCACGTCCGATTATACGTCCCTTCATTTCATCTGCAGGTAATGATACAACACTTACAGTTGTTTCACTAATTGTTTCACCAGCATACTTTTGAATAGCAAGAGATAAAATATTTTTCGCTTTTGTCTTTACTTCCAATTTAGCTTTTTCTTCTTCATCTTTAATATATGAAGCAATTTCAACATTTAATTCATCACGAACTTGCTCCATAATAATTATTTTAGCATCCTCTTTTGTAAGACTAGCTATTTCCATTAATTTAACTTCTTGCTGTTTTAATACATCTTCAACTCTTATATTTAGTTCTTCTACTTCGGCTTTTTTCTCATCTAATTTTACTTCTTTAATATTCAACAATTCTTCGCGGCGATCTAAGTTTCCACTACGTCTATCTAAAGAATCTTCACGTTGATTTATTTTATTTTCTAATTCAACGACAATAGATTTACGTTCCCTTATATCCTTATCTGCTTCTTGTTTTAAAAGAAATATTTCTTGCTTTGTTTCAGCAATAGATTCCTTTTTAGTGCGCTCAACTTCAACTTGAGCACTTTCAATAATTTTATCCGCAGCTTCTTTACTCTTTAAAAAAGATTTTTCGTTCAATTTTACACGAACAAAACATCCAACAAAAAAACCAATAACTAAACATAACAGAAGGAGACTAATAAAACCAATTACTGTTCCTAATGATAAGAACATAAAAAGCACCTCCATGTATTTTTTTATTAAACATAATATATCTATCACTTAATTCTCTCTAAATTAAGCAAATTACATTAAAATTCACTACTTATTATACCTAATAAAAGCGTTTTAGTCAATTAGGTGAGACTTTTTTTTTGATTTTAGAACATTTTTTATCTACTAAGCCATCTTTTGATTGAATTTTTGGTAATTCTATATTAAAATGTACTTATAAATTTAGAAAGAGGGCATTCTTTTGAAAGATACAAAGAAAAAAGATAAAGTTGTTAAAAGAAAATTATTTTTTTTAATAGCCTATATAATAATAATTCCAGTTTTTGTCATTTCAGCATTATTTATTACAACTTATACAAAAAATAAAATCAAACCATATGACGCACTTATAACATCTACTACTACAA
The DNA here is from genome assembly GCA_031553215.1 of Anaeroplasmataceae bacterium. GTDB lineage: Bacteria > Bacillota_I > Bacilli_A > Acholeplasmatales > Anaeroplasmataceae > JAVBLW01. Next base: position 74,128 of record JAVBLW010000001.1, read on the forward strand.
GTTATACAGAAGTAAAGAGTTTAGATAGTTTTGATTTTGACTTTTATTGTACTAAATATAATTATACTGCAAGTGGGACTAGTAATAGATCTATGGAATTTAAAGCTGCAATATCAAACCAAAAAAATAAAGGTCATCACTCAGTTGATAATGTAAAAATGAATGTAGTAATGGGCTCAAATTGGAATGGTTACTTATCAGGTACTTCTGGTTCAAAAACATTAAGTTTTTCTAGTACTTCTACACCATCATATGTAACTGCTACAATTTCAAATTATACATTGAATTATCCAAGTCGTGTTTTATTATTTATCAATATTGAAGCACCTAATACATATGTACTTCTAACTTGGAGTGAGACAGTAAATGGTGGTGGGGCTACCACTTACAAAATGTACAAAGCAAAATATACATACGACCAATATTTTAAAAATGGGACAACAATTTTAGGATAATTTTTATATATCGGAGGGGGATTTATGAAAGAATTTATTTTATTTTCAAAAAACAATAGAGAATCATTTTTAGAAACATTATCAAACTTAATGTCAAAAGATATAAATTTCATCGCTAATGGCGATGTATTTATTTTTTATGATAAAATAGATAAACTATATCAAAATTATTTATTATCTCTATTTAACAGCTATACTACTGAAAATAATTTAGTTGCTGACTTCGATAGTTTAATCCATGAATTCACCAGTTTTATATCTGAACAATGTCATGTTACTACTCCTTTTACTAAAGAAGAATCGCTTCAGCATTTATTCGCTATTGAATATAATATGATTATAAATATACATAGATTTTCATTTGAACTTTTTATACTTAATCACACTCTAGACGAAAAAAAATTCTTCTATGGTGAACGCCTAGAAGATATATTAGGTAGAAAAGAAATGACTCTTATGGAATTTAGAGAAAAAGCATACTACGATACTGATAATATAGATTTCGCAGACATCAATGAAGATACTGTGTACATTAAGGATTTAGAAATGTTTGATATATACTTTCTAACTATCTTATCTACCGATTTTAGACTAGATAACTACACAGATTTATATTATGAAATTTATAAATTAAAACATCTCAATATAATTTCCGATCCATTATATAGATTTTTAATAACTACAGAAGACTCTATAAAAGCACGTATGCCTATAATAAAATCTTTTATTAATGCAATTGTAATTGTTATACTCTTAACTATTGGTTTGTTCTTTGTAACTCAATATATAATAAAAAAGTTCTAACAAATTAGAACTTTTTTATTATAATATTTCTCTTATCTTCGCTTCAATCTCTTTAGCTATTTCTGGATTATTAGTCAAATAATCTTTTACTTTATCTTTTCCTTGGCCAATTTTTTCTTCTTTGTAACTAAACCATGAACCAGACTTATTAATTATTTCTAATTCAACACCAATATCAATTATTTCGGCCATTCTAGAAATTCCCATACCATATATAATCTCAACTTCACAATTTCTAAACGGAGGTGCAACTTTGTTTTTTACAACTTTCACTGTTGTTCTATTACCAACAGCTTCTGTTCCATCTTTAAGTTGCTCACCACGTCTAATTTCTAATCTTACTGAAGAATAGAATTTTAGTGCTCTACCACCAGTAGTTGTTTCAGGATTACCAAACATTACACCAACTTTTTCACGGATTTGGTTAATGAAAATAGCAACACAATTGGTTTTACTTATAATACCAGAAAGTTTTCTCATTGCTTGAGACATTAATCTAGCATGTAATCCAACATGAGAACTACCCATATCACCATTCAGTTCAGCTTCTGGTACTAAGGCAGCAACCGAGTCAATTACGATAATATCAACAGCACCACTTTTTATTAAAGCTTGCGCTATTTCTAGTGCTTGTTCACCATTATCAGGTTGAGATAATACTAAATTTTCTGTATCAACACCTAAAGCTCTTGCATAACTAGGATCTAGTGCATGTTCAGCATCAATAAATGCGGCATATCCACCTGCCTTTTGAGCGTTTGCAATAGCATGTAAAGCAAAAGTAGTTTTACCAGATGACTCTGGACCATATATTTCAATTATTCTTCCCTTAGGATATCCACCTACACCTAAAGCTTTATCTAAGGCAATAGATCCTGAAGAAATAGTTTCAATTTTTGATTCTACTTCATCCCCTAATTTCATTATTGAACCTTTTCCATATTGCTTTTCAATATCTTTCAAAGCTTTTTCTAATGATTGTTCTTTTTCATTCATCGTAGCATACCTCCATAATACATATATAGAAATTAAAATCAGTTTTTGCTAAACTGATTTCAAAATTGATTTTCTATTTTTCCAAAAATATTCAATACCTGATATAACTGTCAATGCAGTTGATATATATAGTAATACTAATCCTGTTATTTCAATTGGTTTATTGATATCAACGAAAAATAATACTACTAAAGCAACCATTGTTACTGCAGTTTTTATTTTACCTAACATACCTGCAGCAATAACTTGACCTTGTTCTACCGCAACTAATCTAATTCCAGAAACAATAAATTCTCTAGCCATGATTACAGCAACAACCCACATAGGAACTACATTCTGATCCATTAAAATCAGCAATGCTGTAAAAACCAAAACTTTATCTGCCAACGGATCAGCAAATTTTCCAAAAGTAGTTACTTGGTTATACTTTCTAGCTAAATAGCCATCAAGTAAATCAGTTAATGAAGCAACTATAAAAATCATTGCAATTATAAAATTTGCGATTGTTATCTTAGAAAAAATGAATTCTCTCATAGCCGAAACATTTAAAGAAACATAATATATAACTACCATTACAGGTATTAATAATAATCTAAGCAAAGTTAATTTATTAGGTAATGTCATGAAAAAAGCCTCCACAAATATATACTAAAGATATTATATCACAAATATTTTTATTTTCCATCAAATTCCAAAAATTAATTCAAATCCTTTTCCTATTATATTAAAAATTCCTTCAATTATAATAGTAATAGTTTTCTCACAAAATTTTGCTCCTATTATAAAAATATTATTAGTATTCGATACATATTTAACAGTATTGTAATCATTGCCAGGAGTTGTTATTTCATCCTCAAATACATCTGTTTGTTTTCCATTTGAGGGGGATGCGCCTTTTACTATTAAGAAAACTATTGCTACTGCAATTAATAAAAGAAATATCTTCTTTGAATCCTTCATCTTATCACCGAAAACATATTATCATATATCTATGAAAAAATTTGTCGTTATAAATTGTGAAAACTAATATTTAATCCTCTTCCTATTACCTCAGCTAAATCAACAATATTTTGATCTATATCCTTTGGAGTAACGATAAAATCTAACTCCTCATGTTCATCTATTCTAGAAAAAAATTCGTTTTTAGTATCCTCAAATTGAATACCTTCTTGATAGCCTTCAATTATTTCAAAGATATCATTCGATACATCTTTTATATCTACAACCGTAGGAACACCAATTGCAATTACTGGAATACCAAGGGTTTTAAAAGATAATTCTTTTCTTTTATTACCTACTCCACTTCCTGGACTAATCCCCGCTGTAGTAATTTGAATACTTTGATTGATTCTTTTTAAACTTCGTGCTGCTAAGGCATCTATTACTACTATCAATTTTGGTTTTTCTTTTTTCACGATAGCATTGACAATATTACTTGTTTCAATACCAGTTTGACCCATTACTCCTGGTGCAATAGCACTCACGATTCTCATATTCTTATCAAGAGTATCAAGCTCATGGATATGTTTAGTTATAATTAGTTTATTAACAACTAAAGGACCTAAAGAATCAGGAGTTATTTCAGTATTTCCTAACCCAACTACAAAAATAGAATCATCAAAAGTAATATTTAATTCTGTTAATAGTTCTCTCATAACAAATTGTAACGCTTTTATGACATTTTGTTCCATATCATGATTTAGTTTCCTAAAGGCTTGTGTTTCAATTGTATAGTAGATTCCACCATTCTTTTTATATTTTTTTGCAGCTTCATCATCCAATACTATTTTAGAAATATTACAATCAAACTTGCTAAAATTTTGCGACATTTCTCCATTTTCTGTTGCTATTTCTTCAATAGCTAAATCTGTTCTTATTGACATTTTATTAATCACCAACAATAGTTTTTCATCATTATAAAATAATATTCAATAATTAAGTATTTTTCAATTTTCTATTGCTTTTTTATTTTTGTTTTGTTATAATGATATAGCATGTGTTGCGGAGGTGAAAAAATGGCAAACATTAAACAACAAATCAAGAGAAATAAAACTAACGAAAAGGCTAGACAAAGAAACTCAGCGTTCAAGTCTTCAATGAAAACTGCGATAAAGGCCGTTCTAGTAGCTTGCCAAACAAACGATAAAGCTCTTGCTACTGAAAAATTAGCTTTAGCATACAAAAAATTAGACAAAGCTCAATCTAAAGGGATCATTCATAAGAATTTTGTTTCTAGAAAAAAATCAGAATTAACTTGCAAAGTTAATGCTATCTAATTAAAAAGTACCCGTGAGGTATTTTTTTTTGCAAAAAAAACGCCACAAGGCGCTTAAATAGACAACAAATATAATTCTAATCCCATCTTCTTATCAGTCTTACCACTTTTTATTCTATAATCTAAATCAACTAGCTTATTTATATTTTCTTTAATATATTTTATACCCGATAAACTTGCATTTTGAATCATATAATAAGCTCTTCCTGGTTTAACGTTAAAAATTTGAGCTATTTCATCTTTTTTTATTCCAGATTCTAATAAACTTTTAGTTTGGTACATTTCATTAAATTTACTAACTAATGATGCAATAATAAAAGTCTCATCCAAATTCATTATCATTAATTCTGAATAAATTTCAATAATTCTTTCTTTATTCTTATTTAGAACCGCATCAACTAGACTAAATATATTATCCTCAAGATCCTTATTAACAAGTTTTACAACATCTTCATACTCTATTTTCTTTGACTCATATTTATATATTTTAAGTTTCTCAATTTCTATTACTACCCTCGTCATATCATGATTAACTCTGCTTACTAGCTCTTCAATTGCCATCTTTGAAATTGCGTATCCATCCTCATTAAAGCTATTTGTAGCATAGTCTTTTAGGTTATCTATAACTAATTTCTCAATTGCAGAAACTGTCGTATTTTCCTTTAATTTTTTTGCAACAAAACTATTAGAATCCTTTTCCATTAATATAATTAATACGGTTGTTTCTGATGGATTAGATAAGTAATTTACAAATGATTCTATCAATCTTGATTCAATTTTTTTATCATCATATATAAATTCAGGATTAATTACTGTAATGATTTTTATTTCCTCTAAAAAGGGAATAGTGATTAATTCTTCTAACAATGTAATAATCGATTGTTCCTCTAAATCAATTATGATATCGGCACAATCGTAATCCTTATATTTATCTTTAATTTCATTAATTTTTTTATCAATTAGAATCTTTTCATTTCCGATAAGAGTATAAATGTTTTTCATAATATCACCAGTACAATTATACCATTAATAAAAATTAAAGACCATAGTTTTATCAACTATGGCCAATCTATATAAACACCAAAACATGGTGATACTCAATAAGTATATGCGACATTTCAAGGATTAATTCATCTTTCCTAATACAATTTTCATTTTTTCTTCATTGATTCTAAATGTAATATTGCCATTTTTAGCAGTTTGATATATTTTTGTTTTATTTAACCTTTCTAATACTTCATTAGATGGGTGAGAATATAAATTGTTTTCCCCCACACTAATTATACTATATTTAGGATTTGTCACATTAAGAAATTCTTTACTAGTAGAACTTTTTGAACCATGATGAGGAATTTTCAATACATCACATTTAAGTGAATTCCCATATTTATTTACTAAATCTAATTCTGCCTCTTCTTCTATATCACCAGTAAATAAGAAAGTATAATTGTAAATTGTAACTTTAAGTACTACACTAATATTATTAAGATTAGAATATTCCTTTATTGGTGCAAGTACCTCAAATTTAACATCCGATAAAAAAAATTTATCACCACTAGCTATCTTCTTGGAATTAATTACATTATCATACTTACTGCATAATATATTTTTTACTTTTATATTCTCTTTTATTTCTTCTATTGAACCTATATGATCAGTATCTGAATGGGTTATAATCAAATAATCTAGTTCTCTAATTCCCATATCCTTTAAATAGTTTAAATTCTTTCCACTAGAGTCTATAAGAAGATTTCCTTTATTATTATTTAGGGAAATAAGAATACTATCACCCTGCCCAACATCAATCATTGTTACTTCTACAAAGAAGTTAAATATATTAATATTGTATATCAATAAAAAGTATACTAATGCTAAAATATAACTATTTTTCTTTAATGATTTACCTTCTATTTTTATTAAAAAATAGATTAATAATACATAATATATTACTAACAAGTAAATATTTATATCGCCAAATTTAATTACTAGAAACCGATACTTTGAACATTCATTTATAAGTCTATTAAAGAGAACGGATATTTTTAATTTATCTAGATTGGTCACTAATAAAATAGAATAAATATATGGTAGGAAGATGTATGAAATTATTATTGTAAATATTGGTGTAAATAAAATAGATAATAGATTTATTTCATTATTTATATTTATTACAATCGGCATACTTATAAAAAAACATAATATAGTAATCTTGATTACATTCTTTATTTTATTTGTTCCTCTTAGTAAGCTTGAACATATTATTAGAAAAAAAGTTAATAAATATGATAACCAAAATCCAACTTGATAAATGTATCTAGGATTAATAAATAAAATCAAAAGAATACTAATGCATAAGATATCTATTTTAGTAAAATTCATACTATATCTTTTAAATATATACCCCGATATCAACATTGTTGATGCACGTACAATAGAAATAGAAAAGCCACATAAAACCATATAAAAAATTAGAAAAGAAATTATAATATTTTCAATTAAAAGAATTTTCTTAAAGATTTTACTTAATAAAAAATACAAGAAAGCTACTATTAAATTAATATGAAATCCAGAAACCTGAAATATATGGGATATTCCAATACTACTTATATCATTTTTAATATCTTTATCTAAATCATAATCCCCAAAAATTAAAGCTTTCATATAATCAAAGGTAGCTTCACTTACTTTTCCTTGATAATAAGAATATATATTATCCTTAATAATTTCCTTACAAAAAGAATTTCCTATTTTGATTATTTCTTTACCTTTAAATATTACATATATTCCTTTGTTTTCTAGATATTCTTTATAACTGAACCCACCTTTGTATGATGCCTCTTCTGGAGTGTATGATGTTCCTTTTATTAATACAATATCTCCTATTGAAAATGCTGATGCCGATATGTAGACCAGTACTTTTTCTCTTTTCAACTTTAAAATTAAACTATCTTCATCTATTTCTATTATCTGACCCTCTATTTCATCACCTGTAATAGAAGTTTTTTTATTATTTACATTATAATATACTACGAACATTAAAGTTGTAATAACTATTATAACTGGAATGAAAATCCTTTGTTTTAATATGTATATCAAGTATATTATAAGCAAGAAAATCAAAATAGAATATTTATAGGTTAACGGCACTAACACTATTGGAATAATAAGAAAATGTATATTATTATATAGTAACTTTATCTTTAATTTTTTCATAAATACTTTCGGTAATTATTTTACTCGTCACTAATTCATAAGGATCATTAATTCTTTGTGTTTTTCTATATTCAATAATATTGTTTGCTCTAATAGTACCTATTTGTTCTAAAGTCATTAGTTCTTTTAATGTTGCATTATTAAGTGATATTTTCCCATCATCAATTTTATTTTCTTTAATATATTCATCATTATATTTAAACAAAGATTCATATAAATCATTCAGACCAAAAGTATTAATATGAAAATTAAATAAAAAAATACCAACCAATAAGCTTAGTAGTCCAAAAACAAGAATTACCTTATTCTTCATATTATCACCTCACTAAATAAATAGTGAAATGATAATACTTTTACTAAACTTTGGTTAGCATTTATTAATCTCTTTTATTTAATTCCTCTTCAATGTCTTGCCAAGTAACACCTAGGCTTGCCATCATTACTGAAACATGATACATGAAATCAGATACTTCAAAAATTACATCTTGTTTACTAGCATCTTTTGCCGCAATTATTATTTCAGAAGCTTCTTCTCCAACCTTTTTCAAGATTTTATTCATACCTTTATCAAGTAAATAATTAGTATATGAACCTTCTTTAGGGTTATTTTTGCGTTCAATAATTGTATCGTATAAATTTGTTAACATATTATCTGAAGATTTTACTTTTCCTCTATTTATTGTAATTTCAACACTTTCAGTTAAATCACGATAGAAACAAGTAGATTGTCCTGTATGGCATGATACACCACCAACTTGTTCAATTTGTAATAAAAGTGCATCTCCATCACAATCAATACTCATACCTTTTAAATATTGATAATAACCAGAAGTATCTCCTTTAAGCCATAATTCATTTCTACTACGACTAAAATAGTATACTTGCCCAGTTTCTAATGTCTTTAATAAGGCCTCTTCATTCATATAAGCCACCATTCTAACTTTTTTTGAGTGATAGTCTTGAACAACTGCAGTTACTAAACCATTCTTATCAAATTTTACTTCTTTAAGCAATTCTTCTTTTGTCATAAATTTACCTCTATAGTCTAACCGGAATATCATTTTCACTTAAATATTCCTTTAATTCCTTTATTCCTAATTCATTGAAATGGAATAACGAAGCCGCTAATGCTGCATCAGCTTTACCACTAACAAATACATCTTTGAAATGCTCTTTTGAACCTGCACCACCAGAAGCGATAACTGGGATACTAACTGCTTCACTAATTAATCTAGTGATTTCAATATCGTATCCTTTTTTTGTACCATCACAGTCCATACTAGTTAAAAGAATTTCACCAGCTCCACGACGTTCAACTTCTTTTGCCCATTCTACTGCATTTAAACCCGTTTTAGTTCTTCCACCATGAATAACTACTTCATAGAATTCTCCATTGTGTTTAACATCAATAGCCACTACAATACATTGATTTCCAAATTTCTTTGAACCTTCATTAATTAAATCCGGTGTTTGAACAGCGCTAGTATTAATAGAAATCTTATCTGCACCAGCATTTAAAATTTTAGAAATATCATCAATAGTTCTAATTCCACCACCAACAGTAAATGGAATAAAAACAACTTCTGCTGTCTTTTTAACAACATCAACTATTGTTTCACGATTTTCGTTTGATGCAGTTATATCTAAGAAAACTAGTTCATCTGCACCACACTCACTATATCCTTTAGCTATCTCAACTGGATCACCAGCATCAATTAAATTTATAAAATTAACACCTTTTACAACACGTCCATTTTTTACATCTAGACATGGGATAATTCTTTTTCCTAACATACTATTCGAACTCCTTTTCGGCTTTGCTTAAATCAATTGTTCCTAAATATATTGCTTTACCAATAATTACACCTTCACAACCAATTTCATTTACATTTCGTAAATCTTCAATAGTCGCAACACCACCAGATGCAATAATCTCTAAATTTGTATTATCAACTAATTTCTTTGTTTGCTCTAAATTTACTCCAGTCATAGTACCATCTTTACTTATATCAGTAAAAATTATGTATTTAACCCCAGTTTTTTCTAATTCCTTGCAAAATTCTAGTGCATCTAATTTAGTATCTTCAAGCCAACCATTGATAGCTACCTTAAATTCTTTCGCATCTACACCAACAACGATTTTTTCATTTCCAAACATTTCAATTGCTTCTTTTACTATACTAGGGTTTTTTACAGCAATACTACCTAAAATAACTCTTGAAACACCTAAATCTAAAATCATCTTAATTTGTTCAATGTTTCGTATTCCTCCACCAAGCTCAACGGGAATATTTATATTTTTAACTATTTCTTTAATAACTTCTAGGTTTTTACTAACTCCATCCTTAGCTCCATCTAAATCAACTAAATGAAGGAATTTAGCTCCTTGACTTTCCCATTTCTTCGCCATTTCTACTGGTTCACCAAAGGTAGTCATTTGATTGTAATCACCTTTAAAAAGACGCACACATTTACCGTCTTTTAAGTCTATTGCTGGATATAATCTCATAGTTCACCAAAATTTCTTAAAATTTGCAGTCCAATATCTCCACTTTTTTCAGGGTGAAATTGTACTCCATATATATTATTTTTTTCTACACTAGCCCCATATGAAACACCATATGTAGCATATGAACTTACAATATCACTTTCACTAACCAAGTGGTATGAGTGAACAAAATATACATATGAACCATTCTTAATGTTCTTTAAGATGGTATTATTTTTCTTTATATCTAAAGTATTCCATCCCATATGAGGAACCTTTAATTTATTATTCATGTTATCAATGCCATTAAATTTTACTATTTCACCCTTTAATAAACCTAAACCTTTATGTTTACCAAATTCATATGAATATTCAAATAGCATTTGCATTCCAACACATATTCCAAGTAATGGAATATTTTTTTCTACTACACTTTGGATAACACCCTCAAATCCTCTTGCTCTAAAAGTGTCTATAGCGTCTTTAAATGCGCCAACTCCCGGAAGTACAACTTTATCTGCCGATAATATTACATCCTTATCAGACGTAATACAAGCATCAAAACCAATACTTTTAAAAGCATTTAATACGCTATGTAGATTGCCTACTCCATAATCTATTATTGCAATCATTATAAAGTTCCTTTCGTTGATGGAACACCTTTAATTCTTGGATTTATTTCTACAGCGTCTCTTAATAATCTACCAGTAGCCTTAAACATAGCTTCAATTATATGATGAGCATTTTGACCTCTAATAACTAAAAAATGTAGATTCATCTGTGCATTTAATGCAAAAGCTCTAAAGAACTCTTCGGTAGTTTCAGTTTCAAAATCTCCACATTTCGGAGTATCAAATTCATAATCCATTTGGAAGAATCCACGACCTGATAAATCACCAGCTCCCAAGACTAATGCTTCATCCATTGGAATTGTATAAGAAGCATAACGATTTATACCGTACTTATTACCAACCGCTTCTAATATTGCTTCACCTAAAACAATACCAGTATCTTCTACAGTATGATGAGTATCAACGTGTAAATCTCCATTAACTTTAACTTCTAAATCAAATAAAGAATGTTTAGCAAAGCTTGTTAACATATGATCAAAAAATCCAATACCAGTCGAAATATTACTTTTACCTTCACCATCTAAATTGATAGTAACTTCAATATTTGTTTCTTTTGTTATTCTTTTCTTTGTTACACTACGCATTTTCACGCACCACCTTTAAGAACATATCATTTTCTTCTTTAAATCCAATAGTTAAACGGTAATATACATCTGTATTATACATCATTTTTCTAATATATATTTTATTATTTACTAATTCACTTACAATCTTATCATTTAATCTCATCCATATAAAATTAGCATTTGATTCATAAACTTCAATATTACTTTCTTTTAATATATTAAATACTCTATCTCGTTCATTTTTCAAATATAGAATATTATCCTTAAAAGCATCTTTATTTTTAATTACGATACTTGCAAGTAATTGAGTCATAATATTTAAATTATATGGAGCCTTAACTGCATCAATAATTGTAATATTTTCAGGATTACTAATAGCATATCCACATCTCATACTAGCTAGTGAATAGGCTTTAGAAAAAGTTCTTAAAATAATTACATTATCATAAATATCTATTAAATCCATATTATTTTCATTAGAAAACTCAGTATAAGCCTCATCTAAAACTACTAGTTCCTTAGTAGATTCAATTATTCTAATAATATCTGATTTTGCCATAATACATCCAGTCGGATTATTAGGAGAACAAATTATAATCATCTTTGGATTATTTGCTTTTATTCCCTCTATTACTGCATCTACATCATAAGTAAAATCTTTTTTTAAGTCAATTTCTACAACTGATGCATCATGTATTCTAGCAAATTCCTTATACATACTAAACGATGGTTTAACAGTCAATACAATATCATTTTCACTAATAACAGCTTTAAATATTGCATCTATCATTTCATCACTACCAACACCAGAAGTAACTTTAGATATATCTAGGTTATAAGCATTCGCTAAAGCCTGTCTTAAAATGGTATTATCGGTATCAGGATATCTACTAAATTCAAACTTATTGATTTCATCAGTAAATTCTTTTAATATACTCTTTGGAAGGTTAAAAGGCGATTCATTAGCATTTAACACAATCCCATCAGTAATTTTTGGAGAATGATACGGAACCATCCCTTTTAATTGTTTTCTTAAATATTTCACCTTCAAAACCTACTTTCTATTATTTTCTCACTTTAACGCTTAAAGCATGCATCTCTAAGCCTTCTTCATTCGCAAAATCAATTACTTCATCCGCAAGATCCAATAATGCATCTTTAGTAAAATTAATAATGCTACTTTTCTTTATAAAATCATCTACTCCAAGTGGAGAGAAAAATCTTGATGTTTTCACAGTTGGAAGCACGTGATTAGGCCCAGCCATATAATCACCTAATGCTTCTGGTGTATAATGCCCTAAAAAGATAGCTCCTGCATTTTTTATATCATCTAAATAATCAAATGCATTATCAACACAAACCTCTAAATGTTCTGGTGCTATCTCATTTGACAAAGCTATAGCTTCCTTCATATCAGATACAATCAATGCACGACAATATGATTTTAATGATTCATCTAGAATATGTTTTCTTGATGAAGTAGCATAGAAATTTTCAACTTCTTTCGATACTTCCATAGCTAACTTTTTACTTGTAGTAACTAAAACACTTGATGCTAATTCATCATGTTCTGCTTGTCCAAGTAAATCTGCAGCTACATATTTAGGATTAGCACTTTCATCAGCTATTACTAAAATCTCACTTGGTCCAGCAATTGAATCAATTCCAACTTGACCAAAAACACTCTTTTTAGCTAAAGCAACATAAATATTACCAGGTCCAACAATCTTATCAACCTTTGGAACTAAATTAGTTCCATATGTTAATGCAGCAATTGCTTGTGCCCCACCAATTTTAATTAATTTATCAACATCACAAATATAAGCCGCAGCTAATACTAATGGATTAATATATCCATTAACAGCTGGAGTAACCATAATTACTTCCTCAACACCAGCAACCTTAGCTGGTACTATATTCATAATAACAGATGACGGGTAAGCAGCCTTACCACCAGGTACATATACTCCAACTTTAGAAAGTGGTGTAAATTTTTGTCCTAGCTTTTCACCTTCATTTTCTTCAACAATCCAAGTATTTCTTACTTGATGTTTGTGATATGCCCATACTCTATCCTTAGAAGTTTCTAATATTTCTCTCATTCTTGGACTAATGTTATTATAAGCATCTTCCATTTCTTTTTTAGAAACAATAAGACTATCTAGTGTAGCAAATTTATCATCAAACATATTTGTGTATTTCAAAACGGCTTGATCTCTATTTTGCTTTACATCCTTCAAAATATTATTAACCGTTTCTACATATTTGCCATCATCAACAATTCCTCTCTCATCAAGAGTTTTAAGGAATTCATCGATTTCATTTTTATTATTTAATATTTTTAACATATAATTCACCTCTTAAATCAGTGCTCTTAAACCATTCACAATCGCATTAATTTCTTCATATTTTACCTTTAAGCTAGCGTTATTAACAATTAATCTAGCAGAAAGATTTTCTATTTCTTCTAAAACACATAGCCCATTTTCAACTAATGTTTTTCCACTTTCAACTATATCAACAATAACATCACTTAATCCTACTAAAGGACCTAATTCAACTGATCCATTTAATTTTATTATTTCAACATTACGATTAGTTTTTTCAAAATATTTTTTTGCAATATTAGGATACTTAGTAGCAACTCTAATAGTTTTTCCACTATTTAATATAGTTACTGCATCACTTGGTCCAGCAACACACATTCTACACTTCCCAAATCCTAAATCTAATATTTCAGTAATATCTCTATTCTCTTCTAAAATAGTATCTTTTCCAACAACACCAATGTCTGCAATACCATAATCAACAAATGTAGGAACATCACTTGGTTTTGACAAGAAAAACGCATATCTATCATCGCTAGATGTAATAACCAATTTTCTAGTATCTTCGGTAATTTCTACGTCAGTAATATTTAAAGTTTTTAGCATTTCTAAAATTCTATTGGCTAATCTTCCTTTTGATAAGGCAAATGTAATTTCCGCCATTTTATTCACCACCAAGTTCAATAATTTCTAATTTGTCGTTTGTATAATTAAGAACACGATTATACTTATTTATCTTTGCATATTCAATTGCTTCATTTAAACTATAAAATACACTTTCAGAAACAATTATTCCTTGTTCTCTAAATTCTGTATTTTTCTCCAATGCAAAAGAATGTCCCTCACTATCACAATGTGATAGATATTTTATATGACTAATACTTATTAAATCATGATTCATAACATATTCTAAGATCGAATCTACATGCAATCCAAATCCAATCATCGGACGACTAGCACCAAAATTAGATAATAATGAATCACATCTTCCTCCACTAACAACAGCTCTACCTATACCTTCCGCAAATACTTGGAAAGTAAGACCTGTATAATACTTTGCAGAAGAGTATACACTGAAGTCAAATACAACCTTATTTTGTAATCCTAACTTCATTAGTTCGTGATATACAATTGATAATCTTTCTAGATATTTTATAGAATCAAATCCTTCTAATCTAGCTATTACACTATCTAAGAAATTTAATTTACCAGCATTACTCATAATCATCAATACTAAATCTACATATTTATTATCTATTTTATATTCAACCATTTTATTCTTTAAAGAAACAAAATCTTTACTTTCGATAAT
This sequence comes from Anaeroplasmataceae bacterium, assembly GCA_031553215.1. Taxonomy (GTDB): domain Bacteria; phylum Bacillota_I; class Bacilli_A; order Acholeplasmatales; family Anaeroplasmataceae; genus JAVBLW01. The sequence goes on from JAVBLW010000001.1 coordinate 89,196, forward strand.
GCTGAATAATATTTCTCTTTGGTTATTAGATAAATTAAATTCGTTAAATAATCCTTCAATAAATTCTGTACTTCCAATATGGATAGTAAATTTATCTAGTCCAATTTTCTTTAATGACTTAAAAGCTAAAGTAATACATTCTACATCAGATTTCACATTATCTACACCAATAATTTCGATACCGGCTTGAGTAAATTCATGTGATTTACCTTGATAAGCTCTAGGATATCTAAATGTATTTGCTATATAGCAATATTTTTTAGGGAATATTGCATTTGCATCATGAGTAGCTACGATCCTAGCAATTGAAGAAGTCATATCATTTCTTAATGCTAAAACTTCTCCTTGTCTATTTATTAAGCTATAAAGGGTTGGTTGTTGTAAAACATGACCATTACTAAAAACATCTATATATTCAAAAGTAGGAGTTTTTACTAACTCATATCCATGGCATATAAATAAATCCTTTATTCTTTTTTCTATTTCTTCCTTAACAAGGAGTTCCTTACCTAAGTAATCCTTAACGCCTTCGGATGTATGTAATTTATAATTCTTCATAAAATCACTCCTAAAACTCTATTCTTTCTTTTACTTCTAAACCTAAATTATCAATTAAATCATATACATAATCAATATGATCACCACTTAACCTAAGTGGGTCATGAGCATCTACACCTACTATTAATTTAACAGGTTTGCCTACTACTTCCTTAAAAAAATTATAATCTGGATATTTTTTTGTTTTACTATTACAATTTATTTCAAGATATACACCATACTTAATACATGAATCAATAATCATGTTCGCAACCTTTTTACAATCCTCATCAAAATAATCAAGACCAACCAAATATAAATCTGGATGTGCTAATATTTTAAACATTCCGGTACTAAGAGCATTTTCAACATTTCTTGCATAAGCATACATATATTCCTTTGTCATCTCAACATAAGTATCAACATATTTGTCTCCTACTTTATAAAAATGTACCCCAAGAATCATGTAATCAAGATGCTTTAAAAGTCCCCTATAATATTCATCATGGCCTTCAATATATTCTGTTTCAATACCTTTTTTAAAAGATAATTCTTTAGTATTTATATTTTTTAACTGAATTAAATAATCATTATAGAATTGGTCCATATTCATGTTTTTATGCCCATATAGTCTATGGTAATCAAAATCACTAAACCAATCTTTGCAGACAGGTGCATGATCCGATATTCCAAGTTCTTCATAGCCTAATCTAACGGCTTCTAAAACATAATCTTTAGCTTCTCCCACAGCATGGTTACATAATGCTAAATGTGTGTGATAATTCGTTTTTATTCTCATTTTTACGCAACCTCCTAAAAAAAGCTATTCATTTAAATATTTTATCATATTTTTTAATAAATAACAACAAAACACCCCTCAAAACAAACGGTTTCAAGAAAAAAACACTTACCGAAGTAAATGTTCTTTTTCCTACTCTTTTTCAAATATATGCCTAGTTCTATTATGTACAATAAACGTTACTATGCTTACAACCGTACTTAAGCATATATTAAACGGCAATACTCCAACGAATAAATATAACATCATGAAATTACTTTCATTTATTCCTGGAATCATACTAGACATTCCAATTATCGCTGCCATAGGATATTTTGCAATATGAACATATGCCGGAATTATTACTAACCAATTCGCAATCATTGCTCCTATACTCCAACCTATAATACCAGCACCTAATGCAAATAAAGAAGCCGAAACAGGGCTTTTCTTCTTCTTTAAACTTTTATAAACTAAACTAACAGCTAAAACAACTATTACCGCCAATATTATATCAGCTAATTCGCCAACATACATAGTACTTGTACCACTAATAATTATCTTACCCAAAAATCTCATTAATACTAGCATTAAACCTTCAACCATACCAAACATGAACACAGTTATTAATACTGGCAACATTGAGAAATTAAATTCCAAAAACTTTGGAAATATCGGTAATGGAAACTTTAAAAAACAATACAAAACTATTGTAATAGCTGACATTGCCGATAATATTACTACTTTTCTAACATCAAATTTTTTCATTTTTAACCTCTTTTCAAAAATAAAAGTCCTGAATTACCAGGACATTAAAAAACAAAAAAGATAAACTTTTTTCTTCTTCCATCTAGACTGTACTATCGGTATAGGAATCTAACCTATTCATGCATTACGCTCGCGGACTTTACCGCCGGTCGGGAATTTCGCCCTGCCCTGAAGTATAAAATTGATATTACAGTCTTATTATACTCCCTGCTATATACTTTTTCAATATAAACATTACATATTAAAAATTATATGTTATAATATTTGCATATTTTAGAAAAAGGATATTTATATGGAACAAACTAAAAAGAGAGAAACATTAATACAATTTATAAAATTCCTATGCTTTTCACTAGGAGCAGGAATAATTCAAACAATTATATTCACTTTATTAAATGAACTAGCAAACCTTAATTATTGGACATCATATCTTATTGCTTTAATTATATCTGTTCTTTATAATTTTACAGTTAATAGAAAATTTACATTCAAAGCTTCTAATAATATACAAAAATCAATGATACTAGCACTTTTATTCTACGTATTCTTTACCCCTTATTCTACACTTCTAACAAAATATTTAACTAACACACAAGGATGGAATGAATATTTAGTTTTATTTATATGTATGGCACAAAATATGATATTAGAATTTCTATGGTCAAAATTTATTGTTTATAAAAATAATAATAAAATCGAAAATGAACGCATTTAACGTTCATTTTTTATTTTCTCTTGAATTGTAATTGTATTACCATGCTTTACAAAACACATTGTAATTAATGCAAACATCATAAATACCGCAGCATACACAAATAAGAATCCATAATCGTTAGAATTTCTATCAATTAAGAAACCTGCTAATATTGGAGTAATTATTTGAGCAGTCATAGAAAATGTATAATATAATCCCGTAAACTTCCCTACATTATTACTTCCAACCATCTCTAAAGCCATTGGATAACTATTCACATTAATAGTTGCCCACCCAGCTCCAATAAATGCAAACACTATAAAATAAGCAAATAAAGGCATATGGATAATAGCTACCGAAAATGCTACAAGCATTATTATAACACCAAGAATAACAGTTTTCTTTCTCCCTATTTGTTTAGCTAATACTGATGCTGGAATAAATGCTGCGAAAGCACCTACTTGAGCTACCATCAAAGGTAGAGCAAAAGCACCATCTTTTAATTTCAAATTATAAATGACATATTTTGAAGCAAATGTTTCAACGGCATTAAAAGCAATATACCAAAATGCAACTGATAATAATATAAAAAATAGACTCTTTTTTTGTTCTTTAGTTAATTTAGTTTCTTCTAGAACTTCTTCTTTAATAGTTTTATTTATTTCTTCAGCTTCGTTTGTTAACTTATTCTCATCTATTGTTAAAAGAACTAATATTAAAGATATCAGCATAACCACTGCTACAACTACAAATAATGTTAAATTACTTCCCTCTTGTTTAAAGAAAATAAGTTCTAAAACTAATGCAACTACTACTCCAATATATCCAACTATATTGATTATTGCATTAGCGTCACTTCTTAATGGTTTAGGTGTAATATCTGGCATTAAACTTACACCAGGAGATCTAAATAAACTCATAAATATAAGTACAAATCCAAGTACTGTTATAAATAAAATAAGACTATTACCATTACTAGCAATCGGAATAAAAATCATACTGATTACTACTCCTACAATACCTACTATTATAAAAGGCATCCTCTTACCTATTTTTGTTTTTGTCTTATCCGACCAAATTCCTATAAACGGCAACAACACAACTGCTAATATATTATCCAAAGCCATAATTATCCCAGTTTCCAAATTATTCAAATTGAAACCTTCTAATAATAAAGGAACTACTTTATTATATATTTCCCAAAACATTAATGTTGAAAAGAAAACTAATCCAACAAAAAAAGTATTTCTAACATTTAACTTCATACATGTACTCCCTTGTATAATAATTCTAATTATATTGTTTTTTCATCTTTATTCTTTTTTATTGCAAAGGCTACTAAATTTGCAATTATTATACATGCAATAATTATTCCTATACACATATACATTACAGAATCCTTATATGCATGTAAGAATACAAAAATTGGATTTATTAAGAATAAAATTGGAAAAGCCAATATATATTCAACTCCTAAATTATATTTATCATTTAAATATGCCATAAATAACAACAAAATAATCCCAATTCCTGTTTTAATAGGGGATATATCTTTTTTTAATCCACTTATAATAGCAATAACAACAAATGATATAACTACCAAAGTACTAAATATATAACCAAACAATTTAGCATCTCCATAATTACCTTTAAATCCAGTAGCTACAAATCCTATATTAAATGCAGCCATCATTTGAATTAAAATACCTGATAAAAGCCAAACAGTTATTAATATTAATCCACCAGTTCTTTTCATTTTATTTTCTCCCCACATAATAGTAATTACATTTATAAAAACTAATAACTATCTATTATTTTATAGGGGGCAACTAATAAAAGCAATGTTTTTCTAATATTTTATTCTATTAAAATCTAAATTTGATTTTTTTGCCTGTGAATGTTGAAATTTTCTAGGTACATTATATAGTTGTCCATCTTTAAAAAAATGTGCCCCGGTTTGTTTAAACCAAAATGGAACGCCTTTTCTTACACATTGTTCCCTAATACTTATAATCCAGTTATAATCACATACACGTGCATCTAATCCAGATTCTCCACCTGCTACTACCTCATCGATCGTATCATCTAAATACTTTTCTATATCAAGATTTTCAAGCAATGGTTCATTAATAATGACTTTATGTTTTATAGGCAATCTCATAAAAATTGGCAACCTATAATCAACCATTTCCTGATTTTCTACTGTACAACCAATATGAACATTATCGTATCCACTTCCCCAATCATTTGGTAGGACACTTTCTAATCTATCAATTCTTTTAGTAATAAAGAAAAATTCACAATCACTACGTTCTCTTATCATATTCCATGCATCACATCTGTATAAATCACAATCTTCTAATAAAAAATCAGATGTGAAACAAGTCCAAAAGAAAGTACCACTTGGATACTTATAACTTCCATCTTTATTCTTTTGTATAGGTAATAAGAAATCACCAGTTTTGTAAACAATACTTGCATCTTTACCATGTCTTTCATCAGCACGATAAACATAACAATATTTGCAACCAGCACTCTTCTTATGGCATCCATGCCATAAATTCCACATCTTATGCATATAACCACCATATTCATTTTATCATAACAAAAACTATTAACCTAGTATTTAATAATTTGGTTTTGTATAATATTACTTATCTTCATAATCTTTAATAATAGTTTAAGATTTTTTGTAACACGCTTCTTGCTGTAGCCTAAATCTTCTAATAATGAACCTAGTCTTCCTTTGCATGCAATTAATTTCATTTATATAACCTCCTTCTTGTAAATTACCTAGTGTTAACCCTAGACACTTACAATTTTAAGGGGGCTGTGGACACAATTTGTCCTTGTGAAAAAAAGATTAAAATTTTTTTAGATAATAAAAAAAGGACAATCTCTTTTTTAATTGAGAATGTCCTCTGTACTTAAATATTGTAATTTAATTAATTTTTATTTTATTCCAAACTTTTTTTGGATCATTATCATCTATCGATAAACAATAAATGTTATTTGAAATTATTTCTTTCTTTATATCAGCTTCAAAACTTAAATAATTATCGTATTCTTTGTCATTTATAATAAAATACTTTTTACCAATTTTTCTACTACTTTTATAATCCTCAAAATCAACTTTAATAATATAGCATTTTTCATTATACTTCAAGGAAAACTCATAGCCAACCTTTGCTTTATCAATAACTAATAATACATCCTCTAATCTTACTATCATCGGTTGAAATTTCTCTTTTCGAATATAATTTCCCAATTTTATTTTATTCTTTTTTTTATTGTCGGATACATTTAGTAATCTAATACCACAAAACAAAATACATGGATAAAATACAATTAACATAATGAATCCTAAAATATACCAAATAATTTTGTATGGTATTTCAACAGGCAGTAATCTAATCACCACCGGTATTAAAAAAATAATTATTAAACTAATCAATGTCACAAGTTCTTTTTTGTAGTTTATATCGTTAGTTTTCGCTGAAAAAAGTCTTTTTAATAATTTCATACTGATACACCTCTTTAATATGCATATTTATAATTACTTGCTACGTCTATACTATGATTGTCAAATAATCCATTAAATATCGTTGCTGGTAATGAATACACCACATTTAAGAATAACATTTTCCCAAAAGTTTGTGCCGAAATTCTTCCGATTTGTCCATTTAATAATTTTGTATTTATTTGCTTTGATATAGCACTAATGCTCCCTCTTCCTGAATTAAAACCGGGAATTTTAACTCTATCTAAAATTCCAGCTGTCATTCCAGAAACAGATCCTACCAATAATGACGTCAAGAATATTTCAGAAAAAGAATAATTTCTTTTTCCATTTAGATTTTCTAGTCCCATACCAATAGATGTAGTTGAAAATCCCGTAATAAACGCAGTTGCAACTGGACCAAAGAACGGTGTTAATACTCCACCAATTGCTCCACCTATTACAGAAGCTCCGAACATTTCCCAAGACCATGTAAATTTGCCCGTTATTGCAAAAGAAATTCCTTCGCTTACTGCATAACTAGCTCCACCTACCAGGGCGCCTATTCCTGCTCCAATCAATAAAGCAAGTATAACTGAATGACCACTAGGATCGGCATAAAGAATCGGGTTATTTCCACAATAGCAGTATAAATTAAGCCCATTAATGCTTTCAGGTTCTAAATAATCGATTGAATCTGGAGATATGAAACGTCCGATTTCAGGGTCATAATATCTCGCATTACAATAAAACATAGATGTTTCACTATCATAATAATAGCCTCTATATCTAAATGGATTGATACTGGCTATATCATCAATATTAACAATAATTTCATGATTTCCCCATGCATCGTAAGTATATTTTGCGACAAGTTTTCCTTCTCCATCTATTATTTCTAAAATATCTCCTTGAATGTTTTTTAGATAATAATATCTTTTAGTTACACCATTTCCTCTATTTATTTCAAATCCTAATATTCCATTTACTCCATAAATATATTTTATTTCATATTCTTCTTTTGATGGATATGTTGGTTCTTCAAAATATGTTGCTAAATATGTATCATATTTTATTCTTATTTCTTTTAATATTCTATTGCCTTCTAATATATATCGAGTTTCTTCATTTTTATTTTTCTTATATGTTCTTATATTAGAAGCATTATATTTATATAAAATATCATCGACATTTATTAAATTTCTAATATCCCATTTTAACACTTTACCTTTATATATTACGGGATTACCTAATTCGTTGTATGTTATTTCTTTATTATCATATTCAACTAATAAATCGTTATTATAATTATATATCTTTTTAATTCCATTGGAAAGGTTTTCCAAGCAATATCTATAATTTGTTTTCGATATTATATTTCCGTTATTATCATAGTCATATGTATAGCTATAATCTAATTCCATATTATCTTCTCTTATTAAACGATTTAAGTCATCATAAATATATCTATTATTTTCTTTACTTCCTTTTATTTCTTTAATATTTCCTACTGAATCATAAATATATTTTGTTCTAGCTAATCCATTATTTGTTTTTGTTTCTACTGATGTAATTAAATCTGATGTATGATTATTTTTGCTTAAATATGTATATTTGCTTTCGATTAGATGACATTTATTAGAATCTATTATTTCTAATTTCTCTAGCCTGTTTAATTTATCATTTGTTAATTCTATATTTAAATTATTATTATAAATTACAGTCTTTAGGCTTCCAAATGTGTCATATCCATAGATATACTCTTGACTGTCATCGGCATATTCGTATTCCAATTTAGAAGCATTTCCATCGATATCATAATCTAGAGTTTTAATATAATCGTTATTTATCTCTTTTATTAGGGTTTCTTTTTCGTAAATATATGACGCCTCAAACGGTATTTCATTTGTATAATCGATTGTTTTATTTAATTTATCATCCAAATATCCGTATTTTAAGATTGTTGCTTTTTCTCTATCTGTTATTTTTTCGACTTCTAATATCTCACTATATTGGTTTTTTTTAATTTCATACCCTTCATTGGTTTTATATAACGTTTTATAAACATCTAATCCATCTTCGATATATTCACTAAAACTAACATATAGTTCTCCATTAATTTTAACTTCTTGTTGTCTGCCGAAACAATCATATTCAAATTCATATGTGTTATTTTGGTTTGTTAAGGCTTTAAGCAAGCCTTTTTCATATTCCATGGTGTTATAATTATTTTCACCATTTGTAGTTGATGAAATTGATATAATTTCTTTGGTTTCATAATCAACCCCATAATTAATACTCTGGTTTTTACTATTCGTTACTCGTTCTACTATTGCTGTATCTTCTAAGTAATCATATGTAGTTTCATTTCCTAGGGTGTCTATATTACATATTATTTTTCCTGTTTCATCAACTTTTGTTTCGTCATAGTATTTCAATGATGGATTTGATTTATGGTATATTATTTTTTTTATAGCTTGTCCATATGTGTTATAATATTGCTCGGTTATCATACCTTGGGGATTTATTGTTCTTACTAGTTTGTTTTGTTTATTATATTCATATTTTGTAATATATTCATTAACTTTTCTATCTATTATATATCCTGTTAAATCATACTCTTCTTTTACTACATTAGCGCATTGTCTAATTAGATTCGAATTGTCATCATAATTGAAGTATCCCTCAATTTTTGTTACAAATTTGCCGTTTTTTTCTCCATTATTGGTTTTAGCTTCAATAATTTCATTATAGCATTCATATATTTTATTACCGCAACAGTCATATTCGCTATATATGTAATCTCCTGTTGATAATCTTATGCTTTCAAAAAGACACTCTCCATTATTATTACTATAATTTAGGATGATTTGAATTTCTTCTGGTTTGATTACTCTGCCTTCTAAATCTTCATCTAGGACAACTTGTATTGCCTTAAACTGTTTTCCTTTGTTTTTGTAATCAAATATCATTTTATAGGTTTTTGTTTTATTTGAATATTTTACATTACATTCAATTTGAAATTTAGCGTTGTAATTAGTATTTTGTTCCACTAAGTCTAGATGATCACAAAATTCTGTTTTTCTATTATCGTTTATCTCATTGGAATTTGCTAATGCAAAACCTGATAATACATAATCAGTTACATTATCTAAGAATTCTGTTACTATAAATGTTCTTGTTACTACATTTTCTGCTTTCTCTAATTCGAAAATAGTCTCATCTTTTTTGGTCGTTGTTAAAACATTTTCACAATGATCAGTTTTATCGTATGTCGTAATCGATTCAATAATTGTTTTCTTTTCTACGTATTCGGTTATTAAATACCCTTCACTATCGAAGAAATAATTATTATTTATTTCAGTTTTACAGTCCATTACTTTAGTTTCATTTTCTTTATAGGTAATTACATGTAACACTTTTTCTTTAATCAATTCATATTCTTTATCACTATTTATTAAATATGCTCTTTTAAATACTCTAATTATTTTATCGTTTTCATATTGTAAATAAATACTTGTTTGATCAATGTTAATTATTTCATTTAATTTATCATTTTGATATTTTAAAATAGCAAATTCTTCATTTGGATAAGTAATTTTTGTTAAATATTCGTTTTGATAACTAAACACTGTTTCTCTATTTTCACTATCAATTATTTTTATTAATTGATCATTGATATTATATATGAATTCGATGTCTTCATCGTTATTATTTATAATGTTTTGAATTTGATTTTTTTCATTGTAATTAATGTTAATAACATTTTCATAGGCGTCAAAGATTATTGATAATTGATTATATTTATTAAATCCATGAATAACATTATCTAAGCTTATTATAAAATTTATGGGTACTTGCTTATATAACATTTCTAATTGATATTCTTTATATTCTAAAATAATTTCATATCTTTTGATTTGTTCAGTTGCTCTTAATTTTAATAATTGATAATATTCTTTTAAGGCATTATTATATCTTTTTTCATAAATACTTTTGTTTTCTAAATATATTTCCTGTTTATTTAACAATGTGTATTTATCAGCCATTAAGATTTTATTATTTTCTAAAGTTTGTTTTTCTACTTCTCTAGTTGCTATTGTTACATTTTGAGCAGCTTCACTCACTTTAGCATCAAATAAATCTTGACTATATCTCCAAAGTCTCTTATATTCCCCTCTGTTATCAATAAGACCACCAGTTGAATTCTCGTTGTTTTTATATAATCCAATTTCATTCTCATATAATCTTTCATATGCATAAGCATACATTCCATCATCATCTATATATGTATATGCTGAAGCATTTTTATCAAATTTCGATGCACCACCATTAATGACAATACCTCCCATTATTGGCAATAATTCTTTTTTCGTATATTCATCGTAATCATTTATTTTTGCTCTCAATTTATCATTTAAGTTTCCTACATATACATACAATTCATGGAATTGATCAACTATTTTTTTTTCTATACCATATGATATATCTTCAATACTTTTTTGCGATTCTAGTAGAGTCTTATAATTTATATTATTAATAAAGTTTTCATCAAATTTCTTATACTCGTTTTCTAAATTGAATTTTAAATCAGCTAAAACCCCTTTAATTTCCTCTATTCCATCTTCTAATGTGGCAACTTCTTCATATCTAAAATCAATTTTATCGCTATTTTTATAATCTGTGTTATCTGTTTTTAGAGTTAATCCACTTTCTGTTTTGAGTTCATTAAATACTTCTTTTTCATTATATAACAAACTTCCATCGTAATTGATTTTAACATCTTTTTTCTCTACCTTACTTCCATCTTCTTTAGTATAAATACGTTTATTTTCATTATCTTTATAGTAAAATAGTTCGTTAAAGATGTATGCATTATTATATCCATCCTTATATTCATAGCTTCCATCTTCTTTTTTCACTAGACTTTGGCATAAATTTAGATTAAATCCTTTACCAAAGTATGTGTTATTATTTTCATTATTATAAACATGTGTTACTTCTATTGGCAATATATTTTTATTTGTTTTTGCATCTATGTGGATAAAGTTTAAATGTCCGGTAGCCAAATTAATATTTCCAGCACTTCGTCCAATTTCAAAACTATAGTTCTTCTTTGCCTTTGCCATTCCATTCACCTTCCCATATTTTTATTGTTTTTTTATTTACTTCCTTAGTTAAACTTACTAATTCCTCAACCTTTTTTATTACTTCCAATTCATTATATGGTACCTTATTCTCAATGGCATATCTGTTTGCCTTCGTTAGTACATATTCTCTTTTTTCTTGACCACTATAATTTTGAAATTCTTCAGCTTCTTTTATATAGGGTAATAATTTGTTTGTCAGTTCTAATATACTTTCAGCTTGTTTTCTTATTTTTTGATTTTTGGTGAATTTTAAAAAGTAAGTTAGTAAGGTTATAAATAGCCCTAAACATGTACCTATTAGAGATATAATTATTTCTATTTCCTTCATTTTATCCTCCTACTTATATCCGTATACTTTAACATTGTAAGTTTCTCCATCTGCATATGATAATTGACTAGAATATCCAGTATATGGAACATTACTATATGCTGACATAATTAAATTTGAGTTATTTAATCTTCCTTCTATATATGCTCTACTTGTTAATCCCATAGTGGTAATAATTGAAAAATAATTGTTATATGATGAAGTGGAACTTTGGTCTTGTGGTACTACTATTGTTTTTTCTCCGTAATTTTCATAACAATATGTAGGTCTATCTTCTCCATCATCAGTCTCTTTATATACTTCAATTTTTAATTTTTTATACCCGGAAGCATACAAATCACTACCAAGACTAATATTTTGACCATATAGTACTATAACCCTTTGATATAATAAATCGCCATTTGACGCACTACTATTACTATTTAGGCTATTTATTTGTGACTTTAACTGTGTAATTTCATTATATGTTTCTTTACTCATAGCTCCATTAGTACTGCTATTTGCTAATCCTAATGATAAATTACCGCTTAAACAATTTAAACCATTACCGCTTGTTACTTTAATTGCTCCAGCATTTAAATCATCCGCTGTATTCATCTTAATTGTTCCATTACTTAACTTTAATCCGTTTCCTTGGATTACTTGTACTGTTCCATGTTTTTTATCACTATCTGTGGTTACATTTTCACATACCGCTACTTTGATATTTCCTTCCTTAATTTGCAATCCATTTTCTGCAATTACTGATACTACACCTCGATTACCTACATATTTTTGTGCAAATTCATTATATTCTGCTTCTCTACCAGGCTTTGTATCTAATACTCCACTATTAATTGCTAATCCATTATCATAGCTAGTTCCATTTACATCGAATTTTGTTACTACTTCATTAACTAGTGGATCTGTGTATTCTGAGACCTTAAATTTGTTTTTTAAACCCCTTGCTGGAATTACCCATGTTTCTCCATTCGCTAAGCCTACAATCTTAGTTTTTCCAATGTTTGCTTCTGGTAATTCATTATTAGTTTGATTACTGAACACTACTTCATTATCATCGTGGGCATTTATTTTTTCAAACGTTTCCTCTGTTAATGCATCTCCTACTTCAGCTACGTTTCCTTCTACTTCCTTTAACTCTACAATTGTTACTTTTCTATTTTGGTTATCATAACCTTCTTCTAATTGTACAATTTTTCTTAAATTATTATTGTTTCTTTTTCTAAACTTTACTTTCATATTTTCCTCCATGATTTTGTCTTTTTTGTATTCTAGCTAGGTAATACATTTTCAATATAACATGACCTTATATTTTCTATCACGTCATTTTTGACGTTGACATTTTTCTATTTTTGTGATAAGTATTCCCTAATTTTTTGATATTTTTTGTCCGTCTTTATTAATAATTCTATGTATTTTTCTATATTGGTTTTTATAATATAAATCTGCTTTTCTTCCACATCTACTATGCTAGCTATTTCCTGGTTTGTCATATATTTTTCTTCCAGATATATAAAATAAAAAATATCATTATACTTTGTCCCTTCAAACAAATCATAATGATATAAAAATTCATCGACTTCTATTAATAATTCCCCTATCAATTCTTCTTCCCCATTTTTTATTTGTCCCCGCAGTATATCAATTATCGTTACTCTTCTCACTTTATTTCCCCCACCCTTTTACTTTATATCACTTTTTTCTCCTTTTTTCGACATTAATTAATAAAAAAAAAGATATTTTATATATAAAAGTATAAAATATCTTTTTCTATTTCTATTATTTTATAATTAATGATTTTGAAGTCATTTCTTTTGGTTGTTCAATATTTAATAATTCTAATAAAGTAGGAGTAATATCAGATAATATTCCATTTTCTCTTAATTTAATAGATTCATCAGTAATTATCAAAGGAACTAAATTAGTTGTATGAGCAGTAAATACATTTCCATCAGCATCAGCTAATTTTTCAACATTTCCATGATCGGCAGTAATAATAGCTACTCCACCAACTTTATTTAATGCCTCAACTACACGTCCAACACATTCATCAGTTACTTCTACTGCCTTAACAGCCGCACCAACAACACCTGTATGACCAACCATATCGCAGTTAGCAAAATTTAGAATTATAGTATCATATTTATTGGCAGCAATTGCTTCTACAACTTTGTCAGTCACTTCATATGCACTCATTTCTGGTTTTAAATCATATGTAGCAACTTTTGGAGAATTAACTAATATACGGTCTGAACCTTCTATTTCTTTGTCTACTCCACCATCAAAGAAGAAAGTAACGTGGGCATATTTTTCAGTTTCTGCAATACGTAATTGCTTCATTCCAGCTTTGCTTATAACTTCACCATATAAATTATCAAGTGAAGTCAATTCAAATGCTAAATCACCTTTTACACTATCAGCATATTTCATCATTGAAACAAAGCAAACATTCTTAGGACCCTTAGAATAGTTAACGCCACTCATTTCAGGATTAGAAATAGCAGTTGCAATTTGAATAGCTCTATCAGGACGGTAGTTAGCAAATACTACACTGTCTCCATCTTCAACTAAACCTTTTCTATCAACAACAAATGGAACTAAGAATTCATCAAACACACCACGTTTGTATGAAGTTTTTATTCCTTCAATTGCATCATCAAACTTCTCAGCATCACCTGTAGTTATAACATCATAAGCTTGTTGGATACGATTCCAATTCTTATCTCTATCCATAGCATAATAACGTCCACTAACTGTAGATACAATAATATTCTTTTCTTCTAAGATATTCTTCATGAAATCAACAGCACTATTAGGTGCAACGTCTCTTCCATCAAGGAAAGCATGATAATAAACTTTATCGATTCCTTTTTGACTAGCTAATTTGGCAATTGCCTTAATATGTGATGTATGAGAATGTACTCCTCCATCACTACATAATCCAAAAATATGGAATTTTTTGTTATTAGCTATTGCATTATCCATAGCCTTATTTATAGCAGCATTATTATAGAAACTTCCATCTTTAATAGCAACATTAATTCTAGTTAAAGATTGGTATACAATTCTACCTGCCCCTAAATTCATATGTCCAACTTCTGAATTACCCATTTGTCCTTCTGGTAATCCAACAGCTTCCCCACTTGCATCAATTACTGTATTAGGATATTTTTTAAACATCTTATCTAAATTTGGCTTTTTTGCCAAAGATACAGCGTTAGTTTTTGATGGCGTATCTAGTCCATATCCATCCATTACAATAAGTGTTACTGGTTTTTTAATCATTTTGATTTCCTCTTTCATTATCTTACTTGACCATTTCCTATAATTTTATATTTATAGGTAGTCATCTCTTTTAAGCCCATTGGGCCTCTTGCATGCATCTTACCAGTAGAAATACCAAGTTCAGCACCGAATCCAAAACATCCACCATCAGTAAATCTAGTTGATGAATTAACATATACACAAGCACTATCAACTTTATCTAAAAACTTCTCTTGGTTTTCTAAATTATTAGAAATAATAACCTCTGAATGTTTTGTACTATATTCACCAATATGATCAATTGCTTCATCAACATTGTTAACAATCTTAACATTTATTTTTAAATCATCAAATTCTTCATGATATGATTCAACACTCACACAATCAATATATTTATTTGTTTCATCGCAACCATATATTTGAACATTATCTTTAAAATCAGTTGCAAGTAATTTGTCAAAGAATTCTTTTGCGACCTTCTTATTAACAAGTAGACATTCTAGTGAATTGCATACTGCTGGATTTGACATTTTGCCATTTCTAACAATATTTACTGCCATATCTAAATCAACATCTTCATCGATATAAGCATGACATACTCCAGCACCTGTTTCAATAACTGGAACTAATGAATTATTAACAACTTTATCGATTAAACCTTTTCCACCTCTTGGCACAACTAAATCTATTTTATCTTTTAATAAAATTAATTTATCGACAAGTTCACGGTTGGTATCAGTTATCAATAAAACACTATCTTTATCAATATATCTTTCTATAGCCTTACCAATTATATCAACTAATACTTTATTAGTATTCATTGCTTCTTTTCCGCCTCTAAGAACACAAACATTTCCTGTTTTAATGCACAAAGATGCAATATCCACTACAACATTAGGACGTGATTCAAAAATAGCTAATATTACTCCAAATGGAACTCTAACCTGTTTAATTAAAAGTCCATTTGGTCTATTTATTTCTTCAATTACTTGATTAACAGGATCATCTAATTTACTAACCGCTAATACATCACTAGCAATAGCTTTTATTTTATCTTCTGTTAATAATAATCTTTTTTTCATTACATCACTAATATTAAATGCATTTTCTAAATCTATCTTATTAGCTTTAAGTATCAAATCTATATTTTCTATTAATCCTTTACTTATAGCTTCTAATGCCTTTATTTTCATTTCTGATGAGGCTAAAGATAGACTTTTCTTTGCATTATTTGCTTTTTCTATTATTACCAAATAATCTTCCATATACTTACCTCACATTAAAGCAATATCATTAGCATGTATAACAACCGCTTTACCTTGGTATCCTAATATCTCATTAAATAACTTAGAGTCTTTTCCCTTTATCTTATTTACTTCTTCATTACTATAATTAGTTATACCTTTGGCAATCACAATATCATTATAAACAATATCTATAACATCACCTACATTAAATTTTTTATTTACACCAATAATTCCTTTGGCTAAAACACTCTTTCTTTCTAAAATAGCATTTGACGCTCCTTCATTAAGAACAATGCTGCCTTTAGATTTTGTTTTATATTTTATCCACTGGATCCTTGCACTAATTCTTTCTTTCGAAGCTACAAATTTTGTACCTTCAAATTCAGAAGTAAATGCATTTCTTAGCGAAGTTATTTTTTCGCTATTCATAATTATCATATCAACACCCGAAGATGTTACCATTTTGGCAGCTTTAACTTTCGTTTGCATACCACCTGTTCCAACATTTGAGGAACTACCCTTAGCCATGTTTTCAATATTTTCATCAATAACATCGATAATTTTTATTAATTTTGCTTCTTTATTTGTCTTTGGATTATCAGTATAAAATCCATCAATGTCTGACATTAAAATAAGCAAGTCAGCATTTGCCATAGGTGCTATTAAAGCTGATAATGTATCATTATCTCCAACCTTAATTTCTTCTACTGCTAAAGCATCATTTTCATTGATAATAGGAATTACACCATTTTCAATTAAAGTATTTAATGTATTTTCTAGATTTAACATTCTATTTCTAGAATCAAAATCATCATGATTTAAAAGTATTTGAGCACATTTTAAATTCTTCATATCGCAGGCCTTTTCATAACCATTCATTAGAATAGCTTGACCTACTGCCGCACAGGCTTGTTTCATCTTTATATCTTTTGGCTTTACTTGAAGTTTATTAGCCCCAACTGCAACTGCACCAGATGTGACAATAATCGGGTCAACATTAGATTCCTTCAACATTGCCATTTCATTTATAACTTCTTCAATTCTAGTTTGATTAAGTTTACCATCTTTATCAATCAACGAAGATGAACCTATTTTTACGACAACCCTTTTCATAAACTGTCCTTTCTAACCTAAACGATTAAATTTTTTCAACCATAATAGATTTCTAACGGTAATGGGACCCATCCACTTTATCATTGCAGTGTCTCCCTCTGGAAATTCATTATTCCATTGATGATTCGCTTCCCATAATCCATGATTAGGTAGTGATTCAATAACGAAATCCAAATTCTTATTAATTAACTCATTTATCTCATCATTATTTGTATATTCACTAAAGAACTCTAATGGTAAATTACAATAAGTATTATATTTAGCACTATCTTTTTCAACCATACTTAAAGCTACTTCATTTAATTTTTTATTCATTTCTTCTAGTATTGCAGTAAATAATCCTTTTTCCTTTATACAATCATATAACATTTTAAAACTAATGTATTCTTCTTTAGTTAATTCATTTAAAACAAAGAAATCATCGATACATTTCTCTGCCATCTTATATGCCTTTTTATAATATGGATTCTTTTCATCACAAAAATAAAGTGTGCATCCAACAATACCTGGAGTTGGTGCATATCCAAAAGCCTTTTTAGTGGTTTCATTATGTAAAAACCACGGAGCACAGACTGCCTTATTATTTGATTCTACTGTAGCACTCCATCTATTATTTACTACTTCATTACGATTATATAGGTAATTAAATGTCTTTTTTAGTAATTCCTCTAGCATAGGATTTTCATTTATCTTTTTAAAACCTGTTTCTTTTACAATGCGAAGTGCTTCCCAAGTTTGGTATACACTAGAATCTCCATTATAATTATCTATTTCTAAAGCATGTCCAAATCCACCATCTTTGTTTTGATAAGAAAATAAAGCGAACAGTACATGTTCACTTGGCATACCCGCAAAATGATAATTATATATTGTAACATCTATATCTCTCGCCTTATTATATAATTGGCGTTCATTTATTGAAATTTTTTCTTTTGAGTAATTTAACATATTAAAAACCTCCATACAAACATTTTACAATAAATCTTCTTTTTTTCAAAGTAAAAAAGGGTGTAAAAAGCAATATTTTTTAGTATAATATTAATATCTGATTAAAGGAGATGGAAATATGCCACTTAACATAACTAATTTCATATTTACTACCGATGTCCTTAGTAATCTTGATACAAAATATACCAATGGCATTTCTCTAGATTATAGCAAATTGTTCATCTATGCTAATTTAATTGATCTACCTTATCTATATACTACAGGCAATTCATTTAAAACTAATTCATTTGATTTATACAATAAAATTCACTTCACAAGACGTGGTGATTTATTAAAAAACATTATTACTTATATAAAAACTAATGATTATAATAAAAATAATATTTTATTGCTTTATGCAATAATTTGTAATCTAACATTAAATGATATTACAAAAGAATATTTTAATACCCTAAACAAAGAAATCCTAACTAGAGATATTGACTATCTATTTGGAAAAAGAAATAATTATGATCTTTCAAAAACGAAACTTACTAAATTATTTCAAAAAGCCTTTGTTCTTGATTTTCACGATTATGATTTAATAGGTCATATGTTAAATAAAACCTATTACTTTCCTAAGGGCGAAACATATTTTACGATATTAATAAAAAAATATAAAAAAATATTAAGAAGTTCTAAAATTAAAAAAATTCATTATAAATTAAAAGATTTTTTTACAAAGAAGAAAAACATGAAATATAGTTATTATATTTACAATAAAAAGACTTGTATTAATGATACTTATTTGGAAGAAGAAATAAATGATCAGTCATTTTCTAGTCTATATGCTAAAGCATTAAAGGAAGCTTTGTATGTGATTAATATAACTAATAATTACTTGTTCTATAATAATCCTAAGGAATTTAATAATTACTTCCAAGAATAAGAAAAATTTATCTCACGATAAATTTTTTTATTCTATATTCACTTTCTTCTTAGTTCTTATATTAAGTAATATCCATACACCTAATCCACTAATTAACATTATAATTGCACATATATAAAATAACCATATTCCAGCATTATCATAAATAACCCCACCAATTATTGGACCAATGATTGAACCTAAAGAAACAAAGCTTTGTCTAACTCCTAACATTAATCCAGGCTGTAATTCCTTTGATTTAGTAATATATGTAACTGTTGCAGGTTCAATTATAGCTTTTGTCACAATATATATCATGAATATTGTATATAAATGGATTAATAAAACTGTATGATTAAAAGTAAATACTATTGCAATACTTCCAATGATTGCACTTGCTACACACACCTTTAATGCATTAAATTTCTTTAATAAAAATGGAGTAAGTATAATATTCGTCACAAACGTGACGAGTCCAATCGCAAGACAATATGTTCCTAAACTTGATGCTTTCCACCCTTGATCTTTAAAGAACATATCCAGGTATTTTTGAGCATTGGTAAATACTAAGCTAAAACCAGCAATACAAAGTAGGAACATTACACTCCAAGTGCTAAGTTTTTTAACATCTGCTAGATTACTAAAGAAACCCTTCTTCTTAACTTCAGGAATCTCTTCTTCATCATCCATCTTAAAAAACATAAATACGACTAAAGCAATACTTGTTAGTATAATGGCCTGATAATATAAAACCTTATGATAATCATTGCCTACTGTTCCACCTAAAATTCCACCAACATAATTTCCAAGGCTCGATGAAATAACTTGAAATGAAACTATTGTTGATATAAGGGTAGATTTTTTTATATGAGCTAGTGATTTGGAATTCGTTGCATAGGCTAGTACACTAACATTTATTCCACATGTAAAGCATCCTGATAAGAATCTAGCAAATATTATCGGAGGAATACTTCTAAATGTTCCAAATAGGGTTTGTCCAACCGAATAAAATATGCAACAAATTAATAGAATTGTCCTTCTACCTTTTCTATCACCTAAAGTACCCCAAATTGGGGCAAAGATTAGCATACCAGTTGCCATAACAGCAAAAAAAACTCCAAATACCCAATTTGGAAATCCTAATTGATCAATATAATATGGTGTTATTGGATGGCCCATGTTGGTTGCAATCCCGGTTAAAATTGTTACCAAAATAACAACTAAAAACTTTTTCATTTTTTCACTCTATTCTACTACACACGCCAAAAATGCTTCATACATTTCTGGATCACACTTCTTTAGGGAAACAACTTTCCCATTATCATTTAAAAAGCAATGTTCTGTTTTACCAGTACATACAAGCACATTATCACAAGCATTATATATTTCATAACTTAGATTCATTCTAACCCCGTTAAAATACGTTAGTTTAGGTTTAATATATATTTCATCACCAAATGTCAAAGACTTCTTATATTCAGCTTCAGCCTTTAAAACTGGACTATATATCTTAGCTTCTTCAATTATATGATATGGATACCCTACTTCTTCAAGAAAATATGTTCTAGCTTCTTCAAAATATCTTATATAATTGGAATGATGAACAAATTTCATTTGATCAGTTTCATAATAATTAACTTTTCTAAAAAAAATTATTTCTTCCATACTATTCTCTTATATCACTAACTGATACTTGCGGTACTTCTAAATACATTTTTTCTAAATTAAAATGAAGTCTTTCTTGACTTGTAAATACATGTACTAATACATCGTAGCAATCTACTAATACCCAAGAACTTTGTTTTCCTTCAATATTTTTAACTTCAAATCCTGCTTCTTCACAATCTTCTTTTAAATATGAAGTAACTGCATCTGCTTGTCTACTTGAATCTACTGTAGCTATGATAACATAGTCAAAAAGTGGTGATACATTTTTCATATTATATATTTTTAAATCTTCTGCTTTAACCTTATCTAAAGATTTTATAATTGTTCCTAATAATTTCATTGTTTATTCTCCTCAAATTTTTTTAGAATATGTTTTTGTATTTCATGAACTGTGCCATGATATTCTACTGAATATTTAGTAGCGTAATATATCGCCTCATCAATACCCTTATCAACTAAGATTTCTCTAACCTTGATTGAACTTTCATATTCTCTTGTTTCTTCTGTATAGTCGCTTATAAATATAATTTTATCAAGCATACTCATTTCTTTATTACCAAGTACATGATATTTTATAGCATTATTAATCTCATCATCTTCTATTTCAAATACTTCCTTAAGTGCTTTTGCACTACAATAAGCATGATACAAAAATGGATATTTTTCGCACTCTAAAATGTCAACTTCACTAGATAAATAATTTTTCATTTCTTCGATATCTTCATATCTATAATAGTCATGTACCAAACTAGCTATACTAGCCTTTAGTTCTGATACTCCGTATATACTACTTAGTTTCTTAGCCATTTTTTCCACCCCAAGAATATGATTAATTCTTGAAGTATTACCATATTTTTCAAAAACTAGCTTTTGAACTCTTTTTAAATCAATTTCCGATAATTGCATTTCTTATGAACACATCCGTATTTTCTATTACACTTACTAATACTTTACATGGCTTATTACAAGTAATAAATCCTAATCCTGAAATAACTATATCTTGTTTCTTAGATCCCTTTAGTTCAAAAACAGTATCAGTATATTTAATATTTGGTGCTTCATTTATAGTTGGAGGATTAAGCATACCACCTAAATGATTAGCCAGTAAATCACTCTTTCTTGAAGTTTTAGTACGGTGTACTAATAACTTATCACTGAAGTAACAAGTCATCGAAACTTCTTCACCTTCAAGAAGACTTATTATTGCTAGTCCACTAATGAAAATAGAGTTTTCACTAAAAATTTGATATGTAATAGGTTTAATTTCTTTACTTGGTAAAATAGTGCGATATGACTCAGGTAATAATTGATTGATAATATTATTTTCATTTATTAAGCCTGGGGTATCGATTAAACATTTGTTATCCGAGAAAAACGGAATATTTATAGCATCTATTGTTGTACCAGGAATTTCAGATATCGATATTATATTATCTGTTTTAGGAGTAAATCTTTTTAATAAAGCATTAATAAGACTAGATTTTCCTACATTAGCACAACCTACAAAGTATACATCTCTATCATGCCTTAAAAAATCCACTGTATTCATTAAATCATCTAAATAATATCCTTTATTTGATGATACAACATGAATTGCATCAACTTTAAAGAATACCCTGTTACACATTGCTGATAACCATTCTACAATTTTAGTAACATTGCTACTTTTTGGAAGTAAATCATATTTGTTCGCTACTAAAATAACATTCTTATTACGTAATTTTTTCACTATTGCAGGAATAAATGTACCTGTAAAATCAAATAGATCTACCAATAATACAATTAAACCATTTTTAGAAATAACCTCATCAATTACTCTTTCATAAGATTCCTTCGTCGCAATAATTTTTGGCAATTCATTGTAATGATTTAATCTAAAACATCTTTTACAATATATTGGCTTGTCTTTATCTTCTGGTATAGAAGGAATATATCCAATTTTATCTTGATTTTCGGTTTGTAGAATTGATCCACATCCAATACATTTTTTAATAATCATTGATTATCACTCTCATACTTCTCTAGTTTTTCTCTATATAAATTCGAATATTTTCTTTTTGCTTTCTTTAGCATTTTTTTTTCTATCTTACGATTTACTTTAGTTGTGAAAACTTCTGTTTTCTTATCAATTGCTTTAACTAAGATACAATCTAATCCAAATCTTCTTGAACCATAAATATCAGTCATCAATTGATCACCAAAAAGAACTATTTCATCCTTAGAATATCCTCTACTAGCTTTTTTTATGGCTTTCTTAATTCCACCCTTTAAAGGTTTCTTTGCTGATTTTTGAAATTTCAATTCTATTTTGTTTGCAAAATATTCTACTCTAGTTTTTCTCGAATTTGAAACTATAATTATTTCAAACCCTTTTTCTATTAATTCATTCTTCCAGATCATTAATTCTTCTGTCGGAACACTTTCCTTATAAGAAATCAATGTATTATCTAAATCTGTAAGAATTAATCTTTTACCACTATCATATAATTTATTGTAATCAATGTCGTATATTGACGAAACATATTCGTTGGGTATTATTTTTTTAGCATTTAAGAAACATGTTATCATTTTTATCACCTATTTATTGATTATATAATAAATAATTACAAATGTAAAACATAAAAGGAGTTTTAAGATGTTTGAATTATTATTTCTTCTTCCTTTCTTTGGAGCAATCAAAAGCGAATCATATCCTCCAAAACTAAGTGACGATGAAGAAAAGCATTATCTAGAGCTATTACAAAAGGGGGATAAGAACGCTAGAAACAAATTAATTGAACACAATTTAAGACTTGTAGCCCATATTGCTAAAAAATATGAGAATACCGGAGAAGAAAAAGACGATATTTTATCTATTGGAATATTAGGCTTGATGAAGGGAGTAGACTCTTTCAAATTTGACGCAAATAATAAATTAGCTACCTATATTGCTAGATGCATTGAAAATGAAATTTTAATGACCCTTAGAAGCAATAAAAACAAAAGAAATTATACCTATCTATTTAGTTCAATTGGTAAAGACAAAGAAGGAAACGATATTGAATTAATTGATGTTATAAAGGATTCTAAGCCAGATGTGCTAGAAGAAATACATCACGATCATCAATTAGATAAATTAAACAATTCACTAAAAATTTTAAATGAACGTGAACTAGATATCATTTCACGTCGATATGGTTTATTAGGAACCAAGGTACAAACTCAAAAAGAAATATCAAAGTCACTAGGTATTTCAAGAAGTTATGTTTCAAGAATTGAAAAAAGAGCTTTAATGAAATTATATTTAGATATATTAGAATAAAATAGAAGGTAGGAAAAATCCTATCTTCTATTTCTTTTAATTATTAACTCAACCATATCTGGATTAATATTTTCTGGCAATGGTTTTGGTTTACCAAGTAGATATCCTTGTACATAGTCACATCCAATACCAATTAAATATTCTAGTTCTTCAACCAATTCTACTCCCTCGGCTAAAGTCTTCATGCCTTTACTCTTTGCATATTTAATAATATTTAATACCATTTGTTGGCGGTCAACATCAGAATGGACATTACTAATCAATGACATATCAATTTTAACATAATCAGGTTGAATTTCTAAAAGCATAACTTCTCCATTATAACCTGTTCCATAATCATCTAGGGCAATACCTGCCTTCCATCTTTTAATTACTTCTTTTTTATATTCATTAATACTTTTTACATTCTTTTCTGTTTCGGTTAATTCAACCACAACATTTACTAAGTATTTTGAATACATATTTTCAAAATTCAAGATAAAATCTGGTGGTAATACCTGATCAGCGATTGAATTAATAAATATTTTTTTATCACCAAATAAATTTATGTTTTCAACATATTTTTCAATACTCTTCTTGAATGTCAAAATCTCAATTTGATTAAGTTTATGATGAATTTTTGCTACATTCAAAATCTCATCAGGATTTTTAAATGATTGCGAAAGTGATCGCATTAAGGCCTCATATCCAATAATACTACCATCTAGCAAAC
Organism: Anaeroplasmataceae bacterium; assembly: GCA_031553215.1. Lineage (GTDB taxonomy): Bacteria > Bacillota_I > Bacilli_A > Acholeplasmatales > Anaeroplasmataceae > JAVBLW01. The sequence goes on from JAVBLW010000001.1 coordinate 114,110, forward strand.
TCACAATAGGTTGAAAATAATAATCAACTAATTCTTTTTCTATTAGAATATTCAATTCTTCTTTATTTTTTAATATATAAGCATTTTTTGAATAAGATTCTCTATCAAAATTTTTAAACTCACCTTTTAATTGATTCTTTGTTTCATAAAGTGCATAGTCCGCACAGCTAATTAGTCCATTATAATCAGTTGCATCATTTGGATAATAACTAATACCTGCAGAGATTCTAACTTTAATATTTGTTCCATTTGGGGCAACAATACTAGAATTACTAAATTCTGCTTTTAGTTTTTCTAGTTCTATTTCGATTAATTCTTTAGAATCATATCCATACATCAAAATGTAAAATTCATCACCTGATCTTCTACCATACAATTTTTGAGGATCATCTTTACAACAGCGTGATATTATTGATGCTGTTTCCTTAATGTATATATCTCCATAGTCATGTCCATATGTATCATTTACGAATTTCAAGTTATCTAAATCCATCATTATAAATACCGCTCTCTTAATAATTGATTTATCTCTAAAAATCAATTCTAAATTATCCATAAATGCTCTACGGTTATATATATTAGTTAGACTGTCATAATTTCTTTCATATATTAGTTTTTCTTTTTCTTCATATTCCTTTGATACATCTTCAATTAGACCTGTTAATATTCTCTTATCTTCTGTATCAATTAATTTCATATTTATCCAATGATCTTCATTGTTATAGTCTTTATATTTATATGTTATTTCATTTACATATGATGATATAACATATTCATCAAGCGATTTTAATAAATCTTCAAAATCTAAAATAGTATATTTTTTCTTGTCATCAATTTTTAAAACTTTTGATATATCGCCTGAGAAATATACATTATCTTTAGTTAATTCATATTCAAAGGCAACTATTTGCAAATTAACCATACTTACTATTTTTCGGAATTTAGCTTCTACCTTTATGACATCGGAGCTTAATTCTTCTATAGCATCTGTTAGATCATCTATTTCTCTAATATTTACCTTTTTCAATTTAATTATTCCACTTGATTTGGTCTTTTCAACTTCACTAGTTAAATCAGTAATTGGTTTTGAAAAGCCAACACTAAATAGTGAGATTACAATTATTCCTAAAACGAATGATGCGACTATTGAAATGTGAACTATGCTTTCAAGTTTACTAGATGCATCTTTAATAAATGAAATATCAACAATGCTTGTAATGTACCAGCTCTCATTTGCATAAGGTCCATATGAATTATATAATTTGATTTCTTCTACTAAAACGTAAACATTATTTTTATTACTCTTTGTTGAATATTTTTGTATTTCTCCTGGAAGGATATTTACTGTTTCTAACATTGATCTTAATTCAAAACTATTTACACCAGCAATAATAGATTTCTCTGATTCTATTTTAGAACTTCCACTATATCCAAGAATGTAATATCCATTATCCTTCGAATCCAATTCATTATATGGCAACAAAGTCTTTATATATGATGTACTAACATCTATTCCAATTACTCCATAAACATCGCCTAAAGAGTTCGTTAGTGGTAATGTGTAGGTAATTACCTCTATAGATTCATTATTCAAATGATATGGAGAACTCCACCATCCACAGTCCTTTGAAGAAAGCCTACTATTATTCATTTTAGTTTCTATTGGCTTAGAAAAGAACAATTTTTGTTGCTCCGAAAAAGAACTATATTCGAAATTCAATTTACAATAACTAGTTCCTAATATGTTGTATTTATTTTGATAATTATAAGGTGCAACTTCTAATACAAAATCCGAGTAATCATTATTAGATATTCTAGGGTTTATATCTCTAAAATACAAACCATATTTATCATTATTTGATAGATAATCGCCAAATGCCACAAATACACCTGAAACGGTCGTTGAATTCAATGTAGTTACTAAATCATCTGTAATTTCATTAAAAATATCAGTAGATAAAGAAACATCGCCATTTTTTAAATCACTATAATTTTTGGTATTTTTTAAAAGATTAATTTCGACCTTTTCTTGAATAGTTGTATAAATGTTAGTAGAATACATCCATCTATTTACCATTTCCTCTTCTAGATAAGAAGCTCTATTAATAGTTTTCTCTTCATACAAATCTAACGCGGCTTCATCTAGTTTTCTATATGCTCCACCTATATTAATAGCCGAAATGAAAAAAACAGTTTGCAAAATCAAAACTATTAACATAACAAAAATTAAGTTTACAAATATTGTTCTTCTTTTTCTTCTACCAATTTTTTTCATATATCTTAATACTACTTTCTTAATTCTGTTTCAATGGCACTTGACAGCGCATTAAACCAAATATCAAAATTTCCCTCTAATCGACTATTAGTTGCATCTTCCTTTGACATACCAGAAGCTATATCATTATTTATTAATACTCTTAGATCATCCGCAGTAATTAAACTCTCAAGTCCATTCACTTTTGTACCGACAACACAGCAATCAAAAATTCTTCTAACACCAGCACTATTTACAAAAGGCTTTGGCGTATACATTTGATATGTTTTTAAAATATTTATAGATTTTTCATATGTTTTTATCGTATTACTATTTTTTTGTTCTATAGTTTGTCTATTTACTTCATTATCTTCTAAAATTCCTAATTTAGAAATAATATATTCTTCCTTCAGCAAGTTAAAATCTAATGCTGTTTTTACAACTGGTAAATATTCTAATGTCACCGCCATTTTAGCATTTACTTTTGAATCGGCTAAATATTTTAGGAAAATAGCACTTGCATATTCTTCTCTTTCATTTGTCTTTGTTACAGCAATACCCGCACCCTGTAAGAACGCATATCGAGAACCCTCAGAAAGCAAAGGTACACTAAGTATTTCACTGGTTACATTATGACTATCTATATCATTTTCATATATTGTTGTTGGAAAATATCCAGCACTTGCAGTTGACCCGACGTAAGAAATTAAATCACCATATTTCATATCATCAGATCTAAATCTTCTTGATGAATAAAAATGACCTTTCACATATGGAACATATAAATTATCATATATTTTTCTAAACATTTCTTCATCAAAGTTCAATGTTGCTTCATTCGTTTCGCTATCTATAACAAATAAATCTTTACCCATCGTTTTTGCAGTTATATAAAATAAATTAGCTATTGCATCACGACCATAAAAAGCTTTTCCAGTTCTTTCAAAGTATGTAGCCGAAAAACTTACTAAATCTTCAACATTTTTAATATCGGATAATTCTAGACCATATTCTAAAGCATATAAATCAAAATCAGTTTTATTGACCATAAATAATTCAGTAGACTTAGCAATCGGAATTAATTTTAAACTATTATCCTTATCATATCTTCCTTCATTTAATAAACCGTCAAGATATAAAGATAAATCATTTTTACTAAAATATTTATCAAGTGCTGCAACATTAGAATATTTAATATCTAGATTCATTAAATCATCAGCATATGATTGAAACATATTAGGCATTTCTACAGATCCAATTGCCTTTTTTGAGGAATTTTCAATTTCTTCAGCAAGCGTATTTACACTTGCATATGGCGTATGAATTACTACCATATTTTTACTTCTACCTACCGTTGTATTAAACTCTTCTACTATTTTATCAAAAGCTGTTGCTTGGAAATTATTATAATATGTCCATATATTTAAATTTATTCTATTTCCAGACTTTATCATATTTTCATATTTTTGAAATTCATCCTTATTAGAACAACTACTTAATGTAATTATTGATATTATAACTAACATCACTGAATAAATTGTCTTTTTCATATATAACACCTACTACCTATAGCAATATTATACCACCAATTAAGTATGATATAAAGGAAAAGAATACGACATAAAATGCTTTCATTAAAAACTATGCTATCCATTTCATTAAAAAGCTCACCATAAATGGCGAGCAATATAATTTTAATTTCCAGTACTTTTATAATACTTAATAGAAAATCGCCAAAAACTATATGAGATTAAATATAAACCTAATCCCACAAAAGGTGCCACATATAAAAATATATTACTATATCCCATATCCGATTTTCTTAATAAATATTGAGCAGGGAAATAATTTACAAACGCAAACGGGACAATAAATACTAGCATAAATTGAATTATTTTATTATAAATACTTATTGGATATCCTGCAAACTTTCTTCCATTTCTATAAAAAAGTTCTTCCATACTGTCAGTCTTAATAAAAAAGAAACTTAATGATGAAAAAAATAAGAAAATTGCACCTTGAATTAGAACACCACTAATAATTGCTACCACATAATATAAAATATTTTCAACAGTCCAAACTACATTAACATTATTAGCTGATGTTAAAAATAAAACAATTCCTAAACCACCATGCCCAATAGCCGCAAACCAATCGGAGTTAGAAGCCAAAACTTGAAACAACGTTCCTCTAGGCCTTAATAATAATCTATCAAAATTCCCTTTTTGGATAGTAGACTGGAAATCCCTCAATCCGGTAAAAAATATAATGAATATTCCATAGGTTACAAATAAAAGACTAAATAGAAACATCATATCATTTTGATTCCAACCATTTATATCGGTGAACGTTTGAAGAGTAAGATATATTACAATAACTCCCGTTGCTTCTCTTAGGAAAACCGCAAATGAACGAACAAGTGCATCTATTCTATATTGAAACCAAGCTCTAATAGTGATTTTAGAATAACATCCGAACATATAAATTGAATTTAGTATTTTCATATTATCCTCCTTGCACCACTAATCTTTTTCGGCCTTTAACCCACATAAGCTGCGCGATACTAAAGATTACTAATATCCAAAATATTTGTGGTAAAAACGATAATAATATATCGGACTTTTCTATATCACCAACATATATTTGAATCGGAATAAAGTATATTGAATTAAAAGGCGTATAAGTAATTGCTTTTCTTATAGCACTCGGCATAAACCATAATGGAATTGATGCCCCTGCTAACACATTCACAAATACATTTTTTATAGTTGATAAACTCCATACATTCATTAACCAAAAAGCACTTAATTGAACTATTAGACTTATTCCCCAAAATATCAAGAACCCTAAAAATATACTTATTAAAAATAGAATTAGATTTAAAAAACTAAATGGTAAAACAAAGCCAAAAACTAAACAAGAAAATATAAGCGCTGGGATAAAATTAGTAACTAATTTAAATAATATAACTCCTAAATTTTCCGATAATAATAATCCCCTAAAATCAGCTGGTTTTAAAAATTCCATTCCGATACTTCCATCCTTTAATTTCCTTTGGATAGATAAATCATTTGACCAAAAAACATTAGTTAATCCTAATCCAATAACAAAGTTAACAACTACCATTTTATAAGAAATACCATTGATAGTTTCTTCTCCACGATATAAAATCTTCCAAATGATACAAGAAATACTTATTTGCAATATCGTATTAAGAATACCCATAAGGACATTCATACGATACACCTTATTACTTTTAAAAGAGTTAGCAATTGTAGCGGTATATGCCGTCATATTATGCATTCCCCTTTTCATATATATTTCTAACTATTACATCTATATCTGGATCAGTTATAGAAATATCTTTTATTTGATATTCCTTAACTAAATATGAAATTAGTTCTTGGGTATTAACAATTGATGTATCAAATACAAGACTGTATTTTAGATTTTCTATTTTTTTAATATCAACATTATCAATATTTTCTATTACACCTTCGACAAGCTCTAATGAAATCTTCTTCTCATTTGAAAACTTGTTTTTTACTTCATCAACAGTTCCATCATAAATTTTATTTCCCTTATCAATTATAATTAGCCTATCACATGTCTCAACGATATCCTTCATATCGTGGGTGGTAAATATAATTGTTACCCCTTCGTTCTTATTTATATAACGAATGAATTCTCTAATCTTATTTTTAACAACAACATCTAATCCAATAGTTGGTTCATCAAAAAAGATAATTTCTGGTGAATGCAGTAATGAAGCTACAATATCAGACATCATTCTTTGCCCTAAAGATAATTGTCTAACTGGTTTATTGATAAAATCTTCCATACCCATTAGTTCAATGAACATATTCTTCTTCTTTTCAAAATCATGTTTTGGAATGTTATAAATATGACGCAATAATTCAAAACTATCAATAACTGGTAAGTCCCAATTTAATTGTGTTTTTTGACCAAAAACGGCACCAATATGTCCAACATATTTTATTCGTTGCTTGTAAGGTATATATCCTAGAATCTCAATGTCACCTTCATCTGGATATAAAATTCCTGTCATCATTTTTATTGTAGTGGATTTACCAGCTCCATTTGGACCTATAAACCCAACAGATTCTCCTCTTTTGATTTCAATATCAATTCCATTAACGGCTGGCTTTAAAGTATACTTAGGAACAAATATATTCACAATTCTTCCCGGAAGTCCATTTCTTCTTTGACTAATCTTATATCTCTTCTTAATGTTTTTCAAACTAATTATTACTTCACTCATAGTCTCTCTCCTATTCATTAATAATTTTTCTTTTTTTAGGTATTAAAAAGTGAAAGTCAAAAAACCTTCACTTTTAAAATACTATTCAACTTTTGCAATTTTTACTTTAAATTCATTACCTGTTTCAGTAACAACTGTAACAGTTTCACCTAAAGATCTACCAAATATAGCTTTTCCTAGAGGAGAATCTACACTTATTTTTCCATTAAATGGATCAGCTTCAATTGTTCCAACAACTTCATATACATTTGTTTTATTTGAAGCTAAGAAATTTATAGTTACATGCTTACCTGCAGAAACCTTATCTGAAGAATCTTTAACAATAATTTTAACATTTTTTAAGATGTTTTCAATTTCTAAAATTCTTGATTCAATACGTCCTTGTTCTTCTCTAGCAGCATCATAATCAGCATTTTCTGATAAGTCTCCTTGAGCTCTTGCTTCTTTTAAAGCTTCTATATTAGCTGGTCTAGCATCATTCTTTAAATAAGCTAATTCTTTATTTAATTCGTCTACACCATTTTGTGTTAATTCAAATACTTGTTTATTTACCATGGTACCCTCCATAATTTAACTTTCTATATTATACAATATTTTGAAATAAAGTAAAACACTTTTTTTACTTTTAATAAATATCTTTATATTTTAATCTTCTAATTTGTTTTGAATATTTAATTGCATTTGGTAATTTGCTTTCTAAATATTCATAAAAATCTTTTTGATGACCTAGATATTTAAAATGTGCTAATTCATGATATATTACATACTCAATATATTTTGGTTCTAATTTCATACATATTCCGCTGAAAGTAATTTCTCTTCTCTTAGGATAGCATTTACCATATGCTGTTTTTAAATACTTATATTTTATTCTAGGTCTAAAATCAATTATATCTTGAAACTTTAATAGTATCTCATCAATTATATTATTTATATAGATACTTGTTTGTTTTACATAAAAATCATTTATTAGCATTTTTATATATACCGGATCAAAGCTCTTTGTGCCAATATGAAATCTTTCATTTTCTATTTTTATATCATCAATTTGTGATTGATATATTTCAAAGTCATATTGTTTACCTAAAAAATGAATTATTTGTTCGCTTTTTTCTTTATTTTGGTCTAGTAAATAAACAATTCTTTCAAAATTATCTTGAACAATCTTCGATATCTCGGATTCTTTAATCCTTTTAAAAGTTGAAATATACACAATTCCTTCTTTTACTCTCATATACATATGTTTATTTTGAGGTTTATATAAGATATCGATCTGTATATCTCGGTTATTTATATTCAAAATCATTTCTTTAGCCTCAGCATATCATAAGGCGAAAGTTCTAAATCACATTTAAAATATACTAGTTGCCTAGGATGCCTAGCTGCATCTAAAGAATTATTTAATTCATCAAAGATTTCTTCTATTTCAATTGTAGTAGCTTCTAAATTAGGACCAAATACTTCCAGTTTTGAATGAGGTAAAAAGAAATTTCTTTCTTCAACACAAACCATCTTTGTTTCTTTATTATAACCTTGAACAATTCCAACAAACTCTTGAGTAGGCTGTTCACTTCTTAAATTATATAGCTGTTCTGATACATCTGTCATGCCATGTAAAAATCCATATGATGTTAAGCGATTTTCAGCTTTTCTAATTTCATTTTCATATTTCTTATAATCAAGTATCTTACCAGTTTTTAGATATTCATCAATAATCATTCTATATGATTTGACAACTGTCGCAATATAATGTAGGCTCTTCATTCTTCCTTCAATTTTAAAAGAATCAACACCTGCATCTATTAATTTAGGAATATCATTAATAGCACATAAATCCTTACTACTCATTGCGAAATACGTGTTCTCAGGATTTATTTTTTCATCATTAATGTATAAATCATAATTCCAACGGCAGCTATGGGCACATCCACCACGGTTAGCATCTCTATTAGTCATATTATTTGATAGCATGCATCTACCACTATAACTAACACACATACCCCCATGGATAAAGGCTTCTATTTCTACTGGCGACTTATCGCAAATATCTTTTATTTCCTCTATACTTAATTCTCTACCTAAAACTACTCTATCTACTCCATTTGCTACCCAAAAATCAACTGTATTAGAGTTAATAGATGTTTGTTGTGTTGAAACATGAGCCTCCATTTTAGTGTGTTTTTTTGTCATTTCCATTATATATGGAGAAGCACAAATAATAGCATCTACTCCACATGCTTCTAACTCTTTTAAATGACATAATAATCCATCTAAATCCACCTCATGCATTATTATATTACATGTAACATGAACCTTTGCATTATGAGCATGGGCAAAGTGACATCCCTCTTTTATATCTTCATAAGAAAAATTTGAGGCTCTCGCTCTAAGTGAAAAGCTTCTGCCACCTATAAATACTGCATCAGCACCATATAGTACTGCAATTTTTAATTTTTCTAAATCTCCTGCAGGGGCTAATAATTCAATATTTCTCATTTTAGCTCCTCCTTTTGATAGACTGTATCTTGATACATAAATCCATCTTTTATATATAAGTTTAATTTATCCATTTCATTTAACGCGTCTGAAACAGATAATTTATTATTTAATGCTAGTAGATAAATATCTAATACTTTATTAAATATTTCTTCTTCAATTAGATTAGAGTCTAAGTATAAATAATCTAATTCTTTAATTATCTCGCATTCTTTAATCATACTTATAATGTATTCTCTAAATAAAACTGTTCCATGTTCATTTTCAATTATTGGATATTTTTCATTTCTAGTTTCTTCTATCAAATAGCTATTTTCATTGTTAATAACTTTATCTAAGTTAATAAATTTTTGATATGTCGATATCAATTTTCTTTTTGAATGGAACATTTGATGATAACCAAATACTTTGTACCAAATGTTACCAAGCTTTTTACTATTGATTTCTTTTATATCTTTAATAGGAATCTCTAAAGATAATGAGCATGCTTTCATACCTTTACTTAAATAAAAATTCATATCCATACTATTGGTAATCATCGTAGATGGATCATATATACCCTTTGTTTCTTTATTATATTTTTTTAGTAAATTATATACACCTAAATCTGAATATAAATACATTACATTATAATTCAAAAAATTACTGATAAACTTTTCAAGTAATATCATTGAAGAATTAGTTTGCATCGAAGAAATATTAAATACAACTTCTTTATTTAATTGTAGACTTTTTTCTATCATCTCTATTATCTCTTCTACTATAAAACTATGGCTAAGTAAAGTAGAAAAGCTATTGTTTCCAATAACTATTCCATCTACTTTATCTATTAGTTTTTCAAAATGAGATAATGATTTAATTGATGTAAATATCTTCATAAAATCACTCTTTCTTTATTAAAAACGGAATGTACCTTTTCCTTTTCCTTTTCCTTTATGATATGTAGGTTGACCAACATTACTTGGCACTCTACCATTTTTCATATCTGATTGCATCTTCATCATATCAGTTTCTGACATATTAGACATTTGCTTCATAGCTTTTACTTGAGCATCTAATGATTGTCTTAACTTATTAACTTCCGCAACAGTTCTACCGCTACCTCTAGCAATACGTTCACGGCGTTTCGCAGAAGAATTAATTAATTCTGGATTTTTTCTTTCTTCCTCAGTCATAGAAAAAATCATACATTCCATAAAATCTAATTGACGGTCATCTACTTGTTTTGAAGCTTCTTTAATACCCTTCATACCAGGTAAGAAACCTAATATTTTAGACATTGAACCCATTCTTCTAATCATTTTAAATTGTTTTAACAAATCATTATAATTAAATTTGTTATTCATTAATTTTTCAGCCATATCCATCATTTCATCTTCATCAATGTTTTCTGTAACTGAATCGATTAATGATAATACGTCACCCATTCCTAAAATACGGTCAGCTAATCTATCTGGATAGAATATTTCCATTGCATCTAATTTTTCACCATTAGATAATATTTTAATTGGAACACCAGTAATTGTCTTAATAGATAGTGCGGCTCCACCACGTGTATCTCCATCCATCTTTGTTAAGACAATACCTGTTACATTTAATTTTTGATGGAATGTTTGAGCCACATTAACGGCATCTTGTCCAGTCATCGCATCAACTGTTAATAAGATTTCAGTTGGATTAGCTAATTTTTTGATATCCTCTAATTCTTCCATTAATTCATCATTAATATGTAAGCGTCCTGCCGTATCTATAATAACAAAGTCACAACCAAGTTCTTGTGCTTTCTTTAAACCTTCTTTTACAATTGTCGTAGCTTTTTCTTTTGTACCCATATCAAAGACTGGCACATTTATTTGCTTCCCAATTGTCTTTAATTGGTCAATTGCAGCGGGACGATAAATATCGGCCGCTATTAGCATTGGTTTAACGTTATTTTTCTTACGGTAGAATGTAGCCATTTTACCAACAGACGTCGTTTTACCTGCACCTTGTAGCCCTACTGCCATAATAACAGTCATACCACTTGGTTTTATATTTAATTCAACAGTTTCTTCACCTAGTGCTTTTTTAAGTTCTTCTCGAACAATCTTTACTACTTGTTGACCAGGATTTAAACCTTTTAAGATTTTTTCTCCCATTGCTTCTTCTTTTACACTAGCTAAGAATTGTTTTACAACTTTATAATTAACATCGGCTTCTAATAATGAAAGTCTAACTTCACGTAACATTTCTTCAATGTCAGATTCATTTACTCTTCCACGACCAGTTATTCTTCTCATAGCCATCTGTAAACGACTACTTAAACCATCAAATGCCACTTAAATCACTCCTCAAGGATTTTTTTTATTTTTTCTAATTCACTTATATTACTACTATTAACAATCTCAAGAATTTTATTATTTTTTTCTAATACTTTTAAATTGCTTTCATATTTTTCTAGATTATTAATTGCTTTCTTTATTTGATCGAAAACAGCATTTCTACTAATATCATAATTTGATGCTATTTCACTAAGTGATAAATCATCAAAATAATACGATGAGAAATATTCTTGTTGCTTTTCAGTCAAAAGACTACCATATACATCAAATAGCGCAATTACTTCTTCACGTTTTTCAATATCCATATTATTCAAAGAAATCAGCGAATAAACCATATAGATATTGTTCAATATCAAATGATTCTAAATCATCTAATTTTTCTCCTAAACCAATGTACTTAATAGGAATACCTAATTCATTTCTAATAGCTAGAACAATACCACCTTTGGCAGTACCATCTAGTTTAGTTAGAATTACTCCTGTAACATCAGTAGTTTCTCTAAAAGCATTCGCTTGAATCATTCCATTTTGTCCAGTTGTTGCATCAATAACTAATAATGTTTCATGAGGTGCATTTGGACAATTCATCTCAATTACTCTTTTTATCTTGTTAAGCTCATTCATTAAATTAACTTTATTTTGAAGACGACCTGCTGTATCACATAACAATACATCATAACCTTCTTTTTTTGCTTTTGTACAAGCATCAAACATTACACTTGAAGGGTCACTACCGGATTCCTTAGCTACAATATCAACACCGATTCTTTTAGCCCATTCTTTTAATTGTTCTATTGCACCAGCTCTAAATGTATCTCCAGCAGCTAATAATACTTTTTTTCCTTCTTTTTTTAATTGATTAGCTATTTTAGCAATTGAGGTAGTCTTTCCAACCCCGTTAACACCAACAAATAATATTACTGATAAATCATTATCTTGAATATTAAGGTTCGCGTTTACTATTTCACCTTTCAAATATATTTCAAACATTTTATCTATGATTATCTCTTGTAATAAAGTAGCATCAGTAATCTTTTTATTTTCAACTTCATCTTTTAATTGATCAATAAAATTAACAACTGTATTTACTCCAATATCAGAACTAATAAATATTTCTTCTAGAGAATCAAATAACTCATCATTTATTTTTGTATTACTATTTAAAATTTCTTTTAAAGTTGATAATGCGCCTTCACGTGTTTTATGGAGACCCATTTTATACTTTTTATTTTTTTCCTTTGATTTGAATAAACCAAAAAAAGCCATCTAAATCAACTCCTATCTTTGAAATTATATCATAGTGCCTCTATTTTTTCAATCTATATAATTTGTCACAATTACATATAAAAAGAATAATCACATATCATGATTATTCTTGCTTGTTACTTCCAATACCTTCACCGTATTTTACTATGGTCTCAAAATTGTTTTTTGTATTTTCTATTAAATCTTCATCAATAATTACATCCTTATCTACAAGCATAACTATTGTTGATCCTCCAAAAAGGAACATCCCCTTTTCTTCGGCTTTTTCAAATTTATATTCCTGATGATGATTTTTTATTTTACCAACCATCAATGCCCCAACTTCAACCATTACAACATCTCTAAAATTATCAGTATGAAGAATTGTATATTCTCTAGTATTTCTTTTGTAGATATTATATTTTTCTAAGGCAATTGGATTTACAGTGTGAAATACACCCTTAATATGAATGTTTTTTTCCTTAGTACCACTATCAACATAGCAATATCTATGGTAGTCATCTACTGTTAATCTAAAAATCAAAGCATGCCCATCTAAATATTTATTAGCTAGTTCCTTATTTTTAACTAAGTCTTCTACTTTATACATAGAATCCTTAATATTAAAAATACTATTTTCATCTATTTTATAAACGCTTAGTTTAGAATCACATGGACTAATTAACCTTGTAGTATCATAATTAATAGTTCTTGAATCTTCTTTAATTTTTCTTGTGAAAAATTCATTAAAGCTCTTATATTCGCATTCTTCATATTCAGACATGTTTATACCTGAATTATTTGAAATAAACTTCTTTATTTTTTTTCTTGAACGCTTTGAGTTCATGTAGCACCCAGAAAACTTTGTAACAAATGGTCTAACTAATAGTTTTAATATTATTCTTCCAAACACATTTCTATACAAAAAAGCCTGTGATTTTATTAAATCTCCAGGAATTATCTCTTTTGTTTGTCTATTAATAATATCCATTATTTTCTACCTGCAACCATATATATAATCATAAAGACCCCAACGCATGCCACAAATACTGAATAAACAATTCCTAATTTAGGTACTTTTATTTTCAATACAAACAGTAGTGATATTATAAACATGAATATAGCATATACAATATATAAATTACTTCCTAATAAATCCTTAAAACAATATATTGCTGGGAATATTATAGAAGCCATGGTAATAGGTAGTCCCCAAAAGAATTTATTATTACCTTCTTCCACATTTTGTCTTTCAATTTCCAATACATTGTAATAAGATAAACGGATCATTCCGCATAAAACAAATAACGCTAATATTGGCATACACCATAATTTTGTCATTCCAATTGAATAACCGATTGCAGCTGGAAGAACGCCAAAGCATACCATATCAGTTAATGAATCAATCTGAATACCATAAGATTTTTCTTTTTCTGTGCGATCAGCTTTTGTTCTCGCTACTTTTCCATCAAACATATCGCAAAATCCAGAAAGCAATAAACATATTACTGCCGATAAAGGATGACCTGAAAATGCAAAATATATTCCACATGTACCAGAAACTAGTGACGTGTATGTTAACCATACAGTATAGTTATAGTAACCTATCATAAATTCTCTCTCCTTTGATGACCGAAATCATCGTAATTAACTCTTTTCATATTATAATATTTTTTTTATTAAAATACTAGCATTCTTCACAAGAAGTTTTTCCCATTTTCTTCTTTTCGATAATTTTTTCTATAATAATAGCTCCAGTATACAATAAAATCATCATTAATACACCAGCAAGAGCATCTATAAAATAATGCTGTTTTATAAAAACAGTCGACATTATTATAAGTACTCCTGAAATAGGAACTACTATTCTCATCCAAATAGGACATTTCTTTTCATCAATCAATGTTATTACTACAGAAGTACCGAAAAATGCATGTAGGCTTGGAAAGCAATTAAGTGGTTCTTCTGCTGAATAAATGAATTTTATTAATTTAGAAAAAATATCATTTCCTGTAACATTTGCAGTAACCATTTTAACTTGATATATATTAAACACTATGTTTGCAATTACTATCCCTATTATTGAAACGATCACTAATCTCTTAAACTTTTTCATGTTAAAGAAGCTTAAAAGATATAAAGATAGTGTTGGCATAAAAAAATAAAAACAATATGGAATAACAAAATACTTGATAAAAGGTATTTTATTATCAATACTCATATTTATATAATGATAGTCTTTACTTATCGCCATACTAATCGTATACATTAACGCAGAGAAAAGTGTAAGAACCAGTGATACTAAGAAGGTCTTAATCTTATATTTTTTAATAAATTCTTTTTTTGTCATAGTATTCCTCCAGCGATTAAGATACATTATATTACCTTTTACAAAGAAAAAAAAGCCATTTTGTTAGCTTTTTTTACATTTTTCGTTAGAACAGATTAATTCTCCATCTTTTTTGAGCATTATTGATCCGCATACTTCACATTTTTCATTAGTCGGCTCATCACTATATATATTTTTGCATCTTGGGAAATTATCACAAGCAAAGAAATAATTACCAATATTCTTTCCTTTTTTTGCTTGCTTCCTTACCAAATGCCCCTTACCACATAAAGGGCACAAAACATCTTGATAGTCGTTTTCTTTTTCTACTGAACAATTTGCACTACAAAAAAGTTCATTATCCTTATTACGCAGCATCATTGAACCACATTTTTCACATTTTTCATTAGTTGGTTCATCATTATATATGTTTTTGCATTTAGGATAATTACTGCATGCATAAAAGTAATTTCCAGCATTTTTACCTTTTTTTGCTTGTTTTTTAATAAAATGACCTTCTCCACATTTTGGACATGTGATATCTATTTCGACTGAATCATCCTCATTTTCTTCTTGCTTAACATATTTACACTTAGGGTAATTACTACATGCAACAAAGTCACCATACTTACCTTTTCTTATAACAAGTGGATTTCCACATTGAGGACACATCTCTCCTGTTTCCTCTGGGGCAATAGCACTCATATTTTGTTTTGCATTTTCAAAAACAGGTAGGAAGTCATCATAAAATTCTTGAAGTTCTTCTTTATTATCTGCTTCGCCCCTAGAAATCTTATCTAATTTAATTTCTAAATCAGCAGTATATTTAACATTTATGATTGATGAAAAAAATTCATCAAGACTATCAGAAGTCAAAATACCTTGAGGAGTTGGTATAATCTTCTTTTCCTCTAAATCAATATATTTTCTTTCTTTTAGAGTAGACATTGTTTGAGCATATGTAGATGGTCTTCCAATACCAAGTTCTTCCATATCCTTTATCAATGATGCTTCAGTATATCTACTTTTTGGTTTTGTAAATAATTCATTCAGTTTTATTTCATTGGCAGAGTATGATTCTCCGATTTCAAACTTAGGTAATACCTTATTTTCATCATCATCCTCTTTACCATAGGCACGAATATAACCATCAAAAACTAATGTTTGACCAGTAATTTTCCAAATAGTTTCATTATTCTTAAATAATACTTTTGTCTTACTAAAAACAGCCGCAGCCATTAAAGACGTGATAGCTCGATTATATATTAGTTTATATAACTTATATTCATCAGTCGTTAAATACTGTTTAACTGATTCTGGTGTTCTCTCTATACTAGTAGGTCTAATTGCTTCATGGGCTTGTTGTGCTAATTTTTGCTCTTTTTCCTTTATCTTACCAACATAGTTATTCCCATATTTATAAGAAATATATTCTTTTGCTTCTTTTACAAAGATATCAGATAAATGGGTTGAGTCAGTACGCATATAAGTAATTAATCCTACTTCTATATTACCAATTCTTTTACCTTCATATAACGATTGAGCAACTCTCATTGTTCTCGTTGAAACAAAATTAAGTTTATTAGACGCATCTTGTTGAAGTGTTGATGTTGTATAAGGCGGTTTGCTTTCTCTTTTGCTTTCCTTATTTTCAATATCCGATACTTTAAATTGTTTTGTTAATGAATGTAGAATTTCTTCTGCTAAATCCTTAGACTCTATTGTCTTTTTTGAGCCCTTATAACTTTCCATATCAAGTTTGAAATTATCAAAAAAAGCTTCTAATTCATAATAAGGAGTAGAAATAAAATTATTTATTTCTTTTTCCAAATCACAAATAAGCTTTAAAGCTACACTTTGAACTCGTCCAGCACTTTTACTTTTTATCTTGCTTTGAAGTAATTTTGATACTTTAAAACCAATAATGCGATCAAGCATTCTTCTTGTTTCTTGGCTAGAAACTAAATCCATATCTATTTTTCGAGGATGTTTAAAAGCCTCTAGGATAGCAGGTTTAGTTATTTCGTGAAACTCTATTCTATTTATATCGTTAAGATCTAAATCTAAGATACTTGCTAAATGATAACTAATTGCTTCACCCTCACGATCAGGGTCGGTTGCAAGAAATACTTTTTTATTTTTGCATTCTTTTTTTAATTCTTTTACAATATTTTCTTTACCACTTATTATTTTATATGTTGGAGCAAATCCGTTCTTTATGTCTATTCCTAAACCATCTACACCTGAAGTTGCTAAATCTCTTATATGACCAACAGATGATAATACCTTATAATCATCACCCATGTAAGATTCAATTGTTTTTGACTTTGATGGCGATTCGACTATGATTATGTTTTTCACGAAATCAGTCCTTTCTAATAATAATATAAATAATATACCATCAAATTATTCTTGTCAAATTATTTTTTTTAATTTTCTTGTAAATTTTCTTTTGCTTTATTTCTTCTATTACCTTTTATTGTAGTTTTAATATGCTTAATAATAAAAATTGTAGTTGTAATAATTAACAGTAAATAATACCCAGTTAGTCTAGTTAACAACATAGCTGGTAGTATTAATTCTTCTATATATATTTGTTCATATGCTCTAAGCATTAATGTTTCAGTTATTAGTACTCCACCGGGAATAGGCAATGAATCTACAGAAATAGATATCATAACTTGAATAACAATTTGTTGGATAATTCCAACCCCTGATAATCCAAATGATTTATATATGAAAAATGATATTGAGAAAAAAGAAACCCTCTGACATAGATTCCAAAATAACACCTTAATAAATAATTTTTTATGTGCCTGTATGAATTTACCACATTGTTCATATTCAGATAATTTTAATTCAAATTTTTCTAATATAATATTAATATCTTTTTTACGAAATTTATTGATGAATTTTAAAATTCCATAACCACATTTCCTAATCATATTTATATGATAAATTCCACCTAAACAAATTAAAACTATAATTACGTTAATAAGAATTCCTATAAAAAACAAAATTGGAAGTGCAATACCAGAACCAAATAATAATCCTGCTTCAAAAATTAATGCAAACACTCCAAGCCCTAATAATATAACTTTAAAAGCTGCGGTATTAAGTAATAAAGCTGCAATCGATTTAGTTGAAGGAACATCATCTTTTACCATATAATACAAGGCCATTGGTTGTCCACCTGTCGATGATGGAGTAATAGCAGAAAAATACATGTCTATCGCATTATATTCTGCATTATGTAATAAAGATGTTTTCTCACCTAAAGTCTTTAGGATAGTCTTTGTACTCAAAGATTGGAATAAAATGTAAAAAAGTGGCATTGTCATTGCAACTAAAATATATTTCATATTAACATTTTTTAATACATCTCTTAATTCTTTAAAAGTGTATTCTCTAAACAAAAGATAAAAAGTCAATACAATCATTACTATTAATATCGAGAAACTCAATATATATTTTTTATTGTTTTTACTTCTAATTTTTTGTTTAACATTCAGTTCATGATTGTTATTTTCCATGTCTTTTTCCTTTTTTCTTTTATTCTAAATCAAGCGTTAATTGTTTAGAATAATATTTATTTACTGGAGCAAATGTTTTTCTATGAATTTGACAAGGTCCATATTTTTCTAAATTGCTAACATGTTCCTTTGTACAATATCCTTTATGCCTCGCAAAACCATAATTTGGGTATTTAAAATCCATTTTTGTCATAAAATTATCTCTCGTAACTTTAGCGACAATACTAGCGGCTGCAATACTTGCGCTTCTTGCATCACCTTTAACAATAGATGTATGTGGAATATCTAGTTCCTTCAAAGGCATTGCATCTATCAACACATGCTCAGGAACAATTTTCAAACCTTTTATAGCTTGTAACATGCCCTTTTGTGTAGCGCGATAAATATCTGATTTATCAATATCCTTTTCATTAATAAATACTGTGTTTATAGCAATTGCCTCTTTTAATATTATTTTATATAACTCTTCTCGTTTTTTTTCTGACAATTGTTTTGAATCATTTAATCCTTTTATACGGCAAGTACAAGGAAGGATAACAGCACTAACAACTAGAGGTCCTGCAATAGGTCCACGACCAACCTCATCAACTCCAGCAATCAGCTCCATACCTGCATCTATCAATTCTTCCTCAAATTGATATAAATTAATTACTGTGTTCAAAAGTCATCGCCCCTATTCTAATAGACCTAATGTCATTAATTATTATCGTATTGACTCTCTCTAAATCAATTTCTCCACCACTAATAATAGCACCTCTTTTGCGAGCTATTTTTTCAATGATTTCTTCTGCTAATAATTCCTTAATTTCATCAAATTCTAAATTGTATCTATCACATAAGTATTTCGGATATAAATTTACCATATATTTAACTGCTTGTAAAGCCACATAGTGCAAATCTACTATTTCGTCTTTTATTGAACCACAAATAGATAATTTTACTCCAACTTCTTGATCCTCAAACTTAGGCCATAATATACCTGGTGTATCTAATAATTGTAATTCATCAGATATTTTTATCCAGGTTTGTCCTTTTGTAACTCCTGGTCTATCACCAGTTTTTGTAGCTTTTCTTTTACTTAATGTATTAATAAAGGTAGACTTACCAACATTTGGAATTCCAATTACTAACGCTCTAATTCCTCGACTTGTTAATCCTCTAGCAATATCTTTTTCAATTTTATCTTTAAGTACTTTTCTCATATAAGGAACAATTTTATTGATATTATAATTGTCAACACAATCTATATCAAGTGCAATTACTTGATCATTGGTTAAAGTATCAATCCATGCTTTTGTAGCCCTTGGATCTGCCATACTAGCCTTATTTAATACAATTAATCTTGGTTTTTTACCAACTATATCATCAACCATTGGATTCTTTGATGCTAAAGGGATCCTTGCATCACGTAATTCAATGACAATATCAACAAGATTTATTTTTTCTTTTATTTCACGTCTTGCCTTAGCCATGTGGCCAGGAAACCATTGAATTACTGCTGCCATAATTTTACTCCTAAAAAATCTTTATTTTTTTGAATGGAAACACTCTAAAAAAAGCAACTCCCAAAATATCTTCATTATAAATTAATCCTAAATTTCTACTATCATTACTTTGACCTGGTCCTCTATTATCACCAAGTACTATAGAGAAACCTTTTGGTACTATATTATTTTTGATAGCTACATCATCAGTTTTATCTTTTACAGTCTGACAAATATTATCATACTCAATTTGATATATTTGTTCAATTTTTGATCCATTTACAACTAAATAGCCATCAATATATTCAACAGTATCTCCTGATATTGCAACAATTCTTTTTATATATAGAGCCTCAGTTGCATAATAATGCTCATTTATATTAATAACTACTATATCATCTCTTTTTGGTGTATATCCCAGATGCCATACTAGTATTTTATCTCCATTTGACAATGTTGAATTCATTGAATTTCCCTCAACCGTTGTTGGGGTAACTATAAATAATGTAATGAATGATATCATTATAATTGTCATTGATACAAACATCGAAATATCATACTTTTTATATATCTTATAAAAAGTTTTTGTTTCAAGTGTCTTATCATTTTTATATATCTTTATAAGAACCATAAAAACTATCAGCAACATCAATACAATACCAGTTATAAAATAAAATATATTAGGACTAATAACAGAAAGCAATGACACTTTTTCATTAAATATAATACCAAACAATATTACAACAAAAATAATTATTGCTTTAATAAGAGCATTAGAAAATGTGTGACGAACAAGTGCTTCTCGCTTATCATCAATATTTTGGTCCTCTTTTATTAAATTTTCAATTTCTTGTAATTCATTTTTTCTCAATATTATTCACCTTGTTCAAATATATTCATTAATTCATCACTATTTACTAACATTTCTCTTCCTTTTGTACTGTTCTTAGATGATACTATTCCCATTTCCTCTAATGCAGATACAATACGCTGTGCTCTATTAAATCCTAATCCAAAACGTTGTGTTAATGCATTTATTGAGCAAGTTCCTGATTCTAGGAAATAGGCTGCGGCATCATAAAGCATTTCAACCGATTCTTGATTTGATTGTGTTCCACCAAAATTTTGTGAACTTGATTTTTTCTTTAAATCATCATGTGTAAATATGTAATCAGGTCCTGCTTGTTTTCTAATAAAATCAGTAACTGCATCAATTTCTGAATCAGAAATATATGCGCCTTGTAAACGAACAGGAATATCTCCTTCTTTTATTAACATATCACCTTTTCCAAGTAATGACTCAGCTCCACCTTCATCAAGAATTGTAGCACTATCAATTTGTGAGAACACCTTAAAAGCTATACGTGTTGGAATATTAGCCTTAATTGTACCTTTTACTACGTCAACTGTTGGACGTTGAGTCGCTACAATCAAGTGGATACCAGCTGCACGTGCCTTTTGAGTAAGACGCTTTATTGAGTCCTCAACATCGCTACTACAAACCATCATTAAGTCAGCTAACTCATCGATTACAATTATCATATAAGACATTTTTTGGAGTGTTTTATCTTCACTTGCCTTACGGTTATAGTCTTTAATATTTCTAACACGATTTTCACTAAAGAATGCATATCTTCTATCCATCTCTTCACACGCCCATTTTAAGCTTTCACTTGCCATTTCTGGATCAGTTATTACGGGAGTAACTAAGTGAGGTAATTCGTTATAACTTATTAATTCAACAGTTTTAGGGTCTATTAATATTAGTTTCAAATCATCAGGTTTATTCCTCATTAATAAGCTGATTAGAATAGTATTCATACACACACTCTTACCACTATTAGTAGCTCCGCCTACAAGTCCATGAGGCATTTTATCTATATATGTATAAATTGCTTTTCCGTCAATATCCTTACCTAATGCTATTTTAAGTGGTTCTTCTCCAGCAATAAAATCGTCATTTACAACATCTCCAAAGCATACCATTTCAGCTTTATCATTAGGAACTTCTACTCCAACTGTTTTCTTACCAGGAATTGGCGCCTGAATACGAAGAGTTCTAGCACCTAAGTTCATTTGGAATGTATCATACAAGTTAGCTATCTTTCTAACATTTACCCCTGATTGAAGTAATATTTCATATCTAGTAAAGGTAGGGCCTTTTGTATAGTTTATTACTTCTCCAGCAATATCAAAATCTATTAGTGTTTTATTTATTATTTCTTTCTTTTCCTCTAACCAATATGGCATTTCTTCTTCCACTTTAGATGATGATCTAAATATAGACAAAGGAGGAAGAGTATAATCTCTATATGGATCAACAATTTTTGGAAGAACAACTGAATTAGATTCAAACTTAACGGCAGGTTCATCCTCTTCAATATTATTATAATTAAATGTATTATCAATAATTTCTTCTTTTCTTGGTTCTACCACTTGATCATTTTTAAATAAAAATTCTGGAACTTTGATAGGATCTGGTTCAACATATTTAGGTTTAAAACTACCAAATTCATAATCTATATTCTGCTCATCATTAATAGTATGATTTGTAAATACACCAAAATCAAACATACTTTCACTTGAATGCTCAAATCTTTCCTCTTCTTTACTTTTAGTATCTCCAAAAAATTCATTTTTATCTTGTATAAAAGAAAATCCGATGTTTTCATTATTTGATGTATCTTTACCATCATTATTTGATTTTAATGGTGTTATATCGCTACCATATACTTGTCTTCTAGTCTCGTTATCAATCATTTGGAATTCAAAGTACTTTGTACCATATTTTTGAATCAATTCATCGTCAGTAATTAATTTTTTATCTTTATCTCTAAAAGCATCATATGTTTTTCTAACATCCAATTCTACTTCTTTTGAAATATCTCTAACTAATATTGTATCCTTAACTTGAGAACCAAATAATGGTGAACCTATTTTGCTTTTTTTAAAGGAATCTTTAGATGTTTTTATTCCCTCATATCCTTCATCAATTTGGGGAATACGATAATTTGTATCAATCTTTTTGACTTCTTTCTTCTTTTTAAACATATTATTCCCTACTTTCTCTTTTTAGTTTCTACTATTTGAGTTTCTTCTTCATCTTCAACGTTATCAATATCATCCTTAACTTCATTTATTAATTCATTTACGCCGCTATCAATTTCTGCCTCAACATTAAAAACACTCTTAGAATATATTTTAAATGTTTCTTCACCACAAATACCTATAATAATAACGCATAATTTCTTTAGAATAACATCCGTAGCTGTACTAACAATAGCTTTTCTAGCCCAATAAATAGGATTAACTACATTAACTACGCTTTTAGCAGCTTTTAGTGCTTCAGCTATCTTATATTTTTTTGTTGCTTTTACAAGTGGATGATCCTCAACCGTTTGTTTTACTTCTCCCAAACTAACAATTGTTGATATCTTCATTTTTCTAAAAAATCTTAATCCTCTATAATTCAAAACTTCGTCAAGACGCTTTGATATATATACCCCTAACAATAATAATTCATCTATACTTAATTCCAGTAATGGATGCTTACTATTAGGAAAAAACTTAATTGCTATATTTTTTACTAATTCTGTAGATAAATCTCTACAGTGTGCGATAAGAGAATTCTCTCCACGCAATTTTTTATCTTTAAACATGATTTGTGTTTCATTAATCATGTCCTCTATTTCTTTACTAGTAACATCTTTTACAGACGTTCTTACTATGTACTTTTTACTTCTCATTGTACTTAAAACTACAACTAGATAAAGTAATGCAAAAATAGCTAGCCCTATCGCTACCCCAAATAGAAAACTAAATATTAATGATAAATTTACTTCAATAAAGCCTAGTTTAAATAAAAACACATTAATCGCCTCTTTATTATTATATAATAATTTTCACTTCAATAAAAGAAATAATTGCATTTATCGCGAAAGTATGCAATAATTTTCCTAAGTGAGGTATAAATATGGATAAAAAAATGATTGTCATTGATTTAGATGGTACATTATTAACAAAAGAAAACTTAATACCTAGTACTACTATTGACTATCTAAATTCATTAATTACCAAAGGACATATCATTGTTTTAGCAAGTGGAAGACCTTATAGATCAATAATGAATTTTGCAAAAAACTTTCCAGCAAATCTTCCAATAATATCTGAAAATGGAGCATTTATTGGCTCTTTGGATAAAAGCTTATCTACTATCATAAAAAGCTTTAAAAAAGATGTTTTCTTAAAACTTTTCACAGAAAATAAGGAAATCATTAATAATGCTTTTTATTCTGTATTTGATTATGCTTATATATATAATTATACTCCTAAATTAAATGGTTTTTATCACATCGACAAAGATACGAAGGTTATTGAAAAGAGCTATGACGAAATCGAAGATTTATTACCACCAAATGGAATTCTTTTTATAATAAAAAGTGAATTTAGAAATAAATTTGAAGAATACATAGATGATAATTTCTCAGGTTCTATTAAATATAGATGTATGGGTTATGATACAAAAAATGCTGTTTATGAAGTTTCACAATCAGTTATCAGTAAAGCCTATGCAATCGAGAAACTACTCAAACACTATGACTTATCAAACTATGATTTAATTGCAATTGGTGATGGAGAAAACGATATAGATATGCTTAAAATTGCTAAAGTATCAGTAGCAATGAAAAATGCTTCTAATATTGTAAAACAAAATGCTTCTTTTATTACAGAATATGATAATAATAATGAAGGCGTAAGGTGTTTCTTAGAAAACTATTTCTCAGAAAACTAATAATAATAATAAAATGGATAGTTCAAATTGAATTATCCATTTTATTATTAGCAATTCCATTTTATTTTAACTGGATTTTCTTCTTTCTCGACAGAAATCCTTAATAATGATTCCTTCATCTTAATACATTCATCTATTGCGACAGTATCAATTAATTCTAACGATGCATTAACTCCCACCTTATAATAAGCAATCATTAATGCACCATAAAGAACAATACCTAATGAAGTTGGAGGATTATATAACGAAGTAATTGCCGATGCAATCGCTCTTATAGAACCTTCAGCAATAATATTATCTTTAATCTCCTTCGCAAGATTTCTGCATATTATTACTTCACTTTTAATATCTTGGATACTTCTCTTACCGTCAAGAAATTCTTCTGCTTTTATAATAGCAGCACTAGGTCTATTATCGTCAGGGAAATACTCATTCCATATCGGAATAATATTTTCTTTGGCATAAGTTATGCACCACTTTGAAATAGTCTCTTTACTTTGCTTCTCAATAAGCTGCATAATCTCTTGAATATATAGGGCATTTATATCCGATAGCATTCTTCGCTTAACCATAACTCCACCATCTTTCAATAAAAGGATAAGATTTATTTTTTGTCCATTATACCAGCGAGTCTAAGTAAATAAATAGCATTCTTAGTGGTACTTTTACCTTCTCTTATTTTATAATCAAAAATAATTTTATCATTTTCATAATGTTCTAAGAAATGATAATTTTTTACTTTTTTAATATCACATAATTCAAAATCATGTGTTGTTATAATAGTAAGTATTTTAGGTTTATTTAATTTATGTGCAACTTCAGTAGCACCAACTATACGATCTATAGTATTAGTGCCTTTGAATATTTCATCTATTAATACTAACATTGGCTTATCAGAAGCAACATAATCAATTATTTCTTTTATTCTTAATACTTCACCATAGAAGGTTGATATTCCACTACTAACGTCATCAACAACCTTCATAGAAGTAAATAACTTATAGAAACAAGCATTAAAATCTGTTGCACATGTATATGTACCTGCCTTAAATAATAAATAATTCAATCCTATACTTCTCATGAATGTCGTTTTACCACTCATATTAGACCCAGTTACTATATTCATTCCTGTTAATCTGAAATCATTTGAAACGGCCTTTTCTTCTTCAATAAGTGGATGTTTTATATCATTAAAGGAAAATTCTAAATTGTATTTAGGCATACAAGTAACTTCTTTTACATATTTAATTGTAGCTAGTGAATACAAAGCTTCTATTTTACCTATTGACTCTATTGCATCTCTCATTTGTGCCATATATTTCTTTTGCCATTTTGTATATAATATAAGCACCCATGTATCTAATGATATCGTAGAATTAACTAATATATTAAATAAAACATTTCTTCTACTTGAAATAATATTATTAAGAATATTAAATTTTTTAATTGCTTCACTATCTAATTTTTTTACCTCATCTTGGTATTTTAGAAGTAATTTACTTTCATATTTAGTATTAATTATTCTATTTATTACGTGATCAAATCCATAAAATTGATTATTAATAGGAATTAAATTTTCCTGAACAATTCGTATTTCACTAACGATAACATTTGTTAATACAAAACCTATAATAAGAGAACATAAGAAAACATTATAATTAATTACTCCAACAATAGATAGAATAAGGGTAGTAATATTAAGCAAAATGAATATTATTCCACTTATAATAGACCACTTTTTATAATTAATTTGATTACTAATTAAGTTTAGAGCATTATCCATGCTTGAAACTCTATTATCTTCATTCTTTTTATTATATTTTCTTAAAGCAACTTCAAATGATAAATGTTCGTCTAGATCACTTGATAATTCTTTAATGGCTTCCTGTCTCATTTCTAATTCTGATAATGAAACATCTCTATCTTTTAAACTATTTGCAAAATTCAATCTCCCATACGCTGTACGAGAAATATTAAGGTATTGATATATTGATGCTCTCCCAAATAAATCCAAATCAGTTTGATAATATTCTTGATTATCTTTAAATTCAATACCAGTATCACTAAAATGTTTCCACTTCACATCAGTTCTTGATATATGATCATTTATACAAGCTATTTTATATTCCAAATTTTCTTCTATCTTATATTCCTTACTATGGAAGATAACTGTAATTATAAAAAATACTACTAATAAAGAGTCTATAATTATAGCAATATTTTTAATATTGGAATCCACATAAAAAATTAAGAATAAAATTGCAATAAAACAAAATAAAATTATCGTTCTAATAGTAGAAAATTTCTTTGTTTTATTTTTTTGTATATTTAATTCAGCTTCTAATCGTTCTTTAGTCTTTTTTAAATTATCCTTCATTAAAACATACCTTTTTGACTACCATATATATAACATCATAGTCATACCCTCTGCTTTGTAAATATTTTTTTAGTTTTAATTCTCTTGTTTGATTATCATATTTCATATAATTTCTAAGTTGTTTGGTCGCAATAATGATTGCATTATTTTCATATTCTTCTTTTTCAATTTCTAATAAAGCATTATTTATATATTCTTCTTTAATACCATATTGCTTAATTTTATAATTTATTAGTTTATTTCCATAACCTTCATTTACTAAATGATTAACATAATCTTTAGTGTATGATTCATCATCTATATATTTATTTTCTTCAAAATTTTTGATTATTCTATTGATTATACTTTTATCTATTTCTTTTTGTTCAAGATATTTCTTTACTTGATAACTAGATTTTGCTCCATTTGAAATATATTTAATAGCCTTTTCATATGCTATAAAATACATTATTTCAGTATTTATTTCATTAAGTAAATCAAGTTCTATTTCTTTGTCTTTAACTAATCTATAATTCACAACTATATCTTCTTTTACAAGAAGTACTTCGTCATTTGATAATACAATTTCATAGTTTTTATTCTTCATCATTTTAGATGATATAACTTTAATTTTATCCATTATTTATCATAATTACCTGCGACTTCCTTGGTTTGTGTCATAAAGGCAAAAGCTTCTACATCTATTTGATTAATATATGTATTTAGCTTATACGATTGGCTCTTATTAAGAGTACAAATAAGCATACTCTTTTCGTCCTTATTATATCCACCTTTTACTTCACATTCTGTTACTCCACGACCTATTTTTTCATAAATCATTTTTTTCATTTCTTCAGGGTGTTTTGTTATTATATATGCCGTTCTTCGACTTTTTGCATTCAGTGCAATATAATCAACTAAATAACCAACATATATAACTGTAACTATTCCATATATAACTTTTTCTATATCAAAGAAAAAAGCTCCTTTAAATGCAAATCCACCTACACCAATAACTAATACATCTGTTAAATACATAGCTATTGAATATGGTATAAACAAATATTTACTCATAATCTTTTGAACTATATCCATACCACCAGTTGTTCCATGATTTCTAAAGCATATTCCAAGACCAATTGCTGATAAGGTTCCACCTGCAACTGCCGCAACTAAATAAGGCGTTTGAACACCATTTTTAAAGAAAAAGTTTGGATCAAATAAACGTTCAAATATAAAAACTATTAACGGGAACAAAATAGATGAATAGGCAGTTTTTACAAAGAAATCCTTGCCTAATGCAAAATATCCAATAATTAACAAGGTTCCATTAACAATTAATAAAAATATTGATATACTAAATGGTAAAAACTCTTCAACTATTATTGATATCCCATTTACTCCACCAGTTACCAATCCAGTAGGTAAATAAAGAAAATAATAAGCTATTGCGATTAATAATACACCAAGAGATATTTGCAAATATTGAGAAATTTTTTTCATTTTATGACCTCGCGTTAAATTTTAAATATGCATTAACAAATTCTTCAATTTGACCATCCATAACAGCCTGAATATTACCAGTTTCACATAGTGTTCTGTGGTCTTTTACCATTGAATATGGGTGAAAAACATATGATCTAATTTGTGACCCAAACCCAATATCCATTTGTTCCCCTTTTATTTTTCTTAATTCTTCCTCTTTTTTTCTTATCTCTAATTCTAATAATTTACTTTTTAATATTTTAAGTGCTACTTCTCTATTCTTTATTTGACTTCTTTCATTTTGACATGTGACTACAATACCAGTAGGTTTATGCGTCATTCTTACTGCACTATCCGTTGTATTAACCGATTGACCACCAGCACCACTACTGTGATAAACATCTATTTTTAAGTCTTCGTCATTAATTATTACATTATTTGTCTCTTCTATTTGTGGGGCAATATCACATGATGCAAATGAGGTATGTCTTTTAGCATTTGAATCAAATGGTGAAATACGAACTAATCTATGCACTCCACGTTCACTCTTTAATAAACCATATGCATATTTACCAGAAACTGAAATAGTAACACTCTTTAATCCTGCATCTTCGCCCGGTAAATAATCAAGGACTTTTACCTTTAGATTTTTCCTAGCACAATATCTTGTATACATACGGTATAACATATCTGCCCAATCCATTGATTCAGTACCACCTGCACCAGGATGAAGTTCTAAAATCGCATCACAATCATCATATTCACCGCTTAAAATCACATTTATCTCAAATTCAGATATGGTTTTATCAAATGATAATATTTCAGATTCTAACATTATAAAAGCATCTTCATCTATTTCAGAAAGCGAATCAAGTTCTATTAAGTCCTTATATCCACTTTCTAACGACTTATATCCTTCAACAATAGATTTAACTTTATTGCTTTCAGCTATGACAGCTTGAGCAGATGCAATATCCTGCCAAAAATCAACGGCAGATATTTTCTCTTCCAACTCTTGCAATTTAGGAATATTTTTCTCAATATCTAGTGCAATATACATATCTTTTATCTTTTGTTCAAATGATTGAAAATATTTGTTTATTTCATATCTTTCCATACATGTCCCTCCACAATAGAAGATAAAAAGCCCTAATAGAGCTCTTTAACGTCCGTGACAATATTTATATTTTTTTCCACTTCCACAAGGACACAAATCATTTCTACCAACTTGTTCAGTATTCTTTGCTGGTTCCTTTTTCATAGAAGTGTCTTCAGCTTGATTAGTAACAGTACCCTTCAAATTATCTGGTTGTTCTTGTTCTATTCTTATCTGTGTTCTAACTAAGAACCTTAAAACATCCGCATTGATATCTGCAGTCATTTTATTAAACATTTTCAATCCTTCTGCTTGATATATTTGAAGAGGATTTGTTTGACCATAAGACTGCAATCCAATTCCTTGGCGTAATCCACTCATTTTATCAATATGTGCTGTCCAATAATTGTCTACAACTTTTAGTATTATATATTTTAAGAAATGGTTGTATGCATCATCAGGAAATATCGCTTTTTTCTCATCTAGTTTTTTCTTAGCAACATCAACTAAATACTCAATAATTTCATTTTCATCCAATTGTTTAAGTTCATTAATATCAACCATATTAGGTCCATAAAACTTAGTGTTAAATTCATCTGCAATCGCTTGATCATCAATATCAAATTTATTTCTACCAACTTGGACAATATGAGATTCACATATTAAATCAATCGCTTGTCTCATCATAGAGTCAGCCATTTCTTCAATATTTTCACCTCTAATAATTTCCATTCTTTGTTTATATAACAATTCTCTTTGATGTCTAATAACATCATCATATTTTAGTACATTTTTACGTGAATCGAAGTTAATACCTTCAATTTTTGTTTGAGCACTTGTCATTACACGAGTGAACATTTTTGATTGTAATGGTTTAGTTAAATCATCTCCAACCGTTAATTTTACTGCCATAGCTAAACGATTTTTCAATGTTTCACCTGCAAAACGTTCAACTAAATCATCTTCTGTTGATGTATAAAAACAAGAAACTCCTGGATCCCCTTGACGACCAGAACGCCCTCTTAGCTGATTATCGATACGACGTGATTCATGTCTTTCAGTACCTAAAACAGCTAATCCGCCAAGTGCCTTTACTTCGTCATTAATTTTAATATCTGTACCACGCCCTGCCATATTTGTTGCAATAGTTATCGCACCTTTTTCACCGGCTTTTTCAACAATTTCAGCTTCTCTTTCATGGTTCTTAGCATTTAAAACTTCATGTGGCAATCCTTGTTTTTGCAATTTCGTAGACAAATATTCTGAAACTTCAACACTTGCAGTACCAATAAGAATTGGCTGACCATTTGCATGTCTTTGTTTTACATCCTCAATTAAGGCGTTATACTTATCTTCTTTTGTGATAAATAATAAATCCGGCAAATCATTTCTAATTACGGGTCTATTTGTAGGAACCTCTACAACATACATGTTATAGATATTTCTAAATTCTTCTTCTTCAGTTTTTGCAGTACCTGTCATACCGGATAATTTTTTATACATTCTAAAGAAATTTTGATATGTAATTGTTGCTACAGTAACTGTTTCTTTTTTAATTTCAACATTTTCTTTCGCTTCAATTGCTTGATGCAACCCATCGCTATATTGACGACCTTTTAATATACGCCCAGTAAATCCATCAACTATTAATACTTCTCCATCTTGAACAACATATTCAACACCATTGTGGAAAATATAGTTAGCCTTTAGAGCATTATTAATTCTATGAACTAAGTTCACATTATCTAAGTCATATAGATTTGTTATTTTAAAATATGATTCGGCACTTGAAATACCCATATTAGTTAATTGGATTGTTCTACTTTCAATATCAACTTCATAATCTTCTTCTTTTAATGATTTAGCAAATTTATCAGCAAAATCATAAATTCTTGGACTTTCTTTTGAACCACCACTAATAATTAACGGTGTTCTAGCCTCATCTATTAATACAGAGTCAACCTCATCAATAATTGCTGTATTCAATCCTCTTTGTTGCACTAAATTATCTTTAGATGTTGCCATATTATCTCTCAAATAGTCAAACCCTAATTCACTATTTGTAGAATATAAAATGTCACAAGCATATGCTTCTTGTTTTTCTTGTTGTGTTAAATCTCTTAAATTCAAACCTACAGTAAGACCTAACCATCTAAATAAATCGCCAATTTCACCATTTACTTCACGTCCAGCAAGATACTCATTTACTGTTACAATGTGAACGCCTTTTCCAGACAATGCATTTAAATATGCAGGAGCAACAGCTGTTAAAGTTTTACCTTCCCCTGTACGCATTTCTGAAACGTTACCGCCATGTAGAATTATTCCACCCACTATTTGAACAAAGAATGGTTTTTTATTAATTACACGACTAGCAGCTTCTCTTACAACTGCATACGCCTCTACTAATATATCATCTAAAGTCTTACCATTTTTTAATTGTTCTTTAAAATATTCTGTTTTTGCTTTTAATTCATCATCTGATAAAGCCATCATTGTTTCATCTAACAACATAACTTTTGCAGCTATTTTTTTACATCTCTTTAATTCTTTATACCCTGAATCTAATAGTGCTTTAAACATAATCTTATCTTCCTTTTTCTTTTTTTATATAACCTATATTTTACTATAATTTTCTATAATATGCAAATTATATTTCATATCGTATCTAATTTAAAAAATAAAAAATATTCCAAAAAATGGAATATTTTGTCTATTCTTTTTCAATATATACAATTCCTGCTGCATCAGGACCAATATGTGAACCTACCGCACCAGAAATATTCGATGTTTGATATTCCTTTATTCCCAAAGATAATGCAATCGTACTAATTAATCTATCCATTTTGTTGGGAGTCATTGTATAAATAAAATATACTGGATAATCCTTATCAATTGGACTTTCATTAATTAAATCTTTCATTTTTACGCTAGCTTTTATAGTTCCACGGCATTTAGCCTTAACTGTAACTTCCCCATTTTCAATGGCAATGATTGGCTTTATCTTTAAAAATTCGCCTAAAATCATTGCTGTCTTAGATAGTCTTCCACCCTTGCATAAATATTCTAATGTATCTACAACAGCCAATAATCTTATTCTTCTAGATATATTATTAATATGATCCACAATTTCCTTAGCCGACTTACCATCGTCTCGCAAACGACAAGCTTCCATTACCAATATTCTTAAACTAACAACTGTATTTAAAGTATCTACAGTATAAATTTTATCATATTCTAATTGATTTGCTAAGACACATGCTGTATTATGTGTACCACTAAGTTTAGATGATATTAATAATGTTATTATTTCATCACCATTATCTTTTGCCTTTTCAAAAATATCTAACATCTTTGAAGGTGATACTTGCGTTGTTTTCGGAAAGCTTTTTGAAGATACTAACTTTTTATAAAAATCATCCATAGATAACTCATAAATATCATCATAACTTTCATCACCAAAATTAATTCCAATTGGTAACATTTCTATATTTAGTTTAATAGCTTCTTCTATGCTAATATTGGAACTTGTATCAGTTACTATTTTAATCGCCATATTTATAACTTCCTAATCTATAGATAGTATATTAGCAATTAAATAAAATGTCAAGGTTTGAATATCAAAATATTCAACATTAGAAACATTTTTATATCAAAATAAAATCTGTCGTATAAAACGACAGATTATTTATTAATTATTTTAATTCAGCGAAATATTTTATAGTTCTAACCATTTGGCTAGTATATGAATTTTCATTATCATACCAAGCAGTAACTTGAACTTGAGTCATACCATTATCTAAAGGTAAAACCATAGTTTGTGTTGCATCAAATAATGAACCATATGTAATTCCAACAACGTCTGAAGAAACTATTTCTTCATTTGTATATCCGAATGATGCAGAAGATGCCTTCTTCATTGCTGCGTTGATTTCATCTACAGTTACTTTTCCTTCAACGTTTGCAATTAGGATAGTTGTAGATCCTGTAGGTACTGGTACACGTTGTGCTGCCCCAATTAATTTTCCATTTAATTCAGGAATAACTAAACCGATAGCTTTTGCTGCTCCAGTAGAATTTGGAACGATATTAACAGCTGCTGCACGAGCACGTCTGAAATCTCCTTTTCTATGTGGACCATCAAGAACCATTTGATCTCCTGTATAAGCATGAATAGTTGTCATGATTCCGCTCTTAATTGTTGCTAAATCATTTAAAGCTTTCGCCATAGGTGCTAAGCAGTTAGTTGTACAAGAAGCTGCAGAAATAATTGTATCTTCTTTTGTTAATACATTTTCATTTACTCCGAATACTACTGTTGGTAAATCATTACCAGCTGGTGCAGAAATAACAACTTTCTTTGCTCCTGCATCGATATGAGCTTGAGATTTTGCTTTAGATACATAGAATCCTGTACATTCAAGAACTACGTCTACTCCAATTTCTCCCCAAGGTAATTCAGCAGCATTTGCCTTCGCATAAATTTTAATTTTTTTTCCATTTACAATGATTGAATCTTCAGTAGCTTCAACTGTACCGTTGTATCTTCCTTGAGATGAATCATATTTTAATAAGTGTGCAAGCATATCAGGGCTAGTTAAATCGTTGATTGCAACTACATCATACCCTTCTGCTCCAAACATTTGTCTAAATGCAAGACGTCCTATACGTCCAAAACCATTAATGGCTACTTTTACTGACATTTTAATTCCTCCTATTAAGTCTTAATATCTACTATATATTCTATCACTTTCTAAAATAAAATACAACTTTTTTGTAGTATGACAAGATATTACAATATTATGTAAACGTTTTTAGTATTATATTGTTTGTGTCAAGGAGGGAATTTATGAATTACATTCCAATTGTATTAGAACAAACGAAGTCTGGAGAAAGAAGTTACGACATATTTTCTAGACTATTAAATGACAGGATTATTATGCTAACTGGAGAAATAAATGATCAAATGGCCAGCGTAATTGTTAGTGAATTACTATACTTAGATAGTAAGTCTAGAACCGATGACATTTATTTGTACATCAATTCTCCTGGAGGAAGTATCAATGCCGGAATGGCTATCTATGATACTATGAATTATATCAGTGCACCTGTTTCTACTATTTGCATAGGAAGTGCAATGAGCATGGGAGCTTTCCTTTTAGCTAGTGGAGCAAAAGGAAAAAGATTTTCTTTAGAGAATGCTGAAATAATGATCCACCAGCCTTATGGTGGAATGCAAGGAGTTGTTAGTGACATTGATATTCACGCAAAAAGACTACTTAAAACCAAAGATCATATTAGCAAACTACTTTCTGATATGACAGGTCAATCATTAGAAAAAGTTACTCTTGATTGTGAAAGAGACAATTTTATGTCTGCTAAAGAAGCATTAGAATATGGTTTAATAGATGATGTTTTAAAACAAAGAAAAAGGACAGATTAATTTGTCCTTTTTTTGTGCTATAATTGATTTAAGAGGTGTTATTATGAATTTTATTCAAGCAAATTTAAAACATTTAGATGAGGTCGCTGAATTAGTACGTATAACAATCAAAGAAACATACCCCAAATATTACAATGTTGGTATAGTCAATTTCTTTTTAAATCATCATTCTAAAGAAAACATAGACAACGATATTAAAGGTGGCAAAGTTTGGCTATTATACATTGACAATACTTTAATTGGAACCGGAAGTTATGAACAAAATCATATTACTAGAGTTTATATTTTACCAAAATACCAAAATAAAGGTTTTGGAAGTTTTGTCATAGCACAATTAGAAAACAAAATATCTAAGAATTTTAAAAATATACTTTTGGATTCTTCTCTTCCTGCTGGTAGACTTTATGAAAAATTAGGTTATAAAACAATTAAACACTGCGTTTTGCAATTAAATAATAATTGTATTTTAGCTTATGAAATAATGAATAAAGATATCCATTTTACTAACTCCATAATCAATTATAATAATAAAATATTCACTTCTATCTCAAACACTAAAAACGGTGAAGTAAATGCTGAAACGACATTTTACTATTATCAAGATAATAATGTTATTTGGGCAAATTATTTTGGTGGAAATATTATTAAAGGCTATCTTATAGGAGTTTCCTCATCAAACGGCGAGTTAGATTTCCATTATCAGCATATCAACAATCTATATGAAATTAAAATTGGAAAATGTCATAGTACTCCAAAAATACTACTAGATGGAAAAATAGAATTACATGAAAACTGGAAATGGTTAAATGGTGACCTATCAGAAGGTACTTCTATCATAATTGAAAAATAAAAGACCTGTTGGTCTTTTTTAATTATTATTAATAAATGCTTTCTTTAGTCTATCCATAAATCCAATATTATTATGTGCAAATTTAACATATTTTTCATCATAAGAGCATTTCAGTTCAACAAAATCACTTAGCTTATAGCTCAATTGATCCACTGTGAAATACACTTCAATAGGTTGATGAGATTGTATTTTAACTATCTTATCATTAGCTAATAATATAGGAGAACCTAATGTTCTATATGCATTAGAATTGATACTCGCAATTTCAGTAAGTTGAAATGCACTAAGGCTAGGATCAACGACAGAGCCATGTAGAGACTTATTATATGCAGTTGACCCAAAAGGAGTACTTATACATAAACCAGTGCCTCTAAAATGTTCTAATAACGTTTCATTTATAGAAACGTCAACAATTAGAGTTCTAGGTGGGTTTATTAACGTAACTTCATTTAAAGCTAATCCCTCTATTTTTTCACCATTCTTCATAGTGATGGTATAACTTAATAATCCAACATTTTCAACTGCAAACATTGATTCATTAATCATTGTAA
Source organism: Anaeroplasmataceae bacterium (assembly GCA_031553215.1). GTDB lineage: Bacteria > Bacillota_I > Bacilli_A > Acholeplasmatales > Anaeroplasmataceae > JAVBLW01. The sequence continues at coordinate 150,627 of JAVBLW010000001.1, forward strand.
TAACCTTATCTATTTCATCAGGCCTAAAATTAGTAAGAAAGCCTAAATGACCAGTGTTTATCCCAAAAAAAAGAATTCTTTCAATCATATTTTCATAACGATGTAATGCCTTCAAAGTAGTCCCATCCCCACCAATAGTAATAACGATATTAGGATTTTCCTCTGAATATTCTAATTTTATCTCTTTAATAATCTTATTTTTAAGGTTTATACTTACTTCATCGCTTTTTGACACAACACAATACTTAAGCATATTACCACCTCTTCTTTTTTTATTTTATCATAATACTTGATTTTTTACTACAAATATTAGTATAATATAAATACTATAAAATTATCGAGGTGGTTTTTGTGAAAAATAATTTTGAAATTGAATTCAAAACTCTCATTACTAAAGACAAATATGATGACTTACTTGGTATGTTAAATTTAGAAAATAATATTTTTCCACAAACAAATCACTATTTTGATACAAAAGACCTTGAAATTATCAACAATAAGATGGTTTTAAGAATTCGTCAGAAAAAACATAACTATAAATTAACTTCTAAAGGTCATCTTGATCCTGGTGCTTTTGAAACTCATATTTTCCTAGATGAAGATCAGGCTCTTGATATGCTAAAAAATGGATTTGATGCAAATATCATTGGAATTGATAAACAAGTACAAAAGGTTTGTGAACTTACTACTTTCCGTGCAAGTACACCATATAAAAATGGAACATTATTTCTAGATATGAGTGTATACTATGGTCATGTTGATTATGAAATAGAATTCGAAGTAGATTCATTTGAACAAGGAAAAATTGAATTTGAACAAATGTTAAAGGAATTTGATATTCCATTTGTAGAATCTATAAGTAAAAGTAAACGTGCTTATCAAGGATATAAAGAAGTAAAAAATCAAACTACAAAATAATCTTAAAGGACTATATGGTCCTTTTTCTTTTTCAAAAATATTTTTTCATATCTTCTTATTCATTTATTATATTTCATATTTATAAAAGAAATGTCGAAAACTATAATTTGACATTCTTTTATCTCAATAATATAATCAAATTAGGTACCAAAAAGCTGGTTATTAACGATTACTAAAATTAAAGGAAGTACAAATTACTACGATAGGGGGGGGGAGGAATTAGATCACTAATTAATAAACTATAGATGCTTCAAAAAGTATTAGTTAAAACTAGTTTATATTTCAAATTAGAAGGGGGATATATATTTTATGAAGAAAAAAATTTTTATTATTGCTTTAACTATAATGGCTTCGATATTACTACTAAGGCCTACAAAAGTAAATGCAGCACCAAATGTATTATCTTATGAATATGCAAACCATAGTTTTAAACTCTCAAGTTCAAATGTTGATTGGAGTAATGGTGCAAGTGCAAATGGTCTTACTCCATTGATAGGTGATTTTACAGATAAATTCACCCTTAATGTTATAAGTGCAACTGAAATTGATATTATTTATAATACACCAAGAAAGATTTATTACAATTCTCAATTTTATTATGGTGATTATATGTATAATAGTATTAGTATTTGTCCACGAGGAGATTTTACTTCGGGAAATGATTACTTTAGTTATTATGGATACTCAGATTTCGGAGATGCTAATCACCGCAATGGAACAAATGTAAAACCATTTTTCTTAACTATAAACGGAATAGGAACACCAATAGCACCAAGTTCTATAACTTATGATAATGGAACAAATGTTGCAAAATTCTACCTTACTGTTCCAACTAATACAGAGTTTAGAGCATATGTATATTTTTGCACAGTTTTTGAAGAATACAAAGATCAATCAGGTTATGATTTTTACTATTATAGAATAGGAAATAATGGTGGTTCAGCATCAACATATCTATATTTAAATGCTTAATTTATGCTAAATAGGGCTCACTGGATTGTGGTACCTTAAGAGTGGGCAACTTAATAAAAAGACGCTGTAAAAGAATAAATTTCTAGTTAAGAAATATAGGATTTTATGGCCTCTTTTCTTTATCTTACTTATTATAATTAATATTTTCATACTTAAATTATAAAAAGATAGCGTGTTAAACCAGATGGCTTAGCACTCTATCTTTTTACTCGAATTACTTCTTTCTTCACAAAATCTTTTTTATTAAAATTTTTTCTTTAATACTAATGATTCTTTTAATATTTCTGTATATTCACAGTTTTCATCATCTTTACCACAATTATCACAATTAATAATCTTTCTTAATTCTCTTGGTTTAAAAGCCGTAATCTCATCATCGTCATATCCAGCCTGAAAATTTCTATCATCAACAATAATTGGTCTTTTTAAAACACTTGGATTGCTTATAATAAAGTTTTCTAATTCACTAAACCTCATAGATTCAACATCTATTTTATTTTCCATTATTATCTTACTTCTTGTAGATATTATATCCTCAAATCCATTTTCAGTATTCTCAAGCATTTTCTTAATATCTTTTGAAGTAATTGGAGTTGTAAACATATTTTTTTCAATAAATTCTATATTATGTTCTTTAAACCAATTAACCGCTTTTTTACATGAAGAACAGCTATTTGTTGTATAAATTGTTACCATATATATCACCTGTTTTTATTATAACACATCTTTTTATTCTTTTTCATTATATTTTATATTTCATACAAATTCAGTAATCTTGACTTTTAATATTTATCACTGTATAATATTTGAATATAAATTACAATTATGTGGTTACAAAAAATGATTATCCTTATATATTAATATAAGGGGTTTTTTATAGAGAGGACATTACTATGAAACGTTTATTATCGGGTATTCAGCCAAGTGGAAACATTACCTTAGGAAATTATTTAGGTGCAATACGAAACTTTGTTAAATTACAAAATGAAATTGAAGAAACAGAATTCTTTGTTTTTATTGCAGACCTACATGCAATTACAGTACCGCAAGAAAAAGCAAATTTAAGGAAGAATATCAAGAGTCTAGCTGCAATTTATATTGCTGCTGGATTAGATCCTAATAAAGTTCATTTATTTATCCAATCAGAAGTCCCTGCTCATAACCAATTAGGATATATCATGGAATGCACTGGATATATTGGTGAATTAGAAAGAATGACTCAATTCAAGGATAAAAAAGTTAAACAAGTTCAAGGCGTTAGCTGTTCTCTATTAACATACCCGGCTTTAATGGCTGCAGATATATTATTGTATGATGCAGATTTAGTACCTGTTGGTGAAGACCAAAAACAGCATTTAGAGTTAACTAGAAATCTAGCTGAAAGATTCAATCAAAAATATGGTGATACTTTTGTTGTACCTGATCCTTATATATCAGCTTCTGGTGCAAAAATAATGTCACTAAATGACCCTACAAAGAAAATGAGTAAATCAGACCCTAATCCAAAAGCTTATATTTCTTTACTTGATGATATTAATATAACAAAAAAGAAAATAATGAGCGCTGTTACCGATTCTATCGGAACAATAGCTTTTGATGAAGAAAATAGGCCAGGAATTTCTAATTTACTTACTATTTATTCATGTATCACAAACGAATCGATAACTGATATCTGTAAGAGATACGAAGGTAAAGGCTATGCAATATTTAAAGAAGATTTAGCAAATGTTGTTGCAGATTTATTAATACCTTTACAAAAAAAATATAATGAATTGATTAATTCTAATGAATTAGATAAAATACTAGATGATGGTAGAGATTATGCAATTCGCATTTCTAGTAGAAAAATCTCAAAAGTTTATAATAAAATTGGGTTAGGAAGAAAAAGCTAACCAAGGAGTGATAGAATGTTAAAAATCCTTTTAATAATTTTCGGTTCAATTGCACTACTTCTTCTAATTATTTGGATATTTGGAAGAGGATACTTTAAATCAATAAAGCAAAGAGATCCTGCCGCTAGACATTTCTTGCAAATCATATTATGTTATCCTGGAGTCCAAGCATTATTTTGGTACCGTATAGCACACTTTTTTTACAAGATAAAATTAAAACTTATATCTGAAATCATAACCTATTTTGTAAGATGCTTCTTGAATATTGAAATTCATCCAGGGGCAAAAATTGGTAAACGTTTCTTCATTGACCACGGTACTGGTACCGTAATTGGAGAAACTTCAATTATTGGTAATAATGTAATTATGTACCATGGTGTAACTTTAGGTGGTCGTGGAACAGAGCATGGAAAAAGACATCCTACAATTTTAGATAACGTTAGTATTGGTGCTGGTGCTACTGTGCTAGGTAATATTACAATAGGAAATAATGTTAAAATTGGTGCAAATGCAACTGTATTAGAAGATGTACCTGATTTTTCAACTGTAATTGGAGTAAAGGGAACAATTAAAGATTAAACATGAAAAAGAGCCTTAGACAAAATATTTTGTCTAAGGCTCCTTTTTTTCTATTTCTTACTTTCTAATATCGTATTATGCATAGAATAAAATAATTCACTATATCTCAGTTCTTCTGGCAATTTAGTTATTCCACACCACAATGATAATGGTAAATTTTGTCCTTCATAATTAAATGTATTACCATTTTCTAGGAGAACCTTGTCAGCTAATTCTCTTGCTTGTTCCTCATTGTATATCTGTGTTATTAACGCAAATTCGTCCCCACCAATTCGCAAAGTAATCATATCGTTTGTTGCATACTTATCAATTCTTGATGCAATTTCTACGATAGCAGCATCTCCTGCTTTATAAGATATCTCATTATATCCGGAAAAATTTACACCATCAAAGCATAATACATAGCTACCTTTTGCTGCCTTTAAAAAATCATAAGCTTCGCTTATATCAACTTTCTTATACGCCATATCAATATTATCTCCTTTTATATATTCATAATTAAGTTTTGGAAATAGGCCTGTAAATTTCCAATTATTTTTGAATTCAGAAGGATTAACATTCCATACTCGTCTAAATAACCTTGAAAATACTTCTACGGAATTATATTGATATTTCATAGCTACTTCTGTAATACTCATGTTATTTTCAAGAATATCTTTTGCTGCTTGCGTCATACGTCTCTTTGAAATATAGTCTTTTATTCCATAATGCAAAGCATATTTAAATATTTTTTCCAAATATGAAAGCGAAACAAAACAATGATCAGCAATATCTTGCCTTGTAATTGAACGACATAAATTATCTTCAATATATTTTATAGACATTGTTAAAACCATGAAATTTTTCATCTCATTCCTCCTCCAAAAATATTAATAACGTTATTATGCTTTTATTTTATCATGTATCTTTTCTTATTACTTGATGTTTTGAGCACAATTGGAAAAAAAGATATCCAATTTGATATCTTTTAATTTTTATCTTTCAACACTTATTTCTTCTACATTGTGAATTACTTCACCATCTAATTGTAATGTATTATATCCATTAGCTCGTGCATCTATTTTTTTTGCTCTAAACTCTTCTATTCCTGATTTTTTAAACCATAAATGTTTCCCAAAAAATATAAATGGAAAACAAAGAAGTAATTTTCTTTTCTTCATCTTATGTATTACATAAACATCTAAGTATTCATCTTCTCTTATAGCCTTAGGAGCAATTTTCATTCCTCCACCAATATATTTACCATTCATAATGACAAAAAACCATACATCCTTAAATGAGTATTCCATATCATCAATCTTTATATCTAATTCAAATGGTTTAAATGTTTTAAAGCCCTTTTTCGCTGTCTTAAAATAAGATGGTTTTTTGTTCACAACCCTAACTTTTTCAATTTCATCACAAACCTCAGCGTCTATTCCCATACCTACACCATTAATAAAGACTCTTTCTTGGCCATTTATATGCAGCTTTGGTAAATCTTTTATTTCATTTGTAATTTCGAAATAATTACCCTTATGTCCTCTACAATAATCATTACCATTTCCTGCCTTATATAAGAAAACTCTATTAGGAAAATATATATTTGAAATACTATTTATAATTCGGTGAACCGTTCCATCTCCACCTACTATAATAATAATATCATTTGGATTGAGTGTTTTTGTATATTCTAAAACATCACCTTGAAGGGATAAAATATTTATAACACTATATTCAGCTTTTTCTTTTTTTAATCTTTTTTCTAATCTATTTAAATATTTATAACACTTATTTCCAGCACTCAATGGATTATATAGAACCCTATACATATATACCACCACCTAGTTATATTATAACTGATGTGATATTATAAAACCATATTTTACTTATAATTTAAGTATATTTCATACTTAGTAACCTTGTTTTTCCTACAATATTCCCTAATATTATGGCCAATAAATAAAACACGATCGTCTTTCTTAACCCTATTATCAACTCTTATAAAGCAAAAATCCATGCATTTTACACCTATCAATTTATATTTGTTATTATTGATATATACATAGTTATTCTTATTTTGCCTACTTAATCCGTTTACATATCCAATATCACATATGGCAACTGATATATCTTTTTTTGCCTTAAATTTATTCGTATATCCAACTGTTTCTCCTTTTTTAACTTCTCTTATTTCAAGGATATTTCCATAAAAAGAGTAACTATTTTCATACATTGCAATTCCTGTTCTAACATAGTAACTATGACTCATATCTAAATAACAACTTCCACCTATATGATAAATTAATTCTTCTCTTCCTATCGTTTTTACTATTGTATCAAATTCCTTTAACATTTTTTGATTATCTCTTCGATTCTTATTTGGAGAATGGAAATATACTCCTTTACATAGATCATCAAGTGCATATTCCATATTCAATTCATTCATTCCAAACCTATTCATTCCTAAGTTTAATTTGATATGATATTTTAAATTATTATCCTTACAATATTTATAATCAGATTCATTACATATTGTATATTCATAATCCTTATTTAAGGATATTTTATTTCCCAAAATAATAATTCTTGCATCGCTTATTTCACGCTTTATTATATCAGCTTCTACAAGTTCTTTTACTGCAAATATATTCAGTTTATGTTTCTTTGCTACCTGAAGCATTTCAAAAAGCCCAAAGCCATAAGCATTATCTTTTAATACCAATATTAATTTTGAATTCATTTTTTTTATATTCTTACTTATAATCGTATAATTTCTCTCTATCATGATAACACCATTAAAGTATATGTACTAATCAAAAAAAAAACACCTTATAATAATTAAGATGTTTTTTTACTATTCAAAAATTATTGCATCTGCCCATGCAAGATATTGTGATTTGTTTTCATCTAATTTATCATTATTACACCTGAAAATCATGATATAATACGATGATTGGCTCTCTTTAGCCATAAACATGTATCCAAAATCTATTTCTTGTTCAGTATACGTATAATAACAATATACATAATCCTTTCCTTCTCTTTCAATGATTTGAGTATGGTTAACTGAAGAAATTTTTGAATTTACAAAATCATCTAAATCTAAATAATCAAATTTAGAATATCTATTCCCCATTAGAATTATTTCTGTTGATTGTGCAGCAAATTCGAAATCAACTATATCAGAGTCATAAAAAAATGCATTTAAAGGAACAATCATTCCGGCCCCTTCAAACGTTCTAAATACTCTTATAGTTTCTGGCTTATTCTTTGCAGTTGGACTTGGCCATAAATTAGAGATTATTAAAATCATGCAAAGAAACGCTAATATCTTTTTCATATATACAATCTCCATTTTTACTAGTTCCTATATCTTACCATATTGTATTATGAATATCAATAACTGCAATTTTATTAATTTTTTGTGCTATTAAGTATATGTACCAATCAAAAAACACCTTAATAACTAAGGTGTTTCATTTTAACTATTCAACAACTATTGTGTCTGCCCATTTTAAATATTGCGATTTATTTTTTTCTAAATTTTTGCTTTTGCAACAAAAATTCATAGCATAATATTTAAATGCACCTTCTTTAGCAATAAACATATAACCAAATTCTATACCTTCAACAGATAAAGTATAATAACAGTATAAGTATTTACCTTCTCTTTCTGTTATTTCTGTATGAGTCGTTGAAGATGACAAATCATTTGCGAAACTAGCTAAACTTGAATAACCACTTTTCGAAGTTCCACTTCCCATAAAAATTGTTTCTGTTGACTGAAGTGCAATATGCCAATTAATAACATCGATTTCACTGAATGAAGAATTCAGCGTAATACTTATACCTTCGCCTGTAAATGTTTTACTTTTTGGTGAGCATGATCCTAAGCAAAACACAGCCAAAATCATTGCAAAAAAACCTAATATTTTTTTCATATAACTAATCTCTCCTATATTTTCTATATGATATCATCGTTATCGACAAATGTCAACACGAGCTAAATTAATTTATTTTCTTCTATTACCTTTTGCGATAAATATGTTGGAACCTCTTCATACGTTTCAAAAATACGGTTAAAATATCCTCCACCCTGAGTAAGTGCCTTTAAGTCATTGGCATATTCAATAATCTCTGCTTCCGGAACTAACGCAACAATTTCTTGTTCATCATTATTCTTTTCTTCCATAGAAATAATTTTCGCTCTTCTACTATTTAAATCTGATAAAATATCTCCTATATTTTTGTTTTCTACATTAATAGTAACTCTAATTATAGGTTCTAATATAACTGGTTTTGCATTCATATATGCATCTTTAAAAGCAAGAATTGCTGCCATTTTAAATGCTAATTCATTTGAATCTACTGCATGATATTTCCCATCAGTTAAAATTGCTTTACATCCAATTACAGGGAATCCAGCCAATAAACCTTGTTCAAGAGCCTCATAAAAGCCTTTTTCAACGGCAGGGAAATAGTTTTTTGGAACTGAACCACCAAATATTTTTTCAGTAAATATATTTTCTTCTGCTGGTTCGAAATCCATTTCCACAACACCATAGAAACCAGAACCACCACTTTGTTTAATATATCTTCCACTACCACTAGCTTTTTGCTTAATGGTTTCGCGATAAACTATTTTAGGATCCTCTACAGTAACTTCTACTTTATAAGTATTTTTCATCTTATCAAATACATAAGACAAATGTCCTAAACCAGTACCACCAATTAATAATTGTTTGGTTTCGTTATTTCTGACAATTTCTAATGTCTTGTCTTCCAATTTTATCTTTTGTAAAACTTGACCCAGCTTATCATCATCGGTTTTATTTTTTGGCAAAATTGCTTTATATAAAACAGCTGTTGGATAACTAGTCTCCTTATATATAATTATATTTTTCGGATCACATATAGTCATTGAAGAAGATAAATCTGATATTTTTACAATACCACCAATATCTCCTGCCTCAAGTGATTGAACTTGAGTTTGAGTTTTACCACTAACCATTAATAGTTGTGAAACCTTTTCAGTTTTTCCCGTTTGAGGACAATATATATCATCCCCAACTTTTACTACTCCTGAGTTAACCTTGAACAAATTAAGAACTCCTGAGTATGGATCAACTATCGTTTTAAATACAAAACCTGAAAATGGCTCATCATTTAGAGTCTTTCTCTCAACTTCTAATCCATCCTTTGTAGTACCAACAATTGGATTTAAGTCTGATGGATTAGGTAGATAATCAATTAGCATATCTAACATCGTATGTACACCAATATTTTTTGTAGCACTACCAACTAATACAGGAATTAATTCACCATTTAAGACACCAGTACGAAGTCCACTATGTATTTCTTCTCTATTCAATTGTTCACCCATAAAAAATTTATTTAACAATTCTTCACTTGTTTGAGCAACTGCCTCAAGAATCATATTATTTAATTCTAAAACTTTTATTTTCTTATCATCATATATTTCAGCATCTACACATTCAGTACCATTGAATTTCCTTGCTTTCATATCAACGACATTTATGAATCCATCGAATTTGTCATCATGTCCCATTGGATAACAAAAAGGAACAGCATTTTTACCTAAATTCTTTCTTATTTCTGATAATAAGTCCTCAAAAACAATATTTTCTTTATCCATCTTATTTACATAAATAATAGTTGGAATATTTTTCTTTCTAAGCATTTTCCAATGTTTAAGTGTTTGAACTTGGATACCACTTGATGCATCTATTACTAATATAGCACCTTTAACAACCTTCAATGCAGATATAACTTCACTAACAAAATCATCATTTCCTGGTAAATCAATTAAATTAATTTTGTAGTCTTTATAACTAACAGGAACTATAGAAGTACTTATAGAACTTAATTTCAATTGTTCTTCTAATAAGTAATCACTAATTGTATTCTTTTTTTCTACTTCTCCTTTTACTTTTGGTTTAGAAGTAATATAATTCAAAGACTCTACTAACGATGTTTTACCACTTCCCAAGTGACCTAAAACAGCTATATTTCTAATCTTATTTGCTTGATTCATAATTTCATCCTTCTTTCTTGAAAACGTTTTCTATTTATTTTAATTATATCATATTATATGAAAAAAGATAGAAAACTCTTCTATCTTTTAAAATATTTACTATTCAATATAATCAAAACAAACTCTATCTTTTACAATTGGTTTCATCTTAGCACTTAATTCTTTATGCAAAGGATGAATTTGATAGGATTCTAAAGCCTCTAAATCTTCATATAAAGCAACAAGCATTAAACGACGAGTACTACTACTCAATGGATTAATAATGAAATCTAATTCCATCATTCCTTTTATTTCACCATTTAGCTTTAAAGCCTCATTTTTAATATCTTTCAATTGTTCAATAGTTGCTTCATCAATCACATTCCACATTACTATATGTTTAATCATATTTTCACCTACTAATTTACAATTTCTTCTGTTTTTTCTTCTTTATTCATATATCCGAATAAAAGTGCTGCTAAAGCCCCACCTGCTAAAGGTGCTAAGATAAATATCCATACTTCTTTTAGAGCATCACCTCTAGCAAATAATGCAGGCATTATTGATCTAGCAGGATTTACTGATGTACCAGTAATTGCAATCCCTAATAAATGTACTAGAGTTAATGCTAATCCAATAACAAAACCAGCAATTTTAGCATTTTCTTTTTTACTTGTAACAGCTAATATAACATATACAAATATTAAAGTTAATATAAATTCCACAAGGAATGCTACAAGCATAGCTACAGCTTTCCCGTCATGAGCAGCATATACAAAATCCGAAATTTGATTTGCTCCAACATTTTTAAACTCATTCGTCAACATAGCTACAAAATAAGTTCCTATAGCAGCGCCTAATAATTGTCCACCTAAATAAATGAAAAATTGTTTTACACTAATTTCCTTCTTTACTAACATTGCAATAGATACAGCTGGATTAATATGACATCCTGATATACCACCAATAGCAAATACCATACACATTAGTGCCAATCCAAAAGCTAATGATGTACTAACTAAGTTTCCACCACTAATCACAGCTACTCCACAACCAAAAAATACTAATACGAATGTACCAAAACATTCTGCGATAAATTTTCTTAACATATTATTTCTCCTTCTTTTTCCTTTTCCCATATTATACCACTAAATAGTAAAAAAAAAGCAAATAAAATTGCTTTTAATTACTTAATAATTCATCATTTTCATAATATTTGCCATCAATCGTAGTATTTTTGAATTTAATATTATTTGCAAGTTCTATCTTAATACCTTCACTTGATTGAATATTTGAATCCTCTAACAATATATGGTGGATTTCCTTTTCTGGTAATCCTTGAATTTTTAATGCTGTTTTTGAACCTAAACATACAATATTCTTCATAGATATATTTCTAAATTCTGGAATATCCTCTTCATTATTTTTCACAGCTTTTTCAACTTGTTGACCCTTTTCAATAGTAGTTAGAGCATAACCTGCTGTAAATATTATTGCTTCTTCAATGATATCAAGCATTCTGATATTTTCAATAATTATATCTTCTACGACTCCACCTCTACCAAGTTGAGTTTTAAATCTAATACCAATATCCGTACCAATAAAAGTACAATCCTTTACTATTACATTTTTTATTCCACGAGACATTTCACTACCAATAACAAATCCTCCGTGCGCATGGGCAACTACACAATCATGGATATAAACATTTTCAGTTGGAAACTTTATAGTTCTTGCTTCAGCGTTCTTCCCTGATTTTAAACATATACCATCATCACCAACTTCAAATGAAGTATGATGAATGTGTGCATTTTTACATGATTCCAAATCTAGTCCATCACCATTTTGAGCATGGAAAGGATTTTGAATTCGTGCATTACTAATTGTAATATTAGTACAGAATAAAGGGTGAACATTCCAAGCTGGAGAATTCGAAATTGTTACTCCATCAATTAATACTCTATCGCACTTTACAATATTTACTAATGCAGGACGATAAAAATCATAATATTTTTGTTCTTCAATTAAAGATTCTTCAGTAAAAGTAGATGATTCTCCTCTTAGCATTCCCTCATATGAAGCTTGACTTGGAAACCAAATCCCAGTTTCTTTTGTTTGCATTGTATAACTACTAATTTTCAATTTTCTTTGCCATTCTCTATCAGTTAATTTCCATTGCTTAACAGGACGCCATAAGTGACCACTACCATCGATTATACCATTCCCAGTAATCGCAATATTTTCCTGTTCATATGCATTAATTGGAGACTTAGCTCTAATACGTTTTTGTCCCTCATAATTAGTAATTATAAGCGGATATTCTTCACTATTTTTATCAAATAATAAATAAGCAGAATCTTCTAAATTTAGGTTAACATTAGATAATAAAGTTATTGGTCCAGTAAGCCAAATACCGTTTGGAATAATTACCTTTCCTCCACCCTCTTTATTTGCTTTTTCTATACATGCATTTATAGCTTTAGTATTAGAATCTTTACCACCTTCGGTAGCTCCAAAATCTAATATATTAAATGTACGATCGTTAAATTTTGGTAATAAAACTTCAAAATTTGTCATAATATCCCTCCGTATACTATTATTTTATATATAATCAATAAAAATTCAAGGAAATAATAGCACAATTAAAATTGATAAGAAAAAAAGAGATTTAATCTCTTTAATTATTAAATATTTTGCTTATTTCGTTACTAGCTAAAGCATTCAAAATAATCTCTGCAGTTTTAGGATTAGTAGCTAGCGGAATACTAAATACATCACTAAGTCTTAATAATGCAGAAACATCAGGTTCATGTGGTTGAGCAGTAAGTGGATCTCTTAAGAAGATTATTAAATCTATTTCTCCATTTGCTACCATACTACCAATTTGTTGATCACCGCCAAGTGGACCACTCTTCATTCTCGTAATTTTTAAACCCGTTTCTCCCATCACTAACGTACCGGTAGTACCAGTCGCAAATAATGTATGTTGTTCAAGTACTTCCCTATATTTTTTTGCTAATATGATCATTTGATCTTTTTTCTTATCATGTGCTATTAATGCAATCTTCATATAAATACCTCTCCATTTAGAGATATTATATCTTATTTCTATTAATTAAACTAGATATTTTTTTAATTATTTCGTGTGTCCACTTGACAGGGACTAGTTCAATATAGAATATCTTTTTCATCTTTTTATTTCCTATTTTAATCCAAATTTAAAAGACATTTATACTTTTTTAGATTTTGAAAAATTTTGTTAAATGTATTTCAAAATAAAATAAATTATACTAAAAAAGAATCCACCAATCTGGGGATTCTATATTTTCGAATAATTTATTAAATATGTTGATTAATTAATTTAATTATTGCTATAAAAAATTTCGGATATTAAAATACTAAATTATCATCTTAATAATTTAGCTATTATAAAGACTAATAAACGAAATCAGTTCATCAGATGAATAACAAAATGAAATAGCATCAAGAACTTCGCCCTTCTTGTCTCTCATTCTAAAACTTACTATTCCAATAACATTACCATTTTCATCAAACAGTGGACCACCTGAATTTCCTTCATTTAATGCAAGCGATACTTGAATTACCAAATACTTTAATCCATCAATGACTATATATTTTTTTTCTCCAGAAATAATTCCTTGTTGAAGAAGTAGACCTATCCCATTAGGGTTTCCGATAGTATAGATTTTTTCACCAACCTTGGCCTTATACTCAATTATTTTTAAATATTTAGAAAATGTATAATCAACCGATAAGATTGCCATATCATAATCTACTGACATTTTTTCAACTGATGCTGGATAAATCTCATTATTAATCTTAATGAAAATAGACGTATTTGCAATATTTGCAACGTGCTTATTTGTCATAACAAGCCCTCGCCTATCAATTACAAAGCAGGTAGCATAACCATATAGGTTGTCATTTTGATACAAAACTACTTCATAAACACAATCACTTTTATCGGCCCATATATCACATTGCTTATTCTTAAAATTTGTACTGAGAAAAATTACTAATAAAACAATATTAGCTATGCTAATAGTTAGATTAAATATTAAATAGCTTTTTTTCATATAAATCTAATACCAACCTAACAATCATATTGTAACGAACAATCTCATTATAATTAGTCTCTTTAAATATATTTTTCCCAAGGTCGCCCAAAAATGACAAATCTTCTTGATGATAGCATTCACAAAATTTTTCATATAAAGCGGGCGATGAGCTATTATTTATTAAATATTCATTAAAATCATCTATACTTTTGATTGCCTTTTTTAGCTTTTCACTAGTTAAATCCATCGTTCTATCCAAGATGATATTTAATCCAGTATCTAAGCACATAATCGAATACAAATTTTCTATAAGTGCTTTTTCATAATCATCTGAAAAATAAATCATCTGAGTTTCTGCATCAAATTGAATTATAACTTTTGAATTTTTATAAAGTTCTAAAAAATAAACTCCAGGCTCTTTAACAAAATTATTATTGATGTAAGAATCTATTAATTTCATTAAAAAAGATGTATAATTTTCATCTCTATTAATAATTTGTTCATATCCATAATCGTAACTCACAATCTTTGCTCTATTGCTAATCTCAATTATATTTTCGAAATAATTTCTAATACTACTATATTCTTTACAATTCAAAAGCAATAAAAAATAATCATCAACTTTCATATTATTAACTCCTATACAATTATTACTGGCACATCATAAAAGCTATGTGCAGAATGCTGATATGGATAACATGGATGGAAGTGTTTAAAATACATCCCAGACCTACCAGATGAAATATGTGCTGGATGCATTACAACACTACTCATACCTAATTTCGACGATGCCCTTAGCGCTATATCTCTTGCATCAGCTTCTCTAAATGTATATGTACTCAAGTAAACTTTTACACTACTTTTTGTTGCAACAGAGACTAAAGATCCCGTAGATAAAACAGCAATGGCAAAATCTTTGCTTATCTCTAATCCAGACATATATACTTTACCATCAACGGTATCAGCTAATGCTAAATAATACTTCCCGTTATCCTGATATTTAGCGTTAGTTGCCTCTTCTAATGTAAAAGCAATTGATGCTACTGTAATGTTATAAATTGTCTTAACAGTTTCAATAGTTGTCACAATTGTTTTAGTAACGTATCTAACAATTGTCTGCACTATTGATTTAAACCAACTTAAAATTGACTTAACAACAGTTGTAATTTGTTCGGTAATTTGTGTTATAACATTTGTAACTGATCTTTGATATGTTGGATCACTGGTGATAACAGTTAGTAAAAATGCTCCTGCCAGCAAAACTACGCATCCACCAACAACGGCTGCATCATCTACACCTGCAATACAATTATTTATTTTTCCTTCCATAACCATATTGCTGATTGAATATACTTCACCATCAATATCAAAATAATAATCATTATCTTCTTCGACATAATAAGGTTCTGCCTCGTATGATGTTGACTTGATAATATTTTCTTCATCTGAATATGTAACTAATAGAGTAACAATCCCTGTTTCAATATCAAATGAAGCTGAATAATCTTTTTGTAACCTTTCATTTGTATCAGCAAGATATTCGATTTTGCTTTCTGAATAACTTGTTTGAATATTACCATAGAAGTGTAATTCCTTTCCACTTATATTTGTCTGATAATCATCAAACTGGCTTAATAATTCATTTACTTTTTCTTCATATGTCATTCCAGTTTCAACTGCATATGTCTGAATAATTTTATGTTCTTTATTGTTCGAACGTGGACTTAATCCAATAATAATCGCTGCGAATAATACAACACAAAAAAATAATTTAATAATTTTTTTCATTATCCTTTTCCCCTTTTTTTTATTAAGTTAGCATTATTGAGTAGCTCCCCTCACTCCCAAATGTCGATTAAACTTTATTTAAATTTTATCATTTTTTGTTAAAAAAACAAGAGTAGTAAAATTTCTTTTGTTTTTTACTACCACGCATAGTTATAATAAATATTTTTATTAAAGATTATTATTTCTTGGAATTAAATTAATCTATTGGTACAGATACGGATCTACCAATTACAACTTGTAAATAATACTCTTAGATATGTTATTTTCAAAAATTGACAATATAAATCTAATTGTTTTACCTATTACTTTTGCATTCTTTATATAATTAAAACAAAAATAAAAGGAATAATTCAAATATTGAAAGTAATCCCAAATTATATTATTATTAAATTATTTTAAGTATATTATTATATGACAATAATAATGTTCTACTTTTAATATTCAGTCATTTACAAGTAATCCAATATTATACTATATTCCGCTACCAAATCATCTAAGCTTTTTGATGCATTTGCAGGAGAAGTTGATGATAAGCAAATGGCTTTTATATTTGTTTTATTAAAAATAAATTTTTGATAAATATCATAAGCCTTTTTACCATTGGTAAAAACTACTTTAATATTACTATTATTTGTAATTGTCCATAAATCATTAACCACTATATTCTTAATACTTGCATCACTTGAACTAACTATATCACAAGATTTTATTGAATCCCAAAGTGCTATATTATGTTTTAATAAAAAATCTTTATGATTTTCTATTTTCTCATTAAATAGTCTTTCTAAAACTTTCCAAAAACGATTTTGAGGGCTTGAATATGGATAGCCATTTTCTCTTGATTTAGCACTTGCAATCGTTCCTACAAATAGTATTTTAGAGTTACTATTATATATTGGTTGAAATGGATGTGTAATTCTTTGTTGCATTGAAATCACCTACTGATATTATGTTGAACCAAAAGTTATTTATACTATTATTAAGATATAAAGCAATGACTGAGGCAAACTATTATTTATTATAGAATGACTCATATCACCAAAGGCAAGTAAAATAAATAGCACAATTTAAAATTAAAAGTTCAATACCATAACTCTAGACATGGAAGTTTTAACTTTGTTAAGCGAAATTAGTTTCTCTAGTAGCATAATATTTGAATATTTCTCTTTAATAAATAATCTTTAATAATTAATTAAACGGCTATAATCATTCCAATCGCCAAACATATTTCCTTGTGCAGATTCAATAATTAATTTTTCTAATCTTTTATCAAATACTACTCTATCCTTCTTTTTATCCCGCTGAATAGAATCAATTCTAACTTTTTGATAAAGAGTAGGGAATTTTTTAAAGTTTTCCCATGCAATAGGATTATCATTAAATGCCTGCATTATATCGCTATCTATTATAAAACCTTCTTCCGACATATCTGGTAAAACTACCCGCCCTGCATCAGTCATAAGTCCAATACTCTCTAATCTACGGCATCGTTCTTTATTTAATTCTGACCAAATGCTTTTTTTTGAACGCGGTGTGAATTTTTGTAAATCTATGCCATTAATTGTTTTGTGTGTTGTATCAATCCAGCCAAAACATAGAACTTCTTCTACTGCATCAAGATACCAAATCATATCATTTGGTTTAATTTTTCCTTTTTTAACAGCTACCCAACATTCAGTTTCTTTGTTATGATTTTCTATTAACCATTCTCTAAATGCCATTCTTGTTTTAATATTAAGAATATTTTTTGCTTCCATGTTACTCCTTTTATTTTTTAATATCTAAATTATCTGTTTCTATCCTTTGTAATATCCTATAGCAAAGATACGTTAAATATGGTGATATTTTATTCTTTTTTCCAAAATCCCAATCTTTAAATTTCAGATAAATTGACTCTGGCTTATATAAGTCATTTTCAGCTTTTTTATCATTTATTATTTGGACCATTTGTTTAAATCTATAATCTTTTCTTGCATACTCAAATTTGCTTAGACAGTCAGTTACACTAACAATATCATACCACATAGCAGGGGCTTTAAGTTTTCTGAAATCTGTTCCCATATAAAACATATAAGGATGTCTTTCTCTACTATTTTCCCATAAAGAAAGAATTGTCTCAACAGCTCTTCGAGCTATCTCACTATCTTTATAGTCAGGTAATTCCGAATAGAGTTTTAGCATAATGAGATTTGCATATGGACAGCAATCATCTTTTCTCCCAGGTCCTCTAAATTTCCCAAATTCTTCTGACACAGAGCAAGTAAATCCTTCGTTATTAGATAATGAAGTAAGATATTCAACACCATTTTTAATATGAGACTCATAATTAACTCCTGCTTTTACCATTGCTAAAAGTAATAAAGGAGCATCACATAGACACCATCCAAATGAATCTTCACCAGTACCACCAAAGTGTTTTGGAATATTTGTCAATGATTGATATACTTCATTTTTATCTTTATATTTCAATATTTCATTAATTGCCTTCTCTATTTGTGGTACAGAAGAATCTAAACCAATATCTAACAAAAATAATAATTTATGAATTGGAAGTTCTGGATCTTTATGATTTCTTACTAGTGTATTATGATAGTTTGCTACATCGTCTAAATATGATTTAATTTTGTCGTTATTTAAAACTTTATTTTTTAGATCAGTAAGGTTTTGTTTTGATTCACTTAATATATTTAATCTAACAGCGTATTCTAACCAATCCTCACTATTAGATAATAAATAATCAATAACATTCATATATTACACCTCCACTATATAAAGCATAGTTAATTATAAGAATATTTTCAGATAAATTTAAGTTAAGTCAAGGTATATAAGAACTTGCTTTTAACTATTCTTTAAAATATTTTACCATAAAATAATATATTAGCATATCGATAATACTAAAAACACCAGGACTCTAGTATATCCTGATGTTCTTATTATAATTTATTTTATTAAGGTTTTCTTGCTACTTATTAGTATTCTAATATTACCATTATATCATCCACTTTTTAAAATTTTGAATAGTTATTCTGTTCTTAGTGCAACAACGGGGTCTTTCTTTGCGGCACCTTTTGATGGCATTAATCCGGCTATGAATGTTAAGAACATGCTTAATATAATCATTCCTATAGCTGTTTGAAATGGAAGTATTATTTTAAATGATTTATCAATTGCATTAGCTGCTATTAATGTAGCAGGAATACATATAATATATGTAACTATTACCCCAAGAACTCCAGACATAAATCCTAAAATTAATGCTTCAGCATTAAATATTCTTGAAACATCCTTCTTTCTTGCACCTATAGCTCTTAATATCCCTATTTCTTTTGTTCTTTCAACTACCGAAACATAAGTAATTATTCCTATCATAATACTAGATACTACAAGTGATATAGCTGCAAATGCTGATAGTATTACTGATATTGATGATATCATTACAGTTAATAATCCACTTAATTCAGCTGCTAAGTCTACATATAATACTTTATCTACTTCTTGTAAATTTTTATTATACTCAGCCAGATAATCTTTAATTAATTCTTTTGTATCAAATGTTTTAGGATATATTTGAATACCTACTGGAAGATTTGATCCACCTAAAGTTTGCATTAAGTTTTCATAAGTTAGTGATGATGTAAATGAGTTACCTGTTAAAACATTAACTGTAGGGCTGGCTTTTTGAGCAAGGACTATTTCTGAATTAGCTTCTTTAGTTAATATAGAATTTGTTAAGGATGTTGTATATCCAATACCTGTAGATAAAAATTCTGTAGATGCTGTTTCTTTAACTCTCATGATACAGACAATTTCTATTTCAATACTATTATTACTATTATACATTGCCTCATAATCATTATTTGCTATGTATAATCCATTTTTTAATGTATAGTAATCATCATTAGTTACTAGTTTAAATTTTTTACCTATAAAATCATTTACTGTATAAGAAATATTATTATCGAATCCAAAGTTTGTTAATAAATCTATATTGATTCTATTATTCTTATCAACTACTAACGCTAACTCATTAGCCTTAGTTGGATATGTCCCATTTAAGATATCATATTGAGTTTCAATAAAGTCTTTACTATCTGGCATTTCATTAAATGAAGTACTTGCAAGTTTATAATTATTATTATTTGTTTTTACAGCAACATGAGTTGAAATACCACTGCTATATGAAATAGAATTATATAAAGATGCATCCATTTGATTTATATAATCTACATATTCTTGTGTTATTTTATTTTTATGACTTTTTACATTGGCTGTTGCTTCATATGGATAAAATATATTATCCTCAGGAAACTCTTTTAAATTAGTATTAGTTTGTTCACTTTCGTTTGTTAAACTTATATTATCACCAACAATAATAGGAAAGCCTGCAAGAGAATCTCTTTGCATATTTTCAATATATCCGTTCATACCACTTGAAACAGATAGTACTAAAGCTATTCCAATTATTCCTATGCTTCCTGCAATTGCAGTTACGATAGTTCTTCCTTTTTTAGTTAATAAGTTTTTAAATGAAGATTTTAAAGCAGCTAAAAATGACATTTTAGTTCTTTTATTCACTAATTTAACATCTTCGCTATTAAATATGTCCTTTTCAATTTCTTTTATAGGTTTTGAATCTTCTATTACTTGTCCGTCTAACATCTTTATTATTCTTGTACTATATTCATTTGCAAGGTCTGGGTTATGAGTAACCATTATTACCAATCTATCTTCTGCAATCTCTTTTAATAATTCCATTACTTGAATACTTGTATTACTATCAAGTGCACCAGTAGGTTCATCTGCAAGGATAATTCTTGGATTATTTACTATCGCACGAGCTATCGCAACTCTTTGCATTTGTCCACCAGACATTTGATTTGGTTTTTTATGAATATGTTTTTCAAGTCCTACTTTGACTAATGCTTCTTTTGCTTTCTTTGTTCTTTCACTAGCATTTACTCCAGATAGAGAAAGTGCTAGTTCAACATTATCTAAAACAGTTAAATGTGAAATTAAATTATAGCTTTGAAATACAAACCCTATTTCAGCATTTCTATATGCATCCCAGTCCAAATCATTAAATGTTTTAGTTGATTTATTATCTATTAATAAATCTCCACTTGTATATTTATCTAGTCCTCCAATTAAGTTTAGTAATGTAGTTTTTCCACAACCAGATGGACCTAATATTGAAACAAATTCACTTTTTCTAAATTCTAAATCAATTCCTTTTAAAGCAAGAGTTGATTCATTTCCTAATTTATATACTTTTTGAATATTTTTTAATTGTAACATAAAATTTCTCCTAACATTTGACAAGGTAGCCTTGTTCATATAAAATAAGAACAGGTGTTCCTTTCTTTAAGTTTATCATAAAAGTTTATATTAAGTTTAAAGAAATGCTAGTACATTCTTTAGCGGAACAAACAAGGAGGTTTTGTACCTTAATGAGAAAGAAAAATCAATCAACTGAATTTATTAAACTTTGTATATGTAAGGCATTCGTTGATCTTCTTTATGAAAAAAAATATGAAGAAATCTCTATATCTGAAATATGTTTGAAATCAGGATTTGGTAGAACTACTTATTATCGCTATTTTGGCAATAATAAAGATGAATTATTATTATACATTTCTCATTTAAGATGGGAAGAATATAAAGATAAACAATCTGAAGAGATTAGAAAAGATGAAGGGAAAATGCTTTTAAATCATATCTATAATCACAAAGATTTCTTTCTTTTACTTTCACATCAAAAATTAGATCATATTATTTACATGATTTTTAATAATGAATTTGGCAGAAAAAAAGATGAGGATGAAATATTTAGTTATGGAAAAGCCTTTTTTGCTGGAGCATATTACGGGGTTACATATGAATGGATTATACAAGGGTGTAAAGATACTCCTGATGACATAACTAATAAATTTACTCAGGGGATAATGCTAGCGTTTGAAAAAGCGAAAAAAGATGAAGAAGCACTAAAATCTAATATTTAATGAATTAGGTAAATAAAAAAGTTTATAATTGCTCCCTATGGTAGCAGCTATAAACTTTTTTAAATATATTATCTCATATAATTTGTGGATATGTTTTTTTACTTTTATTTTATAGACAAAAAGGCTACCGTCTCTACATGGGTAGAATGACTAAATAAATCAAATGGAGTTACTTCTATTAATTCATATCCATTTTCAGATAGTATTTTTGCATCTCTTGCAAATGTTGATGTCTTACAAGATATATATACTATTTTAGGTATTTTCATATCTATTACAGTATTTAGAAATTCTATATCGCAACCTTTTCTAGGTGGATCAAAAACTATTACATCTATTTTTTCTTTACTAACAAGTTTTTTTATTTCATTTTCACATGGTCCACAAATAAATTCGACATTATCGATATTATTAATCTTTTTGTTTTCATTGGCATTATCAATTGCTTCTTTTACTATTTCGATTCCATATACTTTTTTTGCTTTTTTAGCTAAGTTAAGAGTAATACTTCCAATTCCACAATATGCATCTATTACAATATCATCTTTTGATAGATTTGCATATTCTATAGCTTTATCATATAACTTTTCACATTGATCATGGTTCACTTGTAAGAATGAATTTGGATGAACATTAAATTTAAGATTATTTATTGTTTCTGTTATAAAGGCTTGTCCTTCTATTAATTTAAATTCTTTGCCTAATACAACATTAGTTTTTTGATTGTTAATATTTAAATAAATAGATACTATTTTAGGATGTTTTTTTATTATTTCTTTTGATATTTGATTTATTTCTTTAAGGTTATTAGTAGCTACTATTACTAGCATTATTTCTTCTTCATTATTGATACGGCACATAATGTGTCTAATTGATCCTTTGTTTGTTTGTTCATTATAAATAGAAATATTTAGTTCTTTGAACATCTCTTTTAAATCATTAATAATTGATGAGGTTTCTATAGGTTCAATTAAGCAATTTGTCATAGGAACAATAGTATGACTTTTTTCTTCATAAAATCCACTGATTATTTCTCCATCCACTAAAGAAAGGGGAACTTGTACTTTGTTTCTATATCCATATATCTTCTCATTTTTAACACAATCATGAATAATCGGGTTTAATCCACTAACTTTTCTGATTGTTTTTTTAGTAATATCTGTTTTATATTTTATTTGATAATCATATTTTAAATGCATTATATTGCACCCCCCGCATTTAGAGTAATATGTACAAATATTCTTTTCTCGGTTGTTAGATTCTTCTATGATTTTAATATTTTTTGCTTGACCTAAATTTTTAGTTAATTTTTCTATTCTAGCAACTACCTTTTCACCTGGTATTGCATTATCAATAAAAATTGGAAAATTATCTACTTTTCCAATTCCTAATCCTAAATGGTCAATATCTATTATATCTAATGTTATTTCTTCATTCTCTCTCATATACTTCTCCTACACCATAGAATTTAGCTAGGCCACCTTCACTAGTTTCTCTATATCTATTATCAATATCTCTACCTGTTTCTAGCATTGTTTTTATTACCATATCTAATGATATTTTACTATCATCATAAGTTAGAATGGTTGTAAGCATTGAGGCATCAATGGCTCTCATTGCAGCTACCGCATTTCTTTCAATACAAGGTATTTGAACATAACCTCTTACTGGGTCACAAGTTAATCCTAGGTGATGTTCTAAAGCTATTTCGCTTGATTGTTCTATTTGATCAATAGTTAAATTGTTTAATTCTGATACAAAAGCCGCCGCCATTGTACAAGCACTACCAACCTCGGCTTGACATCCAGCTTGTGCACCACTTATTGAACCATTAAATTTAATTAAATTGCCTATTAGACCTGCCGTAGCTAAAGCGTTAATTATTTGTTCGTGACTATATTGTTCAGTTTCTTCCATATATCTCATAACTGCTGGTATAGTCCCACTTGCACCACAGGTAGGGGCAGTTACAACTTCACCACCGCATGCATTTTCTTCATTAACTGCATATGCATATGCACATAGTTTTCTTTTTGATGCTATATCTTTTGTTTCATTTTTTAATTCCCTATTATATAAATGGTTTGCTTTACGGGTAATTCCTAAATCTCCATGAATTATTCCCTCTGTATTTAGTCCTCGTTCGATTGAATGTTTCATTGCAGTATATATTGATTCCAAATATTCTTTAAAATCGCTATCTTCACGTTCATAAACATAATCATAAAGCCTAATGTTCTTTTGTGAACAATATCTTTTTATTTCATAAAATGTTGATAAATCATATAAATTTTTTAGGTATGGCTGGGTTTCTCCTTCTATTTCTAGACTTCCACCACCAACACTAAAAAATGTCATTGTTCCAAAAATTTTATCTTCCCTATATGCTTCAAATATCATTGTATTAGGATGTGGCGGAACATTTAAAAAATCTTCTATAACTTCACATTCAATTGGATATAAAGTCTTTTTTATAATAAAATCTGTTAAATGCCCTTTTCCTGTCATAGCAAGAGAACCATATAAAATAACCTTTATATAGTCAGCATCAAAATACCTTTCCTTAAATATTAAAGATGCCTTCTTTGGTGCCATAGTATGTGAACTAGATGGACCATTTCCTATTTTATATAATTCTTTTAAACTATGCATAAAAACTCTCCTATTTTCCTTTTAATTCGATTAATACATCTCTAATTTGAGCTGCCATTTCGAAATTAAGTTCTTTTGCATATTGTTTCATTTCTTCTTCTAATCTATTCATTAATTCAACTTTTTCTTGTTTACTTAATTTACCAAGATTTATTTTTTCATCTTCTTTTTCAACTTCTTCTTTCTTAATTGAAATTGAATCTCTTATTCCTTTTATAATTGTTTTAGGTGTTATATTATTAACACGATTATACTCTTCTTGAATTGCACGTCTTCTAGCTGTTTCTTCAATAGCTATCTTCATTGAATCACTTATGGTATCAGCATACATTATAGCCCTACCAGAAGCGTTTCTAGCCGTTCTACCGATTGTTTGTATCAAAGACCTAGCTGAACGCAAGAAACCTTGTTTATCAGCATCTAGGATAGCAACCAAACTTACCTCTGGTAAATCAAGTCCTTCTCTTAATAAGTTTATACCAATAAGCACATCATATTTACCACGTCTTAAGTCTCTTAATATTTCAAGACGTTCTAAACTTTTTATTTCTGAATGTAGATATGCAACCTTAACTCCCATTTGTTTAAAATATGCCGTAAGATCCTCACTCATTTTAATTGTTAAAGTAGTTATTAAGACTCTCTCATTAAGTTCAACTCTTTTTAATATTTCTCCATACAAATCATCAACCTGACCAAGCGATTTTCTAATTTCAATAACTGGATCAAGTAATCCAGTAGGACGAATGATTTGTTCAACTATTGGAATACCCTTATTCATTTCATAGTCTCCAGGAGTTGCACTTACATAGATAACCTTTCTCATCTTTTCTTCAAATTCGCTAAATTTTAATGGACGATTATCCATTGCACTAGGAAGTCTAAATCCATAATTAACTAATGTCTCTTTACGGCTTCTATCTCCATTATACATTCCTCTAACTTGAGGAACTGTAACATGTGATTCATCTATTATCATTACAAAATCATTATTAAAGAAATCAATTAGGGTTGCAGGAGTTTCTCCTTCTTCTCTTAATGTTAGATGTCTAGAATAGTTTTCTACACCACTACAGCTTCCCATTTGTTCTAGCATCTCTAAATCATATTTAGTTCTACTCATGATTCTTTCAGCCTCAAGCGGTTTATGTTCATCATTAAATTTCTTTATTTGTTCCCCTAGTTCTTCCTTTATCCTTCTAATAGCCTCATTTAATTTGTCCTTATTAGTGATAAAGTGACTAGCCGCGAATAAATTAATAAATTCTAAACCTTCAATTGCAACCCCTGTCACAATATCAAACGTTCTTATTCTTTCTATTTCATCATCAAAGAATTCAATTCTAATTCCATTTTTATGTTCACTAGCAGGAATTATTTCTAACACATCTCCACGAACTCTAAAAGAACCTCTAATAAAATCAAAATCATTTCTTGTGTATTGCATTTCAATTAATCTTACTATTAATGCTTTTCTATCATAAGTTTCCCCACGTCTTAAACACATCATACTTTGCTTATAATCTTCTGGGTCCCCTATACCATAAATACAAGAAACTGACGCAACTATAATAACATCCTTATAATCAATTAGCGCTGCCGTAGCACTATGTCTCATTTCATCTATTTCTTCATTTATCTGAGCATCTTTCTCAATAAATGTGTCACTACTTACAACATATGCTTCTGGTTGGAAATAATCATAATATGAAATAAAATATGCTACATGATTATTAGGAAAGAACTCTTTAATTTCGCTATATAATTCTCCTGCTAAAGTCTTATTATGTGCCAATACTAAAGCAGGCTTATTTAATTCTTTTATAACATTACAAATAGTAAATGTCTTACCAGTACCTGTAGCACCCAAAAGAATTTGTTCATCACATTCTTTAAAATTTTCAATTAATTGTTTAACTGCTTTGACTTGGTCTCCAGCTAATTCATAATTACTTACTAATTCATAACCCATAAAAAATCACCACGCTTATTATTTGCTATGAAAATTATACCATACTTGGCAATAAAAAAAACTGGAATAATCCAGTTTTAATGATTGTATTCTTCATTTTCACAATATTCGTTATTAATAACATTTAATGCAATATTCATAGTATGGTCACCAATACGTTCTAAATCACTTAATAATTCAACGTAATGATCTGACGCAGAATAATCACATGCACCAGAATTAACTCTTTCATAGTGCTTTAATTTAAATCTTTCTTCCATTTCATCAACCATATCTTCATTGACTGTAACAATTTTGGCTTTCTCTTTATCCCAATTGTTGATAGCATCAATTGATGAATGAACCATTATATCAAGAGCCTCATACATTTCTGCAATATCAGAAGCACCTTCTTCAGATAGCAAGACATTACCTTCATATCTCTCAGTGAAATATTCTACAATATTAGTACAATGATCACCAAGTCTTTCTAAATCCTTGATGGTATCTAAATATTTTGATAATAGAGTAGATTCTTGCTTACTTAATGTAATATCTGCTTCTGTTAATTTAATTAAATAATCATGAATTCTTTTATCTAAAATATTTATTTTTCTTTCATACTCCATTCCCGTTTCAGGAGCATCAGAAATATTTTTAAAACAATATTGTTTTGTTAATTCAAAATATGATATAGCATAACCACCCATATAATCAATGGCTTTTTTTGCTACTCCCAATGCTAAAGCAGGCGATTCTTTTATTAAACTATAATCCATAAGAGCATTTTCCATTGTAGTAACATCATCACTCTTACCAGGAACAAGTTTTATAGTAAGGGCTGCAAGTTGTTTAACAAAAGCAAATAATAACACTGATGTAACTAAGTTAAATACTAAATGTGCCATCGCAATTGTCATCGCAGGATGAGGATTGCTTGCCGTGGCTAAGAGATGTTTCTCTATAACATTCATAAGTGGAACATACGCCCAACTTAAACATATCATAAAGATTACGGTTCCGATAACATTAAATAACACATGAACCATGGCGGTTCTTTTTCCTTCAACATTACTTCCAGAAGAAGCTATTAGTGCTGTAGTTGTTGTTCCAATGTTTGATCCTAATAATAATGGCAAAGCTCCAACTAAAGCAATTTGACCACTTGAATATAAAGTTTGAATTATTGAAACTATAGCAGCCGATGATTGAACCGCTCCTGTAATTACTGTACCAACTAATAAACCTAAAATTGGCCAATCACTTAATGATGAGAACATTCTCTCTGCTTGAGTTTGATATTGGATTAGGATATCTTTTAAAGAATCTCCCATTAATTTAAGTCCAAAGAATAATAAACCAAACCCTAAAATTACATTACCTAGTTCTTTTGTTTTCTTTTTTCTTGCAAAGAATATAACAACTGCACCTAAAGCCACGAAAGCCATAGCATACTTTTGAACGTTTAAACCTACTAAAAATGAAGTAACCGTGGTTCCTATATTAGCTCCCATAATAACTCCAATGGCTTGTGGGAATGTCATTAAGCCTGACCTAACTAAACCAACCGTTAAAGCCGTGGTCCCACTTGAAGATTGAATAAGTACTGTCATAAGCGTACCCATTAAAATTCCTTTTAATGGAGTATTCGTAGTCTTTTCAATTATACTACGCATTCTGTTACCAGCTAGAGATTTTAAAGAATCTCCCATCAAAGTCATCCCAAATAGGAATAACCCTAGTCCACCAAGAATTTCCATAATTGCCGTGGCTACACTAAAATTTGATAAAAACATAAACTACCTCCGAAACAAGTCGTCAATTTAATTTTATATTAAAGAATTGTAAAAATCAATTAAATAAATTGTAAAGAACTATAAAAACCTAAAAAAGCGTTTACTCCAATCGATTTTTCACAATAACATCATAGTTTTCTCCTAAAAAGATAGGATTGTATGACATCTTAGCTTGTCTCAAACCCGGATGCCCTAAATCTTCTTCTCTATTTAAATATTTAACTTTTTTTAACATAAGATTAGAAAATAAATAGTTTATCATTTGATAAGCTCCTCTATGCTCGATATTAGCTTTTTCAAAATGCACATCAAGAATTTCACAATTTATCGTTCCAATCGTTAATGCAATCAACTCAGAATCCAAATATAACACTGCACCCTGTAATTCTAATTCCTCATAGTTATCTATTGCTTCTAAAACAGCCTTTTTTTCGTTTTTCAATGATTCGCTTCCATCGTCATTTTCTTTATACCATTTATCAAGAAACTCTATATATTCATTTTTATTACCATTTTCAATTGGTCCAAATTCATAGCATAAAAGGTTATTACTTTTAAATGAATTAACAAAATTTCTTTTTTGCTTAAATTTTTTTCCTTCTAGCATTGCTAGTTCTTCTATACTATATATATAATTTGCTCTTTCTCTAACATTGATATATGAGACATTATATTTAGCTTCTAAAATTTTCTTAAAATTATCTTCTACAAAAGTAAAAATTAAAGGAATATTAATATCATCTGTATACTTTTTCAATTTTTCAACACCTAAATCTAAATCTTTTGAAAAAGGTATATAAAACTTTATTTCATTATCAATACCAACTTTAACATACATTGAATCATTTTCAAAAGCCACTTCTAGCTTATAGTAATCTCTCCATAAAAACATTGAATTAAAGGAATAATAACATGTTACAAAATCATATAACTTAAGATATTTCTCGATTATTCTCTTGTCTTTCATTTCTATTTTTCTAAATTGCAACATTGCTATCACCTCAAATATGATACCACAAATATTAAAAATATTAAAATCCTTTGATTACTATGTTAAAACTTTATTGGGTGATTTAATGTACTTAAATGAATTTTACACAGATTTAAAATCTGATGTTAATTTTAAAGATATAAAAACTGATAGTAAGCTTATTTGTCCTGGGGATATTTTCATTGCAATTAAAGGTCATAGTTGTGATGGTCATGATTTTATTAATGATGCAATTAATAAACAAGCAAGCTTTATAATTTCTGAAAAATGTATTGAAAATGTTTCAAATACTAAATATAAAATAGTAAAAAACACCCGTGATGAGCTTCCTAAACTTTTAAATTTTTATTATAGTTTAGATAATATAAATTTAATTGGGATAACGGGAACCGATGGAAAAACTACTACTGCGACTATTCTTTATCATATCTTAAATTATAAAAATGAAGCTGCATATATAGGAACTAATGGAATTTTTTATAAAAACAAAATAGAATCTGTCCAAAATACTACCCCTAATTTAAATATACTTCATCAAAAATTGTTTAGTTTTAAAAAAAATGACATACTTCATTGTAGTTTAGAGGTTAGTAGCGAAGGCATATTAGATAATCGAATTAATGGACTAAATTTTAATGCTGCAATATTTACTAATTTAAGTCATGAGCATTTGAACTCACATAAAACTATGCGCAAATACTTTCTTACAAAACAAAAATTGTTTGATTCATTATCTAAAAACGCCTTAGCAATTGTGAACATAGATGATAAATATGGAAAAAAAATAAAATCCGAAGCCAATATAATCACATTCGGATTAAATAATGGTACCTATAGAGCAAAAAATATACACCTAACTCAAAATAACTCTGTTTTTGATTTATACTACAAATCATTATTTCTTACCACAATAGAATTGCCACTTTTTGGAATTTATAATATATACAATGCATTAGGAGCAATTGTTTATGCATATGAAACAGGAATTTCTCTATCTATCATAAAAAACCAATTAAAATCACTAATAAAAATCGATGGCCGTTTCGAAGTATATGAGCATTTAAATAAAAGTTTTATAATTGATTTTGCACATACTCCTAATGCTTTAAAGAATCTTCTGTCTAATTTAATTTACATTAGAAATCAAAAAATTATTTTAGTAATGGGATGTGCTGGTGAAAAGGATCGAAGTAAAAGAAAAGAAATGAGTAAAATTGCTTGTGACCTAGCAGATATAGTAATATTCACATCAGAAGATCCAAAAAATGAGAATCTTCTATCTATCTTTCATGACATGACCAGTCGTTTAAAGAAAAATAATTACTACATGTGTATAGATAGAAAAGAAGCTATAAAATTAGCATGCAAAATATCTAATTCCAATGATTTAGTTGTTATAACAGGTAAAGGAAATGAAAAATATGAAACCATAAAAGGAATCAAGTTTAAGCATAATGATTTAGAAGAAATTAAAAAATATTCAATATAAAAAGGAAGTCATTGACTTCCTTATTTTATACCCAAGGCTTGTTTTGCAAGGCTATCTACTAAATCATTATATTTATCATTAGAATGACTTTTAACTTTTATAAAATTGACCTTTATCTTCTTCTTAGCCTCTTTTGCAAAGCTTTGATATATTTTAGTCATTTCCAAATTTGCCTTCCAAATTCCTAAATACCATGACCTTATTCCTTCATAATCGTAGTATACATTCATTTCTTTAATTCCATGATTAATAGCATATTGAATAATAAATCCTGCGCCTTTTAATTCGCCAGCAACATTTCTATGAATACTATATTCATCTTTTGCATATTTTTTATTAAACATCATTTCTTCATTATCTATAATAAGAACTGCACCAAATGAATATTCATCATTACTTGGATTAAAACTTCCATCAATATATGCCGTTGGAATATCAGTTTTAAATACTTCTTTGTCTTCAAAAAAATCTTGTGCATCTTTCAAGTTAGAAAATGACTTGTAGATAGCACCCTGATAACCATCAACATTTACTTTACATTCATCCCAGTTATCATATATTCCAGTCTTAAGACCTTTTTTTACTACATAATATTTTGGCATATAATCCACTCCTTAAAGAAAAAGGAGATTATACATCTCCTTATTTTTTTATTAAGCTGTTAATAATTCAATTCCTGTATTAGTAACTTTTAATATAGCTTCACCTTTTTCGATTTCTAATGCTTTTGTAGCAGCTGCTAACGCATCAGCATATTTTCCTCTTACTGGTTGAATTCCCCAAGCTAAAGCTAGAGAACGACAAGTAGCTTCATCTGTTCCGAAGAATACATCAACACATGGACGGTATTGAGAAATCTTGAATGCTAATTCTTCTGATCCTTCTGCAACAATTGCAGCAACATCAAAATTTAAAGCGATTTGAGCAACAGCTAAACCGATTGCATCAAATTCATTCTTTTCATTAGCGAAATCCATAACATTTTTAATCATTAATTCAAAGTCAATGTCTGCTTCAGCTCTTTCATCAGTTTTAGCCATATAAGTTACAGCTTCTAATGGATAATCACCTTGAGCAGATTCACCACTTAACATTGTAGCTGAAGTTCCATCTAATACTGCATTATGGCAGTCAGAAATTTCAGCACGTGTAGGACGTGGGTTATTTTGCATTGAATCTAACATTTGTGTAGCAGTTACAACAATTTTACCTTGTGATTGTGCTAAATAAATCATATCTTTTTGGATTGTTGGTAATTCCCAAGCATCAACGTCAACACCTAAATCTCCACGAGCAACCATTACACCGTCAGATAATTCAATGATTTCAGCCATGTTTGAAACACCTTCTTGGTTTTCAATTTTAGAAATAATTTTAATGTGTTTATTTCCTTTTTTAGCTAAAATTTCACGGATATCAGCGATATCTTTTGCACGACGGATAAATGATGCAGCGATGAAATCAACATCTTGATCACATCCAAATTCGATGTCAGAAATATCTTTTGGAGATAAATAATCCATATTTAAGATTACTCCTGGAACATTACAGTTACGTTTGTTTTTTAATTTTCTAGAGTTTTCAATTCTACAAACTAATTCTCTAGTTTTAGAATCTTTTTCTAATACTTCTAATGTTAAAAGTCCATCTTCAATTAAGATTTTTCCTCCAACATTAATATCATCATATAATCCTGGGTAAGAAATAGCAATTTTTGAAGCATTTCCTAAGAAAGAATAATCCATAGTAACACGGATGTTATCTCCTTCTCTTAATTGAACTGGTTGATCATTTTCTAAATATCCAGTACGAATTTCAGGACCTTTAGTATCTAACATAATACCTACATTATATCCTTTTTCTTTGTTTAATTTCTTAATGTTTACGATACGGAATCCTTGTTCAACATGATCACCATGTGAAAAGTTCATACGCATTACATTCATTCCTGCTTTAATAAGGCTATCTAATTGGTCAATTTGTTCACTAGCTGGACCAATTGTACATACCATTTTTGTCTTTTTCATTAGTTTAATTCTCCTTATACTAAATAATAATTTCCACCTAGTATTATACCACATTTTTAATCATACACAATATTTTTTTTGTGACATTAATTATTTGCTTGTCTTTTCATTCTAAAATAACTATAATATTGGGTAGATAATTAATTTATAGGAGAATTTTATTTATGGAACAATTAAAAGGTGCTTGTATAATAGGACAATCTGGTGGTCCAACATCAGTTATAAACGCTAGTGCAGCTGGAGTATTTTTAGAAGCACTTTCACAAAAATGCATTACAAAAGTATATGGTGCTAAACACGGAATCAAAGGTATTTTAAATGAAGAATTCTACGATATGGGTCAAGAAGACATAAAAGAATTAGAATTACTTAAAACAACCCCATCTTCTTCTATCGGTTCAGTAAGATACAAACTTAAACCGTTAGATCAAGATCCATCTGACTATCAAAAGTTATTAGAAGTCTTTAAAAAATATGATATTAGATATTTCTTCTATAACGGCGGAAATGATAGCATGGATACTTGTAATAAAGTAAGTAAATTTATGAAAGATAGTGGATACGAGTGCTACTGCATTGGTATTCCAAAAACTATTGATAATGACTTAGTAGGTACAGATCACTGTCCTGGATATGCTTCAGCTGCTAAATATGTTGCTACAACAATGATGGAACTTGTTCAAGATGCTGTTGTATATGATACACCAATGATAGCTGTTGTTGAAGTAATGGGTAGAAATGCTGGGTGGTTAACTGCTGCTGCACAACTTGCTACATATAAGGGCGCTGGTCCTGACTTAATATATCTTCCAGAAGTAGAATTTGATTTTGATAAATTCATAAAAGATGTTGAAATAGTTTATGCAAAAAACAAAAAAGCCATAATTTGTGTTTCAGAAGGAATAAAAACTAAAGAAGGTAAGTATGTTCCTGAACTATTTGCTTCACTTGAAAAAGATTCATTTGGACACGCTCAATTAGGTGGTACTGCTGCCGTTTTAGCGCAAAAATTAAAAGAACATTTCAATATCAAAGTAAGAGCAATTGAATTTAGTTTAATTCAACGTTGTGCACAACATTTAGCAAGTGCTATAGACGTTGAAGAAGCTTATACTGCTGGACGTGAAGCTGTAAAAGCTGCTGTAAACAAAGTAACTGATAAAATGGTTGCATTTGAAAGAAAAATAGTTGATGGAAAATATACTTGTGTATATAATCTAGTAGATCTACATATCGTTGCTAACGCTGAGAAAACTATTCCAGCTGAATGGATAAATGAAAACGGTACTGGATTAAATCAAGGATTCATTGATTATGCATTACCATTAATTCAAGGAGATATGAAAGCACCATTAGAAGATGGACTTCCTAGATTTGCTAAATTAAAGAAAGTATTAGCTTAAATTTATATTATTAAAAGGAGAGATTTAATCCCTCCTTTTTCTTAAACAAAAAAAGATTTGTTCGCTATCATTGATTTCTCAATAGCATTCAAATCCTTTTAATTCTAAAAAATATTATTCTTGTTCATTGTTTGTATGTCGACTCTTATTTACCACATAGTTTGTAAAGAAATACATTGCAAATCCCAAAGAAATAAAAATCAATAATACAAATAATACTGTTAATACTGCTATTTCTAACTTGCTTATAAAATAAAAAACAACATAAAATGGTATACATGAAATAGCGGCTGCTAACATAACAAAAATACAATTAAACCAAAGCTTCCAAAAACCTTTTCCATAAAAGCTCTTTTCTTGATTAAACTGTTTATTCACAACAAACAACATCCTAAACATTGCATAAAACACGCCTATTACTGGAATAGAAAGCAAAATATAATTTTGGGCAGTTGGTTTAACCTGACTTTTTTTATCAAATAACTCATCTTTTTCCATGAATAAATCACCTCTGTTTTTCATTTTAGCACATAATTTTTTTTTATCAATAATTCATTTACTTAAATTCTATTTTTACGATTAATTATTCTTCTTCAAAATAAAATACCTACAATGTTGTAAATAAGCAACTTTATTTTACAATTATAAAACATCAATAATAAGTAAATAAAGTCTTTTTTAATCTTATTTTATATCAATAATTCTATTAATTTGAATTTGTGGTTTATTGCTTCTCTTATTCAAATCTATTTTTCCTTCTATAATATACAGTTTATTCATTTGACAAAATCCGCGTATATTTTGATATTGTTCCGGAAAAATCACCATATCTAAAGTTCTTCTACTATCATTAATATTACCTACAAGCATTAAATCATCGTTTTTTGTTTTTATCTCTTTAAGATTTTCCATAGTCGCAATAATCTTTGCATATGAATTAATATTTACTTGTTCTATATATTGAGACTTATAATAATTGACCATCTTTTGAATGTTTATAAAAAGATTATATTTTAGGTTAATACCTATAGCATTCATTTCTTCTTTCTTTAAATAATCAAATTCATATTCATCTAATGATAGTATTCTATCTTCTAAAAATTTATCAATTATATCGGTTTTCGCATCAACTGAATCAATTAAACTTTTTTTTGTTTCCTTAAAACTATCAAATGCCCCTGCGTAAATCAATGACTCTAAAGATCTAGAACTAATATTTGGAACACGTGTTTTGAAATCAGAAAATGTTTTATATAATCCATTTTTATTTCTTTCTTCTATTATGTCATTCGCTAGAATACTTCCAATTGATAATATTCCTTGAAGTGGGTAAATAAGTACTCCTTTATACTGTGTAAATTCTTTGGTACTATAATTAATATTGGGATTAACTACTCTAACGCCATTTTGTTTAGCATAATTAATATATTCAGTCATTAACCTTTGACTACCAATAACATTATTTAGTATCTTAGACATGAAAATTTCAAAATAATTAGCTTTAAAATAACTCATTTGGTAAGATACTAAAGCGTATGCAACGCTATGTGATCGATTAAATCCATAATTTGCAAATTTCACTATATAGTCATATATATCATTTGCATCTTTTTGTGAGTAACCTTTCTCAATACTCTTTGAAACAAAGTGTGTTCTTTCATGTATTAAAACATCTTCTTTTTTCTTACTTACCGCTCTTCTTAGTAGGTCAGCTTCACCCAGTGAATATCCCGCAAATTTCAAAGCAATCTTCATAATTTGTTCTTGGTAAATAATTATACCATAGGTAGATTTAAGAATATCTTCTAAATCTTTGTGCATATAAGTATATGGCGCACCATTTTTTCTATCAACATAATCATCTATATTTTCCATTGGACCAGGCCTATATAATGCCAATACTGCGACAATATCTTCAAAACAATTTGGTTTCAATTTAGAAAGTACTTTTTTCATACCATCAGATTCCAATTGGAAAATACCCAAAGTATCAGCCTTACTTAAAAGTTCATAAGTTTTCTTATCATCTAGTGGAATTCTAGAAATATTAATATTATCCATATTAGGAATTTCTTTTACAATATTATCAATAATCGTTAAATTTCTAATTCCTAAAAAGTCTATTTTGAGTAATCCGATACTTTCTAAATCTGACGCCTCTAATTGAGATTGGTATAACCCATTTAAACCAGGCTGTAATGGAATAAGATTCAATAATGAATCATTTGCCAATATTATTCCTGCCGCATGAGTAGAAATATGACGTGGTAATCCTTCTATCTTTTTTGCAATCCTTAATAAATTATAAACCTCTATATTATCTGAGAATTGTTCGAGCAACAATGAATAATCTTCACTATGAGACGCAAGTTTAACTATCTCATCTAATCTGTCACTAGGAAATTTCAACACTCTACCTAAATCTCTAACTGATGATTTAACTTGGAAGGTCCCATATGCTGAAATATTACATACATGTTCCTTACCATATAAATCCCTAACATATTCTATAACTTGATCTCTTTTATCATCTGGAAAGTCCATATCAATATCAGGCATAGATAATCTTTCAGGATTCAAAAATCTTTCAAATAACAAATCATATTTTATAGGGTCTAGGTTAGTTATTCCTAAGCAGAATGATACCAAACTCCCGGCGGCACTACCTCTACCAGGACCAACCATAATATTATTCTTTTTTGCATATTTCACAAAATCCCAAACAATCAAGAAATAATCATTATATCCCATTTTATCAATAATACTAAGTTCATAATTTAATCTAGTAATATATTCATTTCTATCTTCATGTGAATTCTGATTTAATCTTTTTTCTAACCCTTTATAACATAAATTCTTTAAATAATCACAACTACTTCCAATAGCATTTGGATATACCGGTAATTCAACCTGAATATGTTCTAATGAATATTCAATTTTTGATGCTAAAGAATCTAATGCAGAAAACAAAGTATCCATTCCTTTAAATTTGGTGCTCAATTCACTAACACTTAAAAGAGATTGATTAGAATCTATCGTAACAAAGTTACCATTTATTTTATATAACGCTTCACATACATCTCTATCTTCTTCATTTAAATATAAAGTTTGATGTAGTGGATAAGCTTCATAACCATTATCTTTGGCATATTTTAATACTTGTTTTCCAAAATCGTTATTAGAATATAACCCTATAGCAACGTCATTTAGCTTTGATTTAATAATATTTAAAATATCTATTCTTTCAAAAAA
The DNA here is from genome assembly GCA_031553215.1 of Anaeroplasmataceae bacterium. Taxonomy (GTDB): domain Bacteria; phylum Bacillota_I; class Bacilli_A; order Acholeplasmatales; family Anaeroplasmataceae; genus JAVBLW01. Next base: position 188,434 of record JAVBLW010000001.1, read on the forward strand.
ATTATTACTAACGGGTATAATAAATTTAATACCATTTTTGTAATTAACTAATTCATCAATGGATATATTTCCATTTTCTTGAACTTTAGTTGAAATTCGGTTCAAATTCCTATAACCGTCCATATCAAGAGCATACCCTAATATCTCCATGGGTTCTTGAACAAAAACCTTAATTTCTAATCCAATAATGGGTTTTATATCATTTTTCTTACATTCTCTATAAAATTTTAAATTACCATACATGTTAGAATCGGTAATTGATATGTATTTATACCCATATTCCTTGGCATATTTTATATAATCGGTAATACGCAAGGCATTTCTTAATAAATTATATTCAGTTTGTCCATATAAAAATCCAACCATGCTATCACTCCGCTTTTATTATAACACCTACTTTGAATATAACCAATTTTTTTATGATATTTTTTCTTTTTTATGTTGTAAATATAGATATATACCAACAAAGGTTACCCCTATTATTAAGAAGAATATATATTTATTTTCATTAAAAAAGCTTTCCTTAACATATATCGTAATTGTTTGATATGTATATTTATTGCTAGAATTTTTTACCTTCAATGTTACAACATATATTCCCTTTTTATTAATATTTACATTGGAATCATCTATTTCAATATTATCTGTAATATCACCATCATATTTATCATTAGCTGATATATATCTATAATAATTAATTGATTTACCTTTATTAACACTTATATTACTTTTCACTGTTATGGAGGGGGACGAATCACAATAAACATTAACATACAATCCAACTTTTGTAGTATTTCCTGATTTATCACTAATTGTATAATATACATAATAATTACCTATTATAGGGAAAACTAATGACTCATCAATTACAATATCATAAATCGTCAATGTATCACAATTATCATAATATGAAGAAATATATCCTATCCAAAAAATATAATTTGAATTTAAAACATCTTGGATACTAATACTTATCTTATTATTACTTAATATTACTGTAGGCTTTACGGTATCCATAACCTTTACTATAGTAGAGAATTTTGTTTCATTTCCTGATGAATCGACAACTCTAAAATCAACATTTTGGAAACCTAGTTTCTTTGTATCAATATTTGTATATTCTATTAATGAACTAATATTGCCATCTAAATTATCTATAGCCGTTATATATTTCAAAATATCAAATTCTTCTCCATATTCAAGGATTATTTCCTTTAGCAAAGAAATCTTAGGTGGCTCTTTATCTATTACTACTATTGTTGTAGTATATGTGGCTATATTATTTGATTTATCTATGCAACTAACAAGTAATGTATATTTTCCTACCTTAGATGCCTCTAAAGTAGTTTGATATTTTATTTCTAATTCAGAAGGTTTATTTATATTATCAACAAATATAAAATAATCATTGTAATTTACCTTTTCGCCTATTCCAATAATTATATCAGCAACCTGTACTATTTTAGGTGCTTCTCTATCAATTTCAACTACTTGAAAAGTAACTGTAGCCTGCTCTTCAATGTGAATACATATTGCTGTATAAGTTAAAAAATAAGTACCAACTTGCGAAGTATTTATAGTTGAGATACTCGTAAACGAGTCTCCTTTTAAATATACAACATCTTCATCTAATTCAATTCCATTTTTTAATATTTTTGCCTTTGGAAGATCTATATATTTATATATGCTTTCTCCCTTTTCAATCTCTATATACATGTTTTCCCATTCATATGTATAATAGTCCAGTGCATATACTTGAGTAGTTATTAAAACAGTCATAATCGCTATAATAAAAAAGATAATTTTTTTCATAAATACAACTCCTTCACATTAATTAATAGTGTCAAAAATTTATATTTACTAAAAAATTATCTTTTTATTTCCTTATTGCATTTATAATTGCATTAACATATTTTGTTTCTCCATCGGCATTTATAAGGTGATACACATATGGTTCATTAGTTATCAAAGCATTAATTGATTTAAAATCTGATGGATAAACCGAATATATATTTGTTAATTCATTTTTGCATATTTCCTCTATTTTAGCAATTCTTAATACTATATGTGATTGAAGTAAAATAATCTTTTTATTATTATCATATTCGTACAAAATTCCAATCATAAATTCTCAATTTCTCTATATGATGCAATCATCTTAGAAACTATTTCAGAATACCTTTTATAATGTGATAGTTCCTTATAATTATTCAAAACTATTTCTCCATAATAATATATAAAATAACCATTTAATGAGTTAATTGCATATGGAAATAGAAATTCTTGAGCAAATAAATTAAATTGCTTTTTATCTAAGTATTGGGCTTGTAAATATTTTAAATAAACAAATTCATCATTTGTGACACTATTTATACCCTCCAAATCAAGCAATCTATTTTTAAATTCATCTTCATTTATTTTTTGCAGCCATAGCATTTCAAAAAATGAAGAAATAAAACTATCTTTATTGAATCTCTCATATCCACTATTCTCTTTATTATAAATCATTAATATTAATTTTAGGGTATTATATTCCTTAGTTTCACAAAAAGTCTCTAATATCGACTTATATTCAGTCAAATTATTGTGTTTTAAGAAGTATATCGCTTTTTTAAAAGCTAATTTTTTCACCTTTTCTATCATAAAAAATTTATAATGGTATTCAGTAGCTATTTCAAAATATTTTAAAAAATTATTTGAATTTGCCAAGTAATGCACTTCTGCTAAACATTCATATACAAGAGCAAATATAAAATCATCATTATAATTAAATTGTGAAATGGACTTCAATGTCTCATTTGCTTTTACTAATCGATTATCTCCTATTTGATAGATCGCATAAAATAAATATAATACAATAATATCAAAGTCACTCATGTTCTGTCTTAATTTCATTAATTCATTAAATTTTTTTTCCAAATATAATAAATTATTAAAATATAAATTAAAAATTATTTTTATTATATTGGCTCGATAATTATCAAAATCGATAACTAAATTATAGATCCTTTTTATTTTATCTACATCATCATAATAATAAGCTTTGATAATATCCCTTAATAAGCTCTTTAATTCATATAAACTAGAAAGATTTTCAGGAGTTAATTGAACATTTTCACATATTTTAGATAAGAAATATGGATTTGGTATTATGGCATTTCTTTCAATTTTGCATAAATATGATGTGGAACAAAAATTTTCTGTAACGCTCTCTAAGGTTTTTGATAGTTTTAATCTCTTTAATTTTATTTCAGAACCTATTATTTGATATGGATTATCCTCCTTTTCCAGCCGTCTTAATAATTCATTCTCTAAATCATTCATTATTTATCACCCTTTCGGATATATTATATAATGTGCTTTATTTATAGCGAAGAAATTATCAATTGAGAAAAAAATCTTTTTTTGTAATACTTAGTCGTTTTTTAACTTTTTTTGTATATTATCATTGCTGAAAAAGAATATATTTGCATCTTATTATCATAAAAATGACATATATCATACTTTATATCTACCACTTCTATCTCATCATTCAAGAAATCATTTATGGCTTTTTCTAAATCCTTTTCATGTTCAAAATCAAATATTTTTACTTTCATTTTATCACCTATTTAATATATATCCCAAAACAAAAAAAAAGTTTGTCGATTAATAATCCCGACAAAACTTTTTTAATTCACATTCTTCACATTTTGGTCTTTTTGCTGTACAATAATACCTTCCAAACAATAAAAATAAATGGTGAGCTTCAATCCAAAGTTTTTCTGGTATTTGTTTCATCATATTTTTTTCAACATCTAATTCGCTACTATCAACATTAGATATCTTCAGTTTTATTGCAATCCTCTTTACATGAGTATCTACAGCAATCCTTGGTATTCCGAATGCTAATGCCAATACAACATTCGCTGTTTTTCTTCCAACACCAGGTAGTAAAACCAATTTTTCATATTCTTTAGGAAGTAATCCTTGATACTTTTCCTTTATTATTGAAGCAATTTCTATTAGATTTTTTGACTTTACTTTTGACAAGCCTAAAGGATGGATAATTCTTTCTACTTCTGAAATTTCTGCTATTGATAATTCATTGAAATCAGGATATTTTGCAAATAAAATAGGCGTTATATTATTAACTGCTTTATCAGTAGTTTGAGCACTGAGCATAACTGCACAAATCAATTCATAATCATTATTGAAATTTAATTCACAACTAGGATTAGGAATTATTTTTTTTAATGTATCCACTATCTCTAATGTTCTATTCATATTACTTAATCATTTCGTATATTTTATCCAAAGCATTCGCTTTTTGAGATGTCATTTTAGATGACAAAGTCATACTTTGTTTCTTTGCTGCTAATAATTCTTTTTCAATATTTTTAAATGTGACTCTATTCATTTTAACGCTTTCTATAACAGCTTTTTTTATTTCCTCATAATTGTAGCCATCAATTGAAAACCATTCAGAAATAACATTAAATTCAATCGGAGTTAATGGTCTTTTTATTTCACCTTCAATTAATTTAATAGTAAGGCTTATCTCACTATCGTCAACACTTTCTGTATCTTCGAATAGCTTTTCCACTTTTTCAAAAAATGGTTTAAGGGATATTGATTCATCCCCAATACCATTTTTATATTCAAGATATATTGAATATATGTTTTTTTCCATTAAAGAAGTCATTGATTCCTCTACTTCTCTTTTAGTTAAACCAGTTTCAGATATAATTTTTGATGTTCTTATTTTTTTACTAGTTTTATATATATCTAATATTTTTATTAAAACTAGTACATCTACAGGATTTAAATCTAATGCTTTATAATTTCTAATTATTAATTTGTTATAATCTAATAATCCTTGCTCGTATAGTTTTTCAATCATATCGTTCACCTTATTTCTTCTATTATATCATTGAAGACTTTCATGAATCCATTCAAAAAAGCCTTTCTATCTAGTATTTCATGGGTGATGGTTATTTTTTCACCCTCATCAATAAATGAGACTTCATGAATTGCAATTGCATCATTCGTTCTCACCGATTGAATATCCTTTTTATTTAAATCCAGTATTTTTGCTATTTTCTTCGATGTTCCACTCGGTTTATCCTTTTTGGTAACATTATGCGTTTCAATAACATCTATTACTTCAAATTTTTTCCTAAGATCTGTAATTTGTTTCAATAATATTTCATATCCTAAAGAATAATTGGGAGTCCAATAGAATATACTATTATTCTCTTTTGCAAAAGTCTTCATCTTTGAAATTTCCTTATCAGAAAATCCTGTTGTTCCAGAAATAACATTAATACCACGTTTTAATGCTTTACTTATTATTTCTCGAGAAATTTCATGTTCTGTAAAATCAATAACTATTCTTATGTTAGGATAGTCAAGGGAAAAATCTAAATCCTGATATGTTTTATCTAAGAATAAATTCTCTCGCTTATCAAAACCAATTATTTCTTCTACATTTGGATTTCCCTTTACTATTTTGTAAATACTTTGTCCCATCTTGCCACTAATACCACAAATCAAGACATTCAAAAAAATCACCCCCTAACTTAAGATATGCTAGAGTGATTTTTTGTTATTGACTATCGGCTAGTTTATCCAAAGCTTTCTTTGCTGCTTCTTGTTCAGCATCTTTCTTTGATTTACCTGAACCTCTACCCATTATTATAGTATCCATTTTAACAATGGCTGTATATGTTCTATCATGCGATGGACCTTCTTCATTTTCTATCTCATAAGATATACTTCTTTTATCAGCTTGTACTAATTCTTGGAAATGAGATTTATAATCTTTGATTATAAGTACCTCTTTTGCATATGGAAGCACAATCTTTTCGAACACCTCATATGTCTTATCAAAGCCAAATGTCTCAAAAACAGCTCCTAATACAGCTTCAAAAGCATCTGCAATAATAGCAGGCCTTTCTCTACCACCAGTTTTTTCTTCGCCATTTCCAAGTAATATATATTGTGAAAGTTGTAAGTGACCTGCATAAATAACTAGCGCTTCTTCTCTAACGGATTGGGCTCTTTTCTTAGTCATTGCTCCTTCATCAATTTTTTCAGTTTTTATCAAATGCTTACTCATGCATAACTCTAAAACAGCATCCCCTAAGAATTCTAATCTTTCATTACACTCTCCACCATTTTCATTTGCATATGATGAATGAGTAAGTGCTTCTTTTAATAATTTATTATCTAAAAAATTCAAACTTAATTTTTGTGCTAATTCATTAATTTTGTTCATTATTGCTTCCTTCTTCCTTTTTCGGAAGACTAGCGATTACCTTATCAATAACTTTATTTTCTACCATTAGTCTTGCTTGTCTAATAGCATTAGAATATGCATAAGCATCACTACTTCCATGAGCTTTTACTACAGGAGTACCAATACCTAAAACCATTGCTCCACCAATTTCACTTGCATCAAGGCGTTTGGCAAATCTTTTGATATTTTTTTTCATAAATAAATATCCAATTTTTCCACCTATAGAAGATTTTATTTCTTCTTTTAAAATAGAGGCCATTGCTTTAGCTGTACCTTCCATAGTTTTCATAACCATATTTCCAGTAAATCCGTCAGTAATTAATACATCACATTCAGATGTTAATAATTCTTTTGACTCAACATTACCACCAAAATTTATTTCCTTACACGCTTCTAAAGCATAATATGTTTCTTTATCAACTTCGCGTCCTTTACCAGGTTCAGTACCAATATTCAGTAATCCAACTTTTGGTTCTTTAACATTTAAAACTTCTTTTGAAACGATACTTGCACATACTGCTAAATCAACAATATGTTCAGGTCTTAATTCAACATTCGCCCCAACATCTAACAAAATACGCCCCTTTTGATCAACTGAAGGAATAATTGGACATAAGGCAACTCTGCTCATTTGTTCCAGTTTTCTAATAATAAGGTGTGCTCCTACGATTATACATTGAGTTGGTCCAGAACTTACTACTGCATCGACTTCTTTATTTTTTCCAGCTTTTAATGCCAAGACTAAAGATGCATCCCTATTATTTCTTATCGCCTTAACAGGATCTTTTTCTCCCATATCAACAAAATTAGTTGTATGAACAATACTAATTCTTTCTCTATTCGTTAACAATGGAGTTATTTTTTCTTCATCTCCATAAAGTACTATTTCAATATCATTATATCTTTTTATTGCCTGCATAGAACCTTCAACAGTCGTATTAACTCCGAAATCTCCACCCATAGCATCAACTGCAATTTTAATCATAATTATTCACCTTCCACGTTTCTCTATTATACTCTTTTTATATCATAAAAACTAGTTTAATTTTATTTTTTCACTGTTAAATGTATCCAAAATATCCTCAATAATTGGAAATTTCTCAATATTATTTATATGTTTATGATATATTTCTTTTGCATCATTTCTAGCACATTCATATATTCGTATATCATTTTCTAATTCTAATTCTAAAAAACCACTTTGTTTTTCTCCTAAAAAATCTCCGGGTCCTCTTAATTTCAAATCTTCATCACTTAAAGTAAAACAATCATTACAACTTTCTAAAACATTAAGTCTTTGACAATCATCATTATTACTAACCAAGTAGCAATATGATTCTAGATCATTTCTTCCAACTCTTCCTCTTAATTGATGTAACTGACTAAGACCAAATCTCTCTGCATTAAATATCACCATTAACGTAGCATTCTTAATATCAACCCCAACCTCAATTACTGTAGTAGAAATTAAAACATCTATTTCATGATTCTTAAATTGATTCATAATTTTATCTTTTTCCTGCGATTTTAAATTACCGTGAATCGTTGAGATTTCAATTTTTGGCAATCTCATATTCAATAAATCATAACATTCATTTATAGAAATAGCTTCTATTTTTTCACTCTCATTAACCAACGGAACTATAACAAAAACTTGATTACCATTGGAAATATTCCTCTTTATTTCTTCGACTAAAAAGTCTAAATCGGTCATTTTCATTGCTTTAGTAATGACTTCTTTTCTACCAAGTGGTTTTGTCTTAATTGAAGTTATATCTAAGTCACCAAATCTAGTTATTCCAAGTGTTCTTGGAATCGGAGTTGCAGTTAAAAACATAGCATCAACACACTCACCTTTATCTAGCAGCTTACTTCTTTCTCTTACTCCAAAACGATGTTGCTCGTCAATTATAACTAAACCCAAATTTTTAAATTTGACAGTGTCTTCTATCAAAGCATGAGTCCCAATCAAAATGTCAATTCTCTTATTCATTGTATGCTCCAATATTTCTAATCTATCCTTGTTCTTTGTAGAACCAGTTAATAGTGCAATCCGAATTTTATAATCGTTAAGTAATTTGCAAAAGTAATTATAATGCTGAATCGCTAATATTTCTGTTGGTGCCATTAATACAACTTGGTATGAAGCAGAGACGTTTGCGAGTGCAATTAGCAAACTAACAATACTTTTTCCACTACCTACATCGCCCTGTACTAATCTATTCATAATCTGATTTGAACGAGTTTCTTCAAGCATTGTATTTATAGCTATTTGCTGATCACTAGTTAATTTATAAGGAAGGTCATTTATCAATTTACTAATTTTAGTTTCATCATATTTTTTAGGTTCCTTTTTTACACTATCATAATAGTATCTTAAGCATTCAAAAGATATGGAAGACTCCAAATATTTTGAATATTTTTTTCGACGAAAAATTTGCTTTATGTCAAATTTTGTAGTCGGAAAATGACTAATTTTTAGATAGTCATTATACTCTAATAAGCGGTATTTTTCGACCAAAAAATTAGGTATTTTATCGTCAAATTTTAATTCATATTGCAAGTATATATCACTAATTATTTTCTTTATTGTCTTATTTGGCATATCTATATCATAGTACGTCTCAATTTTTGAACTTGAATTTTCCAAATTTATCTCTTTTGCAATGATTTCTCTCTCTTTGTACTTATAATTGCCATAAATCGTGATATTTTGGCCCTTTTTTAACCTAAAACGCCAAAAATCTTGTCCAAAAACAAGAACTTTAACTAGTATACCAGAAACATTTATGGAGAAAATCAAGCTATTTACACTGTTTTTGAATTTCCTTGTAATTATTCCAGAAGTAATATTACCGCTTAAGCATAATAATTTATTTTCTAAAATATTACTTAAATTTTCTTTTTCATATACTACATATTTTATTGGAAGATTTAATAAAAAATCCTTGATAGTATAGATGCCTTTTTCATTCAAATAAATTAGACTTTTTTTACCTATTCCTTTAAGAATTGATATATCAATATTCATTATAGTTCCTCCAAAAAATAAAGGTTGGAATATTCCAACCTTGTTTTTACTCAACTGATATTATGTAAGAATAAATTTCTTGATTACCAGCAATTATTTCTACTTCAATATCCTCATTTACAGTAGTACAATAATCCTCTAGCTCTGAAACCTCTTCATCAGAAACATTATTTCCATAGAAGAAAGTTACTATAGCACTATCATCATTAATGCATTTATTTAATAATTCCTTACAAGCATCTACTCGATCTTGAGTTGAAACAACAATTTCTCCGTTACATATACCCATGTAATCTCCAGATTGAATTTTTACACCTTTTATTTCAGTATCTCTAACTGCGTAAGTGATTTCACCAGAGTTAGTTTTCTTTATTGTTTCAGTCATTTCTTCTACATTTGTTTCAATATCGGCATTGCTATCGAATACCATTAAAGAAGCATACCCTTGGGCAACAGTTTTTGCTTTTAATACCGCAATTTTTTGATCATCACAGATTTTTGTAGCTTGTTCAGCAGATAGTATAACATTTGAATTATTTGGAATAATGATTACATTATCAGCGTTAACTGCCTTAACTGCCTTAACAAATTCTTCTGTAGGCGGATTCATAGTTTGTCCACCATCAATAATATAGTCAACACCAAGTTCTTTGAATGTATTTTTTATACCTTCACCAAAACACACGGCAATAATACCATATTTTTTATGTGGCTGAACTTTACTAGCTTCATCTTGAGCAATAACTTCAGTATGTTGAAGTCTCATATTTTCTACTTTAATGCTCATAAATTCACCATATTTTTGAGCTAAATTTAAAGCTTCTCCTGGCGTATTTGTATGAACATGTACTTTACATAAATTATCATCTTTAACCAAAACTAAAGAATCACCCATAAAACTTAATGGTGAACGTAAATCAGATTCTTCAAAAGAATTTTCATCTCTTAATTCAATAATAAATTCAGTACAATAACCAAATTTTATATCTGCATCTATAACAGCAGCAGATTTTGTACTACTTTCTTGTTGAACATCAGAAGATTCTAACATTTTACCATTTAATGCCATTATCATTCCTTCAACAACTTTTATAAATCCAGCTCCACCGCTATCTACTACTCCAGCATCTTTCAAAACTGGTAATAAATTAGGTGTATTTTTTAAAGATATTCTTGCTTGTGTAATATAACGTGTAAATAAATCATCAAAATCAACAATAAATTGTTTTTCAGAATCAACCTTTTGAGCAGACTCTCTAACTACAGTAAGTATTGTACCTTCAACTGGCTCCATAACTGCTTTGTAAGCAACTTCATAACCAGTTACAAGACATTTTATGAAAGCGTTAACATCTAACTCGTTAGTAGTAACTTCTTTCATCCCTACATAAACACCACGAAAAAATTGAGAAAGAATAACTCCAGAGTTTCCTCTGGCTCCCATCAATAATCCACGAGATAAAGCTTTCGCTATGTCTATTATAGAACTAGATTGACAGTTGCTCATTTCACGAACCCCAGCCATCATAGTCATTTGCATATTTGTTCCTGTGTCCCCATCTGGTACTGGAAACACATTAAGTGCATCGATTTCTTTGTGTTGATTTTTTAGATTTATTGCGCCGTTCATTACCATCTTTTTAAGTAGCGTTCCGTTGATCGCATTTAAAGACATGGGTAGACCCTCCTATACTTTTTCTTAAGTAATATTTCAACAGTTGTATATATAATATTATAAGTGTAAAACTTATCATAAATTTCTAATTTTTCACATTGTGATTTTTTTTCACAAATCAGGTTATATAATTTTTTAACCTTTTTCAATGTTGATATTAGCATTATAACATAAAATTATAAAATGTAAAATGTTTTTTACAATATATTATTTTTTTTAATAAATATACATTTTTTTTAGCAAACTACTTGATTTATTATTCATATGTGGTAAAATAAAAAGGCTGATTAATGATTTTGTCAACATAAGGAGGTAAAAACTATGGCTAAATGTTATGCAACTGGAAAAACAACTGTTTTTGGAAATTCAAGAAGTCATGCTTTAAATGCTAACCGTCGTACTTGGAAAGCTAATTTACAAACAGTACATATCGTTGATGAAAATGGTAACGTAAAAAAAGTAAAGGTTTCTGCTAGAGCAATCAAAAGTGGGAAATTAAATAGAGCGTAATTTTCAAACATACACGCAAGTATTCAAATTGGCCAAAAGCCAATTTTTTGCGCTTTATAAGCAAAAAAAGGTTCTTATGAACCTTACTTTTCCTTGTGCCCAAATATTTTTGCGAATCCTCTTAAAATCACCGAAATAAACTTAGGCACCTTAATTACATAAAAACGCACCATCAATCACCACTAAATAATATGTGGTAATTTAATTATTTATTCATTAATGTTTCTACTTTTTCTTTTTTATTTGATGAATTCATAATATAACTTCCCGCTACAACTACATCAATATTGCTTTCTTTTACATAAACGATAGTTTCTTCATTAATTCCACCATCTACTTCGATCTCATAATTATATTTATTTTCTTCACGTAATGAATATAATTTTTTAATTTTATCAATTGAAGAATTCATAAATTTTTGCCCACCAAATCCTGGTTCCACAGACATCACTAAAACAAGATCTAAATACGGTAAATATCTTTTTATATCATCAACTGAAGAGTTTGGCTTAATTGATAAACCAACTTTCTTACCATACTTTTTAATCTCATTTATTGTATCCATTACATTTGATAATGATTCATAATGAAAAGTAATTATATCACTACCAGCATCGGCAAATTCTTTGATATATTTTATTGGATCAATGATCATCAAATGAACATCAAAAACATTTGAAAAATGTGGTCTTAAATCCTTTATTAATTTGGGACCAAATGTCAAATTAGGAACAAAAACTCCATCCATAACATCAATATGTATGTACTCACATACATCCTTTATTTCATTCAATTCAGACTTCAAATTTGTGAAATCACACGTTAAAAACGATGGACTTATTTTCATATTTTTACCTCTTATTACTCTCTTTTAAATCATTGTATATTTTTATATAATTTTCATATCTAGACTTTAATATTTCATTATCATTCACAATTTCACAACCTAAAGAATTTGATTCATGATTACAATCTTTAAAACGACATTTTTTATCGCTAAATTCTATAAAATAATTCTTTAATTCTTCCGGTTTTATATCCTGTAAATCTAATTTTGAAAATCCTGGTGTATCCCCTAATAATCCATTAAAATGCTGATATAACGTTGTTTCCCTCGTCGTATGTTTTCCTCTCCCAAGGGCTTCCGATATATCTTGAGTATTTAAACTAAATCCTGGAATCAAAGCATTTATAAGCGTTGATTTACCAGCACCAGTTTGTCCACTCAGAACACTTATTTTATTAGATAAATACTCCGTTATTTCTGATTTATTTGTTAGATCCATGCTATTAACATATACAACATTATAGCCAATTTTTTCATAGTATTTAAGTTTATTTTTTAAATCCTTTAATTCACTTTCTGTTAATAAATCAATCTTACTTATAACAATCAAAGGAGTTATATTTTGTTTTTCTAAATTAACTAAAAACATGTCTAACAATAGAAAACTAAAATCCGGTCTCTTAGCGGCAAATATCAGTATTATTTGATCAACATTTGAGATATCAGGACGAACTAATTGATTTTTTCTCTCATAAACATTTATAATGTAATTAACACCATCATTTATTTCTATATCTACGAAATCCCCTACCTTAGGACTCAATTTAATTGTATTAACATCTAATTTGGTACTCAGCTTATTTTTACTAGTATTAAAGCTCGATTTCTTGTCTACTACAACGCTTCTCAGCTTCCCTCTTGCCCTACACACTATCTTTTCATTATCATCTGTTAGTACAATATAGTTTCCACCATTTAAATTAATTACTCGTCCCTTTGGCATACTTTCTCCTTATTTTGTTACACGTAAATATAACGTCATACTATTATCATAATATAAATTTTTATCAATATCAATAACTTTGTTCGCAACTTCATTGCTTTCAACATATATAATTTCAAAATCTATCTTATTTAAATAAAAAATGGCTAATTCTAAATCCATGCCCTTAAAAGTCGATACATCAGTGAAACCTTTTGATACATAAATAATAAATTCATTTTGATTACCCTTTAATACTTTTGTATTTGGTTTTATCGACTGACCAATTATAGTCCCAAAAGGTTCAAATGAATATTCATATACATAGTTAACATTCAAATCATATTCATAAAACATCTTCGAAATTTCAGTCACTTCATCTCCGGTTAAATCAGGTATGATTAAAGAATTATTATGCTTCACAACCTTAAGAACCAGATTGGTATCAGCAATTTTTGTGAAAGGTTGCTGACTTTGACTAATAATTATATTCTCTGGTAATTCATTATTTATCACTTCTTGAATTTCCAAATTAATATTATTTATTCTACAAAAATCAGCTAATTCATCACTAACTTCTTCATAAACCATGTTTGTATAGTCGTCAAGAAAAACCTCTTCTTGCTTAGTAATATATAATGTAACAACACTTTTTGTTTTTACACTAGAACCAGCTTCTGGAGAAGTATACAAAACAAAAACTTCTTCTGATTGTTCTATTTCAATAATTCTATAATTTAATTTTTTTTGACTAAGTTTTTCTTTGGCTTCTAATAAACTAAGATTTGAAACATCTGGTATCTCAACTATTTTTCTTGTATTTATTTTTGGATAGACAACTAGATAAAAAAACCAAGCAGTTACTATAATAACACAAATTCCTATTAATATTTTTGTATATTTCATTAAAAAACACCCTTTTTTATTTTGGGTGTTTTTACATTATTTATTCATATGTTTGCTTCTTAATTGACCACAAGCAGCATCAATATCAAAACCTTGTTCTAAACGCATTGTAGCATTTATTCCGCGTTTTTTTAAAGTATCGTAGAACTTATTCATATTTTCCTTTGTACTGCGTTTAAACGGTTTCTCTTTGACCTCATTATATGGAATCAGATTAACATATACATTTAATCCTCTAATCAAATCAGATAATTCATGAGCATTTGATACACTATCATTTATTCCATCTAATAATATATATTCTAATGTAACACGACGATTTGTTTCGTCAATATAATCAGATATTGCATTAATTAACTCATGAATATCATATGCTTTATTTATCTTCATAATTTGATTTCTAATTTCATTATTAGGAGCATGAAGAGAAATAGCTAGATTACTTTGTAAATTTTCTTTTGCATAATCATATATTTTAGGAACCAAACCACAAGTAGAAACACTTATATGTCTAGCACCGATTTCTAATCCATTAGGATTATTAATTATTCTTAAAAACTTCATTAAATTATCATAATTATCAAATGGTTCTCCTATCCCCATTACAACAACATGGCTAATCCTAATATCAAGAACAGAACTAACAGTCATTAATTGAGATACCAATTCTGACACTTCTAAATTTCTTAATTTTTGCTTCATTCCCGATGCACAAAATGCACACCCCATATTACATCCAACTTGGCTGGTAACACAAATACTTTTCCCATATGGGTGATTCATAAGTACTGTTTCAATTAGATTACCATCTTCAAGTTCAAATAAGAATTTATTAGTTCCATCACTACTTACTTGATGATCCTTTATAGTTAATAATTTAAGTTCAAAATTTTTATTAAGTTGTTCGATAACATCTTTTTTTATATTAGTAATTTCACTAAAGTCTTTTATTTTATGTCTAAAAACCCATTCATAGATTTGAGTTGCTCTAAAGGGTTTTAAACCTATTGATACAAAGTATTCTTTTATATCATCTATTGTGCAGCCATATATATTCATAAAATACCTACCTTCTTAAATCAATTTTTGATAGAAATTCAATTAATTCTTCACAATCAAAATCTGATTCAAATCCAGCTTTTTTGACTATATACATGCTTGAAGCACTAGTATATAAAATTATATCTTCTTCATCAATTTGTATCTTAAATAATTTATTATATTGCAATTTATTAGTACTCACATTTTCTCCAGATGTTATTTCAACAGTAAAGAATTCTTCTTCGAATTCATACTTATATACAACACCATCTAAAAACAACTTATTTTGCTTTGTTACACTTTGCTTTGTTATAAGAATTGCAATAAGAGGCATTAGAAGAAATACTATACCAAATAATGAAAATAATATAGCGAAGAATTTCAAATTTGATTCTAACGATATTGAAGCAAAAAATAAACATATTCCAGTGATCAATAAGGTTCCGCCAATAAAGAAAAACTTATATGTACTCTTGAAAACTATTCTCACAGTACTTTTTATTAAATCGCTCATATTAAAATCGGCTTGATTAATGATTTTCATGCTACTTCACCTCTTGTGCATATTATAACATTTTTAGACAAGAAAACAAATATTATCTTAACCTAGCTTTGAAATTAAAATCTAGTCTATTCAATATGCTATTTATAACTTTATCTACATCGTTTGCTTCAAGCGTTTTTTCGCTATCTTGGAACGTTAACTTAATAGCTAAAGACTTTTCGTCTTCTGCCACATTACTTCCTTCGTATACGTCAAATACATATGAATCAATTAGTAATTTTTTAGCAGTTTGTTTTACTACATCTAAAACTTGTCTTGCGTTTATTTCTTTTTTGACTACAATAGCTAAATCTCTTGTAATAGTTGGGAATTTAGATAAAACATTATATTTGAATTCTTTATTTGTTAATTCCATTACCTTATCTAAATCTATCTCAAACACAACAGTTTTAGTTAAATCATTTTCCTTAATATACCTTGGATGTAATTCACCAAGAATACCAATAGTCTCGTTATTTACTTTTACATACGCTGTTCTACCAGGATGGAAGTTTTTATTAGCATTTGTAGCTTGTTCATATGTAACAACAATATTCAACTTAGCAAATAAATTATCTAATAATCCTTTTACTAAAAAGAAATCCGCTACTTGTTTTTCGCCCTTCCATAGATTGCTTGTATATAACCCAGTAAAAGCACCACTTACTAATGTAATTTCATCCGTAGTATCGTACTTTTTACCTATTTCAAAGAAAGCCATATTTTCTTGTTTACGAGCTTTATTATATTGAATTACTTCTACTAATCCATTTAATAAACTTTGACGCATAACTGCTTTATCTTCACTCATTGGCATCAATAATTCAATGGCTTCGTTTTCTTCTAAAGTAAAATCATTCAATTTATTTTTATTGATTAATGAATATGTTACTGTTTCATTCATTCCTAATCCAGATAATAAATAACGAACATTTCTTATAGTTTTTTGTCTTCTAGTTAAAGAACCCTTATCATTAGTCATTGGTAGAACAGTTGGGATATTATCATATCCATAAATTCTAGCAACATCTTCAATAATATGTTGATCCCAAGCTTCTAAATCCATTCTTCTTGATGGGATAGTAATAACAAAATCATCATTTTCTTCTTTGAAATCATAGGCTAAAGAAACGAAAATACTTTTGATTTCCTCAGTTGATAAAGAAGTTCCTAATACTGAATTTATTTTCTTTGTAGATACATTTACCTTTTCAATTGGTAATTCTTTTGTTACAATTTTAACTAATTCTTCACTTACTTTTCCACCAGCTAATTTTTCTAACAAATAACAAGCATAATCAAGTGCACGTTCAACTCGGTAATAATCAATTTTTCTTTCAAAACGAGTAGAAGATTCACTCTTTAATCCTAATCTTGAAGAAGTTCTTCTTATACTAACAGGATCAAAATAAGCTGCCTCTAATGCAACATTTACAGTAGTATTTGTTACTTCTGTATTAGAAGCACCCATTACTCCTCCTATACATGTAACAACATTACCATCAGTTATAACAATATCTGTATTAACTAAATTACGTTCAATATCATCTAATGTTGTTACTTTTTCATTATCAAAAGCATTTCTAACTAGTATTTTATTTCCTAATTTATCAGCATCAAATGAATGTAATGGTTGCCCCATTTCCATTAATACATAGTTTGTAATATCAACTACATTATTAATAGGACGAACTCCTGAAGCTATTAATCTAGATTTAATCCACCATGGTGATTCACCTATCTTAATATCTTTTATGTATCTTATACAGTATTTTAAACAATTATCTGTAGTCACTTCTACTTTGACAGGATTTTTATCATTTGTATAATTAGCTTTTAATTCTTTTACCTTAATTTTTTGTCCAAGTTTTGCAGCAATATCAAAAGCAACACCTTCAACTGACAATAAATCACTTCTATTTGAAGTTAATTCTAAATCAAATACATAATCATCTAAATATAAATATTCTAATGGATTTTCTCCTACTTTAGCATCTTCCCCTAAAATATAAATTCCATTTTTAAATTCTTCTGGTACATACTTTTCTTCAAATCCTAATTCTTGTAATGAACAAATCATACCATTTGATTCAACACCGCGAACCTTAGAAGCTTTAATTTTAAAATCTCCTGGTAATACTGCACCAGGACATGCAACTATTACTTTTTGTCCAACATTAACGTTAGGTGCCCCACAAACAATTTGAGATACCCCTTCTTTTAATTCAACTTGACAAACATGTAGGTGATCACTATTTTCATGATTTATACATTCTTTAACATATCCAACTTGTAAGCATGTAGCTTCAACCAATTTATATTCAGCTTCAATTTCAACGATATGTGTTGAAATAATTTTACTTAAATCTGCAATACTTACTTTATCAAAATTTAAATAGTCACGTAACCAATTTAAAGATACTTTCATATTATTTTCCCTCCTTAAATTGTGATAAGAAACGAACATCATTAACATAGAAGTTTCTTATATCATCAATTCCATTTTTTAGAATTGAAACTCTTTCAATTCCTATTCCAAATGCAAATCCTTGAATCTTAGTAGAATCATATCCACACATTTCAAGAACATTATTATTAACCATTCCAGCACCTAATATTTCTATCCAACCAGTATGTTTACACATTGAGCAACCTTTTCCACCACATTTAGCACAAGATACATCAACCTCAACAGATGGTTCTGTAAATGGGAAGAATGATGGACGTAATCTAATTACACGTTCACTACCAAACATTTGTCTTGCCATTTCTAATAGTGTACCTTTTAAATTTGCAAAACTAATATTTTCTCCTAATACTAATCCTTCACATTGCATGAATTGATGAGAGTGAGTTGCATCATCAGCATCTCTTCTATAAACCTTACCTGGACAAATTATTTTAATTGGCTTACCTTCTTTTTCCATCATAGTTCTAACTTGAACTGGAGAAGTGTGAGTTCTTAATAATAATTCTGGGTTAATATAGAAACTATCTTGCATATCTCTAGCAGGATGACCCTTTGGCAAATTTAGTTTTTCGAAGCAATTTTCATCAGTTTCAATTTCTGGTCCTTCACAAACTTCATAACCCATCCCGATAAATAAATCTTCTAATTCCATAATTATTTGATTTAATGGATGAATAGTACCTACATTCATTTTAGTACCAGGTAATGTTACATCAATTGTTTCACTAGCTAATTTAGCATTAATTTCAGCATCATTTAACTCATTTAACTTATTATCAAATAATTCTTCCATTTCATTTTTCGCAGCATTAGATAATTGTCCAATTTCTTTCTTTTCATCAATGCTTAAGTTTTTCATATTAGCCATAATAGAACTAATAGGTCCTTTTTTACCTAATATATTAGCTTTTTCATTAGCTAAGTCAATTTTATTTTTAATGCTTTTTAATTTTTCTTTAGTTTCCTCAACTATTCTTTTCAATTCATCTTTCATATTCATTTCTCCTTTTTAAAAAAATAAAAAACGTCCTTAAATCTAAGGACGTGTTAACGCGGTACCACCTTAGTTCTAGATTATTATCTAGCCCTCAAATCCTTTAACGCAGGTTACGGGTGTAATTAGCACCACTCCAAAGTGAATTCATTAATTTTATCTTAGAAACTCTCACCAATGTTTCCTCTCTTATAAAGAAATCAAATTAATTACTACTCTTTA
Organism: Anaeroplasmataceae bacterium; assembly: GCA_031553215.1. GTDB lineage: Bacteria > Bacillota_I > Bacilli_A > Acholeplasmatales > Anaeroplasmataceae > JAVBLW01. The sequence goes on from JAVBLW010000001.1 coordinate 207,876, forward strand.
TCATCGTATAATATATTATATACCATAATAACATTCAATTTCAAGTATAATTATTCTTCTTTATTTTTATTTTCTTTTACTTTATTAACTACATCTACTACAGTATCTATAATACGATCTGCAATATGAGTATTGTCTTCTAGATGTAATACTTTAACATCATTACTTGAAATAACCAAAAATGCTACTGGTGTAATTACAACACTACCACCAGTTCCTCCACCAAATGGTGGAGTTTCTTTTTGTTTTAAACTCATTTCGCTTCCACCAGCTAGAAATCCCATTTTTACCTTTGATACTGGAATTATTACCGTATTTTCTAATGCTCTTATTGGTTCACCTATTACAGTGTCCACATCAATCATATCTTTTATATTTTCTAAACTAACCTTTAGCAGTGTATTTATTTGATGATCCATTTAATTTACTCCTTATATATAATATTAATCCTTTTATGCCCACGAGAAACAATAAATAATTTCTAATACTTAATGTAATATCAAAATCATATTCGTTCCTACCATAATCATTTCTTTGAATATAGAAATTTTCCTTTTTTACTTCTTTAAAACTATTATTTAAATATGTACTCAGTATTTTTGATGAACTAAGAAACATAGTATTACTAAATATATTTAGTTCTTTCGTTAAATTTATTAACTTAATTACTTCAATATTTTCTATTACTGTATATTTACTTGTAATATTTATTATTGGAAATGCTGCTTTAATACTAGAAATTTGTTTAATAAAATCTTTATCTTTTTTAAAATTAATCTTATTAATGAATTTTTCATAATTGAAATGTATTTTTATAACATATAATATCTTTATATATACATCCGTTTGATCTTTATAATTCATTATTCTAAATTTCATTGTTGATAATAATATTAATATTACAATAGCAATTATAAGATATATCATTGCATCACCATTTCTATTATTACAATCATTTACAAAAATATACAAAAAAGTCGGAAAAACCGACTTCTATTTATAAATTCATTTCTATAATTGAAATTGTACCTGATACTTCATTTGCTACTAATAAAATTGGTTTTCCTGTTGGACTATTTTCACCACTAATAATGCACAATCCTTCTGGACCTAAATCAGACCCATTATCAAGATTCGAATTAGAAAAATCACGGATATTAATATAATCCACATATTTTACATTTGATAAATCTGTTATATCATATAGCATTACCCCGCCTATACGTTCTAAACCAATTACTACATAAGTTTTATCATTATGACTAAATACTTTTACATCCTCAGGTTCTGGACCCTTTTTATTACTTCTACCCTCTAAATTAGCTTCTTTATGATTTGAATTAAAGAATTCAGGGAATAATCTTGCAGTAATGCTTTCAAAATCTGAACCACTATCATAAATCAATTCCATCGTATCAGCATTAAATATTGAAAATGATCTACCACCTAAAATATATGTAATATTATCCAATAACCCATCTGTTTCAGAATTAATTAAATATTCAACTTTTTTTAAAGAACCATTAATTGTTTTAGTAGCGATATTTGAGTAATCTCCCCATTCTCTAGCATCACCCTCATTAGCAGTAATAATATAGTTCACTCCATCTATATTAAAAGTAGCGATCCCATCTGGCATATATACTCCATATACATCTTCATTTTGAATTTCAATTTCACCATTACTATTTAAATCTAATTCATTTCCTTCTTGACTATGATCCTTAAATCCTAATCCCTTTATACTTACCCATACTCTATTTTCGATATCTAGAGTCGCAATAGCGTTATTTTCTTGTAATGAAATATATGCATATTTTGAATCACTTGATACTGCGATATATTCAGGTTCTAAATCTACTGACGGCATAGTATTAGTTTTTAATAATACCCCATCTAAAATTAATTTTTCTCTATTATCATCAAAGATGGTAAAGTCCATATCATAACATGTATAATCTGATAAATCGATGATACTTATAGAACCCTTAGGATCTACAGTGTTCTCTCCATAACCTTCTCTAGGCTCACCCTCGTTAGCTACTAATACGTATCTAGAATCTGCAGTAAAACATATCATATCTGGTTGATAGCCTACTTCTATATGAGAGATATATTCTCCTTCATAATTCAAGAAAACTGCATATCCTTTATCTTTATAAGTTGCTCCTTGTACAGCAATTACAATTAATTTTTTTTCGATGGATATATCTACACTTGTTATATCTGATGCCACAAATCCATTTGCGATTGCTAATCCCTTTATATCTATTCTTTTATATAAAGTATATAAGTTTGCACTTATATCAAGAGATATAATATCTAGACTTTGGAATTCTCCACTTACCGCATACATTTTACCATTTTCAGAATTATACTTTACTATTTCAGATACTCCTCCATCAGCATTTGTTTTACCAGCTGAATAACTTCCTAAATACTCAAATACTCCGTTTTCGCTTTCAGTATTTAATGTTGATGTATCTTCTCCACTGCCAGCTTCCCACTTACCATCGGCTATTGATCTTGGTTTATAAAGTTCTATATTGTCAGCTGACATTCCTTGATAGGTAATTATTTCAAAGTCAGTCGCATTATCATTAGTATCACTAAAGTCTTTTCTTCTTACCGATTTTTGCTTTGAGATTCCTACCTTGGCATCTCCCTCTAATCCTTTTGCAGCTGTTTCTACCGTACTTATTGCATCAATCGTTTCTTCTCCATTTACTAGTTTTAAACTATAAGCTTTGTTGTTTATTGCAATATCCCATTCTTGATCAAATACAGTAATATTTAGTAAGCTCACTGTCGTTGTTTCAGCTGCTCCTCTAATCAAATATGATGTATGTGATTCTAAACTTATATCACTTAAATCTAATGTTTCGCTACCATATACAAGTTGT
>JAVBLW010000002.1:0-27680 GCA_031553215.1 Anaeroplasmataceae bacterium
AAAGAAACAAAGCAAATTACTACTCCCATAGATGAAAAAGATAAACGAATAAAAGAACTTGAAGAAAAGAACGCTCAGCTTGAAATGGAGAATGATCTATTAAAAAAATTGAAAGCCTTGGTTCAACAAAGAACACAGCAACCAAAAGAGAAAAAATAACAGTTGTGTATGAGTCAAGGCACAAGTATGCATTAAACAAGATGCTAGACTTCTTCAAAATAGCCAAATCTAGCTATTTTTATACAATAAAGACATTTGATAGTATTGACCCAGATAAAGCAATTAAAGATGTCATAGAAGCCATATTTAAAGATAATAAGCAAAGATATGGTTATCGAAGAATAACATTAGAACTGAAAAATAAGGGATATACAATTAATCATAAGCGTGTTAAACGACTTATGAAAGCATTAGGATTATATGCTAGACAACCTAAAGCCAAATATAAATCATATAAAGGTGAAATAGGAAAAGTATGTCCTAGTCTTTTGCTTGATAAAGTAGTTGATGAAGTAAAACATAAAACATTCCTAAAGAGAAATTTCATAACAACTGGAGTAAATCAAAAATGGACTACCGATGTATCAGAATTTCATATAGCTGCAGGTAAACTATACTTATCTCCACTCCTTGATATGCATAATAGAGAAATCATTTCATACGTTATCTCAAAATCACCCAACTTTAAACAAACTACAGATATGTTAGATATAGCTTTCAAAAAGCATACAAATCTAGATGGATTAATATTTCATTCAGATCAAGGATGGCAATACCAAATGAAACAATATATTGATAAACTTAAACATAAAGGTATAAAACAAAGCATGTCTAGAAAAGGTAACTGTTATGACAATTGTATTATGGAAAACTTCTTTGGAATTATGAAAAATGAAATGTTTTATGGAAATGAATATGACTTCGAAACACTTGAACAATTAGAACAAGCAATGGTTGAGTATATAGATTATTACAACAACAAAAGAATAATTACAAAATTAAAAGGATTAACGCCTATACAATATAGACATCAATCCTTAAATAATGTAGTATTAAATTAATTTCACTTAAAGTCCAACTTTAAGGGTTCACTATAACTGAATTAGGGAATTTTTTATATCATCATGAAAACTGGTAATATGATAGGTTTTCTATCAGTACTTTCAAATACAACTTTATTAAGGTATTCTGTAAGGTTCTGCTTAATAGTGTTATATTCATCATCTGTTTTTATTGTATTATTCTTTGTAAGTTCTGTTTCTAAGAATGACTTAGCCTTACTAACAAAACTTTTTGTTAATGCTTCACTGTCTTTCATATATATAAATCCGCGTGAAACGACTTGAGGATCTACAGCAATAGTAGAATTCTCTTTGTTGATAGTAAATACAATTGAGAAAAGTCCATCCTCTGATAAAGTCTTTCTTTCTCTAATTATTGAACCACCAATATCTCCAATACGGTTACCATCAATATAGACATCACCACTTGGAACATGACCAGAAATTCTAGCTGTTTTATCCGTTAGTGCTAATACATCACCGTTTTCTAATATGAAGGTGTTTTCTGGAAGACATCCACATTCAATTGCAAGATTAGCGTGAACCTTTTGCATTCTATATTCACCATGAACAGGTAGGAAGTATTTTGGACGCAATAATGTTTGCATTAATTTTAATTCACCTTGAGCAGCATGGCCTGAGGTATGAGTATCATTTATTGGCGAATGTGTAATTACATTTGCACCTTTTTTAAATAATAAATTAATAGTTTTATTTACTCCCTCTTGATTTCCTGGAATAGGAGAAGAGGAGAAGATTATGGTATCACCAGGTATTAATTTTATTTGTTTATGACTACCATTAGCAATTCTACTTAAAGCAGCAAGTGGCTCACCTTGGGAACCAGTACAAAGTAGGGTTACTTCATGGGCTTTATAATTGCTTATTTCAGTTGCGTCAATGAAAGTACCTTTTGGTGCTTTGATATAACCAACTTGTTGACCAACTTCAATAGTCTTTTCCATTGAACGACCAAATATTGCTACTTTTCTTTTTGAAAGATAAGAAGCTTCAACGATTTGTTGTACACGGTACATATTAGAAGCAAATGTTGCTACTATAATACGAGAGTTGATATGCTTGAACATATCTTTAATTGATTCTCCAACTTTTCTTTCACTAGTTGTGAAACCTTCTACAGTAGCATTAGTACTATCAGCTAATAAACAAAGAATACCTTCTGAACCTAATCTTGATAATTTATCAAACTCGGCTCCAGGTCCAATAGGAGTAAAATCTATTTTGAAATCTCCTGTATGGAATATTGTTCCGTAATCAGTTCTAAAAACGATACCGTATGAGTCAGGGATGGAATGGTTAAGACGAACAAAGGAAACTTCAACACCTTTAAATTCAAATCTAAAATGACTCTTAAATTCGATGATTTGGGGAACTTTGACATCCTTATGTTCTTCTAATTTATTTTCAATTAAATCAACTGATACACCAGCTGCATATATCTTAGGTATTCTTACTTTTTTTAGTAAAAATGGAATACCTCCAATATGATCCTCATGACCGTGAGTGATAAAAAGACCCACTATTCTTTCTTGATTTTCAATCAAGTATTGATAATCTGGAATAACGTAATCAACCCCCAATAAATGTTCATCAGGAAACAGAATACCTGAGTCGATAACGAATAATTGGTCCTTGTAGTCAATAACATACATGTTTTTTCCTACTTCTCCAAGACCACCAAGAGCAAAGATACCGATTTCGTCTTTACCCTTTATTTTATGAATTCCCACAAAAAAATCCTCCTTATTTAGTTTTAGAAAATATCTATGGTAATATTATATACCAAAAAATAGTAAATTACTAGAAAATACTTTTGATTTGATTAAAATGATAACGCTTTATTTATATAATATTTCATAAAAAGATACTTTAAGATATTTTATGTAAGTAATTAGTATATTTTAACCATTTTACTATATGGAATAATTTATTTTCTTGTGGTATAATTTCAAAATGTAAATGAAAAGGAATGATTTTATGAAAGCTAGTAGAATGTTAATATCAACATTAAAGGAAGCACCTGTAGATGCGAAAATAGCTAGTCATACTTTACTACTTAGAGCTGGTATGATAAAGGGATTAGTTGCAGGAGTATACAATTTCTTACCGTTAGGTTTAAGAGTATTACAAAAAGTAGAAAATATAATAAGAGAAGAAATGGATAATAGTGGAGCATTGGAGCTTCTTTCATCTGCGATTCAACCAAAAGAATTATGGGAAGAATCAAATAGATGGAGTAAGTATGGGCCTGAATTATTCAGATTTACAGATAGACATAATAGAGAATTTTGCCTTGGACCTACTCATGAGGAAATTTTTACTGATTTAGCAAGAAATTTAATTAAATCATCTAAAAATTTACCAGTAAATATGTACCAAATTCAACATAAATATCGCGATGAAGCTAGACCAAGATTTGGACTTATGAGAGGAAGAGAATTCATTATGAAAGACTCTTACTCATTTGATAAGGATGAAGATGGTTTAGAAGTAAGCTACCAAACTATGTATGATACATATTCAAGTATGTTTGATAGATTAAATTTAAAATATAAAGTAGTATTAGCTGATACTGGTAATATTGGTGGAAATGGATCCCATCAATTTATGGCATTAAGTGATGTTGGAGAAAGTGATATTGTTTATTGTGATAAATGTCATTATGCGGCTGACGTCGAAAAAGCTGACGCTGTTTGTACATTGAAAGATGATAGTAAGGTATTAGATTTAAGTGAAATTCTTACTCCACATGTAAAGACTATTGAAGAAGTAAGTACTTTCTTAAATGTTAGTAAAGAAAGTGTTTGTAAGACTTTAATATATAAAGATACTGAAACAAAGAGAATTGTTGCGGTAATGGTAAGAGGAGATAGAGAAGTTAATGAAATCAAACTTGTTAATGCCCTAAATACTAGTGAAGCATTCTTAACTTTCGCAACTGAAGAAGAAATTAAGAGTATCGGAAGCGTTCATGGTTTTGTAGGACCAGTTGGACTAAATGTAGAAATATTCATTGATAAAGAAGTTGCGGAAATGAAAAATATTATTGTAGGTGCTAATAAACCAAATTACCATTTAAAAAATGTTAATTATGGTAGGGATTTTAAAGCTACAGTTATTGATTTAAGAAAAGCAATTAAAGGTGATTTATGTCCAGTATGTGGAGAACCTATGAGTCTTGATCGTGGAATTGAAGTTGGTCAAATATTTAAACTTCAAACTAAGTATTCAGAAGCTATGAAATGTACATATGTGAATGAACAAGGTCAAAATATTCCGATGGTTATGGGATGCTACGGTGTAGGTGTTACTAGAACTATTGCGGCTATTGTAGAACAATATAATGATGAATTTGGTATAAGATGGCCACTTAATGTTGCTCCTTATCATGCAGTTATTGTCCCTGTAAAATATGAAGATGAAGAACAACAAGCTTTATCTGATAAAATATATGAAACACTAAAGAAAAAGCACGTTGAAGTTGTTTTAGATGATAGAAAAGCAGGACTTGGATTCAAACTAAAAGATTGGGAATTAATCGGTATTCCATACATGATAATTTGTGGTAAATTATCAAATGAAGGAATAGTCGAATTAAAGAATCGTATCACTGGTGAAAAACAAGAAATGAAATATGAAGAAGCAATTGATGTAATTGCTGATGCTATTAATAACATATAAAAAATAATTTATTAAAAGATTTTCCTTGAGAAAGTCTTTTTTCTTTTTAGAAGTATATAAATATAATTTTGTTTGAAAATAAATAGTATAAGTTTGTCGCAATAGATGATATTTACCATTATTTGGTGTTGTGATATAATTAATTTAGGAGGTGTTATCATGAATAAATTTATTAAGGGTTTAATAATTGTCCTTTTAGGTATATTAACGATGTCAATTGCGTCTTGTGGTGGAAACGGAAAAGACTTTAAACTTAATATTACTGGTGATAATGGATATAGTGTTAGTAGAGTAGATGTTGGTAGTTATATTCTAAAGAAAGATGGTACTGATCTATGTTATTTTACTGTTATGACTTCTGCTGGGTTAACTACCCATGATGATAATTCAGAAACTTTCATTACAAGCAAGAATAAGTTTTCTGTTTCTATGAGGGCATATATTCCTTATTGTGAGGTAGAAGATTTATCTGTTACCATTAATGGAACAAAAATGGAATTTGGCAAATTTGTTTATTCTGGTGATAAAGATGATTATTTTAATTCTAATGGGATTCCTATGGTAACATCAGAAACAGATGTAAAATATCTTGAAGATATAAATATTGTAGTTGGTGGATTAGATACTTCAAGATTAAGAATGGTTAAAGTATCAATCTGGCAAAGTGAAATGCTGAATTTGGAAGGTGAACCAAAATATACGGTAGCAATAAAAGTTGGAGATAGTTATTTAGATATCTTTAATCCATTGGGTTTATCTCAAAATGCTACACAAGTGAATAATTGGTTTAATACTACTGGAACGTATGAAAATATCACTTATGATTATAGTCCATTTTATTCATACAGTTTCCTTTGTCCTGCTGGAACACAGGTGATTGTATATAATATAACAGGCTTAAATTTTCATTTTGATTCAGGTTTTAGAAGTGATAGTGATTTCTACCAATCATTAGCTAGTGAATCAATGCAAAATAAATTAGGTGCTATAACAATAATACAAGATGATACTTATAATGGGTGTTTTGTATATAAAGCTATAGGTAATGTTTTTTATGATACATTCTTTTGGTAGAATAAATCAAAAAAAATATAAAAAATTAGGAAGGCTTATGCCTTCCTTTTTATCTTTTAAATCTTTTTACGATGGTATCAACAATTTCTTCTGGAACATATGGCTTTATATCTATGTTGAAGACAACAAGTTCTTTTATAGAAGAAGAAGATACAAATTGAGTTTTAGTAGATGGGAATAGTAACATTGTTTCTATATCAGGATTAATATCCCTATTAAATTGATATAGAGAAAATTCATTCTCATAATCTTGGTAATTCCTTAATCCTCTAACGATGGTTTTTATTCCATTTTTTTCGCAATACTTTACGACTAAATCATCACTTGAAATGACTTTTACATTTGGGATTTTTGCACAAACTAGTCTAATCATTTCCACGCGTTCTTTTACAGTAAATGAAGTATTTTTTCTCACATTGTATGAAACAAGTACATGGACTTCATCAAATTGTGTAGAAATTCTTTTTATTATATCTAAATGCCCATTTGATAATGGATCAAATGACCCTGGATAAACTGCTTTTCTCATAATATCACCCGTTTTTATGAATATAGTATAAACGATAATGGAAAAATATTCAATAAGTATCACATTTATCAATAAAAATAGTTGATTTGTAATTGAATGGGTAGTTTGCTATAATGTATAAAATGGTGGTGATTTTTTTGAAAATAGCAGTTTTATATCAAGCCATATCAGAAAGAGAAATAACTGATATAAAAAAACCAATGAAAAAAGGTGGATATAGTGATAGTGGAGCAGATATAGCATTTACTTTAATAAAAAATGGATATAAGGTAATAACTCCAGTTGATAATCCTGATGAATATAAAGATTATGATTTTGTGTTTCCTGATACTGAAAATGGGATAATGGATGCAATTAATAGAGGAGCAAATACTTTCTTTTTAAACACAATTTTATTTTCAAATCATCCAATTACAAAATTCTATGGTAAAGGATATCACTTTATTGGGAATTTACCAGAAGACGTGGATAAATATGACAATAAGTTTTATATAAATAACTTATTAAAAGATGATTTTGATGTTATTGAAGATTTTTTTATTGATGTGAACGTTGAATATGATGGAGAATATCCATGTGTGGTAAAACCTATTATGGGTAGAGGCAGTCAAGGGGTTTCGGTGGTTAATAATTATGATGAATTAAGAGATGCGGTAACATCTTTGATTGAAAGTAAAAAATATGGTTCTAAATTAATGGTGGAAGAATATTTAGATGGAAGAGAAATAACAATTACCATTATGCCAAATGGTAAAGCACTTAAACCAGTTTTTAGATTTAATCATATAGATGGAATTTGTCCTTATAACGGCGATGTTCCAGTAGTCGATAATAGTAAGGTTATTGATCCAGACGAATCAATGAAAAAAATAATTCTTCAATGTGAAGAAATTTACAAGCAATTAGATTTAAAAGGAATGATTAGATTGTAGAGAAAAAGCTGGAGTATTTAAAATTTTTGATATTAATTTTAAACCTAATATGACAGGCAACTCAAGAAGTCATCGAAAAAATCAAAACAGTCTTGTTATGATAGCTTATAGGAAAAGTTTTGAGGAACTTCTGGAAGAATTAATAAGTTATAGATGGAATAAGTAGTTAAAATATACAAAAAATAGGATTTGTTTGCCTTTTGTGAACATATGTCTTGATTTTTTTAGATATATGTAGTATTATTTTAATAGATAGTTTAAACAGGTGAGGGTTCTCACCTTTTAATTACTTTTATGGAGGTCAATGTGGAATTAGAACAAATAGAAAAAATATTAATGCCATATTTGGAAGAACAAAACTTATCATTATATGAAATTAAATGGGTCAGAGAGTACGGTTACCAAATACTAAGAGTTAGTATCGAAAAAGCTGGTGGTATTGATTTAGATACTTTAGCAAAGGTAAACGAATATTTATCTGAAAAACTAGATGCATTTGAAAATGAATTACCTGATTATATGCTTGAGGTATGTTCACCAGGCGCAGAAAAAGTACTTAGAAATAAACAAGAAATTACTGATAGCATTGGCAAATATGTCAATGTGAAATTAAAGGATATGGTTTATGAAGGAACATTGGAATCTTTCGAAGGAGAAATATTGGTTTTAAAAATCAATGTTAAGGGAAGATTTAAAAATGTAGAAATAAATTATGAAGACATCAAAAAAATTAGACTTGCCGTTAAGTTATAGGAGGATTTTAAAATGGTAAATAAAGAGTTCTTTAAGCAATTAGAGGAAATTTCAAAGGAAAAAGGATTAGAATATGAAGACTTATTAGAAGTTTTTGGAAAAGCTTTAGCTACAAGTGCTAAAAAAGTATGTCCACCAAATACATCAATAAGAGTAGCTATCAATAGTGATAAAAATGAGATTTTAATGTTCACACAACATATCGTTGTTGAACAATTAACTGAAGTTGTAGAAGGCGAAATGAGTCAAATGACTTTAGAAGAAGCTAAAAAAGTAAAACCTTCTTATAAGGTTGGAGATATTGTTGAACAACCATTAAATACTAAAGATTTTGGTCGTCAAGCTGCAAGAAGTGCAAAAAGCACATTTGCTTCTGATTTAAAGGCTTTAGAAAGAAGAAAATCATATGAATTCTTTAAGAAGTTTGAAGATGAAATGATTACAGCTCAAGTTATTGAGAAAAATGATAAATTCATTACTTTAAATATTGGTCAACAAACTACTACATTATTGCCAAGTGCGGAATTATTACCGAATGATGATTTTAATGTTGGTGATAAAATTAGAGTATATGTTAAGAAAGTTGAACAAACTACTAAAGACCCAAAAGTTTTCGTTTCTAGAATCGAAAGAAATCTAGTTACTAGATTATTAGAAAGCTATATTCCAGAAATTAAAGATGGAACTATAGAAATCAAGGGTATTGCTAGAGATGCCGGAGATAGATGTAAAATTGCTATTTTCTCAAATGATCCAAAAGTTGATGCATTAGGATCATGCGTTGGTGAAGGTGGAAATCGTATTCGTGAAGTTGTAAGTGCTTTAAATGGAGAAAAGATTGACCTTTACAAATGGAGTGAAAATGTAGAAGAAATGATTGCTAATTCATTACAACCAGCACATGTTACAAAAGTTTTAAGTGTTGATCCAAAAACAAAGACTTCATTAGTTGTGGTTCCAGATGATCAATTAAGCTTAGCGATTGGTAAATCAGGGCAAAATGTTCGTTTAGCTGTTCAATCATGCGGATGGAAAATTGATATTAAACCAACTAGTCAAGCATATAGAGAAGGATTATTGGAAGGATTTTTATTCTAATGCAAGCAAAAAAACAAGTTTTGAGAACATGTGTAGTTAGTAAAGAAGTATGTGAAAAGAAAATGCTTATTCGTGTTGTTAGAACACCTGAAGGTAATGTTATTATTGACCAAAAAGGTAAAGCTAATGGACGAGGAGCATATCTTAAAAAAGACAAAGAAGTAATTCTAAAGGCTCAAAAAACAAAGGCTTTAGATAAAAAACTAGAAGTAGAAGTTCCAGAAAATATTTATGAAGAATTATTAGGTATGTTAAATGAGTAATATTTTAAAAAATATTGGACTATGTTCTAGAGCTGGTGGGTTAATCACTGGTGAAGAATTTGTGCTTGAAGCAATTAAAAAACAAAGTGTATTATTAGTGTTTTTGGCAAATGATGCAAGTGATAATACTACAAAGCGCATAAAAGACAAGACAAATACCTATAATGTAGATATAAACATAGATTTTTCTACTGAAGAATTATCAAAAGCTATCGGAAAAGAAAATCGAAAGGTAATCGGGATAACTGATAAAGGATTTGCAAAATTATTGAAGAAATAAGGTGATATTTTGGCAAAAAAACCAAATAATAAGACAGAAAAAAGAGTATCAAATATACCGGCCAAGAATGCCAATCAAGGTGGTAATGGGGTACTTATATACAAAGAAGGCATGACTGTTAGTGAAGTTGCAACTGGGTTAAACAAACCATTAGCTCAAGTTGTTATGAAACTTATGCAAGCAGGAATCATGGCTAATCAAAACCAAACTATCGATAGAGAAACTATCGAGCTTATAGCTATGGATTTTGGATATGAATTAAAAGATGAAGTTGTAACAGATGCAACTAGATTTGACGAATTTACTGTTGAGGATGATGAAACATCTTTAGTAACTCGTCCAGCTGTAGTAACTATCATGGGACACGTTGACCATGGTAAAACTACATTATTAGATGTTATTAGAAATACTCGTGTAGTTGCCGGAGAGTTTGGTGGAATCACTCAACATATCGGGGCATACCAAGTTGAGAAGAAAGGTAAAAAAATTACTTTCATTGATACTCCAGGACATGCTGCATTTACTGAAATGCGTGCACGTGGAGCACAAGTTACTGATATAGTAATATTAGTTGTTGCCGCTGATGATGGTGTAATGCCTCAAACTAAGGAAGCGATTGAACATGCAAAAGCTGCAAAATGCCCTATTATTGTAGCGGTTAATAAAATAGATAAGCCATCTGCTAATAAAGATAGAGTAATGGAAGAATTATCTCACTATGGTTTAATATCTGAAGCATGGGGGGGAGATACTACATTCGTAGAAATCAGTGCCCTAAAAAATATTGGTATCAATGACTTATTAGAAATGATTCAATTAACTGCAGAGATTCAAGACTTAAAAGCGAATCCTTCTCGTTTAGCTATTGGTACGGTTATCGAAGCTCAACTTGATAGAGGTAAAGGACCAGTTGCGACATTCCTTGTTCAAAATGGTACATTAAAAGTTGGAGATTATATTGTATGTGGTGATACATATGGACGTGTAAGAACTATGGAAGATGATAGACACGTAAAATATGATTCAGCTACACCAAGTCAAGCTGTTCAAGTAACAGGATTATCTGATGTTCCTTTTTCTGGTGATAAATTCATGGCATTAGAAAATGAAAGAGTTGCTAGACAAATTGCTGAGGAACGTCAAGATAGAACTAAGAATAAAGATGCCCAAGCTGCTCGTGCTGTATCTTTAGATGCTCTATTCGCAAGAGAAGATGCAAATAAAGATAAAGAATTGAATTTAATTGTTAAAGGTGACGTTCAAGGTACAGTAGAAGCTTTAAGAAGTTCTATTGAAAAGATTTCGGTTGGAGATGTAAAAATTAATATTTTACGTTGTTCAGTTGGAGCTATTACGGATACAGATATTATTTTTGCTCAAGCAAGTAACGCAATCGTTATTGGATTTAATGTTAGACCTTCAACACAAGTTAGAAATACAGCGGTTGAAAAAGGTGTTGAAATAAGAACTTATAATATTATCTATAAAATATTAGAAGATCTTGAAGCTGCCTTAACAGGTATGTTAGATCCTGAATTTGAAGAAGTTGTTACTGGTTCAGCTGAAGTTAGAAATATTTTCAAACTTTCTAAGGTTGGAACAATTGCTGGATGTTATGTAACTGATGGTTATATCGAAAGAAATTCATTAGTTAGAATTATGCGTGAAGGTATTGTTATATTTGAAGGAAAGATGGCATCATTAAAGAGATTTAAAGATGACGTGAAAGAAGTTAAATACGGTTACGAATGTGGAATAACTATAGATAACTTTAATGACATTAAAGAAGGCGATGTTTTTGAAGCATCGGTAATGAAGGAAGTAAAAAGATAATGGGAATACCTTTAAAGAGATTAGAATCACTTGCCTTTAGAGAACTAGCACTGATTTTAGGTAGTGATACAAAAAATAAAAAATTATCTAATGTTACAGTTACTGAAGTAAGAATTACTAATGATTTATCGTTTATGACAATTTATTATACGTGTCTAATTGATAATAAAAGAAAAGAAGCTGAAGAAGCTCTTGAAGAAAGTAAAGGATACTTAAGATCTGAATTAGCTAAAAAAATAAAAGCTAGAAAAATGCCAAGTTTGGTTTTTAAATATGATGATGCTTTAGCCTATGGAAATAAGATTAATAGCATTTTATCAGAATTAAATATTAAAAAAGATGATGAAGGAAAGTAAAAATACTTTCCTTTTTCTATATATAAATTGGTGATTATTTTGAAATGTTATAATTGTAATAAGGAGTTTTATATTAAAAGAAAATTATCAAATATTTTGTTAAATAAAAAACAATTAATTTGTGATAAGTGTTATAGTGAAAATGAGATGGATTTAAATTTAAGTATTATCCCATTAGATGAAAGATATAATTTACATTTATATACCTTTTTTGTTGAAGATGTTAGAATAAATTACAATGCTTTCAATATGGAATATTCTTGGTTAGTAAATAAATTATTGAATAAGGAACCAATATTATATGACCAAATAGTGATAGATACAACCACTTTGCTAAAACTTTCTAAAATTAGTCAAATCTTAGAAGAAGATGTATATGTTATAGCTTTTTCAAGTCGAAGTTAGTCGGTTTTTTTATTACGATAATGTTTGAAAAACCTTGCTTATCTTGATAAAATTAAAGTATAAAATTTAGGGGGTAAAGAAAATGATTACAGGAAAAGTAAAATGGTTTAATAATGAGAAAGGTTATGGTTTCATTGTTAAAGAAAACTATGATGATATTTTTGTTCATTATAGTTCAATCCAAGATGAAGGTTTTAAGACACTTCAAGAGGGGCAATTTGTTGAGTTTGAACTTATATTTGGCGACAAAGGATTGCAAGCTCAAAATGTATTTAAAGTAAATTAAATAAATGTCTAAAAAAGTAGAATTTTCTACTTTTTTTTATTTTGATTTTCAAAAGATATGATATAATATTTGCAAAGAGAGAGGAAGATAATTATGAGAACAACAACAAAAATTCAAGTTAAATATGCAATGGGAGATGTTTTAAATAGTTTAGAACAATCTTTTAAAGAACAAGGTTTTAGATTTAAAACAAAGAAAAATGGTATGTGGCAAAAAGGTGCTGGATTTTTAACAGCTCCACAAATTTTTAGATTCTATCAAGATGGGGATAAATTATGTGTAGAATCATGGTTGCCATTTGCACTACTTCCAGGTGTATATATTGGGGAATCTGGATTAGATGCAACAATGGGGTTTGCAGTAAAGGCTTCTATGAAAAAGGTATTACAAAGAATTATAGATACATTTATGTTAGAAGGTACTGAAGTCGAAGGATATAATCCAGCGAACAAATCAAAAGGCAAAAAATAATCTATGAAAAAATGTATTCATTGTGGAATTGAAATAAATGAAAATGCAAAATTTTGTTCTGAGTGTGGTACAAAAAATGAATTTGAACCATTAAATGAGAATATATTGAAAAAAGAAATAAAAAGATGTTCACATTGTGGTTCAGAGGTAGGGACGAAAGTTAATTTTTGTACTGTTTGCGGGATTAGTACGCATGATGCTACTGTAGAATATGTACCTATTAGTGAAAAAGTGGATCACCAAGAGCAAGTATTATCGAGAAAATGTATGACCTGTGGGGATACTATGGATGTAAATGTGAGGTTTTGCCAAAGATGTGGAACTAATATGGATGGTGGTAAAACAGCATATGTTAGAACAAATTATGTAAATAATAATATTGTAAAATCATTAACTGGTGAAGTAAATGAAGAAGCGGTTGGAGGCGCCGGATTTCTTGGCGTTCTTGGACTTGTTTGTATTATATTAAATATCTTTATACCTTATATTCAATTAGCTGGACTATTTTTGGGTATCATTTCCTATGTAATTGTTGATAGAGTAAAGAAAATGTCAGATACCGCTAGAGCAATTGCTACCTTAGCGGTTGTAGTAATAAGTTTAGCTATATATGCAACATGTTTGGGTGCATATGTTTATTTGAAGACACGTTAATGGAGAAATAGAGTAAATGAAAATAAATCAAAGTATGATAAGGGTTTGTGAACGTTGTGGGGCAGAAGAGTTTGGCAATGCTAATTTTTGTAGTACATGTGGACATGTTAGACGTGATGAAAAAAAGAAAAACACACAAAACAATGAACCTATTCCAGTTAGAGCACCAAACACAAGAAAATGCATGACTTGCGGTAATTATGTAGACGTGACGCTATCATCATGTCCTAAATGTAAAACCAATATGGATGGCGGTAAGACGAAAAGGGTTCTAGCAAAATCAGAATCAAAACATTTAGGTAAAATAAAACATGCTCGTAATTTTGCTATCCTTGGACTAGTTCTTGATATATTCACATATACAGTTATATTTGGTATATTTTGTGGGATGATAGCACGTTTAATTCTAGAAGAGGAAGATAAATCTGTAGAAAAGAAGAAGGCACATGATTTAGCGATAACGGCTATAACGATAGGTATTATAGAGGTTGTATTACTTTTTTTATTAATAGTCTTTTTTGATGTAGATATATTCTAATTTGTTTATAATAGAAAGACATAAAAAAACAAGTGTTTCTTCAAGTATGACAAAAATAAATGTATCACTATAATTGTTGAATATCACAAGTATAAATGGTATAATAAGATTGTAAAAATGAATAGGAGTGATTAAGATGAAAGTCGAAGTAGTAGGGAAAAATGGATTTACACCATCAGAAGCAAATAGAGAGTATGCGGCTAAGAAACTTGCTAAATTAGAGAATTATTTTGATGAATCAGTTGAATTAGAAGCTAGAGTGGTTTGTAAGGTTTATCCTAAGTTCCATAAGGTTGAAGTAACTATTCCAACAAAAAATGCTGTTTTACGTGCGGAAGTTGCTGAACAAGATTTATATGGGGCTATTGATAAAACAATCGAAAAGTTAATATCACAAATTAGAAAATATAAAACAAGAGTAAAAACTAAATCTGATAAAGAAGGAATTAAAGAAATATTCAGTGGAAATTTTGATGCTGAATCATTAGAAAAAGAAATAATTGCTTCTCAATTAGTAAGAAATAAACAAATTGAATTAACTCCAATGGATTTAGATGAAGCTCTAAAACAAATGGAATTATTAGGTCATAGTTTCTTTATATATTTAGATAAACAAACTAATAAAACAAATGTTTTATATATTAGACAAGATGGGGATTACGCTGTAATCGAAACTCGTTAATTTACAATAGAGAGCCATAGAAATATGGTTCTTTTTTTAGGAGGTTTTACTATGTGGGAAAGTTTCTTTGAAGAAGAAAGCCAAAAAGAATATTATAAGAAATTAATGAATTTTCTTGATGAGGAATATAAAAATTATAAATGTCATCCTAATTATGAAGATATCTTTAATGCTTTTAAATACACTAAAGATGTTAAAGTGGTAATATTAGGACAGGATCCATATCATCAAGAAAATCAAGCTCATGGATTAAGCTTTTCTGTTTTGTGTGAAAAACTACCGCCGAGTTTAAAAAATATTTATAACGAAATGGCTTCTGATTTAAATGTTGTAGTTAACCAGGATGGTAATTTAGATTATTTGTCAAAGCAAGGGGTATTTCTTTTAAACACTATTTTAACAGTTAGACATGGAGAACCTATGAGTCATAAAAAAATGGGTTGGGAGATTTTAACTGATAACGTCATTGTGAAATTAAACAGTCAGACAAAACCAATTGTTTTCATACTTTGGGGTGGACCAGCTGGTAAGAAGGCGGATATGATAACTAATCCGATTCATAAGGTAATAATAAGTTCACATCCGTCACCTTTAGGAGCATATCAAGGATTTATAGGTTCAAGACCATTTTCTAAAACAAACGAATTTTTAAAATCAAACGGAATAGAAGAAATTAAATGGATAAAAGCCTAAACTAAAAGATGGAAATTACATAACATATTATGGGGTGGAAATTATGCATGGATATAATTTTGAAAGATTTGCCAATGCAGGTGAATTACAAAACACAACACAATATGTTGTAAAACAGGGGGATAATTTATACTCGATTGCAAAAACAAATGATGTAACGGTAGATGAATTGATGAATTTGAATAAGATGTCGTCAAATATGATTTATCCGAATCAAATATTATTTATTCCCAAGAAAAGTAATTATCAGAATAACCAAAGCATTTATAAAAATGAGTATATAACAAAAAAGGGAGATACTTTAGAAAGTATTATGATGAAGAATGGTATTACTCCTGATGAGTTAGATAAATATACTAGTATTTACAAGTTAGAACTTGAGCCAAATCAAATTGTAGAATTAGAAGGAATAACTCAAAAAAAAACATATGAGGTAAAGTCAAATGATTCGGTTAATTCAATACTGAATAAACATAATATTACACCAATGATGTTGTTGGAACATAATAAGGAAAATTGGTTGAAACCAGGAACTAAGATAATTGTCGGATAATTATCTTTTTCTTTTTTATACTAATAAAATATGATATAATCTTCATGGTGATTTTAATGATTAAAATAATAGGTGCTGGATTAGCCGGTTGTGAAGCCGCCTTCTATTTAGCAAATAAAGGATATAAAGTTGAATTATATGAGATGCGTCCTGTAAAGATGACGCCTGCTCATAAAACGGATAAATTTGGTGAGCTAGTATGTTCTAATTCATTGAGAAGTGATTCTCTTGAAAATGCAGCGGGGATATTAAAAAAAGAAATGGAAATGTTTGATTCTTTAATTATATCTATGGCTCGAAAACATGCTGTACAAGCTGGTGGTGCATTGGCGGTTGATAGAGAAGGTTATAGTGAAGAGATAACTAAAATTATAAGTTCTCATCCAAATATTGAAATAAAAAAAGAAGAAGTAATCTCTATTGATGAAAACATACCAACTATTATAGCTAGTGGACCTTTAACAAGTGATGCATTAAGTTTTGCCATTAGAGAAAAATTTGGCGCAGATGATTTTTATTTCTTTGATGCCGCAGCTCCAATTGTTCTTGCGGATAGTTTGGATTATAGTAAGGTATATTTAAAAAGTAGATATGATAAAGGTGAAGCATCGTATTTAAATTGTCCTATGACAAAAGAAGAATTTCATAATTTTTATACTGAATTAATCAATGCTGAAGGTGTTGAACCAAAGGATTTTGAACTTAAAGTTTTTGAAGGTTGTATGCCAGTAGAAATAATGGCAAAAAGAGGGGAACAAACATTAACATTTGGCCCAATGAAACCCGTTGGACTTGAAACGCCAGAAGGTAAAAGACCCTATGCAGTAGTTCAATTGAGACAAGATGATGCACAAAAAACAATGTATAATTTAGTTGGTTTCCAAACACATTTAAAATACGGTGAGCAAAAAAGAGTATTTTCTATGATTCCTGGATTAGAAAATGCAACATTTGTTAAATATGGAGTTATGCATAAAAATACATATATAAATGCACCTAAAATATTAAATCCAACCATGCAAACTAGAGAATATAAAAACATTTTCTTTGCAGGACAACTAAGTGGAGTAGAAGGGTATATTGAAAGTGCAGCTAGTGGTATACTTGCAGCAATTAATATGGATAGATACTTGCAAAATAAAGAATTAGTTGAATTGTCTACTTCAACTGTTATGGGTTCAATGGCATATTATATTTGTCATGCTAGCAAAGAAGGTTTTCAACCTATGAATGCTAACTTTGGAATAATGAAGGATTTAGATTTTAAACATAAGAAAAAAGATAGAAAATCTTTGTATGCTACTGCAGCATTGGAAGAAATGAAAAGATTTAAGGAGTGGTTGAATGAAAACTGATAAGGAAGCAATTGACGCTTACTACGAATATCTTTATTCAATCAAAAATTATTCTATTAATACTGTGAATAGTTATATAAAAGATGTAACAGAATTTAGTGAATTCATTTCATCTGAAAAAATGGCTGCGGGTTTACTATTTTTAAAGAATAATCGTGTCTGCAAAAATTTTGTTTCACATTTAAGCTATAAAAATGATTCCTCAACAAGTATTAATCGTAAATTAAGTAGTCTCAGAACATTTTATAATTTTTTGATGAAAGAACATATTGTGACAGAAAATTTTTTTGATAATATTGAAAGTTTAAAGGTTCCAAAAAGATTGCCTCATACTGTAAAAGAAGTTGAAATCGATATGATTTTTAAATCAATTGATAGATCTACTCCGTTAGGCTTTAGGAACTATTTAATTGTAGAGGTTCTTTATGGATGTGGCTTGCGTGTTAGTGAATTATGTTCATTAAAAATAAAGGATATAGATTTTAATAATAGTACAATTAATGTTAGTGGAAAAGGTTCAAAAGATAGAATTGTTATTATATATGATGACTTATCAAAAAATTTAAAACATTATATTACATATGAACGACTAGAATTGTTAAGAAAGTCTAATAATATAGAAAATCGAAATTTATTTTTGAATAATAAGGGTACTTCTTTAACTCCACGAGGTGTGAGGGTAATTTTAGATAAAATTATTGAAAACATGGGTGAAACATTTAAGATTACCCCACATATGATAAGACATTCATTTGCTACGGCTTTAATTAATAATGGGGCAGATTTAAGAAGTGTTCAGGAATTATTAGGACATGAAAATTTATCTACAACGCAAATATATACCCATGTTAGTATTGAAAAGATGAAAGAAACATATAACCAATCTTTTCCAAGAGCAAAAAAAATAGTAGAAAAGTAAAAGTCTTTATGTTATACTTATTAAAGTAATAATAGAACGGAGAAAAAACGATGAAAAAATTTACAGCATTTATGGTTAGCATAATTGGATTATTAATTTTAGTTGGATGTAGTAGTGGTTCAAATACAATAGATAATTCGTCAAATAATAAACAAATAGCAAAAGACTGGTTACTACCTACGGTTTTAACATATGAAACAGATACTGTTAATACTTTTACTGAAGGTAAAGATCACCTAGAGGTACGTTTGCCTGCGGACATTCAAAGCAGTTTAAGATTAAATGTGGTGGATTTTCCATCAACTTTTAATCCTGAAAAACAAACAATGAAGATATCTTATGCATCAACAACTGCGTTTTCAGAATCTGATTACAAAACTTTTATAAATATGATTACTACTGATACAGTAAAAAATAAGATTTCAACCGCGACAAATGGATTAGAACCATTTGACAAGGCTATTACAACTCTTACTCCTGAAGAATCTTATATAGCAAGTGCAGATACAAATAAAGTAATTGGTGTTGTGTATATGCCTCTATATGTTACTCGAGTAACATATAATAAAAAAGGTGTAGAGACTATTAATTTATATACATATGTATTAGTTCCATTAAAATTAAGTTTTACTACAACTACTACAGAAGGATTTGCGGATACAACTTTGAATTCATACCAAACAGTGGAATTCATAGTTAAAAATTCAGCAGTTTGTGATAAAACAGCATAATGAATAAAAAAGAGTGATTAACAATCATTCTTTTTTTGTTTTTTGGTATTGATAACATAAAATGATTGTGGTATACTAGAAAAGGCATAAAATACACATGCTTTTTGAGTGAGCCGTCTAGTGCAACTTCGGTTGTGGAGGCGCATGTTGAAAAAAGCAGAGGAAAAAAAACAAAACAAAATGGAGGAATTAAAAATGTCAGTAGTTTCAATGAAACAATTATTAGAGTCTGGAGTACACTTCGGACACGCAACACGTAGATGGAACCCAAAAATGCAAAAGTACATCTATACAGCAAGAAATGGTATCTATATCATCGATTTACAAAAAACAGCAGATTCAATCGAAAAGGCTTATGCTGCTTTATTTGAAATCATTAAAAATGATGGTAAGATCTTATTTGTAGGAACAAAAAAGCAAGCTCAAGAGGCTGTTAAAGAAGAAGCTGAAAGATGTGGACACTTCTACGTTAACCAAAGATGGTTAGGTGGAACTTTAACTAACTTTAAGACTATTAAAAAAAGAATCAAAAGATTACACGATTTATATAAAATGGAAGAAGATGGAACTTTTACAGCTCTTCCTAAAAAAGAAGTTATTGGATTAAAATCTGAAAGAGAAAAACTAGAAAAATTCTTAGGTGGAATTAAAGAAATGAAGAAAGCTCCTGAAGCATTATTCATCGTTGATCCTCGTAAAGAAAAGAATGCTATTTTAGAAGCTCGTAAATTAAACATCCCAGTATTTGGAATTGTAGATACAAACTGTGATCCAGATGATGTTGATTATGTAATTCCTGCTAATGATGATGCTATTAGAGCAGTTAAATTAGTTACTTGGGTAATGGCAAATGCTGTTATCGAAGCTCAAGGTGGAGTTGTAGAAAAATTCGAAGATGAAGTTCTTAACTTAGGTGAAGAAATCGCTAAAGAAAAGAAAGAAAATGCTCCTAGAAGACCATATAACAACAATAGAGAAAATGGAGATTTCAAAAAACCATACAATAAAGATGGAAGAGATTTCAATAAAGATAAAAAACCATATACACCAAGAAAAAATAATTCAGAAGCTCCAAAAGCTAAAACTGAATAATTAGGAGGATATTATGCAAAAAGTTACACCACAAATGGTAAAAGATTTACGTGATAGAACTGCTGCTGGTATGCTAGATTGCAAAAAAGCTTTAGAAGCTTGTGATTGTGATATTGAAGCTGCTATCGTTTGGTTACGTGAAAAAGGAATAACAAAAGCTGAAAAGAAATCAAGTCGTGTTGCTGCAGAAGGATTATGTTCTTTTGTTGAAAAAGGAAATGACATCGTTGTTTTTGAATTAAATTCAGAAACTGACTTCGTTTCAAAAAATGATAAATTCTTAGCTTTATTAGATAAAGTTGGAAATATTATTATTAATTCAAATGCTACTAATACAGAAGAAGCTTTAGAAGTAGTTTCTGATTCTAAAACATTATCTACTATTATTTTAGAAGATTCAGCTGTAATTGGAGAAAAAGTTTCATTACGTAGAGTTTCTCGTATTGTAAAAACTGATGCTCAAGCGTTTGGTGCTTACAAACACATGGGTGGACGTATTGTATCAGTTGCTACTTTAAATGGTACTGATGCATCAGTTGCAAAAGATGTTGCTATGCATATTGCTGCAATAGCTCCTAAATTCGTATCAGAAGCTGATGTTGATTCTAATATTGTTGAATCAGAAAAAGCTATAATTTTAGCTGAAATTATTAATGAAAATAATAATTCTGCAAAACCAAAACCAGAAAATATTATTCAAAAAATGGTTGATGGACGTGTAAGTAAATTCTTAAAAGAAATTTGTTTATTAGACCAACCATTCGTTAAAAATCCAGATCAAACTGTTGCTGCGTTTGTTCAAGGAAATAAAATGTCAGTAGCTTCTTTTGTTCGTCTTCAAGTTGGAGAAGGAATTGAAAAAGAAGTAGTAGACTTTGCTGCTGAAGTAGCTGCTCAAGCTGGTTTAAAATAATTAAAGAGGGGCGAATTTGTCCCTCTTTTTTAAAAAATAGGAGTGTGTAGGATGTATAAAAGAGTTCTTTTAAAACTAAGTGGTGAAGCACTTAAAGGAGATACTGGATTCGGTATTGATCCTAAGACTGTTAAAGAAATAGCAGTTCAAATTCAAGAGGTTTGTGCACTTGGAGTTGAAATTGGTATAGTTGTTGGCGGTGGAAACATATGGCGAGGGAAAATAGCTAGTGAATTAGGTATGGACCGAGCTCAAGCAGATTATATGGGAATGCTTGCAACTGTTATGAATGGATTGGCTATTCAAGATGCACTTGAAGGAATGGGTGTTCCTACACGTGTGTTAAGTGCTCTTGATGTTAAACAAGTTTCAGAACCATATATAAGACGTCGTGCTATAAGACATTTGGAAAAGGGACGTGTATGTATTTTTGTTGGTGGATTAGGTTCTCCTTATTTTTCAACTGATACTGCAAGTGTACTTCGTGCTACTGAAATAGAAGCTGAAGTTGTACTTATGGCAAAAAATGGTACTGAGGGAGTATATGACTCAGACCCACGCACTAATAAAGATGCAAAAATGTATGATGAACTTACATTCTCTGAAATCTTAAACAAGGATTTAGGAGTTATGGATTCTACAGCTGCTAGTTTGTGCAAAGATAATAAGTTACAACTTATTGTTTTCAATATGAACAAAGATGGAAATATTTTAAAAGCTATAAAAGGCGAAAAAATAGGAACAAAAGTAAAGTAAGGAGGAAAATATAATGCCAGATATGATAATGTTAGAAACAGAAGAAAAAATGGACAAGGCTCTTGCTTCTTTCTCAAGAGAATTGACTACTATTCGTACTGGTAGGGCAAATCCTGCTCTATTAGATACTATTATGGTTGAATATTATGGAGTATTATCTCCAGTTAAGCAAGTTGCTGCTATTAGTGTACCAGAAGCTTCACAACTTTATATAAAACCATTTGACAAATCTGTATTAAAAGGAATTGAATCGGCTCTTAATGCATCAGGACTTGGATTAACACCACAAAATGATGGAGTGGGAATTAGATTAAATCTTCCTCAAATGACTGAACAACGTCGTCGTGAATTAGTTAAACATGTTGGTAAAATTACTGAAAATGCAAAAGTTATGGTTCGTAATGTTAGACGTGATGCTAATGATGAATTGAAGAAACTTGAATTACCTGAAGATGATGAAAAAGGTTATTTAGATGATGTTCAAAAGCTTACTGATGCAAAGATTGTTGAAATAGATAATATTGCCGCAGAAAAAGAAAAAGAATTAATGACAATATAAGGAAAATATCAAACTTTTATAGTTTGATATTTTTTTTCTTTATAGTATAATAATATAGTAGTGAAAAAAGGAGCGTATTGTTAGATATGGACTTTAGTGAAATTGTGAAAAAAGGTGTACCTAATCATATCGCGATAATTTTGGATGGAAATGGTAGATGGGCAAAGAAGAGATTATTGCCTAGAACTATGGGACATCGTCAAGGTGCTATGAATTTAAAAGATATTGCGGCAAAAAGTAATGAAATTGGAATTAAGTATTTAACGGTTTTTTGTTTCAGTACTGAAAATTGGAGTAGACCTGAATCTGAAGTCAACTATTTAATGAAAACACCTATAAAATATTATAATAAATATAAAGATAAAATCTTATCTTCTAATATTAGAATTAGAGTTATTGGAAGAAGGGATCGTTTATCACAAGAGTTATTAAATGTTATTTTAGATATTGAGGAAAAGACAAAAGATAAAACTGGGTTAACATTGATTTTGTGCATTGATTATGGATCACAAGATGAAATAGTTACTGCGACTAAGAAGATAGCTCAAAAAATAATAGATAAATCAATAACAATTGAAGAGATTTCTTCAAAGATGATTGAACAAAATTTATATACTGCAGAATTTCCACCTCTTGATTTATTGATTAGAACAAGCGGTGAGATTAGAATCAGTAATTTTTTATTGTGGCAACTTGCATACAGTGAATTATATTTTACAAATGCATATTGGCCAGATTTTGATGAATTAGAATTATACAAAGCTATAGAATCATATCAATTGCGTTCTAGAAGATTTGGTGGATTAAAGGAGAATAAGTAATGAGACAAAGATTTGTAACAGGTATAGTGTTAATGGCAATATTTATTCCATTATTAGTTGTTGATAAAATGTTTAATTTATTTCAAATACTATTAATGGCTCTAGTTTTTATTTCTTCATTAGAAATGATAAAACTGTTTTCTAAGGATAAGAAATTTCCTGGTATTTCTAAAATATTAATTATTTTGTGTACTATTCTTTTATATTTATCTGCTTTAGCTCAGTGGAATCCTGGTTCTCAAGCTGGCGAAGTGTTAAAATTATTTAATATTAATATCGGATTTTTCTCGATGCTATTGCTTATTACGGTTGTTATATTCTCAATGTTGGTTGCATATGATGAATATGATGGTAACGTTATTGGTCATGCACTTACTACCATAATGTATTGTGGATTAGGATTTGCTGCTTTGACTATTTTAAGATTTATAGGTTTAAGATTTATAGCATATCTATTTATTATTACAATATTTACAGATGTTTTTGCATATTTGTTTGGTATGAAATTTGGTAAGCATAAAATGTCTCCTAAAATCAGCCCTAAGAAATCATGGGAGGGTGCGATTGGTGGTACATTAATGGCAACGGTATTTGGGGTAGGTTTTGCTTTCTTCTATGGTAAAATATTTGGAGATAGTAGTTTGCCAACAATATTTCATGGAATAGAGGAATACTTTACTTTTTCAAAGTTCAGTACAGTAGTTCAATTTATTATTATTTTCGCAATCACTGTATCGGCTTCAATTATTGGACAAATTGGAGACTTAGTGGCGTCTAAATTTAAAAGAACATACGAAATCAAAGATTTTGGTAATATATTTCCTGGACACGGTGGAGTATTAGATAGATTAGATTCAGCAATTTTTGTGGCAATCTTCTTATTAAGTATAATTTCTTTAATGCAAAACATTTTAGTTTAATTTTGAGGTTTTTATGAAAAACATTTATTTATTGGGAGCAACAGGATCTATAGGTACACAGACATTAGATATATGTCGCCATATGAAAGAAGATTTTCTTGTAGTAGGCATGAGTGTAGGTAAAGATATAGAAAAATCTATTTCTTTAATCGAAGAATTTAAACCTGAAATAGTATGTTTCCGAGAAAAGATAGATGTTTTTTTATCTTATAATCCTATAATTGTTTATGGTGATGAAGGACTATTAACTATAGCTAAGTACTCTAAAAAAGGTGAAAATCTATTTGTTAATGCACTTGTTGGATATATTGGACTAAAGCCTACTATTGAAGCAATTAATGCAAAAAAAGATATTGCATTAGCTAATAAGGAAACATTGGTAATGGCTGGTGATATAATCATGCCATTAGTAAAAGAAAAAGGTGTGAATCTTTTTCCTATTGATAGTGAGCATTCGGCAATTTGGCAATGTCTAAATGGTGAAAATAAGAAAGATTTAAAAAGAATTATAATCACTGCTAGTGGTGGATCTTTTAGGGATAAACAATTAGATGAATTAAAAAATGTTACTGTTAGTGATGCTTTAAGTCATCCAAACTGGAAAATGGGAAAGAAAATTACTATTGATAGTGCAACAATGATGAACAAAGGCTTTGAAGTTATTGAAGCGCATCACTTATTTCAAATAGAATACGATAAAATTGATGTAATAATGCATAGACAAAGTATTATTCATTCCATGGTCGAGTTTAATGACTTAAGTATAAAAGCTGTTTTAGGAACGCCTGATATGAGAATACCAATTATGTATGCACTGTCATATCCGAAGCATAATATATTTGGTGGAGAATCATTGGATTTCTTAAAATATAATAATTTATCTTTTGAAGAATTATCATTTAGCAGATTTAAGTGTTTAAAACTTGCGTATGAGGCAGGTAAAAAAGGTGGATTATATCCAGTCGTTTTAAATGCTGCAAATGAAGCATGTGTTAATTTATTTTTAAATGAAAAGATTTCATTTTTAGATATTGAAAATATTATCGAAAAAGAACTTAACAAAGAATATTTAATTTCTAATGTATCAATTGATGACATAATAAAAACAGATCAGGAGATTCAAAGAAAAATCTATAATCAATATGGAGGGAAATAATGTTTATATTAAATTTAATCGTATTTGTATTAATTTTAGGAACTATTATCATAATACACGAACTTGGGCATTTTATTTTTGCTAGAAGAGCAGGAATATTATGTCATGAGTTTTCAATTGGTATGGGACCCGCTTTATATAAAAAAAAGAGGGGCGAAACTACTTTCTGCATAAGAGCTATTCCTATTGGCGGATATGTTTCAATGGCAGGAGAACAAGTAACCGAAGATACTATCAAAGATGGTAGTGAGATTGGATTAAATTTAAAAGATGGTTGTGTTACAGAATTTATTTTAAATCCAAAGATGAATAGTGATGTATATGGTGTAGTTGTATCTAAGGAACTATATAGTAGACATGGTGAAGCATTAGAGATTACTCTTGATAATAACGGAATAATTAAGACATATCCAGTTTTAAAGGATGCTTTTTATGTGTATGATAATGGTAGGCTACAAATTACTCCATATGATAGAAGCTTTGAATCGAAAAGTGTATTACAACGTTTCTTAACAATTTTTGCTGGACCTTTTATGAACTTCGTTTTGGCAATGATAATTTATTTATTATGTTATGCAATTTCTGGTGTTCCTAATTATGGTAGTACCAAAATAGGAGAAGTAAGTGATAAATACCCTGCAGTAGAAATATTACAAAAGGGTGACGTTATAAAAAAAGTTAAAGGTAACGATGGTGAATGGTA
Organism: Anaeroplasmataceae bacterium; assembly: GCA_031553215.1. GTDB lineage: Bacteria > Bacillota_I > Bacilli_A > Acholeplasmatales > Anaeroplasmataceae > JAVBLW01. Next base: position 26,089 of record JAVBLW010000002.1, read on the forward strand.
CACTGTATCTAGCTGGGATGATTTCAGTAGTAGAATGGATTTCTTAGCGAATCTAGGAACTGAAGAAGTTACATTAGTTGTTGATAGAAATGGTAATCCTATAGAGTTAGAACCTATAAAAAACTATATTAGAATTAATTCTATAGGTTTATCAAATATGGCTATAGCAGACGAATATAAGAATTTTTCTTATTCGGAAGGAATAATGGTTGGGATAGTTGGACTTAATTATGTTAAATCCCCTAGTTCTTCTACGGCATCTATTAGTAATGGTGATATATTAAAAGCGATTAATATTGTTAATCATGGTGAAAGTTATAATGAGGCTAATTGGGTAAATTTAACTTCATGGTCACAATTGATGCTTTTATTAAAAGATACTGATGTAGCCAATATATATTTTAAGTTTTATGACCAACAAACTTCAAATGTTGTAAGTACAAAAGATACTGGAAATGCAGTAGAAAGTTATGGAAATGAAGTATTAAGTAATCAAAGAATAGATAAGATTGATATATTGATAGGTATTTCACCTGTGTATCATCACAATATATTTGGAATAATTAAACAAGCTGGTAAAGGTTTTTGGTCGGATTTTACATTGATATTTAGGACATTAAAATTATTAATCGCTCCTAGTGGAGTTAGACAAATAGGTGTTGATAATTTATCTGGTGTAGTTGGAATTTATTCAATGATAGGATCTTTTATGTCGGCGGGTATATTGTCATTGTTATTATTTATGGCATTGTTATCTGTAAATATAGGGGTAATGAATTTGCTTCCAATTCCTGCACTTGATGGTGGGAGATTAGTATTCTTAGGATATGAGGGAATAACTAAGAAGCCTATCAATCGTAAAGTTGAAGCAATGATAAATAATATTATGTTTATTATTTTAATGCTCTTCTTTGTGTATGTAACGTTTAATGATATTACGAGATTATTTAAGTAAGGATTCCAAAAAAGGAGTCCTTTCCCATATCTACGACAAAATAAGGAGAAAAATATGAATTTAAGAGCTTTTTTAACAGGGGCAAATATAGTAACTGTAAACAAAAATAAAAAATATGGTATGACATGTGCGTGGGCAATGCAAACTGATTTTGACAAGGTAATGTTATTAATTGGTGAACAAAGTGAAACAGGAAAACAAATCAGTATTGGTGATACAATTGGTATAAGTGCTTTGGCTAGAGGACAAGAAGAGATCGCGAGAATTTTTGGGAATAGCCATTCAACTGAGATTGATAAATTTGATAATCAATATTGGTATGTTGAAGCAGGTGCAATATTGATTAAAGATGCAGCTGTTAATATGATAATCGATGTAAAAAACATTATTAAGTTGGAAGACAATGATGATATTTTGATATATGGATATATAAAAAGTTCAAAAGCAAATGATTTTGAATTTATTGATTATAAAAATATATGAAAACGATATCATATAATTGACAAAGATAATAAGATAGAATATAATGAATAAGTCGCCGAAAAAAGCAAAGACAACGAAAAAAAATAATAAAAAAGTAGTTGACAAAAGCGATACGAAGCGATATAATAAAAAAGCACGACAAAAAGAGAAAACG
>JAVBLW010000006.1:0-432280 GCA_031553215.1 Anaeroplasmataceae bacterium
TTATAAGTATGATAAATTGCTATTTGAATTTTAGATAAAAAATCTAGTTCTTTCTCCTGTCTTTCTTTTTTATTTTGTCCTTCATAAAACCCTAAAAGTCTTGGATAACAAATATCAAGATAATCAAAAAACTCTGACAATCTAAAATATAGAAAATTATTATATTCATCAATAAAATTTATTGAAAAATAAAATTCTATTTCATTAGTGATACAATACCACATTACATTTGCAATTATCTTTACGAGAAGTTCGGTTTGAATCAAATCTTCTTTATAGTCTAAAGTAAAAACTACGTTCTTTCCTTTATTTTCATTCACTACTTCCATTAACTTTAGTGATATCTTATCTACTATATCTTTTTTTCCATCTTGGTCCTTGTATTGATTACACCCAAGGAAAAAATATTCATTAAAGGATATGGTAAAGTATTCTTTATTGTCTGATAGCATTTTCCTTGATATATTTTCACCTTTATATGAATCTATCCTAATGTCACTAATTGGAAGAGCACAAGCATATTCTGTTATAGCACTATCTTCTAAGGTTATATTTTCAACATACAAATTTTCTTTTCTAGTCTTCTTTATATTTGGACTGGACGTTTCTGTTTTTCTACCGAAACTAATTATACCGTTAGTATTTAATCCCAAAGACTCTTTACCGGAATTAATCATTACTTGCATTCGTAATATAGATGCTGAACTCACAAAAGTCTTGATTCCATACTTAGAACTTACCATATTATTTTTATTTCCTTCTTCATCATTTGGAATTGTTAAATACTCAAATAATTCTTTTAAATTAATAAATTTTCTTTTCATATATTCTTTATTATTTATATTATCGATAATTGATGAAACTTTTCCATCTTTTGTTGCATCATCAAGACACATAATAAATATATTTTTGTCTTCTTTCAATTCGAAATGATAATTAGATGTATAAAATTCTCTTTTTTTCAAAGTATTTAATTTGTGTTTCGCCATAGTTGAGTATCCAGTACAGTATTTTTGGTTAAATAAAAAATCCATATTAGTTAAATAGCATAAACTATATTTTCTTTCACTATGACTACAAGAATTTTCAATAATTTGGTATATACCAACCGAAACATTACGTATTTGTCTTTTTAAATCTTCAAGTTTATATACTTCTGATATACTACTAGATACATAATAGCTTAAAATAAATAAGGATAATAAATTCAATTCTTTTGAAGAAGTTAAGATAAATTCATAGAGTTCCTTATTTCTTTCTTCACTTCGTTCTTTACTTTTTTTTATATTATTTAAAATATGTTTAATAAAATGTTTAATAAATTCACTTACTTTACCAGAACCTTGGAAGTCAAGTATTTTTTTATTATCGTAATCAAAATTTTCATTATTTATTTCATTAATAAACTCAATATCAATACTTATAATCTCATTTAAAAAATTTGATTCAATTTCTAAAACAGGTAAAACAGTATAAAATTTTAGTTTATTAGCGTCAAAAAAATTAGCAGGTATTTTTACCCAATATTCTTCTTTTTCATTATAATACTGCATTCTAGATTTTATATTTTTATCAATTAAATAAAAGATTGTACCAATTTCAAAAGCCATATCAAACATTATTAATTTTGAATCAAATTTAATTTTAAGTCTTATGTTATTATTTCTTTTTGCTATTATAATGAAATATATTAAAAGATGTAATGAATGTCCATCTTCAATCTCTACTTCTATATATTCTTCCGTTATTGAATTAATCAGCAGGATCTTATTCCATTCTTCTCGGGTATTTTTGATTTTTATACTTTTTCCTATATTATTCATACTATAACCTTCCTCCTAAAATTCATTACATTCTATAAGTTCCATAAAATAATGTTATTTTTTAAGGTAAATAAGAAATTTTTCTAAAACAAATATTTTTTAAAAATGCTTGGAAATTTACAATGCTACTTATTAACATAGTAACATATTATTACAATTTTCACCACAGCTATCGTTCGACACAAAACGACAACCAACTCCTTTTTCGGAAAAAACTTTCACACTTAAATCTATCCTTTTTATAGTACCACGTACTCCATTCTCAAGGCTTATTACTACAATTATTTTGGTTCAATTATATGTCACTATCTGTTTTTAATATATAAAAAACTCCACGTTTTAATGTGGAGTTCTAATTATCTAATTATTCTTTTACAATTCAATTACATATAATAATTATTCAATTAAATTATGGAACTTTATTAAATAAGTAAATCTTTAATTAAATCTAAATTATTATATTTATATTTATTTACCATTTTTATCTCTCTAGTACTTATTATTTCATCTTTATAAAGAATTTTTAATTTGCATAGGTTATCACTAACTTGAAATATTGCTTTTATATACTTACGTTCATCTGAATCTAGAGGTAACATTACATTTTCTTCCACATATATATAATAATCAATATCAAATCCACTATTATAAATACCTTTTTTGATTATGATATCATTAGAATATTTTTTTGTTTGACTAAGTAAATTTCTATGAGTATTCCAATCATTTGAATCATTAATAGTTACTATTACCACTTCCATATTATTTTCCACAGCATAACTAACTAAAATTCTTCCAGCTTTTTTAGTGTATCCAGTTTTACCACCAATAAAACGACTATCACTTGTAATAAGTTTATGTTTATTTCCCCAATAGTAGGCTTTATTATTAAAACTCGTTGCACGATGACTTTTTGTTTTAGTAATTGTTTTAAATACATCATTTTTTATTGCTTCACTCATCAAAAGGCACATATCATAGGCAGTAGATAAGTTATAATCTTCTGAATCTAATCCACTTGCATTCGCAAAGCTTGAATTATACATACCTATTTGTTTTGCTGTTTCATTCATTTCTTCAACGAATTTATGATGGTCACCAAATGTCGATCTTGATAATGCATTAGCAGCATCATTTCCACTTCTTAGCATCAAACCATAAATTAAATCCAAACATAATATCTTATCATTTTCCTCAACATATATTTTACTTCCTTCCATTAGTTCATCTTCTTTTGTTATATCTATATAACTTAATAAATCCGCATTATTTATTGCCACTAACGCAGTCATTATTTTTGCTGTTGAAGCTACTAAACTCTTTTGATTGGCATTATTTGAAGAAAGGATTCTTTTACTATTAACTTCTATCATACAATAACTACTTCCATTTATAGCTGAAACATTAATAGAAAATAAAGTAATTCCTATTAAACATATAAAAACAAAGATTCTTTTCATAGTATCACCATCTAATTTTATGTCAAAAAAAAACAAAAATAACCAATCAGGTTACTTTGTTTCTATTTTTTACTTATTAATTCTAATAAATCCTCATCTATTTTAAAGAAATACGCTAAAGTGTTTCTTAAAATAAAATCTGATTTCTTTGCGTATATTAATTCTTTTACAATTAAAGGCTCATCCGTTATTATATTATCTACTCCTAAAGTAATTAATTCTATCATCGTTTCTCTATCATTGACGGTCCATACATGTACTTCCATTCCTTTTGCATGGATTTTTTTTATGGTATCTAATTCTAGACCAAGGTACATTATACTAATAAAATCATATTTCTTACTATCATACTTCGGTAATGCAGAAATCGTAATTAAACCAATCTTTAAATCCCTGTTTATTTTTCTTATGTAATCTAATGAATACTTATTAAATGAAGATATTATTACATTATATTCCATATCGTATTCTATAATTAAATCATTTATTAAGGTACATATTGTATCTAGATATGGGGTATTTTCTTCTAGAATTGGCACCTTTATTTCAATATTCATTTTTATTGAAGTTCCAATCTCTTCAAATACCTCGGATAGTGTTGGAATTTTTTCATTTTCATATTTACCACTACCAATTTTAATTTGTAATACTTCTTCATACGTCATATCTGAAATAAATTTATAGTTGTGAGCAAAATTATGAAAAATAACTAATTCATTATCTTTTGTCATTTGAACATCTAATTCAATATAATCGGCATGTTCATCAACTGCAATTTTAAAAGCTGAAATTGAATTTTCAGGAGCATTATGTGCAGATCCTCTATGGGCAGTTACCTGTATACCAGTATTATTACTAATATTGATTATCCCTGCTTTTATTCCATGGAAAAAAAAGCTTGATGTTATTATTAAAAAGAGTCCAAATAGAGTTATTAAAATTTTTTTATTTAAACCAAAGGATAAATTATTCATTTTACTTTCATAAAAAAATATTTCTTTATCACTAGGACAATACTTATTAAATAGACTAGTTAATAACTGAACATTAAATACTATAAATACAATTCCAATTAAATACTTAATCGCCATGTTTACTGAATACATAGTAGATAAAAAAAGTATCAAAGATGTATTTTTTATGCTTATAATCTTAATAAAGAAAACAATAACTAATATTAAAACTAAGTATAATATTATGCTAAATAAAATTATTGTAATATTTAATCCAAGTATTTTGTTTAAAATTTCACTAAAATTATCTTTGACATGTGTCCTACTATCCCTTGGCGATTCATCTTCCAATATCACCGAATGAGAAATAAAAACAAATCTAATAAACCAAATAATAAAGAAGGATAATAATATACTTATAAGAATTTTAAATAAAATTGTTTGAGGTAAAAGTATATATACAGTTTTGAAAAAACCATAGGAATGATTTCCTAATATTGCAAAGGAAAAAAAAGGAAGTATTATCATCAAAGATAAGAAAATAGGAATATTTTTTTTCTTAAAATATGAAAATGTTTTTAATAAAGCATTTGATAATATAGCAAAAAAACCAACGTTTTCGCTTCTCTTATCAAAAATTAAAATTAATCCTGTTATTTCTATTAACATAAAGAATGTTTGAATAAATAATATCAATATTACTAAGAAAATAGTTGATGGATGTACTAAATATCTAATAAAATTCTGTTTTGTTATTATATTATAGCCTGCAAATTTGATGCTAAGATTATATAAAAAAATAAGGGTTGGATAGATTAAAATGATGCTTACTAATATATATATTATCTCAAAATAAATAAATTTTAGAGTTTTTGAATTTTTCATATTATCCATCCTTTCTTAAAAAAAGTAGAATATGTAATTACATATTCTACTCTTCATCTACTTCATTATAATCTTCGACTCTAACGATTACTTTCTTTATTCTACGATCATCAACTTCTGCAATTTCAAAAGTTATTTTTTTAGAATAATCTTGATAATCATTAGTTTCTTCACTTATTTTAGTATAATTAGAAATAATTTCGACTGTATTACCAACACTAGGAATTTCTTCACTTTCTTCAAATACCCAAGAAGAAATCTTTTGTGATGTATCCTCAGGAGCATTTCCAATTTCTAATTCATCAAATAAATAGTCAACATACATTTCACCATCGACCATATAAGAATTTTCATCTATTTTTTCAATTTTATTGACATCATGTTCTACAACATCATGTTCGTCGTATATTTCACCAACTAATTCTTCTAATGCATCTTCCATAGTTACAATACCTAAAGTATCACCATATTCTCCACTTACAACTGCCATATGAGTTTTGCATTTTTGTAACTCAGAGATTAAAGCTCCAACTTTCATTGCTTTTGAAACATATTTAACCGGACGCATCATTTCTTTTATTTCAACAGAATCATATTTTATAATTGCACTTAAAAAATCTCTCTCATACAACACACCAATTATATGATCCTTATCTTCTTTATATACAGGTACTCTTGAATATTTATTTTCAAAGAATATATTTTTTGCATCTTCAATTGACGAATTAACATCAATAGCTACAACTTCCATTCTATGAACCATTATATCTTCAACAGTACGATCATTTAAATCAAATACATTACGAATAATTTCAACTTCTTCAGACTCAATAGAACCTTCTTCTTCCATTGTTTCTAATATAGCCTCTAATTGATCCTCATCAATATTGCTTTTTACTTCTTTTCCTGTAATTAAATTTTGTAATTTTTGGAAAAACCATACAATTGGAAATAGAATAACTGAAAGAGAATATATGAATATTCCAACCTTTAGAACAATTCCTTCAGAATATTTTTTCCCCATCGTTTTGGGAAGAATTTCACCAAATATCAATAATGCCACCGTTGAAACTGCCGAAGCAATAAATTCAACATATTGACCATTTACAATTAATTTCGAGAAAAAGCCTACTGATAAAACTGACAATGTAACATTTACAACATTATTACCAATTAATAACGCCGTAAGGGTTTTATCAAAATTTTCAACTAAGTGCAAAGCCTTCTTTGAACCTGTCACTCTATTTTCTACCATTGCTTTTAATTTTAATTCATTTATAGAACTAAATGCAGTTTCTGACATAGAAAAGAAAGCTGACAAACATATTAAACATAATAAAATAACTAAGACTGGGACATCTAAGCTTGCGCTAGATGTCAAAATCGACCTCTGTATATCCAATTTTTAAATTACCGTTTTCATCTATTCTATTCAAAGTTTGGTAAAGACTCCTAAAATAAATTATGACGGATGACTCCTTTTTTTATAATTTTTTTACCATTAATTGAGCTTAAGCTCTACTATCATATTTCCCTGTTTGTGTAGAAACGATTATTTTTTCTCCTTCTTCAACAAACATTGGAACTTTTACTAATAAACCTGTTGATACATATGCATCTTTTAAGGCATTTGTTTTTGTATCACCTTTTACAGCTGGGTCACATTGAGTAATTTCTAATGTAACTTTATCAGGTAAATTAACACCTAATACTTCTCCTTCGTATGATACAATTTCTACTTCTAGTCCTTCACTCATGAATTTCAATTCATTTTGTAGGTTTGCATTATCAAGTTCAATTTGCTCATATGTGTCATTATCCATAAAAACACCAGCACTACCCGAATTATACAAGTATTGCATTTTAGTTTTATCGATAACTGCCTTTGCAACTTTAACTCCCGCATCAAAAGTGTAGTCTAAAATTGTACCTGTACGCAAATTTCTTATTTTTGATCTTACAAACGCTCCACCTTTTCCTGGTTTAACGTGCATAAATTCAATAACTTGATAGATATTACCTTCATGTAGAATAGTCATACCTGTCTTAAAATCATTTGTTGATACCATTTTAATCCTCCAATATAATAAACATGTTATTATTATATCACATTAAAGTGTTTTTTTCAAATATTTTATTGCCTCAATATAACTTTGTTCTCTAAGTCCTGAGATAGTTTTATCGCATACCGATCTAATAAAGTTAACTTTTCTAAAGTCCTCCCTATTATCAACATCACTTAAATGAACTTCAACCTTAGGAACCTTTACAATTTCTAGACAATCATGAAGAGCAATACTTGTGTGTGTATATGCACCAGCATTTATAATTATGGCATCACATTTATATTGCTGAATTTTATCTATAATTGCTCCTTCATGATTACTTTGAAAGAATTCATATTCAAAATAATTTTCAGCCTTTATCATATTATAGATGTCTTCTAGGGTTTTCGCACCATATTGATTTTCATCTCTTTTTCCCAACATATTAAGATTTGGTCCATTAATAACTAATATTTTTTTCATTTTTTCACTCACCAACTCTAATATTTTTTTTACACAGTCATTAACTCTATGATTATAAACTTTATAATCCATAAAATAATTATACTGATCTTTTCTTTCCTTATATAATTCCTCAACTGTCTTAGTTTTAAACATTGGTCTTGCATTAGCAGCATCTGAGGCTAATCTCTTTTTTAAAGACTTAATAGGAACATCAATGTATATAACTTTACCATTCATTAATTTCTTATTTTCACTATTTGAGATTATTCCTCCACCACAGCTAACAATATAATTATCTTTTTCACTAAAGTCTTTTAAGGCATCTTGTTCTAATTGTCTAAAACCAACTTCCCCTACTTCATTAAAAATATCAGGAATAGTTTTACTATTTTTAGTTTCAATATATTTGTCTAAATCAACATATTGATATTCACTTTTTTTAGCTAATGTTTTACCAACTGTAGATTTCCCACAACCTGGCATTCCTATTAAATATATATTCATGCTACTTCTCCAAATATTCTTTAATATCTTTTTCTATTGTATTTATTGTTTCATCAATATCGTTTAAATTAACCTCATAAAAATTTGTATCCATTTGGTTCTTAAACCAAGTCATTTGTCTTTTAGCTAAATGCCTTGAATTCTTTTTTATTTCTTCTATAGCTGTTTCAAGAGTTATTTCTCTATCAAAATATGGTACAAGTTCTTTATATCCAATTGCATTAGGAAAAACTTTATTATCATATAATTCTTTTACTTCATCAAGTAGACCATCATTAATCATATTATCTACTCGCTTATTAATTCTTTGATATAGAACTTCACGATCACTAACATTCAAATATACAATGAATGCATCATATACTTCTTTTTTATTAGTAATTTCATGAACACTTTTGTTTGTATCTAAATATACTTCAATAGCTCTTAATACTCTTTTGCGATTATTCTTATGTATTTTTTCTGTATCAATAGATTTATCTAGTGATAATAGATAATCAAAAAGTTCATCATTTGATAAATGTTCATATTTTTGTTCTATATTATCATCTCTTTTTAATGCATCAAACTTATAGTCAAACAATACACTTTGGATATATAATCCTGTTCCACCACAAATTATAATATTCTTCTTTTTATCTATTATTTCTCTAGCTTTTTTTTGAAAATCAGAAACGCTATATTGTTCACTAGGATCCAGAACATCTATTAAATGATGAGTAATTCCTTGTCTTTCTTCAATAGTAGGTTTAGCACTTCCAATGTCAAGTTTTTTATAAACCGCAACGCTATCACCACTAATAATTTCCATATTAAATTTTTTTGCCAATTCAATAGAAATTTTTGTTTTACCAATCGCCGTTGGACCAACTATCACAATAACCTTACTCATTACATTACCCTCTTAAACATTTTTTCTAAGTCAAGAGTTGATAGTTTAACAATTGAAGGTCTACCATGGGGACAAGTAAATGGATTTTTACACTTATTAAGATTAATCATTAATAATTCTATTTCTTCTTGACCTAAATAATGATTAGCTTTTATTGATGATTTACATGCTATTTGTTTAGCAATTCTATCTCTATTTTTTATAATATTAATACTTTTTTCCTTAACAAAATTAACAATTAGATTACGAATAAAATCTTCAATATTATCAAAGTCTACCCACGAAGGTATTTCGCGAACAAAATAACTATTACTTCCTGATTCTTCTAATCCAAAACCTAATTCATAAAATTCATCAATATGTTCCTCTATAAAAAGCATTTCATCTTTCGAGAATTCTATATTGTAAGGTAGTAATAATGGTATTGAGATTTTATCTGGATTCTTTAATATTTCATAATATTTTTCATAATTGATTCTTTCTGCCGCTGCATGTTGATCAACTAGATACATACCATCGGCATTTTGAAATATTAAATATGTTCCGTGTATTTGCCCAACATATTCTAAATATGGAATTCTTTCGGCTTCTTCAATCTCCTCATTAACTTCTTTTTGGAGTATAGTAGTTACCTTTTCAATTGGTTTAACTTGAATGAATTCTTCTATTTTTTTTGTTTCTACAGCTTTATTTGGTTCAGAATTTGGTTTATATTCAACCTCTTCTTCTCTTATCACATCAAAGATATTTTCTTTTACATATGCAGTTGGCTTTATTTCTTCATATTTTATTTCTGGAATAATAGTAGTACTTTCTAACATAGAACGAACAATAGGGATAATGATATCTCTTAATTCTTCCTCATTAGAAATTTTTATTACCGTTTTTGAAGGGTGTACATTCACATCAATTAGCAATGGATCAATATCTAAATAAATACAGGCAATTGGATATCTTCCAATTGGTAAGTATGTTTGATAAGCATCTATTAATGCCTGAGTTAAATGAACATTCTTTACATATCTATTATTTGTTATTACCGTTACTTCATTTTTATTAGAACGTGAAATAGTTGGCTTTACAGCAACTATTTTTAATTTATATCCAGCACCTTCATAATCTTTAATCATTATATTTTTCGCTACTTCTAAGCCATATATTTCACCAAACAACCTAGTTATATCATTGTTTCCAGATACTTGAATTATAGATTTTTGATTATTAGTTAATGTAAAATTAATATCAGGTCTGCTCAAAGCAAATTTTTGAACTAAATAAGTTATACTCGATAATTCAGCTGGTAAAGATTTTAAATATTTTAGACGAGCAGGTGTATTAAAAAATAAATCCTCAACACTAATATTCGTTCCTTTATTACAAGCAGCCTGTCCACTCTCTACTTTATTTCCAGCTTTATATACTATTTTACATCCTTCTTTGCCATTGTTAGTTTGAAGAGTCATCTTACTAACAGAAGCAATTGAAGGAATTGCTTCTCCTCTAAATCCTAAAGTATTTATTCTAAACAAATCAAATTCTGTTTTAATTTTACTAGTTGCATGTCTCATAAATGCCATATTAGCATCTTCACTAGACATACCTACCCCATCATCTACAACATTAATTAACTTTATTCCACTATCAATTAAATTAATAGTTATTTTCTTAGACTGAGCATCAATGGAATTTTCAACTAATTCCTTAACTACGCTACTAGTTTTTTCTACAACTTCTCCAGCCGCAATCATATTTGCTAAATGCTCATTTAGTTGAACTATATTTCCCATGATGTCACTCCTTTTTATAATTTATTTTTTAATTCATATAAAATATTTAATGCCTCTAGAGGTGTTAATCTATTAACATCAATATTTTCTATTTCTTTTTTTATAGCATATGCTTTTTCTTCTTCTATATTATGTGGTTCACTTTCGAAGGCATCAAAATTAAATAAATCTAATTTAACACCAGACATAACATTTGATTCTTCTAATGAATTTAATATTTGCTTACTTCTAGCAATTAATGATTTAGGAATTCCCGCTAAAGAAGCTACATTAATACCATAACTCTTATCTGCTCCACCATCTAATACTTTATGTAAGAATACAACACCATTATCAACTTCTCTAGCATCAACATGAATGTTTTTTAAACGTTTTAAAGTTTTTTCTAATTCTACTAATTCATGATAATGAGTAGAAAAAAGCATCATACAACCTATCTTCTCATGAACATATTCAATGATAGCTTGAGCAAGTGCCATACCATCAAAAGTCGATGTACCTCTACCTAACTCATCGAATAATATTAAACTATTTTTAGTCGCATTAGAAATTGCATAATTAGCTTCCATCATTTCAACCATAAATGTTGATTGACCACTAATTAAATCATCACTTGCTCCAATTCTCGTAAATATTTGATCGAAAATTGATAGCTTTGCAATGTCAGCTGGAACATAACATCCTATTTGAGCCATTATAGCAATTAAGGCTAATTGCCTCATATAAGTTGACTTACCACTCATATTGGGTCCTGTAATTAACAAGTTATTAAATTTATTTATAATTACGTCATTTGATACATATTCTGATTGTAATATTGTTTCAACTACTGGATGACGTCCATTTATAATAGTAACTTCTCTATTAAGAACAAACTCTGGTCTAACATATCTATTCTTCATGCTTATTTCACTAAATGAAACAAAGCAATCAATAGTAGAAATATAATTTGCAAGTTCTTGTAAGCTTTCTATATATTTTAAACATACTTCACGTAATTCTAAGAATAATTCATACTCTAATTTTTCTATTTTTTCAGCTGAACCAACTACTATTTGTTCATAGTGTTTTAATTCAGGAGTAATAAATCTTTCAGCATTAGCTAAGGTTTGCTTGCGGTCATAATTAGTATCTTCTGGTAACATCGATAAATATGATTTAGTAATTTCTATATAGTATCCAAAAACTCGGTTATATCCAACCTTAAGACCTTTTATTCCCGTTCTTTGTTTTTCATCTTCTTCGTATTTTAGAATCCAATCTTTGCTATTCTTTACAATATCTTTAATTTCATCTAATTCTTTATTATATTCTTCTTTAATCATTTGACCTTCTTTAATAGTTAGAGGAGGATTTTCTACCAAACTTCTCTCAAGTAAAATAAAAAGGTCAGTATGTGGATCAATTTTATCTGATAAAGAAATTGAATCTGATACTTCTAATTGTTTTACTAATTCTTTAATACTTGGAACATTAGATAAACTTCTTCTTAATTGAACTAAATCCTTTGCATTAGCATTTCCAACTGAAATTCTACCAACAATTCTTTCTAAATCATAAATTGTTTTTAAAGCATTTTTCATTTCTTCTTTTACAATATAATTATTATTAAAAGCCTCAACATAATCAAGTCTACGATTAATCTTTTCTACATCAACTAATGGTCTATCTATCCAAGTATGAAGCATTCTTGAACCCATAGCTGTTTGACATTTATCAAGCAACCATAATAAAGAACCATTTTTTTGTCCTTGTCTTAATGTTTCAGTTAATTCTAAATTTCTTTTTGTAAACGGATCTAATCTTAAATAATCCTCTGATTGATAAAAAACAACCTTTTGCAAATGGTGTAACTCTCTTCTTTGAGTTAATAAAACATAATTAAGAAGTATTCCAACTGTATCAATGTATTTATCTTCAATATCCGAAACCAATTTATTTAAATATTCAGGAATAACTTTATTGTTTTCATAAGAAATTACTATTTGATAATTCTTTTCAATCGTTTTTAAAATATCTGGGGCAAAGTCATTGGAAACAATAATTTCTCTTGCCTTTAGCACTAATATTTCATTGAATAGCAAATCAAGGGTTTTTAAAGAAGTCAAATAAATTTCTCCAGTTGTAACATCTGCATATGATAAAACAAATGTCTTCATGGCTTGTCCAATACTAACAATAAAATTATTATCTCTATCAGAAATACCACCTTCAGTAATTGTTCCTGGAGTTAATATTTTAACAACATCCCTTTTTACTATTCCAACAGCTTTTGAAGCATCTTCTACTTGCTCAACAATCGCTACTTTATAACCTTTATTTACTAATTTCTCAGCGTATGTAGCATATGCGTGAAAAGGAATACCACACATGGGAACTCTATCTTCTTGACCTGCATCTCTTCCGGTTAAGGCAATTTCTAATTCTCTAGATGCTTTATATGCATCCTCAAAAAACATTTCATAGAAATCTCCTAACCTAAAAAAGACTATGGCATCTCTATAGTCTTTTTTTATGTCAATATATTGTTGCATCATTGGAGTAAATTTACTCTTATCAATATCATCAATATTCATTTTTAACACCCATACTTCCTTACTACTTCTTCATATTATCCAAAGAAGTATTTTTTATTGAAAGAATCAATAGTTTTTATCTTAATGACTCTCTTTTTCTTATTCATGGTCCCTACTTTTAACAATTCATCACTTATATATTTTATCATATCTTTTTTTGATAATTCAAAAAATAAATTATATTTATTAGAATATCTTTTTAATGATCTAATACTTCTTTTATTTATTCGCTTTTCTATTCCTATAAAGTATTTATTATTTTGTTTTAATTCTTCAAGTAATAGTTTTATGAATTGTTTTTTTTCTAATCTATTAGGTATCCTAATATCATATTTTCTAGCAAAATCTACAATAAGGTCATTACTATAATATTCTTCAAAATATGTCAGCAACTCTTTATGATTTACACCATCTATTTCTAGATAATCATCAAATAATACTTCATCAAAAACTCTATTATATTCTAAAAATTGATATTCTGTATTTTCTTTTATTTTTAATAACTCATCAAATACATCTTGCTTAGAACTATAGTAGTCATCTAAAATATTATTCCATAGCTCTATTTTATAACTTTCAAACATTTCTTTATTCGAAATCAAATTAAATATAACTTCAAGCATATGTTCATTCATATTATATGATAGAATTTCTCCATCAAAATAATTAAATTTATTAATATCAAAATCATAAGTATCTAATATAAATTTTAATGCATTAATCCTGATTTTTCTATCAAAAAAAATACCGTTATTTTTTAAATACTTTACCACTTCTAAACAATCTATATTACAAAGTTTAGAACTCATATCTTTATTCAATTTTTGAGTATTCATAAAATTCATTTTTTCACCTAAATACCTATCTATTATGATATAATATTTTTCCGCATTTTTCAAGGCTTTATACATTTATCAGCATATAAAAAAAGAAAACTACTCGCTTTCTTTTTCATTACTTTTCTTTCAAAAAATCCTCATTAATATCAATATCTAATTCATCTATTTCTTCTTCTAAAGTAGGGATAGGATTAAATATTGTAACTTGCATTTTTGTCTCTCCAATTACTTCTACTAGAATTTCAAACGTGACGTCTAATTCTATTTTATTATCTACAATCCTAACACTAGTAGCATTTGGATGTTCCAAAACTTTTGCAAGAATCTCTTCGCTATCCTCTAGATATTCCTTAACTATTCGTTTTGTTTTGATATCCTTTTTATATCTTATTACTTCTCTAATAATATCCGTTTTAGTATTATTCTCTAAAGAATACCAAATATTTACTTCAAAGGAACCATCTATATCAACGCCATCTACTTTACTAATTACTTCAAAGGAATGGTTTATTATCCAACAGCCCAAAATACTATATGGTTTTCTATTTGTAACTATTTGACATGGTTGATATAAAACTTTTCTTCCTTTTGATACAACAGCTTTAGCAACTATCTCTCTAAATTCATTCATAATTATCCCCCTAGTATAGTATATTCATAAATTAGAGAATAGTCACAAAAATAAAAAAAGGAGACGAATCTCCTTTCGCATACTATTTGAATTTCTTACGAGCTTCTTGACGTTTTTGTTTACGTACATCGCTTGGTTTTAGATAATATTGGCGCTTCTTTGCTTCTTGAAGGTTACCTGATCTAGAAACTTCACGTTTAAAACGACGTAATGCATCCTCAATAGTTTCTTTTTCGCGAACTACAGTCTTTGACATTTTCTAGGCCTCCTTCCAACTTTAAAGTCCTTTTATATTATACTAAAAAGAAAATGTGTTGTAAATAGTTTTTTTAAATTATTTTATTTTTCCGTAAATAATATTATTTTTTATCTCTGTTATTTTAACTTTTATTGTATTTTTTAAGTATTTCTCGTCAATTGGGATAAAAACTTTTAAGTAATTAGAAGAATGTCCAACCATAAGTTTGTCGTCATGGATAGTTTCTACTATCACATCTAATTCATTATCAATGAATTTTTGATTATATTTAGAATTTAATTCTTCTGATAATTCAAGAAGTTTTTTCACTCTTTCTTTTTTTACATTACCATCAACTTGAGGCATAGTACTAGCTTTTGTACCACTTCTCATAGAATATGGAAATACGTGTAATTCGGAAAAATTTACTTCTTTAATAAATTCATAAGTTTCTAAAAAATCTTCATCTGTTTCATATGGGAAACCTACTATAACATCAGTAGTAATTGATATATCATTTCTAATTTTTCGTATTTTTTCTACCTTATCTAAAAAGAATTTTTTATCATATCTTCTATTCATAAACTTTAAAATTTTATCATTTCCTGCTTGTAATGGCAAATGCAAATGATTAGCAAGTACTTGACTCTTTTCCATTAAAGATAATAGTTTATCATCAATTTCATTGATTTCAATTGAAGATAATCTAAGTCTTTTCAAATTAGGAACACGAATTAAAAGTTCTTCTATTAGATCACTTAATCCATAATTTTCTCCACTTTGATATCTTCCAGTGTGAATTCCTGCGAATACTACTTCTTCATATCCACTTTCAACAATTTTAGATACTTCATTTATAACTTTTTCTTTATCATTACATCTAACTGGTCCTCTTGCATAAGGAATAATACAATATGAACAAAAGTTATCACATCCATCTTGGATTTTTACAAATGCTCTAGTATGATCAAAAGTTGTAGCTTCTAATTCATCATAATATAAGGTATTTCTTATATCTAATACTTGGACCTTTTTCTCTTTATTTTTCAAGGCTTCATTAATAAGTTCAAGAGCTTGGGATTTATTACCGTTTCCTAAAATTAAATCAACACCTTCAATAGTTAATGCCCCTTTATTAGTTTGTGGATAACAACCCATAACACAAATTATAGCATTAGGATTTTGTTTTATAGCACGGTTAATTGTTTTGCGACTTTTTGCATCCGCACTATTAGTGACACTACAAGTATTTATAATATAAACATCCGCAACTTCACTTTCATCTAAAACCATATAACCATTTTTTTCAAACAAATTCATTAAAGCATTTGATTCATAAGTATTTACTTTACACCCAAGTGTAAAAAATGCAATACTAGGCATTTACTTCAGCTCCCACTCATATGAAATAGCACTTAACACATACATGCTTGCCGTTTCAGTTCTTAATATTCTTGGACCTAGTCCACATAATATAAAACCTTTTTTTATTAAAAAATCGATTTCTGTGTCATCAATTCCACCTTCAGGTCCTATAACAACACATATTTTCATATTCGGTTTTATTTTTTTTATTTCTTTTTTAAAATTTTGAAATTCATTTTGTTTAGCACTTTCTTCATAGCAAACAATTTTAATGTCATAAGATGAAAAATCAATCTTATCTAATTTTATGATATCTATCATTTTAGATAATCTTTTTCGATTACTTTGTTCAGCAGCCTCTTTAGCAATTTTATTAAACCTACCTAATTTAGCTATCTTTTTTTGTTCATCTAGTTTAAAAACACTTCTCTTTGTTATTACACCAAAAAAATTATTAATTCCTAATTCTACCCCATGTTTTACTATATCATCAATTTTATCTCCCTTAGGATATCCTTGATATAAATCAACCAAAAACGGCAATTCATTTTGATTAATGATTGCCTGTTTTTTTTGAAAATTGATATAATTTTTTTCGATTTTAGTTATTTCACAAATGTATTCTTCTTCCTCGTTACTAACAATTATATTAGTACCAACAACAGCTCTCATAACATTCTTTATATGAAAAACATCATCAGAGATTATTTTACAATTTGTAAATTCTTCATTAGAAATAAAATATTTTTGCATTATTTTGAAATAAAATTACGATATGCAATAGTTTCGATTGTAGCAATACCATAGAATGTTCCTAAGGCAATAACAACTTGTGATTGTAAAGCTAAAGTACTTGCTAAATCTAATCCTGCTATTAAATAATATACTATTAAAGCTACAGTTAGTAAAGTTGATAAGATTAATAATACCATAGATGTCCAATAACCAACTTTAATTAATTGTTCTTTCTCATGAACAGAGGCTTTAAGAATTTGATTATATTCTTCATCTGTAACCTTTTCTATTGCTAGAATATCATATGCATAAGCACGACCACTTTCACTTTCAGTTTTTTCATGAATATAAACTAGTTGTCCATCTTCGGCAATATATAAATTAAAAGCTCTCTTATATAGTTTTTTGTATGTAACCTTTCTTAATTTTGAAAAATCAATAGCAGTTTCTTCAAGTTGTTCAAAAAGTCCTAATTTAACCATTTTTTCAGCTTTGACATTTAATTTTCTGTTAGCGTCATTATCTAATAATTTTTCATATTCCTTCATTTTTACACCTTCAGTAGTGTCAAGTACTAAATTTGTATCTTCTTCTAATACATGGTTTTCCATTTCAGCCATTATAGTTTCCTCCAATAATAAATACTTATTTGATTATATCATATAAATTTTCTATAAAAAAGAGTAAATTTGAAAATATAAAAGGAATATCTTTATTAAGATATTCCTATATATTATGCTATTTGCTACTAAATTTACTTTTGAATTTTTCCCAAGGAGATTTCTTTGATGTTTTTTCTACATTTCCAAGTTTCGTTAATAACTCTTTTTCTTCTTTAGTAAGATTAGTTGGAGTTTCAACCTTTACAACAACATATTGATCTCCTTTTCCTCCATTTTTAGGATTCTTTACACCCTTACCACGAAGTCTAAATTTAGTATTTGATTGTGTACCTTCTGGAATCTTTAAAGAAACAGATTCTTCAACAGTAGGGACTTCTATAGTATCACCAAGTGCAGCTTGTGAGAAGGAAATAGGTATTGTTAAAATAATATCATCCTTATCACGAACAAACACTTTATGTGGTTCAACTTTAAACGTAATGAATAAATCTCCAGCTAATCCACCATCAATTCCCGGTTCACCATAGCCTTCCATACGTAGTGTCATTCCGTTATCAATTCCTGCTGGAACCTTAACTTCGATGTCTTTAGTCTTTTTAATACGACCTTTTCCACTACATTTATCACATTTCTTAGTAATTTCTTGACCTTTTCCACCACATTTTGGACAAACAGTTTGAGTTCTTGCGGCACCAAAGATAGTTCTTTGTTCAACATATACATATCCAGTTCCGCCACATTTTTCACAGACATGAACATCACTTTTTGAATATGCACCTGTTCCACCACAAGTAGTACATTCTTCTTCAATATTAACTCTAATTGTCTTCTTACATCCAAATACTGCTTCTTCAAATGTAATAGTCATTTGTTTTTCTAAGTCATTCCCTCTACTTCTTGAGCTTCTAGAACTTCTTCCTCCGCCCCCAAAGAATGAGTTTAATATATCTTCAAATCCACCAAATCCGCCAAATCCAGACCCTCCGAATCCTCCGCCTCCAAAACCAGCAGTTGGATCTTCAAATCCAAATCTATCATAATTAGATTTTTTTGAAGCATCACTAAGTACATCATATGCTTCTTGTACTTCTTTAAATTTTTCTTCAGCATTTTCCTCTTTAGATATATCAGGATGATATTTCTTAGCTAAGGCGCGGTATGCTTTTTTTATTTCATCTTCACTAGCGCTTTTTGAAACGCCTAATACTTCATAATAATCTCTTTTTGCCATAGGACACCTACCTCATAAAATACACTAGGGCCGTAAGCCCTAGTTATTAATTTGCATCTGTAAAATCAGCATCAATTATATCGTCATCTTGACCTGAGTTATTATCAGTTTCAGGATTAGCTCCTTGATTTTGTTGATAAGCTCTCATTGCGATATCTTGTGCAGCTTTTTCTAATACTTCTTTCTTAGTTTTTACTGATGGAATATCATTTTCATCGATTGATTTTTGTAAATCATCACATAAACCTTCGATATTTTTCTTTTCATCTTCTGTTACATCTTTAAGGTCATTTAAAGCCTTTTTAGCTTGGAAAATTAATTGGCTTGCTTCATTGATTGCATCAGCATTTTCTTTACGAACTTTATCTGCTTCAGCATTTTCTTCAGCTTCACGAACCATTTTCTTAATTTCTTCTTCTGATAAAGAACCTCCACCTTGAATAGTGATCTTTTGTTCTTTTCCAGTTCCTAAGTTTTTAGCACTAACATTAACAATACCATTAGCATCGATATCAAACTTAACTTCAATTTGAGGAATACCACGTTGAGCAGGTGGAATATCTCCTAATTGGAATCTTCCTAAAGTTTTGTTATCGGCAGCCATTGGACGTTCACCTTGTAATACATGAATATCTACGGCAGGTTGGTTATCGGCAGCTGTAGAGAATACTTGTGATTTAGATGTTGGAATTGTAGTATTTCTTTCAATTAATTTTGTAAATACTCCACCTAATGTTTCAATACCTAATGATAATGGTGTAACATCTAGTAATAATACATCTTTAACTTCACCAGTCAATACTCCACCTTGAATTGCAGCACCTAATGCAACAACTTCATCTGGATTAACTGACTTATTAGGTTCCTTACCTAATTCACGTTTAACTAATTCTTGAACAGCTGGAATACGAGTAGATCCTCCTACTAACAATACTTGTTCAATATCTTTTGCAGTTAATTTAGCATCTTTTAATGCTCTTCTAACTGGTCCTAAGCATCTATCAACTAATTCATGTGTTAGTTCTTCAAATTTAGCTCTTGTTAAAGTTTTTTCTAAGTGTAATGGACCTGCAGCTCCCATAGAAATAAATGGTAAGCTGATTTGAGATGAAGAAACTCCACTTAATTCTTTCTTAGCTTTTTCAGCTGCATCTTTTAAACGTTGAATAGCCATTTTATCTAAAGATAAATCAACTAAATTTTCTTTCTTAAATTCTGCAACTAACCAATCAATAATCTTTTGGTCGAAGTCATCTCCACCAAGCACATTATCTCCAGCTGTTGATAATACTTCGAAAGTACCATCTGCTAAACTTAAGATAGATACGTCAAATGTACCTCCTCCTAAGTCAAATACTAAAACAGTTTGTTCCTTATCACCTTTATCAATACCATAAGCTAACGCCGCAGCTGTTGGTTCATTAATAATACGTAATACTTCTAATCCAGCAATACGTCCAGCATCTTTAGTAGCTTGACGTTGAGCATCATTAAAGTATGCTGGTACAGTGATAACTGCTTGAGATACTTTTTCTCCTAAATAACTTTCTGCTGTTTTCTTTAAATTTTGAAGTATCATTGCACTTATTTCCTGTGGAGAATACTTCTTACCAGCCATATCTACACGGTAGTTATTATCTCCCATATGTCTTTTGATTGAGCTAACTGTATTAGGGTTAGTTATAACTTGACGTTTTGCAACTTCCCCTACTAATATTTCTTCTCCTTTAAATGCAACTACTGATGGAGTAGTTCTTACCCCTTCTGCATTTGCTATAACTTTTGCTTCTCCAGCTTCCATAACACAAACACAAGAGTTTGTTGTTCCTAAGTCAATTCCAATTACCTTTGCCATATTATTATCTCCTTTAATTTTTATTCGCTAACTTTTACCATTGCAGGTCTTAAAACTCTATCTTTATATTTATATCCAGTTTGTAGGACTGCAATTACTTTATTTGGTTCTAATCCTTCACCAGCTTCTTTACTAACTGCATGATGTAGATTAGGATCAAAATCTTTACCTAATGCTTCAATTTCAATTAATCCATCACTTTTTAATGCTTCAACTAATTGATTTGAAATCATTTTAAATCCAATCAAGAAATTATTTACTTCTTGACTTCCGGTTTCCATATTAACAACTTTACTTAGCATATCAATTGGATTAATTAAATCTTCAATTAATTTCATTGATGCATATTTACGATTTTGAATATTTTCATCACTTAAACGTTTCTTGGTATTTTCCATTTCAGCACGAATTCTTAAATATTCATCTTTTAATTTAGCATTTTCAAGTTCTAATTTCTCTATTTGCTCTTTATTTTTGTTTTTCTTTTCTTTTTTTACTTCAGCATCTTTTTTTGCTTCTGAAGTCACATTTTCAGCCTCTAAAGTTTCTTCAACTTTCGTCTCATCAACTTTTACTTCCTCTTGTGCCATTCCTATACTCCTATCTATTATATAATTTAGTCATACTCTTAGCCACATATTCAAGTAAAGGTATTACTACCTTATACTGCATTCTAATAGGACCAACTACCGCAATCGAACCATAAGCATCATCGTTAATGATGTACGGAATACTTACAATTGCGCATTCTTTTAAATTCCCATCACTATTGTCATTACCGATTCTAACCATTAATCCATCATTACTTGAATTAAGAATATCGATAAGCACACCTTCATCTAATGCAGATATAACTTTTTGCATACTCTTAAAATCTTGAAATTCTGGTTGATTAAATATTTTTGACAATCCTGAAGAAAAATTATCTGCATTTTGAAATCTTGTAAAACACTTTATTAAGAAATTTAGGATATCATCGTGGAAATCAACTATCTTTCTTATTCTTGGTTTTGCGGCTTCCTTACTTAATACTTCTCTTATTTCGTATACTGGATGATCATACATTGCATTATCAAACATATCTATAATCTTTAGTAAATCTTCTACTTTGAAATAATCAGGAATCGTTATTCTTTGACTTTGGACCTGACCATTACTAGTAACAATCAACAATATTGTTTCATTACCATTTAATGGAACAATTTCCATTTTCTTTACTGTGGCATAGTTAGCACTTGAACCGTTAATAACTGTCATATAACCAACCATTTCACTTAAAGCATCAACAACTTTTTCCGAAGCTTCTTCACGGGTTAAATATTTATCATCAAATATTTCATCCAATTGTTTAAAGGATTCTAGAATATCAGTATCTCTTGTAATTAAATGTTCAACATAATATTTATAGCCTTGTTCCGCTGGAACACGACCACTTGAAGTATGAGTTTTTTCCAAATAGCCATTTTCTTCTAAGTACTGCATATCATACCTTAATGTTGCTGAAGAAAAGTTCAAATATGGTTTCTCAGTTAAAACTTTAGAACCAACAGGTTCACTAGTTTCAATATATTCTTCTATTATCGCTTTTAATATTAACTTTTGACGATCTGATAACATCCAATCACCTCTTTAGCACTTATTTTAACTAAGTGCAAATTCATTATATAAAATATTTTTGGCGCTGTCAATAACTCAGTGCCAAATTCTTTTAAATTATATGCATTTTGTTATTTTTTTATACAAAAAAAGAAACTAAAGTCTTCTTTTAGCTTCTTTATAATAAACATTATTCTTTCTTTCATCCCTAATAGTAGTCCTACTACCATGTCCAGGGTAAACAATTGTATTATCTACCAATCCATCTATCAGCTTAATTAAGGATTTCAACATATCCATACCATTACCACTAGGTAAATCGATACGACCTGACGATTCCTTAAAAAGTGTATCCCCTGCAAACAATCTATCCTTATATAAGAAAGATACACTTCCCTTAGTATGCCCAGGCGTTGCGATTACTTTTATCGGTGCGTCTAATAAATCGATTTGATCATTGTCACTTAATTTAATAACCTTATATTTTGTAATATCAAAAGGTATTTTATTACCAAACCAAGAATATAAATTCAAATCTTTATTCTTAAAAAATTCTATTTCCAAATTACTTATATAAATAGGACAATCAAAATATCTTATCCCATCAATATGATCAACATGTCCATGAGTTAAGAGAATGGCTAATATATTATATTTTTCTTTTATTTCATTTGCATACTTTTCAAAACCTAATCCCGGATCTACAACAACACATTCTCCACCTTTAGATATCACATAAGTATTTGTTTCTAGTTCACCAGCTATATATGTCTCTATCATAACGTACCTCCGAATAAAAAAAAAGCCTTAGGCTTATTTCTTTTCTTTATGATTTGTGTGTTTTTTACATTTTGGACAATATTTTTTGAACTCAATTCTTTCAGGATTAAGCTTCTTATTCTTGTCAGTGTAATAATTTTCTTCTTTACATTCTTCACATACTAATTTAACTAAATCACGCATTGTTATCCCTCCAGACTTAATTCTACCTTTGATATTATAACAAAACAAAAATTAAAGTGCAAGTATTTTTTTACATTTTTTATGATATAATTATGCTGGTGATAAAAAATGTCTATTATTAATCGAAAAAACACAAAAAAGGTTCAAATAAAGGATATTATTCTTGGTGGTAGTGATACTATTTATATCCAAAGTATGACAAATACTAGAACAAAAGACGTCCCTTCTACAGTGAAACAAATCAAAGAATTAGAGGAAGCTGGATGTCAAATTATAAGAGTTGCTGTCCTAGATATCGAAGATGCTAAGTCTATTTCCGAGATAAAAAGACAAATATCTATTCCATTAGTCGCAGATATTCATTTTGATCCAAATTTAGCTATTGAAGCTATAAATCAAGGTGTAGACAAAATTAGACTAAATCCTGGAAATATTTCAAATCCAGAAAAAATAAAAGAAATCGTCGAATTATGCAAGAAAAAAAATGTTGCAATCCGTATTGGTGTTAATGCCGGAAGTCTTCCAAAAGGAATGGATACAACTGCCGAAAACATGATAATCGCAGCTAAATCGCATATCAAAATATTAGAGGATTTAGACTTTCACAATATCGTCTTATCTTTAAAGGCTTCTAATACTTCTTTAGCTAAAGAAGCTTACTTACTAGCAAGCCAAACCTTCCCTTATCCACTTCATGTCGGAATAACTGAAGCAGGTACTACTTTTAGTGGATTAATTAAAAGTTCAATTGGAATATCAGAAATATTGAACCTTGGAATTGGAAACACAATTAGAGTTTCTTTAACCGATGATCCAATTTATGAAATTAGATGTGCAAAAGAAATACTAAAAAACCTTAATCTTGTTAAAAATGTCCCAACACTAGTTTCATGTCCCACTTGTGGCAGAACCCAATATAATATGATTCCTATTGCCAAAGAAATAGAAAATTATCTTTATACTATTAATAAAGATATTACGGTTGCTGTAATGGGATGCATTGTCAATGGTCCTGGTGAAGCTAAGGAAGCCGATTTAGGAGTAGCCGGAGGAAAAGGTGAAGCTCTTCTTTTTAAAAAAGGTCTTCCAATTAGAAAGATTAAAGAAGCCGATATTCTAGAAGAATTAAAGATAGAAATAGAAAAATTCTAACGTAATTGTTAGAATTTTTTTAATGTATTTTTAAATTCAAAATATAAAATTAATGATTTTAGATAAACCAACCCGCAACTCCTTCAAAATCCAAGTCCCATCATACCAAATTACAAACATTACCAAAGATAATACTTTATTATTTGGGGGATAATTGCTATGAAGTTAGAGAATAGAATTTCAAAAATATTGAATCAAGATTATATCTCAGATGAAGTTTTAAGAGACTTAAATAAAAATATTTTTCTTGTTGAAGGTGAATTAGGTATCGGCAAAAAATACTTAACAAGACTTATAGAACAAAAAATATTATATAACAAAGATTACTACGTTGTGCGACTATCTTCAACTGATTTCAAATATTCTGTAGATTATCTACCGTTTGTTAAATTTCTCTTTAACCATGATGATACCGAATGGTCTAATTTCAAAAATACAATATTTGATTTAGCTGATGCATTTACAAAAATCGGCAAAATCATATCTATAATAAAAAAGAATCAGACTTCCGATTATTTAACATTAAATAATATTGAATTAAATATATTTAAAAAAATCCTTAAGGTGATAAATGGAAGAATCCCACTATTTATTTGTGAAGATTTAGAAAAATGGGATGAACAATCAAAAAATTTTCTATACAAAATTATTGATATATATAAAGGAAAAGAGTTGTACTCTTTTATTATAACCTCTTGTTGCACTACTTTTCCCAGCAATATTTTTACAAAAAAATATAACATTTCTAAAATAGAGACGAAAGATGCAGGTGCACTGAAACATTTTTTGAAAGAAAAAACTTACAAATTTTATACGTTGGAAACTATCACTAAAATTATTGTGGAATGTGAGGGAAATATTGGATTAATTTTAGAAATGAATAATTTGTTATTAATAGACAATTATAATTCAAATACTTATAAAAAGATAATACTTGAGAATATTAATAATAAGTTAATACTAAAACAAAAAAATGATGCAAAAGAAATGATTCTTCACGCAGCATTCATCGGTGATAATTTTAACAAATTTTTGTACAAAGAATTTATAAACTACGAATTGCCGTATTTCCAATATATCTTAAATCACTTAATGGAAATAAACTTTTTTTTAGAAAAAGATAATATAATTATATTTAAAAATATAATTATTTGGAAAATCTTTAATGCGGAAGTTTCCAATAATTTTGAATATGGATATAAATTGATTAATGCGATGCAAAAAATAATACCTTCAAATTTTTTTTATAGAAGTAATTTATTTGATTTGGTAAAAGACAATTACGAAAAGGCGATATATTATTGCCTTAATTATATCAACATCTTGAAAAATTATAAGAAAAAAGAAAAAATATCTGAAGAAGCTATTAGTTTACTAGAAAAAGCAAATATTTATGATTTTTTTCAAAAAATAAATTCATCTTATGAAATGTATTATTTAAACCAAAAGAATGAAGCGTTATTTTTATGTAATAGTATAGACTGCACTGATTATCGATTACTTTATGAAAAAGACTATTTTGAAGCAACGTTAATTTATGAAGATGCTTTAATAATTAATAGTCTTGAAGAAAGTTACAACAAAATTAACAAATGGTATTTAAGTAACAAATTAAAAAACAATGAACCGTATTTATGGATTAAGTGTGCAATTCTTTTACTTGGAATTGTATATGAATTGCAAAATATAGATTATTCTAAAAGGATTCAAAATGACATTGAAACTTTTTTCTTAGAGTATAAAACGACAGATAAGACAATTGAGATATTATATTATGATTATTTATCAAAAGCAAATATATTCTTCTCGGTTGATATATCGCATCGACTAACATATAGCGCTAGTAATTACTTTAGAAAGAATTATAAGATTTTACCAAGTCCGTATCATCTATATATTTCATTACTTAATCATTCTGCTAATTGCCTAGTTATGGGGGAATATGAAAATTGTATTAAATGCTCTGTTGAAATATATGAATTAATTAATCAAAATAGTAATTTAGAATTTAATAATTTAGATGCAGTAGTAAATAACTTTCATATTTCATCAATTTTATTAAATCCCCTTAAAAAGAATTTTAAGATAGCTATCAAAGAATTAAAAAGTATTTTACGCTATAATAGTAACAATATAGACAATATCCTTCTTAAAATTAATATTTCAGTATTAGAAACCTATAATAACAACTTTGAAAAAGGGTTTGAAATAATTAAAGAACTTTTTGAAGAATATAAGTATATTGATGATTTAGATGCCTATTATAAATATATAATTATTAATAATTATTATATTATGTCATTTATTGAAACTGGTGATTTTGCTATAATCAATAAACTCAAAGAAATAGAACGCTATATGCCACTAAATGCGGATAGACACTATTTCAACGCAAGGAATAAATGCATTTTCGACTTGCTTTCTAATGGTAAAATGATAAATACCGATAATAAAAAATGGAATGATCTGTTGGATAATAAAGTTGGTCCGGCTTGGTCTTTTTGGGGTAAGTGGCTATTGTTTTCTGATATGCAAATATGGTCAGATTAGAGCATTGCCAATAATGATTGGGATTATATATTTTTTTTCATATTCCAATATATTTAGACTTGCCAAAAAACTTCCACAGCTATTTATGCAGGGATCATTGTTTATGTCTATTACATAACAATCGCCATTTTCTTTGATACGAAAGTCGATTCTCATATAACCATTCAAATCTAAAGTTTCAATTATTTTATGACATATTTCCATTATTTTTTTTGCAATCTTTGGCTTATGTTCCATAAAATCAAATGTAGAATATTCATCTGAATAAATATCGTCATAATCTAAAATCTTATTTTTAAGTTTGCAACTATCATTTATTTTTAACCCTATCGGCGGAAAAACTATCTCAAAATTTTTGTTCTTAACAATTGGAACTTCTACTTCATAACCATCTATAAATTCTTGACAGATTATAGCTTGATTAAAGTTTTCGTATAAAAATTTTGCTTTTTCATCTATATTATTTCCATCATTTATCATAACCGAATCACTAAATAGCCCAATGCTTGCACATTCATAATTTAACTTCAAAATATACTTTTTTTCATACTCAGGTATTGTTATCCACCCGTTATTATAAAAGTAACTTTTAGGCGTTTTAATTCCATTTTTTGATAAAATAGATGTCCAATGAAATTTGCTTGAGCATATTGCATTAACAGTTGGATTTGGCCCAACGTGTTTAATCCCTAATAGGTCAGAAATGGCAGGCATAAGTGCATCTCTACCTTTTCCATTTCCTTTTGAACTTGTTTCAAAAATGATATTAATTTTATTATCGGAATCTAAAATTTCTTTTAATATATCCTCTGTATTATAAAAAACCTTTGTATAAATATTGAATTCTCTAATAAATTCTAATATTTCCTGTAATTCACTAAATGAAAGATAACTAGTGGTAACTGAGTGTATTTTGTAGTCACTACTAATTAGTGTTTCTTCTTTTACACTTGCTACCAATCCCATATTCAAATCGTTACAGCGCTCTTTTGTAATACCAATTAACAAGTTTATTTTTTCTTTTATATCATTATACATAGCAATTATCCCCCAAATAATAAAGTATTATCTTAACTATATTTTATCATAAACCTTATATAAATTATATAACATTTTGTCAAAAAAGGTCCGATTTATGAATAATATAAAAACAAAATCCTCAAATCAAATTTGAGGATTAGTAAATTAGATGGATTTTATATCTGCCTTTTTGTGCTTAATAATATTCTTGTATGCTTTATTACTTTTTTAATAAGTTATTTCATAATCAACTAGTTCATCATAGAAATCCTTCTCATGACTAACTAAAATAATACTACCAGGAAAGTTATCTATTGCTTCAAATAAAGCTTCTTTTGTATTAATATCCAAATGATTTGTTGGTTCATCAAATATTAGTACATTACTTTTTTTCATTGTCATTAAAGCTAATCTTACCCTTGTTTGTTCTCCACCTGATAATTGTTTCATACTTTTTAAAGCTAAGTCTCCCTTTATTCCAAGAGGAGCTAATATACTTCTTATCTCTCCATCTGTTTTAAGTGGATAGAAACCTCTTATAAAGGCGATTGGCGTTTCATCTAAATATTCATACTCCTGAGAAAAATAATTGATTGTAACGCTATTACCAAAAGAAAAACTTCCTGCAATTGGTGGAATTTGATCAGTAATAGTTTTAATAATAGTTGACTTACCAACTCCATTTTTTCCTAATATAGCTATTTTCTCATTCTTTTTAATAACATAATTCAAAGGTGGTAATAAAGACTTATTATAACCGATTTCTAAATTATTAAATTTTAATACTTCCGTACCTAGATCTTTAGAATATGGAAATTTTATTTTTATCACTAAATCTCCAACAGGTTTTTCTAATTTATCTAATTTTTCTAGTACCTTAACTCTTGATTTAGCAGCCTTAGAAGTTGTTGCTCTAACGATATTTCTATCAATAAAATCTTGTGTTTGTTTAATAAATTTTTGTTGGTTTTCATATTCTCTTTGAAAGTGTTCATTTCTTATTTCACTCTCTTTTAAATAAAAATCATAATTGCCTTTATATCTAACCATTGTTTTATTATGAAGAGCATATATAACATTGGCAATATTCTTTATAAAATATTCATCATGCGAAATAACTACAAATGAACCAGAAAAAGAATTCAAAAACTTTATTAACCATTCAACGTGTTCACTATCTAAGAAGTTTGTTGGTTCATCCATTAACAATACATCAGGAGCTTCTAATAATAGCTTTGCTAAATATACTTTAGCTCTTTGTCCACCACTTAAATTTTTAAGTTTTACATCTAAATCATAATTAGATATACCTAATCCATTTAAAACATTTCCAATAGTTGAGTTAATAGCATAAAAATTATTTTTCTCTAATTCTTCTTGAATTATCATTGCTCTATTCAAGATCTTTTCATATTCATTTTCTCTACAAGTTCCAAGCATAGAAAAATAGTTTTCCATTTCTTTTTCCTTTGTAAAAAGTTCTTTAAAGACCCCATAGATATAATCATTTATACTAACATCTTGTTTAATCTTCAAATGTTGATCTAAATAAGCATATTTTACATTTGGTTGCCACATTATATCTCCAGAATCTGGAATAATATTCTTTGCAATGATATTCATAAAAGTAGATTTACCGCTTCCATTTGGACCAACTAATACAATATGTTCATTATTCAAAATTCTAAAACTAACATTATTATACAAATCTTTATCAGTATATTTAAATTTAACGTTTTCAACCTCTAATAAACTCATTTTTCACTCCAAATAATTTTACCATCCAATGGCTTTTCTTTTCAAATTAATAATTTCTTTTAATGATAATTGAGTATTACTAAATAAACTTGAAGAACCAGCTACAAAGGTTCTAGCTCCACAGTCATATAATTTTTGAGCATTCTCAATAGATATATTCCCATCTACCGTAATTTCAATATTATCTTTATTTTTACTAATTAAATATTTCTTTACTTCTTTAACTTTATCAAAAGCATAAGGAACTATTTTCTTTCCAGCAAATCCTGGTGAAACAGTCATAACTAAAATACCATCAATATCATCTAAATATTCTTCTAATACCAAATATGAGGTTTCAGGATTTATAGCAATAAGTACCTTAGCACCTTTTGATTTTACATATTCAATGCATTTTCCTATATTTTGTGTACTTTCATAATGAAAAGCTACTTGATCTGTCGGTCTAATATCAAACCATTGCATCTTTATTTCAGGTTGATTAACTAGGAAATGATAATCAAACGGAATATCAGTAACTCGTCTTAATGATTTAATAAAATCCGTTCCAAGCGCTAAATTAGGAACAAACACACCATCCATTATATCAATATGTAAATATTCAAGATCTACTTCTTTAAACTCGGTTAAATAATAAAATATTCTATCTATTGATGCACACATCATAGATGCAGATAATTTCCCCTTATTATTCATTAACTTCACCACCTGTGCAATCATACATCACTTTAATAACATTATTTTTAGTATCGGTTAGATAGTCAAATGCTTTTAATCCATCACTTAACTTATATACCTTAGAAATCAATTTTGAAAAATCAAATTTTGATTCCTTAAATAATTTAACAGCATTCTTCCAATCATTCACATCTAAGGAATACGAAGAATTCCATGTTCCTTTTATTGTTAATTCTTTTCTAAGAATCTTCCAATACACATTTTTGTCCAGCGCCACATTATCCTTAGGATTTCCGACTACAACACATTTCCCAAAATCGTTTAATAATTCAATTGCTATACCAATTGCTTGATTACTTCCAACCAATTCAAATACATAATCAGCTAATTTTCCATTCGTTTTTTTATAATTAGATAAATACTCTTTATGTGATATATCAATAACATCAAATCCAAATAGTCTTGCTGTTTCTAATTTTAAAGGATTTCTTCCCCCGATAGTAACATTGCATCCAGCTTCTTTACAAACAATTCCTAATAAATATGCAATAGTTCCAGTTCCGACAATCACAACATCAGCATTCTTCTCAATTTCAAATTGTCTAAACGCATGATATGCAACCGAAGTTGGTTCTGACATTGCCGCAATATCATAGGAAATTGATTCATCAAAAAAGACCAAATTCCATTTAGGTACTACTAAATATTCAGCATATCCGCCATCACATCTTGAACCAAAATAATTATAATTAGAGCATTGAGCATATCTTTGTTTCTTACAAGCTTCGCATTCAAAACAAGGCAACATTGGAAAAACAGACACTTTCTTACCTATCAAATCATCATCTTCATTAGAAAAAACTTTTACTATTTGTCCAGAAAATTCATGTCCTGGAATAGTAGGAAAGTGATATGTACCGTTTATTAGAACTCTTTCAATATCACTTGAACAAATTCCACAACGCATTATTTTAACAAGAACAGTTCCCAAAGTTAATTCAGGAACTTCTAATTCTTTGTATTCTAATTGATTTATATTCTCTAATACTAGTGCATTCATTTTCATATTAGTTACCGCCTTGTTCAACTATTTTTTCTGCAATTAACACATCAAAATCAGTTGTTATCTTAAAATTAAGAGGATCACCTTGAACCATATAAATTGGAAAGTTATTCATCGTACATATCTGTGATGTTCCAGTTAATACTCTTTTTTGTTCAAAAGTTAAATTATCAATTAATCTTAATAATGTTTTTATTTCAAAAGTATCTGGTGCTTGTCCATTAAACAATTCTTTACGGGCAGGAATATCATTAACTACATTTCCGTCATATGAATGTAGCATTGTATCAACCGCAGGAACAGCTGTAACACAAGCTTTATATCTTCTAGCGGTTATAACACTATCTTCTAATATTTTTTTTGTTACAAATGGTCTTGCGGCATCATGAATCAACACAACATCATTTTCTTCTACCTTAAAGGCGTTAGAGATTGTTAATAAACTATTGTTTAAAGAATCAATTCTTTCTATCCCACCATCACATACAATTATATTTTTTAGATCACTATCACTTATAAATTCACTCATTTTATCAAACAGTAAGTCTTTAAAATCTTCTTTAATAGCAATTATTACCTTATCAAACAAATTAGATTTTAGTATATTTTCTAATGTATAAATAATTACTGGCTTTTTATTAAATTCTATAAATTGCTTAGGAAGATTAGTCATTTTTATTCTACTTCCAGTTCCACCAGCAAGTATTACTGCATAATTCATAAATATACCTCTATAATTTTATTTCTTTAATTTGGTGCATCGATGTCCTTTGTTCTTCAGGTGGTAATTTCATATAATCGCCATATATTTGAGTCAAATATTCCTCTGATTTATTAGGACATTTAAATTTATAGCCTTCAAAATCAATTTCCTTTGATGATTCGAAAAAGTCGATAGGGACTACTTCTTTAATTCCCTTCATACCTAACAAATTAGCAACATATGAAGAATCATCATAACTGTATTTTTTCATCATTTTATCAATTTTTCTATCTATTCTTTTTGCACCATACAATTTTTTTAGTACTAACAATATAAAAACTGCCATAAATCTAGTTAACTTTTTATTCTTTTGACTATGAATCAACACTGAAGACATCTTCATATACATAAGTCTTCTTATTTTCTTAATATGCTTCTTTTGTTTCTTTGCATCAGAACATACTCCATCAAGTGGAAATATATCAATATATACTCCATGATGAATATCCATATTTTGACTTGGTATATCTAAAAATAAAGTCCCATTTTTACGTATCTTTGCAAAATAATAAGGATATTTTTTTTCAACCACATGGTCTTGATAAAAATATTTTTCTGGTAATTTTTGTGAAGCTATTTCCCTAAACTTTTCATAATCTTTTCTTGGCATTCCAATATCTATATCATCATCCCACGGAATAAAACCAGCATGTCTTTTTGCTCCAAGTAATGTTCCACCAATTAAGAAATATTGTAAATTATTATCATCCAAAATTTTAGTAATATCTACTAACATTTCTAACTCAGTTTCTTGAACACCTTTTAAAATACTATTATCCATATATACACCTACTAAATTCTTATAATTCTTCTTTTCCAGCTCTAATTTTTTTCTTATATTTAAATGCCGTTATCAATCCTACTAACGTTCCATAACCATATGATAAATGTATTAAAAAATATATTATAGGAGAAAAAATCATAAGGAAATTTTTACTCTTCTTTATTATTCCTATTATATTTAGTAATAAAAATATAATATATAAAGAAAAAAAAGCCATCAATGGAACAAAAAAATATATTAAAGAAATATCTATAGCAAAACTTAATAATGGCAAACATAAACACCCTATTAAACCTATTAAAAATACAAAAGGTATAAAATGGTATAACGAGAAAATTTTTGGAGTTAAATTCACACTAGTGATTCCTATCCATTTACCATTGCCATATTTTTGTTTTAAACTTCCTTTTAAACTACTTCTAACATAATATTTATTTTTTATATCGCTATTTAAACAAATTTTATATCCATTATCTCTAATTCGATAACAAAGTTCATTATCTTCACTTCTAAGTAACTCCGTATTGAATAAACCTATTTTTTCAAAAACTTCACGTTTATAACAACCATTCGCAACAGTTGAAACATATTGCTTTTCTTCATATTGTTTGTTTCTAAATTCAGCAATTCCACTACCAAATGACGAAGTTTCTACAAGAAGCAACATTTCACTCCTTTTAGAAGTATTTAATAGGGCAGACTCTTGCATTCCACCACAAACATCCTCACCACTCATAATAGTTTTCACATTTTCACTAATAAAATTACTAGTTAATTCAGAATGTGAATCCACTCTTATTATTAAATCACCCACTGAGTTCCTAATCGCAAGATTCAATCCAGGTGCTTGTCTTATTCTATCATTTGTTAATATTTTTATATCAAAGAATATATCATTATATTCCTTCTTAAAGTTTTCTATTTGTTCTAAAGTATTATCTCTTGATGGTGCAACAGAAAAAATTAATTCTACATCACTTTTATCATAATCTTGTTTCAATAAACTTTCAAATAATATTGATAAATATTTAGATTCATTTAATGCAACAATGCACAAAGACACAACCATATAAAAAACTCCCATATAAAAAAAGAAAATCACCTATATATTTTAACATATCTATATTTTTTTTCAATAATTTCTTCGAAATAACCTACCCTATTCATATTTTAAAACCAATAATCATATGCTATACCGGTGATAGCATGATAATAGGAATTGCATCAAGAACTTTAATGTGTTCAGATTCAGAAAGAAAAATTGTAAACAAAACATATCTAGAAGCACTAAAAAAATATGATAACATTTCATATCTATCGCTTCTTCCAACTAATAATATAGAAGATATCTTACATTGCTGTGATGCTTTTATTTTACCTGGTGGCCGAGATATTGATCCAAAATATTACGATGAAGCAAACACCGCTTCTGATGTTGATGAAGAAAGTGATTCATTAGATCAATCAATAATATTTCACGCAATAAAATTCAAAAAGCCACTTCTAGGAATATGTCGTGGTATACAATCAATAAATGTCTTCATGGGGGGCTCTTTATATCAAGATATAAAAAATCATGCCAATCATGAACATCAAGTAATTTTATATAATAATCCTATTTATAAAAATAAGTTTATAACTAGTAATAGTTTCCACCATCAATCAATAAAAAAGCTAGCGGATAATTTTCTTATTCTAGGTGTAACCTTTGATAATCAAATCGAAATAATAAAGCACGAATCATTACCAATACTAGGTGTCCAATTCCACCCTGAATTAAATGATATAAAAATATTTGATTATTTTATAAATACTATGATAAAAAAACAACCTTGATTTTCAAGATTGTTTTTCATTAAGTAATAATG
Source organism: Anaeroplasmataceae bacterium (assembly GCA_031553215.1). Taxonomy (GTDB): domain Bacteria; phylum Bacillota_I; class Bacilli_A; order Acholeplasmatales; family Anaeroplasmataceae; genus JAVBLW01. Next base: position 35,103 of record JAVBLW010000006.1, read on the forward strand.
GTAAAGCAATACGTAGTGCTTTGATATTGTCATCAAGCATCTTAAACTGCCATGAAGTAGGTTCTAATTTTATTATTGCTTTCTCACTCTTACTAATTAATGATTTTATTGGTGATACAGCTTTTTCATAGTCTTCTATTGTATATTTTTCTATATTAGAACTATATAATTCATTTTGGATTAAATTTAATGCAATATAAAGTGCATTAATTCTATTCTTTTGCAGTGTATGTTGTGATGTTCCAACCTCAAATTTCACTTGGACCTTTTCACTTCGTTCTATCATTTTTGTAATTGCATTTATTGCTTTTTTCATATTATATATTTCCATAACGCACCATAGGCAATGGTTAAAATTTAACTATTGTTTCTTCGATATTTATCAAATGAACTTTCATCTATTGGTTTTGAGTATAAATAACCTTGCACCAATTTACAATGATGATTCCTTACGTACTCTTCTTGTTCTAGAGTTTCTACTCCTTCACATATTATCTTAATATCATGTTTATGACAAATATCGATAACACTTGTAATAATTTCATCTTCCATTGTATTCTCATTCATTTTTTGAATAAAACTCTTATCTAACTTTAATACATCAATCGGTAAATCATATAGCAATTGTACTGATGAATAACCACTACCAAAATCATCTATAGATATCTTATAGCCACTTACTTTTAATTTATTTACAACCTCAGTAAATTTATCAAAGTTTTCAGTCGCCATAGTTTCTGTTAATTCTATTTCTATTAGCTCAGCTGGTATTCCATATTTGTTTAATATCTCATTCAATGATTCCACAAAAGTAGGATTTGATAAGTGTCTACGTGAGAAATTACATGAAATAGGAATTAATTTTTCATTATTATCCATTATCTTTTTCAAATACTTACAAGTAGATTCATATACATAAAAATCTATTTCCATAATAAATCCGTTTTTTTCAAAAATAGGAACAAACTCCGATGGAGAAAGTAATCCTCTTTCTCTATGATTCCACCTTACTAATGCTTCTGCGCCAACAATTTTCTTTGTATCAATATCAATTTTTGTTTGATAATAAGTCACAAATTATTTTTCTTCTAGAGCATGATGCATAGTTCTTTCTATATCTTTTTCAAGAACTACTTGATTATATATATCACTATTATAATATTCAACATAATTCTTTGACATTACATTTGATTCGCCGGCTGCATAGTTAGCAAGATTAATTGCTTGTTCTAAATCAGAACTATTATCTGCAAAGTATACACCAGCTTTTAAAAACACATTGAAATTAGTATATTTCTCTTTTGTATATCCAGAAAACTCCTTCAATGAATCTTGGAGTCTCTTTTTATATTCTTGTTCTTCTTCGTATTCCATTAAGAAAACAAATTTATCAGCATATATTCTAGAAAAACATAAATTCTTAAATAGAATATTTGCATACTTAGCAATATCACGCAATAACATGTCACCAGTTATAGTTCCAAAATTACTATTAATATATTTAAAATTTCTTATATCAAAATATAAGATGGCAAGTTTTTTATTAGAGGATATATATTTTTTAGCGTCTAATAAGAATTTTTGATAATTTTCACTATCAATAACTTCATCATAATACATTAAACGATATTTTTTCTTTGAATTTACAACTAATAGAATAATGATGATTGATAATAATAAAATTAAAGCTGTTGAAATTAAAATTACCCACATTAGAATTAAGGTTCCATGTTCTCGGATATAATCCTTAAAGGATTTAACATTATGATCAACAATCATTAACTCAACTAATTTATCATTCAACATTTTAGTATAATTTTCATCAACACTTCTATTAATTATCGAAAACAGAGCTTGATCACTTATATCATTAGAAACCAAAGAGAAATCAAAAGCATTTTCTGATTCAACTTCTAAAATAATGGCCTTTAGTGAATTTTTATTAATATAATAACTTGCTACATTTTTAAGCGAAATTACATATCCAACTTCACCACTTTCACAGGCCTTTAAACAGGCTTCGTCATTTGAATAAATTTTAATATTTGATTTTTCAATATCAAATTCTTCTAAAATACTAGATGATATATTACTAGTGACCGCAACCTTTATATTTTTTTTATTAGAGGATGTATATAAAACATATTTATCTGAATAAAAGGTTTTGGTGGTAATTTCTTCCTTATCGCAAAATGATAAAAAAGAAATATCACATTTCCCAAACTCAATAGCTTCATTTATTTCAGCTATTGAATCATAAAATTTATATGTAAAATTTATTTTTTCTTCTGTATCTAAGGTTATTTCATTTAAAGCTTCTATTATTAATCCAGTTGCTACATTTTTAGAATTTATAAAAGAATATGGAGAAAAATTATTCAACAGTCCTACTCTAACACTAATTCCCTCTTCCAATATTCTTTGTTCTTCTTCAGATATAACCAAATCTGCATTGTATACTGAATAAAAAATATTATCATAAATTTCTTTAGCAAATAAAGCATTTTCTTTTTTATTATCATTTATATTTTCTTGAGCTAATAGAAATTTATTATTTCTATTTTTATTAGCAGCTAAATATACATTTTTAGATGAATACGAAACAACTGCCTTATATTCTTTTTCTAATGCCAATGAATCACTTATTAGTATAGCATCTACTGTACCATTTTCTAATTTAGTATATATATCTGCTTTTGAAAGACTTTTTAATCCTAATTGTAAAATAGTTGGATCACTCGAATTTGAATAATTTATATTATATACTTTACAAAATAATTTAAATATTTCTGCTTCAGCATCATCATAATATCCAATCCACTTATTTAACATTGAAAATTCATTATCAATTTGCATGTTAGAATTAGAACCCTGAAAAGCTACAACACTATGTTTTGCATATATAGGTACATCTGAAAAAACGTAATTTGTTTTTTTACTTTCAGATGGGCATCCAATAATAATATCATAATCATTCGAATCTAAAAAAGTATATGCATCGCCTGTAGGAATGTGATAATTATATGTCCAATTCTCTTCCTTAATACTTTCTAAATATTCCGGGTAGAATCCACTATATCCATCCTCGGTTTCTTCAAAATATCCTTTTTCATATCCTCCATAAACCACGACGTCTACTATTTCCGAATCATTGCTAGCACTAACAATTCTAGTAAAAATAAGGCATAGTAAAAAAAAGATAAAACAGCATAAGAATCTTTTTCTCATTTACTACACCTCATTTACTATTTAATTTATTATACTATAATTTAAAAATAAAGAAAAGATAAAAACATTTACCTTTTCTTGTATATTTATAAAGTTATTTTGAAAAAATCAGAATCATCATACGGGTAATCATATGTAAATGGTATCTCTTCTTTTTCAATCTTAATAAAACCAGCATCTTTATAAAATTTATGAGCACGCTCGGAATTCTTCGAGGTATCAAGAATAATAGTATTTATGTTCTTATCCTTGGAATAATTAATTAATATATTATATAATCTTTGTCCTAAATAATTAGGATTTCCTCTATATAATTCTCTAACAAAGAACTTCTTTAAAATACCAAAACCATTGGTTTTATTATATTATAAAAAAGAAAAAAACACCTTGAGGTGTCTTATCTAAGTTTAAATGAATCGCATTGGGTTTCGCTTCGATATTTAGCATTAGCAGAACCAACTTTTATATCTTTAGCATGACAGCGACTACTTTCATTATATGAGCAATAATTAGCACTACAAGAAATATATACTTCATTCATTTCAGTATTTAAATTATTGAATTGTTCTTCTGCCATTTCCGCTGCATAAGAAGCACTATCTCCAATGTTTTTAAAAGATTGGCAGAATGTTCCTAGTTTACTTCTTGAAAACAATCCTTCAACTTTTAAATTTTCCTTATTGCAATATCTATTCTTATTATACCCACAGCTAACTGCGCTACATTTTACATTTGTCATATTATCATCCTCTTTCTAATTTTATCTTTTCCATAAAAAATAAAATTATACGAGAATTTTTAATATTCTTTAACTGCCGATTTTCTTTCTAATCTTTCAACGATCTGTTTATTAAATATTATTCCGATTGCAGCAACAACTGCTTGTGCACCAAATATTAAAAGTGCTAATTTAAAATGACCTCTCAATATACTACTTCCAAAATATGTGCTAGATAAAATAGATGGTATTCTAGCTATTGCATTTATTACTAGAAATCTACGTAATTTAACCCTAGTAAATGGAACCAAAAAGGCAATAAAGTCCTTTGGTATTCCTGGAATTAATGTAATAGAAAAAATCAATACTTCCATTCTTTTTGCATTACCTAAGAACTTCCATTTTTTCTCATATTGATCAATATCAATCATCTTATCAACAAAAGATCTTCCTAAACTCTTTACAAGATAATAAACGGCTATTGAGCCTATTGTAACACCAATAGTGCATATTAACAATCCAAACCATGGTCCATACATTACACCTGCAAGTAGCTCAACTGGTTCACCTGGAATAAATGCAAATATTACTTGAATTGCAGTAATTAAAACTAATATAACAGCCCCACCAAAACCCATTTTTTGCATTTTTGCAATAAAATGTTCTCGATAAGTAACGTTCTTTAATTTTATAACATAAGGCCAAGCTAAAATTGTAATACCAATCATTAGTAATATTACTATTCCAATAATTATACTTTGGAATACTATTCGTTTTTTCTTTCTTACTGTCTCTTCCAAAATAATCCTCCTATAGCCAGTTTACTTTTTTTTCAAATGAAATTTCTTTTTTTGTAATGGGATGAACAAAATTAATTCTATAACTATATAAATATAATATATCTCCTAATCCATCTCCATAAATTATATCTCCAACTACTGGATGGCCTAAATGACTCATATGAACTCTTATTTGATGAGTTCTACCAGTTTCCAAATTTAACATAACATAACTAAATCCATTTTCTTCCTTAATTACCTCATAATTAGTAATCGATTTTTTACCATCTTCAGAAACATATCTTTTTCCGGTTTCTTCATCTTTAGTTATATTATTAATTATTTTACCCTTTTTTTCGTCAAAAATTCCTACAACTTTTGCATAATAATTTCTTGAAATATTATCCATATTTTTATTCAATATTAAAGCGGTATATCTATCTTTAGCAATCAATAATAATCCACCAGTATCTTTATCTAACCTGTTAATAAAATGAATTGTATTATTCATTTTATTCTTTTCATAATAGTTCATAATTACATTATATAAACTCTTATTATTATCTTTCTTAGAAGGAATTGTTTGTAGACCATGTGGTTTATCTACAATCATTAAATATTCATCCTCATATATAATATCTAAAAAAACATCTAAAGAATTTTTATATTCAATATTGTCTATTTTATATTCTATAATTAAAATATCATTAATATGTAGAGAATCATAATTTTTCTTTTCTATATGATTAACAAAAAAACAAACTCCATGCATTTTTAAATAACGATAGAATTTTTTACTTATATTTTTCTTTATATAATCTTTTATTAAACATTCTTCGAATATTGTATATTCTTTACTAACAATTTTTTCCATAGAAATATTATAGCATAGTTTTATGTTTATTCCTATAAAAAATAAAATTGAAAAAATACATAATCCAATTTTATTTTTCATATTGTATTATATTTGAAAATTCTTTTGTTAAAAGCATTTATGCAAGTATTGCTCTTTTTACCAATTCCTTATTTAAAGAAATATTATCATTAATTTTATTTATTTCTTTCATGTTCTTTTCGCACAAATCTATTATATCTACTCCTTCAAACATAATGCTAATACCACAATGATGTACAAGATCTAGTGCTAGTGCTTTTAAAATTGATACTACCATAGTAGCGATTTCTATATTGGAGAAAAAAGGATTTACAGATACAGAATTGGCATGAGTTAAAAGATTACAATTTTCATAATATGATGTCAATGTTTTCCCAACACCTATAGAATTTTTTTCAACCTTATTTCTCAAATCAAGAAATTCAAACAATTCTTTAATAGTATATTTTTTATCTTCCATATAAGAAAACTCTGGTATAGAATCGATCCATCCATAATTCAAATATTTTGAAATATCTGGTTTATTTGTACAATTTTGAAATTTCAAATTAAATTCTTGCTTATATTTTTCTGGATATCTTCTATTTGAATGATATTCAAAAGAATAATTTTGAAATTTTTCATATTCTAAAAGCGAATTCGGATTTTTTGAAATTATTAAATATTGAGTATAGAATTCTATCATTTGTCTACAAATACAATAACTTGCATCACTACATCCACTATCTAAAAGTTCTAGAATCCCACTTGCACGTTTAAAAACATATACCATCGTAGTAAGTTGAAATTTGATAAGAGAGTCATCACTGCTGACATCTATCCTTTCAACAACCTTCCTTATTTCATCCAAAACTAAAAACACGAGGACTCTAGTTGAATATAGATATGGATAATATCCAACAGTTACCTTCTTTCCAAAATGTGCACTACCTAAATTTCTAATTCTTATTTGTTCAAGCACTTTTTGTTTTAATTTTTCTTGATATTTTTTACCTTCCTTAGAACTTTCATTTTCATATTCAGCTTTATTAAGGAACTCCATCATATAGTACTTATGTATATATGCAATATGACTACATACATCCTCTACAATTGCAATCTCTAACCCGTAATCTTCAAATATCCCATTTTTAATTGAAGAATAGCATTTCGGAGCCAACTCAGAAAATTCTATTGAACCCATAACCTTAGCTTTCATTTTTATTAAGAAAGATGGTTGAATAACATGTTGAAATTTAGCACGCATAGCTCCTTCAAGCATTTTCTTCATCTGATTTTGCATTTTTTTCTTTTCTAGTTCCATCGGAAATGGTAGTGGCATTTTATTATTCATCATTCAGCATCACCACCAAAACAATTCAATTCTTTTATTGCATATTCATAACCAGTATTCCTAATAAATTCTAAAAATATTTTGTACCATTTATCACTATTTTCTTTATATATAATCATCGCATTATCAATAAATTTAAATATAACTTCATCATTATCAATAGAATCAACAATTAGTTTATATAATTTTTCAAAAGTGTCTCTCTTACTATCAAGCAAAAAATCATTATCATCATAAGCGTCATTTATAAAATGTTGTTTAAGCAATTCTATTATATTAATTTTTTGAATAAAAAGATCTGATTTCTCAACCGAAATTTCCGAATAAAATATTTTATAGCAAATTGCTAAATATAGCATGCAAATAGATATATCATCAAGATTCGGTTCTCTATATAATATATTATCAAATTCTTCATTTTTTAATATTTTATCATCTATACCATTAATTACGTCAATAATTTCATCAACAATAGGTGAAATTATAATTGCATTAAATTCTTCAATTTTGATATAAATTTTATTTATATAATCCAAAAAAGATAAGCTCTTATCAATAATTACCTTTTCACTATTTATTATATTTTTTATAGAAATCAAGTTTTTATATGCCTCATAAAATTTTATACCATCAGAATTATCCAAATAATTAACAATTTCTTCTGTTAGCTTGATAACTTTTAAAATATCTTTTTCATATGTAGATTGTACTAATATCCCATTAATCATTTGACTACTAAAAATATTTCTAGCAATTGGGCTTTTAAATTCTCTAAGTTGTTCCAATGAAACATTTATTATCTTTTTATATCCTACTGATGTCTCTTCAATTTCTGTAATAATACACTTTGCATCCTTTTTAAATTCTTCATCAAGACCATCAATTGTTTTAATTTTTTCTCTTAATTCTTCTACTTCTCTGGATAAAACATCAAATATTTCAGTCCATCCTTTAGGATATTTTAGTGCTGCATTCTCGGCAATTTCTATTGAATCGTTGTTAAGATATTCAACAGATACCTCAAAAAGATCCGCAAAATCTTGCATTTTAGCAGACGTAATTAATCGCTTACCACTAAGATAATTACTCATATTGCCTTCATCCTCATTCATCATATCGGCAATATGTCTATTGGAGAATTTAGATTCTTCTTTTAATTTTTTTAATTTTTCTATATGTATTTCCATATTTCTTCCTCCCAATCCCTTTTATTGATGTATTTCAACAATTTTATATGTATTCTTTTTACCCTTAACTTTGACAACTTGCCATGTTTTACCAGCATCCTGCCAGGTAGTTTTATCACCTTTAACTTCATTAGTGACGATGTTAGTACAATGTAAATTACCTATATCATCACTTCCACCTTTGGATTGTGGCAACTTATGATCTATTGACCAACCACTAGCTAAATCAGTTCGTCCATAATTTTCATATACCATTCTTCTTCCGGTAAAATCATAGCCAACCCCACCTGGATACATTTTTTTAAACATAGCTTTTGCATTAACTTCATTAATCTTCATTTTTATTTCCTCCATATACTTTTATTGTACTATGAAAGTAAAAAAACTGGTTTGTCAGTATTGACAAGTATTTTTATAATTATATTACTTTATGTCTTTTATTGTAACAAAAAACAAGCAAGACATCAATGTCTTGCTTATTATCTTACTTATTATTTCTTCTTTTTAGGTTTTGGCAAAGGTAATTCATCATACATACTTTCAAATAAATTAGTTAAAAATGATTTATTATCTATATCTTGAACTAATATCATTTCCTTTGCACCACTATATGGTGGTTCAAGAGGGGCAGATGGCATTAATTTTCTTGCAGAATCTACCAGTTTTACAAGAAATCTATCATCACAAATATAAGCTGCAATTCTACCTTTATAATATATTATATATTCGCCCATCATCATACGATATGTAATATCTTCTAATTCCGATAATTGTTCTAATATAAAATTTAAATATTCTTTACTTGTAGCCATAAATATTTACCTCATATAAATTACTATTATTTTTTCTTATATTTTGCTATACATAGCCAAAAATTAGAACCTCTTTTTAATGAATTAAAATCATTTTGAATATCCAGCCAAGTAGACTGATAATTACCATCAAATTTGATATCAGTGCTATTAAATAATTCCTCAAATTTTATTGGATCATCGCATTCATCCGCAAAGGTAATACTATCATTTTTCTTTTCATCATTAGTCGAATTTCTTTTATTATGTAATACATGATCAAGATTACAAGACATATAATATATCTCATACGGAACTACAATACCATATGGTATTTTTATCTCCTTAATTGATGCCAGGTGCTTTAAAATTTTCCTTTTATTTTCACGTGTCAATTTAAATTCTTCTAATTTATCTTCTTGATTTTCAATATGTTCATCATAATATTGTGCTTTATCGATATCATTATTTATTTGAATAATTTCATCTGATGTAAATGAACCATCTAAATCCACAATGTGCACAATACCACATATATCATTTGCAGTAAAATGACTATTATCACTAAGAAATTTTCTTACTGCAACTTTTTTTATTCTTTCTTCTATATTATCAACAGTTGAAGCATAATCACAGGTAATATCACTACGCATCACTTTAAATTTAATCGTATTGTTAATAATTTTTTCTAAAGCCGGTGCAAGGGCCGTTTCATCAGTTCTACCTTCAACAATGAATAATAATAGTTTACTTTCTTCCACTTGTAAGGTCACCTGCTTTTCTAAATGCTTTACCTATTTGATATGTACTTGTATTTTCATATACTGATTCCTTTTGTCCTCCTAAATCAATTGTCCTTAAAAGAGTCATTCTAAGATTATTATTTGATTTAATGCCTGTAAATTGAATATATTTGTTTTTAGGATTTGTAGTTGTAAAATATATATTTGAATTTGAGAGAACCTCAAGAGGACGCATGTTATGTGATGTAAACAAAAGCTGTCCTTTACCAGTTTTATTAATTTCTGTTAAAAATTCACCTAATAAATATTCGAAAATTCCAGCATCAAGCTCATCTATTGCAACAAATATAGATTCATCATTATACATGGCTATCAGTGAACTTAATACACATAATATTTTTTTAATACCCTCTGATTCATAGCGAAGTGGGGTGATGACACCCTTTCTATTTGACACTAATTCAAATACAATTTGGGTTTCTGCTTTTTCATCTAATTGAGATTCAATCTTTAATATTTCAACCTTCAGTCCAGGAATGATACTTTCAACAAGCAAATCTATTTGTTCAATTATTTTTTGGATAGTGTTGTATGTGGCATTATCACATCTATTTTGGCCTAATCCTATAGGCATTGCATCACTCTTAGTTATAAAATCGTTTGAGTTTAATCGAACACTTAAAGGCAATAGATTCATATTGAATGATGTTTCTGAATTTTTATTCAAAACAAACATATTCATTCTTCCATAAAACAATAAACTTTCTAGTATTTTAAAATATATTTCATCAGAAAAAGATAATTTAAGTATTGTTAAAAGACTCTCATTAAAAATATATGACGTATTTTTTTCTTTAGCTAATGTTTGAAAGACTATAAGTTTTTGTTTTATTTGTTTATCTTTAATAGACAATTCTTTTAATCTACTATCTGGACCATAAAGGCAATTAGTTAATTCAAGATTACTACCATCAACTTCTACATTCAAAATAGTAGTTTTATTGGTTTTAGGATCTTTTCCAAATGCACCAGCAAAATAATCTATTTTTTCTGTAAAAATAGCAGCCCTATTATTTTCAAGACGTTTTAATCCAAGATTATATGTAACATTATATTCCCTTTCTTTTATAGTCATAATAAATTCAACCTTAATATTTGCCCTATCGTTCCCTTGCATAATATAATATGCGGTATCTATTGGTAAACTTAGTCCTGATAATGAATTTTTTATAAGATCAATTGCCCAAATCAGTGCAGTTTTACCAGATCCATTTTGTCCATAAATACCTATAACACTTGCCCCATATGATTCCTCTTCCGTCACATTAAGTGAAACTCTACCAGATTCCACATTTTTAATATTGTTAATTTCAATATTATTTATTCTTATAATAGTTGACTTATCCATATTTGTTTTCTCCTTGTCTATATATTATATATAAAAATCGATTAATCGTCAATATATTTTCAAAAAAAGGAACAAAATGTTCCATTTTTTGAAAATAGTTTCATTTTAACGAAAAATATTATCTATACACTTTATTATTGCAAATACAAAAATATTCATACAAAATAATAACTACATTTTTTAATATTATTAAATTTAATAAGGTTCACGATTGTCTCTTTTCGAATTAAATATCCTATAATAAATTACCTATTTTATTTTTTGCCATGTTTAATGCTTTTAATATATCTATATCATTATACTAATAGTCAAATAGTAAATTGTGCACGTTATCACAACTTGCACAGATTTCATCATTTTTTGGGCACGTAGTCAATGCGATCACAAATTAATCTATAATTTTTTTATAATTGATTAAACACCAATACCTATACAGTTACAACCTAGTTAAAATGAAGAATTATTTATATTTTCATATATAAAATTGGGTAAGGGTTCCCTTGTTCATCTAAATCTGTTCTTTTATATACTTCAAATCCCATATTCTCATAAAAACATTTTGCATTTGGATTTTCCTCATTAACTGTTAATTCATTAATATTATAATTTTCAATACCATAATTTAATAATTGTTTTCCTAACCCTTTTCCTCTTTCGCTATTAGTGATAAATAGCATTTCAAGTTTATGTCCTTCAACCCCCATAAAAGCAACAGGAATATTATCCTTATTTTTCGCAATAACTAAATGTGATATTGCTTTTAATGCCTGTGGTACATATTGTTTAATCTTTTCTATCTCGTCAGTTAATAGAAATGAGTGAGTGGCTTTAACAGAATCTTCCCAGATTCCTAATAATTGTTCTATTAACAATAACTTTCTTTCTTTTACTTCTATTATTCTCATATCTATCTCTCTTTCAAATCACTATTCCACTTACTTTAGCTTAATTATAACTGATAATTTCGAGAAATCAATTTGTTTTTATTTTGTCGAAATATAAAATGAATTTCATTACGAATTTTTACATTTTTAAGAAATAATGAATAACTATATTCCGTAATGTGTGAACATATGCTTCAATATATCCCTATCAAATTCTGTCATTGATGGATTTTCCTTTTATATGTTTTTGAAAGATATTAGCTTTAGAATAATGAATTCTCCTATCATGTATTGATAGTTATAATTGTTTTGTGCAAATTTACATTTTGACACTTCAAAGTTTTGTACATTTAAGTAAGTTGCCGTGAGACGTACCATATCATGGACTTTGAACATTTTTTAGGTTAGGTTTTAAGACATATTTATTTGAACTAGTTCTTTATATTGTTAGTGAAATCGAGTATAATTTTTGTATATAGAAATGAGGTATATTTATGTCGACTTTAAAAGATATTAAAGAAGTTTTAGATACTGATATTGCAAAAGAAATTTATAAAGATGGCTTAAAACCAACCGTTAAAAACACTGGTGGTATTTTAAGCACTGTCACTGGTTTTTTTAATCATGTGGTCCTTTATCCCCTCAAAAATTTAAATGCTTCTTTTGAATATAAAGCTCTTTCTTTTCAAAGAGAATTAGAAGAGAAATATAATAAGATTCCCGAAGAAAAACGCTGTGATTCACCATTAGAAATAATTGGTCCCGCTCTTGAATCTTTGAAATACAGACTTAACAATGAACAAATCAAAGATATGTTTGAAAACCTCATTGCAAATTCAATGAATATCGAATTAACAAATATGTGCCATCCAAGATTTGTTGAAATAATTAATGTGCTTAGTTCTATTGATGCTGTATTTTTTCAAAGATTGATTGATACTATTTCTATAAATGTTTGCCAACCTATTATTTTTGTAGAAAATAAGGGAACTCAAAGTTATTTACCAAAATATGTTTGTGATATAGACTATGGTACATTTGACTTATTTGATATATCAAGTTCTATTTCAAATATAGTTAATTTAGGTCTTGCAACCTTGGAACCTTTTGAAGATGAACACTATTCTACAATAGAAAGAATTGTGGATAATGATAAGCTTAAAGCACTTGTTGATAATTTACCAATTGATTTAATTAAAGAAATATATCCTGATGCTACTAATTCGGATTGCAAGATTTCAGGTGCAAGATTATGTGAACTGTCTCTCACAGACTTTGGTAATGATTTTGCTAATGTTTGCTTAAAATAATTTAGTTATTTATCTTGTTAGTGAAATCGAGTATAATATATTTATTAAAGAGGTGTTGTATTATGTTTTTATTTGTTAATTGGTGTAATGAAAATCAAGGGTTTTTAACATTTTTATTAAGTGCTTTTACAATTTTACTAAGCATTATTGCAATTATTGTTTCTATAAACACTGCTAGGCTTCCTTATAAAAAACGAGTTCTATTGAATATAGAATATAAATATGCTTTGTTAACAAATTCAGACGAAATGGCTCCCTATCAACTTCGCTTATCAATTATAAACATTGGAAATTCTCCTATTGGAATAAAATCACTAGCATTAGGATTCAAAAAGAATGGTAGAATGCAAAAACTCACTTTAATTGACGGTTCAAATTTTGAAAGTACTATATTAGAGATTTCAAATAAAGCAATATATGATTATCCATATGATAGAATAGGAAATTATTTAATAAGCCAAATTAATGATGTTAATTCATACATTAAAGCAAATACAACGCTATATATAACCGCATATACTTTCGATGGTCATTTATATAAGAAAAAATTTAATACCGTTTATGATTTGATAGATACTTTTAGGTAAGGTATTATTTATTAACTAGTTTTTTATCTTGTTATAAAATTTCGAATTACATTTTTCTAGTACATCTTGAGATTGAGCGAGTTCACTAAACTTACTTTGATATTTTCTTAATATGTTTGCACAGACGAGGTTTAACCTACATTTTCAATAATATATGTTAATTTCATCTAAATCTCATGGAAAATAGTCAGCAAAAGTATATAATTTAAGAAAAGAAAAAAAGTGGCTTAACAAAACGGAAATTTCCGCTTTGTTAAGCCACTTTTTTGGTTGTTTTTTTACTTCTTAAGTTCTAGTAAACAGACGGTCTCAATATGCGAAGTATACTCTGAAATACTATGCTGTTAAGCAGTTGTGTTTATTGAAATACATATATAATCTATAAATATTGCTATAGTCACCAATGCAATATTGATTGTAATTTAATTAACATAATCAACAAAATACAAAATCATACATACATAAAACTATAGTTCTTTCAAGAAACCATATATTATCATTTAATCATAAAATAATTACTAATCTAATACTTTAATCTAATTTTAATTTTACGATCTTTTTACAAAATCTCTAAAAGTTGACTAAAACTAGTGACCTTATTACCTTCATATTGTGTGTTTCTACTATTAAATAAAATCGTTTCCATTCCAACTTTACTTGCAGCTTTCAAGTTTCCTAATCTATCATCAACGTATAAACACTCTTCTGCTTTACAATTTAACTGTTCTATTGTTAATTGAAAGATACGCTCATCAGGTTTTTGTATTTTTAAATCACCACTAATACTTATTACATCAAAATATTTATTAATATCAAATTTTTCTCTAATAAACTTACTCCATCGACTTGAATCATTTGAAATAATCGCAAGCTTATATTTTTTTGATACTGAAGATATAAAATCAAGAAAACCATCATTTATTTCTATCGTTTCTAAATACTCTCTTTCAATTTCCTCTAAATCACCTTTAAAACCTAGTTTTTCCCATACCTCTAGTGAAGTTAATTCGCCTACATCAGCTTTAAACCAATGAGTATAGATTTCTTCAGGTTTTAAATCAGGAAAGGTTTTTCGTACATAGGGAACAAAATCATCTCCTGTTTGCTTCACTATTACACCATACATATCTAAAACTATAGCTTTCATCGCGTGACCTCCC
Organism: Anaeroplasmataceae bacterium; assembly: GCA_031553215.1. Classification (GTDB taxonomy): domain Bacteria; phylum Bacillota_I; class Bacilli_A; order Acholeplasmatales; family Anaeroplasmataceae; genus JAVBLW01. The sequence continues at coordinate 50,126 of JAVBLW010000006.1, forward strand.
AATTATTCTAATATTATTTAAATTATTATAATATCATATAAGTCGAAATGCAAGTCTTTTATTTTTATGAAAAGTAATTTAATTTGTAAACCATATCAACAAAAATCAATACCATACATACACAAGGACATGATTTTTCTGAAAAACCATGTATTTTTAGCTAGTCCTGATATGTTCACCAATACAGGGTTTGACATATTTTCATAAATTTTCATTGTTTGTAATTTTTGTCATAGTATTTTTATACAAAATAAAAACGGATAAATCACTTCAAAAATGAAGATTTTTACCCGTTTTATGGCTATTTTTTACTTTTTTAGTTCTAGTAATACCACACATTCAACATGTGAGGACCTTCAAATAATAACATATTTGAAATAAGTGGTTACTTATGCCAAAAACATATCATTTAATGTGTTTGCACACTTATTCATCTATGACATTTTAAGCAAGAACATATGTCTATTATTATTAATCTATATTATATAAAAATTAAATATTTATATCAATCCATTAATACTAAAAAAGAAACATTTCTGCTTCTTATCTTAGTTTAAATGATTAAGTTAATTATTATTTTCTAAATGTTAAAATTTTTAATTATTTAGATAATTGTTATTGTAATTCTATCTGTTGGGATTTCTCTTTCTTCATATACTTCTATAGTTTTACCAAGAGCAACTGCACAAACTGGAGAAAAGCCTTCTGGTAGATTCAATTCCTTAACCAAATTAGCATTTCCAGCAAGAGCAATTATAGTTCCCCAAATATGGCATGCTCCAACACCTAGTTCAACTGCTTCTAATACCATATTTTCTACGATGGTCGCTGCATTTGAATAAGCAACATTATCCATTGGTGAACCTGCTAATTTAGTTGAAACAACAATTAACATTGGTGCTCCATAAAGCATATGCCCTTCACGATTAAAAGTCTTTGCAGCATTCTCATCAATTTTCTTTAATAATTCTTCATTTTTTATAACCGTTAGTGTTATGTTATTATAAGCTCCCATGCCTACAGGAGCTGCTTGTGCAGCAATAAGGATTGATTGAAGTTCAGTCTCAGAGATTTTTTCTCCTGTAAAACTTCTTATAGATTTTCTTTTCTTGATTATATTTAGTACATTCATTTTTATTTTCCTCCTAGTATTGGTTAAGTAATTTGTTGTATATATTTAAATCTTCGTCTTTAAAGACATTGAAAACTATTTGTTTAATTGATGATTCTTTATTTAAAAACTTTTGTATAGTCTCAACCGCAATCTGCGCAGCCAGTTTTTGTGGAAAATGAAATACTCCTGTTGAAATACAGCAAAAAGCTATTGCTTCTACATTATTTTGTGCTGCAAGTTCAAGACATGACTGATAGCAACTTCTTAACAAGTCTTTTTCCTTTTCCCCAACTTGAAACTGGATTATTGGACCAACTGTATGTAGTATATACTTTGCTGGAAGGTTATATCCTGATGTAAGCTTTGCTTGTCCAGTAGCCTCATCATGTCCTTGTAACTGCATAATCTCATTCATTTTTAATCTAAGTTCTACTCCTGCATATGTATGAATGAAATTATCTATACATGAATGCATTGGTTGGAAGCACCCAAGCATCTGACTGTTACAAGCATTGACGATAGCATCACACTTGAGTGTAGTAATATCACCTTGCCATATGAATAAGCGATTATCTAAATTTGTAGGTTTCAAATTCTTAACATCCGTTATTCCACGTTCTATATTTCGATTTGTTAAATATTCATCTTGTATCTTCAAAAATTCCTCAGATACAGGGCGAGGCATACGAACATTCATTAAAGAACGTAATAACGTCCTTTGTCCTTCATCATCCTTTGGAATTTGTGTATTTTTATATTGAATTTGTTCATTTAAAAGATATTTAATTAACCAAATTCTTCTCTCTTCTTGTCTCATCATCTACCACCTTTTTTATTATAGCAATACATCATTCTACTTTTCATTAATTTCTACAAGTTCACGCAATATAATGCCAATATCATTATTAATACCAATCCCTCTTTTTTTTAAAGATAATGGAATTTCGGCTTCACCATAATTAATACTTACATAAGTAGCATCTTTATTAGCATAAGCCATCTGCATAAACGGAAATTTGATAATAGTTGGTGTATTGTAGCCAGTTCCTAGATCAAGGTATACAACCTTACCAGTTTGATGATTTTTTACAAAATTAGCATACCTATTAGAAGCAGCATACCATCCTTCATCTTGAACAAACCATGAACCACCACGTAAATTGGGATACATTACTCCTCCACATTTAGGGCAATGAGGGATAAGTTCTTTTGGAACCTTCATATCTCTTTGTTCTTGAAACATTTTTATAACTATTTCCTTGTTGTCGTAAGTTTTTTGGTGACATGGTTTTTTGCATTGCCAAAGTCCGAAATCTCCTTGTGTATAAAACAATCGCTTCTTATCAAAACCTGTGCGTTGAAAAATATGATCAGCATTAGTTGTAAGAATAAAGTATTCTTTGTCTTTAACGAGAGTAAGCAAATCTTCAAACACCTTTGCTTTAGGTACAGACGCATATCTTTCGTAGTAAATCATTCTGCTCCAAAATGCCCAAAACTCCTCTTGTGTTGGAAAATCAAAAAATGAAGCACTGTATCCATCTTTAAAACCATATTTGATTATAAAGTCAGAAAAATGTCGTTCAAATCGTTCTCCTGTATATATATAACCTGCTGAAGTCGATAATCCTGAACCAGCTCCAATAAAAATAGTATCTGCTTCACGAATAGCTTCGGATAATTTTTTCATCTTTTCTGATATCATTGTATTCCTCCTTTCTATGTGTTATAATCAGTACGTAAATAATACCATATATCAAAAAGATTTCAAGTACGCAGTTTTAACAAACTAAGTATGTTTGAGGATACCAAGGAGATTTATATGAAAGATATAACCTATGAAGAATATCAAAAAATGATTCAAAATATTCAACCAGATTTAACAAATTGTCCACTTAGTTCTGTATTAGAAGTTGTGCAAGGTAAATGGTCTTTACGTGTTCTGTTTGAATTAAGTAAAAAAGAACAGATGCGTTTTGGAGAACTAAAAAAGCAAATTGGAGAGATTACAAATACAGTCTTAACAAATACTCTTCGTTGCTTGGAAGATGCAAATCTTGTAAAGCGTGAGCAATATAACGAAATACCGCCTCATGTTGAGTATTCTCTTTCTGAAGCAGGAAAGCAGATTTATCCTGTTTTTATTGCCATGGTTCAATGGGGACAAAAATACTTGCCTGAGTCAAAATAAAGTTGTTACTATAATTTTAAAATAGCAAAAAAGATTATTTTTCTTTTCTGCTTTTTTTAGTCTTATACGTTAATTTTTGGAAGAGTGAACTAAAATCTCTAACAACTAGACATCTGTTAGAGATCATAAAGTCATTTATTTTTAATAGCTATCTGAATTGGAAATGAATCATGCTTAACCCTGGTTCTATATCCATATTCGTTTTGACTAAATGTATGATAAGAATATTGACAATTCATTGTACTAATTATTGTATAATCCTTGTCCTTTTTTCCTTTAATTCTAAATGCTTCATTTGTAATATCAAATATATAAGTTACTTGTTCTGGCACTTTGTTTTCAAGCGAATCATGTCCACCAACAATAACTCTATCAATTAATAAAGTGAATATTTCAGGATCATATATAACAATAGTATCGCTTTCTAATATCTTGTCTTTTATTTCTTGGAGTTTAGTTTCTAATGATTCTTGATTTGAAACAAGTTCTTCAATTTGATTAATTTCCTTTTCTTTAGTTAAAATTAAATTGGTTAGTTCATTAGACTTTATTCCATAATCATCTTTGGATATAGTTTCATCTAGCATTAAATCTATGAGCTTAGCTTGACGGTCTTTTAAATTCTTAATTGAATCATTCAAATCCAATAATTTCTTTTGATGATTACCATTACCTATTACTTCTTTTGTAGACTTCATAAAACTATTTATTAAGTTAGAATCTATTTCCATTATTGATTTTAATGCCGTAACAAATCCTGCTTGTAAAGCTGCTTCATCAAACACTTGACTATCTTGGCAAAATTGTTTACCTTCGTGGGTTTGAGTTTTACATTTCCATACAGATTTAAGTTCTTCTTTTGTTTAGTTATGACTTCTTCTAGAATAGCTTGAACCACAATAACCGCATACTATTTTGCTCGACATAGGATATCTTCCTTTAAAGTCTAGAGCATAATCACGGTTATTTTCTTTTCTCATTTTTGAACGATATTCAAGACAAGTATTTGCTTTATCCCATAATTCTTTATCTATAATAGCTTCATGGTGGTTCTCAAGCAAATACATGTCTGCATCGCCTTTATTGTCTACTCTTTTTTTACTTATTGGATCTAGGGTATATGTTTTACCAAATACTGCATCTCCATAATATTTCTCATTTCTAATAATACCTGTGATAGTTGTTCCTGACCATACTTCATTATTTCTAGGTGATTTAATTTTCATAGCTCTTAATTCTCTACCTATGCTATTTGAGCCAATTCCTGAGGCATAGCGTTCAAATATGAATTTGATTATTTTAGCTTCTTCTTTATTTATTGTTTAGATGATGACTATTTTAAGACTGAATATACTGAAAGCAAACATAAAATTCTCGAGTTAAAAACAAAATTATTTGATTTAGAAAATGATTACGCAAACAAATATAGTTATCAAAAAAGAGTTAATGATATAAATGAATTTTTATTAAGAAATAATAAGCTTGACCAGCTTGATGAAAAACTTTTTAAATCTATCTTTAGCAAAATAATTGTAGTCAATAGAAATGAATTAATCTATTGCATAGAAAGCGATAAAGCTGTATCGATGAGTAAATTTAAAGAAAAGCTAAAGGAATACACAAGTTACACTCCAATCCATACAGGTGAGTACATTGACACACCAGTTGAATATAATTATCCAGAATGTAACTTTGTTTATCCAGAAAAAAATATTAAGTACAAAGTCATACTAATATAAAAAGCTAAGAATAAAATTCTTAGCTCCCCTATATAAATGTTGCTATTTACTTATTTAATATTTAGCAGGCTTTGCCGCCGCCACCGCCGCCGCCACCGCCTCCTCCACCACCGCCGCCGCCGCCTCCGCCGCCGCCGCCTGATGAACTTCCGCCGCCATCTCCGCCACCGCCATCAGCAGTGAAAGACATAGTATTTTTGTCAACTAATATCGAATTTGAAAAGTCTAAATCAGCACTACTAAGAAAATCAAAAGTTAATTCTTTCATATCGTTTTCTCCTTTTCTTTTTTATTTATAAATAAGCAACATTTAATAGCGTTTTTAGTAAAACTATCAATAGCATAGCAACCACCACAAACATTAAAATATATACATTCTAAACAATCTGTGTTTTTTATTAAATGCTTTTCGGAATTATCAAAAAAGTTATTAATAATGTATTTGCTTGCATAACATTTTCTACAGTTAAATATTTTTCCATTTACGTCTACAATGAAAATATCTTTAGTTGCAGTACAATTAAGAGAATTCTCATTATTCATTATGTGGTTTACTATTTCCGGAAAAATAATATCTTTCTTTATTAAAAAAGGAATCCATTGGTGCTCTTTAAAACTAAAAAAAACTTTTGGTACCACCCTATTTTCTTTATTAACATAAAAGAAATTCGGATCATTAAATTTTAATCGCAAATAATTAAATTGTTCTTCAAAAATTCTAACAAGCAATTCATTATCTATTATATTGTTTTCATTTTCTGACCAATATCTCGCCCAAGTAAAGTCGTCAATAATAATATTATTATTAATAAAAAAATCAAACAATGTCATAATTTCATGATAATTATTCTTTGATGCAGTAAAACTAATTCTTACTTTCAAATTAAATTTATTTAAAATCTTTATAGCTTCAATCGTGTTTTGAAACGATCCAATACCCCTAATCTCATCATGCATTATTTCCATACCATCTAAACTCAATGAAATATCTTCTGCTCTTTGCAGAAAAAATTTAATTCTTTCAAAATCACTAACTATCACTTCAGGATTACATTTAAATCCATACTTGATATTATTATTCCAACAATATTCTATTATAGTATCAAGTTCATTATGAAGCAGCGGGTCTCCACCTGTAAAATCTACTGCTAAATTTTTTGATATTGATTTTGCGTAATTATTTGCATTCGCCAAAAAATTAATACAGTCACTTGCTTTCATCTCCAAAAAACTTCTACCTATTTCATTAAAATAACAATGCACACACTTTTTTTGACATTTTTCAGTTATATGAATTTGAAAATACAAATCTTTTTTCAAATATTTTTCTCTGTCTACACACCATTTATTAATATAATACTTGATATTATTCATAATCAATTCTCCGAGATAAAAATCTTATGTGTTTTCCAATCATAAATATATTTATGGTTATTCAATATAAAAGTTACTTGCTTGCTTGGCAAAATAAAATCATATTCTTTATTACTCCATAGCAATGTATTACGAATCGTTTCAGATAACCTATATAAAATTACTGGTTTTATTAATGCAGTTTTAGGCATCCAAGGATATAAAATATCTCTCATGAATTCATTTCTTTCTTTATCTAAATTATTATAGGATTCTTCTAATTCATAATTAACAAAATTATCAATGAAATCAAAAGGATTTGCTCTAAAATTAATTAGTTTTATATTGTATTTATCAAAGTTTTTGAAAACATCAGAGGCAACATCTAATAAAAATATATTTATATTAAATGTCATATTATATTGTTTGTTAAGATATTGCAACCTTTCATATGTTTCTTTTCTTTCGACCATAGTTTCAAAGGGAAATCCGACAATTGTCGGAACATGAACATGTATTTTAGCCTGTGAAAATTTTTTAATAAGAGCCTCAATATTATTGTAGTCAAAAGAACTCTCATATTTATTCATTTTTTTAAGAATTAAATTTGATCCTGACTCAAAACCAAATCGTATTTCTCTTAGTCCGGATAAAAATAATTTGTCACAATCTGCTTTATTTAAATTTATATCAAATCTCGATCTAATTTGCCAGAAAATTTCTATTTCATTTACTAATAAAAAATCAGCAAATTTTATCATTATATCAGATGGTATTGCTTCATCTTCAAACCAAAAATATTTATATCCTTTATTAATCATTTCTTTTATGTAAATAAAATTTGTTTCCAAATCATAAGTTGTGTCTTCGCAAAAAAGATATTTTTTATTTATACCGCAAAAAGTACATTTTTTCCAATAACATTGTTTATTAGGCAACAATCTCAAATTAACAATTTTTTCTGTATTAATTATTTCATTAAAAAATCTATATCTAGTCATCTCAAAAAAAGAAAATTTCTTTTTTAATGTATTAGTTTCAATAATCTCATTCGTATTTTTATCCAAATACATTATATTTTCAATGCTGCTTAAATTTAAATTTCTTTTAATAAAATTTTCTACTTTATCTGTTGTATCTAAATTGTCATCTAATACAATACAGTCAATAACATTAAAAAGTAAGTTGTTATTTTTCAAATAGTTTTTTATTTTGCTGTATGAAAAATATTCGGAATTATGATATCTTAGACCAATAAAACAATTCGGATTAATCTCCTTAATTCTTTTTATTATATAATAATTAATAAAATTTACTGTACCATTAATCCATAAAAAATCACATACGCAATCCATTTTATCTATCATATTATTAACAAAATCGAAAACAATGGTGCTTTTATTTGCTTCTTCATCTATTTTTTTTATTGAATAGTTGGGAAATTGAAATCCATCTTGAATATTAAAATTATAATTTTTAAAATAATATTTAGAAAGCACTTTGCAGTATATTTCCAACACTTCAAGTTCAGAAAAAAATCTATTAGCAGTAATTGCTTGTTGAGCTATTATTTTATACGTATTCTGAAGCCTTTCTATAAAATATTTTTCATCTGATAATATTGCATATTCCCATATGCTTTTTTCAACATTAGAGTTCTTCATGATTTCTAAAACTTTTACTATAAATTCTATATCCAATATTTCCATCCAAAAAATATGATTTAAATTTTTTAAATCACGTCTATCAATTAAAGAAAAATCAATAGGACTATAAAATTCATTAAAAATTCCTGTTATACTGTTTAACTCTAAAACCTTCATAATTATCCTCCCAAAAATTCAATAGGATTATCATGTAAAATCTTAAAAATACTTTCTTCTCTTACTCCATAATATCTAAGAAGTGGTAAGACAAAGTTCTCCACATATAAATAATCCCTAATATTTTTTTTATCTTCATTCCTTATTATCATTTTGAACTTTTTCCAACGCCAATTACAATCATTGCTTATTAAAATATTATTAATATATCCTAACTCTATTAAATCCATTATCATTTTTGCCATTAGTTTGCTTTTTTTTGATTTTGTGTCTGTTCCAAAATCAGAAAATTGTAAATATCCTTGATTTCTACATACTGAAATTAATTCGTTTAGAAATACTTGATAATCCATTTTATCGATATTTTTTTCAGAATGCAAAATCATTAATTTTTTAGAATTAACATTATTTTTTAATAAAAAGTTATAGTGCCCCATAAAATTTTTAGTTAAATGTACTGCTATTGGCAAATTATATTTATTTGAAATAAGAATTGAGGATTTAAAAAAACGTTCTTCAAAATCCTTTAAATCCTCTGTGTTAGTACCAATTTTTATGATGCCAGGTTTTATATGTCTTTTTCCGACACCAACCAAAATATCTTTTTCCATCTTAACACATAGCTCTTCTATTGTTTGTTTTTTATATTTTGCCTTTACATATTTTCCAGTAAAAAATCCAGTACATGAAACAATATAAGCATTAGAATTATCGATAACGTTATAGTAATTATAGACATTTGTATAAGGCGTTAAATCGACAATCAAATTATATCCCTTGCAAAAAGCTGAATTTACCATTTCTATAGATTTGCTTTCACTTTCGTTTCTACACTGCCAAGGAAAAATATTAAATATATGTTCATGTACTAAAACTTTATTTATAGCACTTGATTCAATGTCTCCTTGTACTGTTTTAATTGTCATAAACTTCACCTTTTCTTTTACTCGTAATAATTATTTAATATTAGCATTAATTAGATATGTTTCCACAAACCAGTAAAATATTTTTTTAGATTAAAATAAATGCTTTTATTATATTCTGCTAATTTTGTTTTGTAAACTATACAAAAAACATATTTGCTATTTCACATTAAAGTATATCTAAATGCACTTAATTGCCTATTTGCGTTCGAGCAATACTATCGTTTCAACGTGTGCTGTTTGAGGAAACATGTCTACAGGTTGCATATATTTAATATGGTATTTTTGAGTTAATAAGTTTAAGTCCTTTGCTAAAGTAGCAGGATTACATGAAACATAAACCATTCTTTTTACATCTGTATTTAGGATTGTTTCAATTAATTCACTACCTAATCCAGTTCTAGGTGGATCTACAACTATTACGTCTAACTTTAATCCTTCTTCAATTAGCTTAGGTAATAATTCGGTAACATCGCCTTGATAGAATTTGGCATTATTTACTTTATTTAATTTAGCATTTTGATTAGCGTTTATAACCGCTTCTTTGTTATATTCAATACCTATTATTTCTTTAGAAAGTTTAGATAAATATATTCCAATTGTTCCTACCCCACAGTAAGCATCTAATACTACTTCAGTTCTTGATAATTTACATGCTTTTTTTACTTGTTCATATAATTTTTCAGTTTGTACTGGATTTAATTGGAAGAAAGCTGTCGGTAATAATTCAAATTTATAATCACCAATAGATTCAATTATTGTTGGTTTTCCTTCTAATAAATTTATTTCAGGTCCAAATATAACTCCTTCTTTTATGCTATCGTTTATTGATTCATATACACTTACTACATTTTGAATATTTATTATTTTTTTTGCAAGTTCAAATATTTTAGGAGTTTTATCATGAGTAATTAATGTAACTTGTGCTTCATTTGTTTTATGAGATACTCTAGTTACAATATATTTAATTTCTCCCCTTCTAAATTTTTCAACATAAGGAGTCACATTCAATTCATCAATATATTCTAGTACTTTAGAATTAATTGTATTTATTATTTCATTTTGAACTAAACAATTGTCAATATATACGATTTTATTTGTCTCAGGTTCATATAAACCTAAAGTAGCTTTTTCATTGAATTTTCTAACAGGTAAGCTTGATTTATTACGGTATCCATCTGGATTATCCATAATAATTGTTGGTTTAATTTCAAAAGTTTTTGGATTAATATCAGTATATCTTAAAATAGATTCAATAAGCATTTCTCTTTTTAATACGCCTGTATATTTATTCTCAATGTGAGAGATTTGACAACCACCACATTTTTCATAATGTGGACATTTAGGTTCTACTCTATTAGGAGAAACTTGTCTATATTCAATTATTTCACCCTTTGCCATTTTTTCTGATACCTGCGAAATTCTTAATTTTACAGTTTCTCCTGGAATTGCTCCATCTACGAAAACAGCAAGTTTTTGGTAAAAGCCAATTCCTTCGCCATTTATTCCTAGTCTTTTTATTTCTAAAACGATATTGTCATCAATTTGTAAATTCATCTACATCACTACCTTCTTATATAATTATAACATATATTAAGCAATAAACGAACAAAAAAAAAGTGCTAAGCACTTTTTCTTATACGAAGCTTCTTCCAGTTCCGAATAGTACTGCAGCAATACTTAATATTGCAAGTACATAGAAAATTATTCTCCATAATTGAGTTTGTTTTTTTGCGAAATCATATGCAACATATAATACTACTAATAACAATGCGATACTAGCTACTGCAGTCATTATTGCTGAAATATTTCCTCCTAGATCTAATGATACTAACAACCAAGCAACTGCATTAAGTATAATTGCTATGAAAGCAACCATTCCTAAAAGTCCAGTTGATCCTTTTTTTGCCATATTATCTTTCTCCTTTTCTAAAGTGATTTAATTATATCATAGTTTCCAAGAAAAAGTAAATATGTTTTTACTTATCAGACTAAATAACTACTTAAATAATTATATAAAAATTCTCCAATTTTCTACTCCTAATTATTCTATTTTTGATTTAAATATTGTGATATAATTACACTAGGAGTGATTTTATGAATATTTCTGATATTGTCCTTGAATCCCATAAGTACATTACTCAAATGAAAAATAAATATGTTGCAGTCGATGCTACATGTGGTAATGGCCATGATTCTATTTTTTTATCTTCTTTGTTTGATTTAGTATATTCTTTTGATATCCAAGAACTTGCCATTAAAAGAAGTTCCTTAAAATTTAAAGATTTAAATAATATAAAATTATTTCATGATGATTTTAATAATATTCCAAATTATTTAAAATATGCTGATTTATTTCTTTTTAATTTAGGTTTTTTACCTGGCAGTAATAAAAAAATTAAAACTAGTCACTATACCTCTGCAAAGGCTATTTTAAATTGTTATTCCATTTTAAATCCAGATGGGTTGATAATAATATGTTCCTATACATCACATGAAGGTGGAATTGAAGAATTCAATGAAATATTAAATTCACTTAATAAATATAATATAATTTATTCTTTAATTGATAATTTTTCTAATAATGAAAAATTAATAATCGTAAAAAAGAATTAGATTTAAATAAAAAAGAGATTTCAAAATCTCTTTTTTTATTTAGCATTCACAAGTTCTTTTCTATTATAATTCTTATATTCTTCTATATAATCTACAGTTTCATAATTTTCATCTATATGTAATTGATATTTTAGCATTACATCATTAATTAAAATTTTTGCTCTACGGATTGAAAGTGTACTACTTACTCTCATCATGAAAGGAGTATTAACATGTCTTTCAAATTTTGAAACATCAACATGAGGATATTCCCCCATTGGATAACTATCCGGATTTAAATCCAAATATAATCTTAGTTTTCTACCAACATATGATATTTTAATAAAGTTTTCTTTTTTCACTCTAAATGAATCATATAATCTAGATAACCTGTTTTTTACATCTTCATATTGCATAATATGGTTCTTGATTATGTTATAGGCATTTTTTATGCTATCATCTGCCACATATATCTTTTCTGCAAAATCAGTCTCTTCTTGAGCATGATAGCGATTAATTTGTTCCATTTTTGTTCTCCTTTCATTTGAATAATTAATTTATTCTGTATAATTTGAAAAATAGTTTACAAACTAATTGTAGTATCCTTAAACATTGAGTTTAGGGACAATTTAATGTTATCATAATTACTATAAAATATCAATATAAGTCGAAAAAAATCAAATAAAAGGGGTAAAAGACATGGCGAAAAAATATATTTATGATTATATAGAAGACTGGAAAAATGATTTGTACGTTAGTATTAAAATGTCATCAGCTGAAACATATATTAATGTTTATAATACAATTATTTATAATTATTTTAAGAACATACCATTAGAATGTATTTCAGATATAATTTGCTCGAATTTCCAAAATTATATAAAAACAATAAAAATAAATGATAAAAATATGTCAAATTCATATTGTAATTTAGTATTAATTACATTAAAAAAAATATTGAATTTTTTTTATGAAAAATCATATTTATCTAAAAAAATTAAAATAGTCAATAAAATAGTAAAAGTTAAAAAAGATTTCAATATGCTTTCACAATTAGAATGCAACAAATTATTTAATTATTTATCAGAAAATTTGAATTATAAGAATTTTGGGATAGCACTAGGGTTGCTTACTGGACTAAGAATTGGTGAAATATGCGCTTTAAAATATAAAAATATAGATATTATTACAAAAATGCTCGTTATTGAGACAACTTTACAAAGAGGAAAAGATGGTATACATATATCAAGTCCTAAAACTCAAACATCGTATAGAAGAATTCCACTTACTGATAAATTAGTCAAATTGATTTTATCTTGTAATTATAATGAGTATAATGAATCATATATTTTGACTAATACAGAAAAACCAATAGAACCTAGATCATTAAGAAGGTACTTTAAATGGGTGTTGAAGGAAAATGATTTACCTGATGTCACATTCCATTCATTAAGACATGCATTTGCTACTAAATGTATAGAAATGGGATTTGATTATAAATCAGTTAGTGAAATACTAGGCCATTCTTCAATAGGTACAACAATGAATTTATATGTCCATCCAGATATTAGTGTGAAAAGAAATTATTTAGAAAGATTATCTAACTCATTTTAAATTAGTAAGATATAAAATCCTTTAAAACAGGATTTTGTGTCTTTTTTTTATGCTTAAAAGTCCCTAAACTCAATGTTTAAGGACTTTTTTATGTAAAAAAAGCGGTTTCTTAAACTATCTAATCTTCGATAATTCAGAGAACCGCTTATTTTTTTGTTATTTTGTTGATTCTATTTCTTTAATACTTGGTTTCTTATAGTACTTAAATGCATGTACATAATCGACTGGTTTATAAGTATCATCTACTTCTAATTGGTTTTTAGTCATTACATCACTTATAAGAATTTTGGCTCTCCTTACTGATAATCCACTTCTTACTCTCATCATGAATGGAGTTTTTGCATGTTTTTTAAATTTCGATGCATCAGCATGTGGATATTGTCCTCTTGGATATTTATCAGGATCTAAATCTAGGTATAGTCTTAATTTTTTACCTACAAAAGATATTTTAATAAAATATTCTCTATTTACCCTGAATGAATCATATGACTTAGATATTCTATTTTTAACATCTACATATTGCATAATATGATTTTTTAAAATATTATAGGCAACTTTGATGTCTTCTTCTGCAGTATATATTTTTTCTGCTAAATCTCTATTGTCCGCACCTTTATAATATCTTAAGGCACTTATTATTTCGAAGTACTGTTCACCTAATTCCTCTTCTGCATGAATATACCATTTTTCATTATATTTTGCGTAATATTCCTTAATAATTTTTTCTACTTCTTCATTAGATATGGTTGGTACTGGAATATCTTTTATTGAATCTTCTTCATCAGTTGATTCATTTTCATCTTCATCATCCTTAGTATTTGTTACCTTAGAGATTAAAGATACATCTAGAACTAATGTTTCATCGGCAAGAGCTTGTTCAGCGGCTTGTTGTTTAGGATCTATTACTTCAGGATCTATTAATTCTTGAACTAGTTTGTTGATTTCTTCAGGGTTAGTTAATTTTGCTTGTCTTTCCCTTTCTTCTTGTTCAGCTTTTAGTCTTGTTTCTAAAATTCTTCTTTCTAGTTCCTCTTGTGTTGCTTGCCATTTCGTTTCTTTTTCTTTTCTGATAAGCTCTTCTTGTTCAGCCTTTAATCTTGTTTCTAGGATCTTCTTTTCTAAATCTTCGACTTCTTTATTTTTAGTTTCTGGAATAATGATTTCTTCTTGAACTACTATTTCTTCAGGAATTATAGTATTTTTTTTCAGTTCTTCTAAGGCTTTGATTTTGCGTTCTAATTCTTCTTGTTTCAAGTTAAATTCTTCAATTTTCTTATTTAGAAGTTCTTCTTTTTCCTTATTCAAGGCCATTTGAACTAATAAATTGTCATTTTCTATAGCATTTATTGTTTTTGCATTAAATTTTACTTGTTCATTAGAATCTTCATATTCTACTTGATAATTTTTTTCTAGTAGCATGTCAAATCTAGATTGAGGAACTGGCTTAGAGAAATAATATCCTTGGATTATTACATCATCTGATATAGTTTTTATTTTCTTTACGATTTCAACGGTTTCAACACCTTCAACTACAACCTCAAGGTCTAATTCATTAGCCAAATTAATCATATTGCTTAATATTGCAATATCACGGTCAATAGCTAAATTGTCTTTTACGAAGCAACCATCAATTTTTAAAGTATCAATGTCTAAGTTGTGCAATGAAGAAAGCGATGAATATCCACTACCAAAATCATCCATAGAAACACGAATTCCCATTTCATGTAATTTGGTAATTGCATCTCCTACCATGTCCATATTTTCTAAGAAAATACTTTCAGTAATTTCTAATTCAATATATTTTGGATTAGCATTATACTCTTTAATTATTGCTTTAATCTTATCAATAAAACCTAAATCAGTAAAGTGAACTCTTGATAGATTGAATGAAACTGGCAATATTTGCATACCACGTTTTTTCCAAGAATCTTGAATAATACATACTTGACGTAACATTTCCATATCTATTTCTTTAATAAAGCCATTTTGTTCAAAAATTGGTATAAATTGATTAGGAGTGTACTCAATTAATCTTTTTTCGCTCTTCCATCTTACTAGGATTTCCGCTCCAACTATTTTGTTTGTTTTCAAACTAACTTTTGGTTGTAAATATCCTATAAATTCACCATTTTTAAAGGCCTCTTCTTTACTTTGATCTAAAACTATTTTAAGTGATTGCTTTTCAAAAATTTCAGCAGTATAAAATTCAATGTGAGTATTTTGTTTTTTAGTTTGATTTAATGCTTGAATAGAATTATCAATGGCTTTCTCAATTGGCTTTTCATTGGCATATATAAATACTCCCCACTTTATTTGTAATTCTAAATATTGATTATTTTTACTTATTGATTTAAAAATACTTTCCTCAAAACTAGCAATTACCTTTTTTACTGATTCTTCTTCATTTTCTAATATTTCTAGTATAAAATGATCTCTTTCTAGTCTAGCAATTATTTCTCTTTTTGTTAATTTTGATTGTATTTCATCTACCATTATTTTTAATATATTGATGGCTTTTTCATAGCCTAGATATTCACTTAAATTATTAAAATTTTTGATATCTAGGCTTATGATACTGCATTTTTTAATTTTATGACTTATTTCGTTATATCGTTTTTTAAAGCCATATAAATTGTAGATTTCAATTTGCTCATCAATCATTTTATATTTTGTTAATCTATGATTATAATTACGATTAATAAAATATATGCATAGTAAATAAATAACAAATACCAATAAGAAGGCTATGATTAATAGTCCATAATCATGGGTGAAATCTTTTATTGTATTACTGTTTATAATTATCATAATTTCTCCTCCTTATGAACTCTAAGCTTGTCTCTTTTTTAAAACCATAAATACTGCTACACTTAACATTATAAATCCTGTTGTTCCACCACAAATTGCATAAATTAATGGTGAGATTTTCTTATTATTAGTTGTACTTATTGTATTATCAGTTATGCTTAATTTAATGATATCTGAATCTATTCCATTTGATATTCTAATTATTACTTCTTGAGTAGTATCTTTTATTTCACTTAATATTTCAACATTTGCTGTTGTCTTTGGTTTAACAAATTTTGTGAAATCTATATCTTTGATACTTGTCTTATTTAAAGTCAAATTATATGTATTGGTACCATCTTGGGCATCAATAGTCACATTATCATATGTGTCATTAACTACATCATAAGCAATATAATTTCTATAAACATGGATAAGGATTATTCTTGAAGATATCAAATCACTTGCTACTATATAGATAACTATCGTATTTTCTCCACTTAATAAATTATTTGCGCCTATTATTTGATAAGTAGTTGGTCCATAGAATTCATCACCTAAATTAGATACTATAACAGTAATATTTAATGATGTTATATTGCTTTCTACTACGAAGCTATTTCTATTTGTATCATTATAGTAATATTCATTTTTATTATCATTATATAAGTCACTAAATGTTGGAATTTCATCAATTATTATACTGTCTAAATCTGTACTTGCTGATGGAATTCCTTTTCTTGTTACAATTATTGTATATGGTGAAGGTACTCCAGTTACTGGTATTAAATAAATAGTTACTTTATTTTTTCCAACATTTAAGAAATTGATTCCAGCACCTTCAATACGGGCTGTTGAATCGATAGTTCTAGCAATTACATCAATATTATCAACTGAATTATTTACTGATAAATAATAAGTTGTAATACTTGGATCAAATTCTATTACATTACCAAATTCATCATATAGGTCATGACCGATAATATATAATTCACTTAATCTTGCTAACTCATAATCTTTAATAACTGTTATCGTGTAAGAAAGCATGGTCACTCCATCATGAGCTTGTACTATAATAGTAAAAATGTTACTTCCTTCGACTAGATTAAAGGCACCTTTTCCACTTATAATAATGGCATTTAAATCATTAGTTTTTGCAGTTATTGATATTGATTCAACATTGCTTGTTTTTTTAACATTATAAGAATACTTATTGCTTGCAAATCCAGTAATAGTTACTCCATCAATCTTTATCCATTCTAATGTTGCATCATTTGAAGCTTCTTCTCTATCTACAATTATTACATAGTTGATTCCACTTTGTCCTGATTCACTTGTTGCATATAAAATGTTTGTAATTATTTGCCCTGCATTTATTGAATAATATCTTGAACTACCTTGTGTCCTATCAATAGTTACTATTGAAGCGACCCCAGATGGAGTAGTAACTATAATCGTATATGATGATACAGCATAAGGTAAATTAATATAATATACAATTGTATTCGTATCAAATGTTATGTAGTTTACTCCATTAGATCCATTAACTTTTATATCAATAATTTCATTATTATCTTGTAAATTTACTGTTTCTCTTGATACAACAATTTTATATTCTGTAAATGAACCATCTTCTGCTGTAACTTTAATAGTAAATATTATTGAATTACTTCCACTGATTGTTCCACTATTTAAAGCTAAATTACCAAGTCCTGTAATTGTAGCTTTAGAGCTTGTTGCAGTTCCAGCAATTAAAAGACTGGTTACACTTGAACCTACATTATCAATATTATAAATTAAAGTACTCTTATCAAAATTATTGATTTGTTCTACTCCACCTATTTTTACTGATAATGAATTAAGACTTGAATCTGTATCTGCTGGTTCTCTTGTTACAATAATTGTATAGGTAATGCTTGTATTTGTGGCACTACTATTATATTTTCCATATTCACTTCTGATCGTTATATTAAATGTATTAATTCCTACATTTAGATTATGTACTCCACCATTTGTAATATCTGCATTTGTTGCGGCTGAAATTATAATATTAATATTTGAAATGCTGTATGCTACAGTTAGATTATAGGTTAATGTTTCGGCATTAAATACTAGAGCAGTTGTACCATTAGGATTTTTGATAACATTTCCACTAGCATCTTTTGCCTCAATATTTGAAACACTGTAGTCATCATCTGCACGGTAAATTTCTAATGTATAAACATTTTGAATTCCTGTTTCACTTGTTACAGTTATCGTAATTGTATTTCTTCCTAAATTTAAGCTTGTATTGCTACTTACTACGGCAGTAGAACTTGCATATGTCTTTTCATATCCTATTACAATATAAGTTGTACTATGAGATACTCTTATTGTATAGTTATTGATTCCTGAATTAAATTCATTAATTGAATTACCATCAATAGTTATATCATCTAATGTATTATTGGCATTACCATTTTCTCTTGTTACATATAGTGTATAAGTGCTTCCTACCATTCCTGATTCAGTAGTTACTATATAAGTAAATGTATTTACTTGTCCAGCAATTAAATTAACTAATCCAGTATTTCCTGTTATAGTTTGTCCAGTATTACAAAGAGCTGATATAGTAATTTGACTCTTACTAAACGGTACAGTTAAGTAATAGCTCATTGTTGTACTATTAAATGATAGACTTTGTCCATTTTCATCTGTTAATGTACATCCAGTAACACCTAATGCAGTTAGGATTGGTTCTGATATATCTTTCTTTACAGTAATTGTATAAGTTGTACTAGTACCGTCTTCTGCTGTTACTTGAAGATTAAAAGTATTTAATCCATTTACAAGATTAAATGTTCCATTACCTACCAAGGTTGATTTAGTATTGTTTACTATTCCTTCGATAGAAATTTGTTCTACATTATATCCTCTTAAGATAGTATATGTTATTATTCCCTTATTAAAAGATGCCATAGTTGTGCCATCTATTTTAATACTTGATAATGTACTATCACTGTTTCCAGCGGTTCTATTTACCACAATTGTATACTCAGTACCTTTTACACCGCTTTCACTTGTAGCATATATTTTATTAGTAATTGTAGCCCCAGATCCAATGTTTACAACTCCAGAACTTGAATTTGTAATTGTTACTGTACTAAATGCTCCACTTGGTGTTGATACCACAATACTATATGAACTAACACCATATGGTAGTGTTACATTATAAGTTAAGGTAGTTGGATTAAAGGTAATATATTTTATTTCATCTGATCCGATTACTTCAATTTTACTTATTTCATTGTTATCATTTAAAACTAGTCTTTGACTTGATACTTTTATTTCATATGTAGCTATTGCACCACTTTCTGCCGTAATAGTTACACTTAAAATTGCTGTAATATTTCCTATTATACTTCCACTATTCAATGAAACATTTCCTGTATTTCCAGATACTACAGCTTTTGAACTGTTAGCTACTGCAGTTATAAATACAGATGTCGTACTACTATCAATTTCATCTACAATGTATATTAATTTACTAGGATCAAAATCAATGATTTGTTCCACTCCACCAATTGTTAAAGACAATGAACTTAAGGATGTGTCTGTATCAGCTGCTTCTCTTGTTACTTTTATAGTATAAGTTATGCTTGTATTCGAAGCTGCTGTATTATATAATCCATATTCACTTGTTACTTTTATAGTAATTGTATTTAATCCTACAGCTAAATTTTTAGTTCCATCTCCAGTTACGGTTGCATTTCCATTACTTGTAGTTACTACAAAATTTAATAAGTTAGTTTTATATGAAACACTAAATTCATATGTCAATGTACTTGCATTAAAAGTTATAGCTTGATTACCATCTAGAAATAATGTTTGATTATCCTTATCAAATACTTCTATATCATCTACATTATGATCATCGTCAGCACGATATATTGTTAAAGTATAAGTTTTAGATACTCCTGTTTCACTCGTAACTATTATTGTAATAGTATTTCTACCAATACTTAATGATGCCGTTTGATTATAATTTATAGTCGCTTTGTCTGATGATTTTATGGCATTAAGTGTAACCTCAGAAACACTATGATCAACTCTTATTACATAATTCAATGTGCTACTTGAGAATGAATCGATACTTACACCATCAATTTCTATATCATCTAACGTATTAATCGTATCTCCGGCTGTTCGTGTAATTGTTAAAGTATATTCAACACTTTCCGTTCCGCTTTCGCTCTTTATTTTATATTTAAAAGTATTAGTCCCAACACTTAAAGATACTAAACCTTTATTGCTTCCAATAATAGTTGCCAGTGATGATGCAGCGGAAACATTTATTGTTACCTGACTAGTTAAATATGGTACAGTTAAAGTATAGCTTGTTGTTTGCTTATCAAATACTGGTGATATATTGTGGTCTGTAACACTTAAATTACTCATCTCATTATTTGTATCTTTTTGGACTGATTTTGATAATGAAATAGTATACGTTTTGGTTGCGCCACTTTGAGCAGTTACAACGATTGATAATACTATTGGAGCACTATAAATCGTATTTTCATTATATGCTTCTCCATTTACTGTAAATGTTGAAAATTCACTTGTTAATGTAATTTTTACTGTCCCTTTAAATCCCGTCATTGAAGGTAATTCATAGTAAAAATTAGTTGCTGTAGAGCTTGATTCTTTATCGTATGTAACTCCATCGTCAACGCCAGTTACTATGATACTTCCTAAACTTGTATCAGTATCGGCAGCAACTCTAGTAACTTCTACAGTATAAGTTTTAGTTATTCCTGATTCACTGGTTACAACTATATTTATACTCTTTTTATTTTCTAGTACACCACTAAAAGATATTAATCCACTTGCAGTACCTGATGACACATTCACGCCATCAATTGTCATTGTTGCTTTACTATCCTCTGGTAATTTTGCATTGATAGTAAATCCCGTTTTTGTATAAGCTAACTTAGTTTCTACAGTATACTTATTACCACTTAAAGTAGTAGTTAATGTAGTATTATCATTATCCTTTATCTCTAAGTCTTCCAATGAAACATCATCATCTAATTTTACAATATCTATTATATATTTTGTAGTTGTTGTCTCATCTTGAGCAGTAACTTCTATTTCTATTTTTGATAATGATGCTGTTGAGATGTTTTTTGCTACACCTGAAGTTGCACTTAATCCATTTATCGTTACTGCCTTTATTAAGTAACCATTAGTTACTGTTGGAGTTATTCCTAAGGAAGTACTTCCTTCTGATATTCTTAATGTATAACTAGTTACACTACTTGAAAATGTCGTAGTATTTACATTAGATCCATCATAAAGTTTTGGATTTATAGTGCTTCCACTTTGAGTTATTGTTAACCCAGCTAAAGTAGCTATATCATATTTTTCTCTTGTAATATAAATACCCGTAGTTGCGATTGCAATTCCATCTTGGGCAATAGTACTTACTTGTACTACTGCTACATCACCAGCTGTGGCAAGTGGAATGGTGTACACTCCACCTACTGCCGTTATTTCTACGTTATCTGCTTTTAGACTTGTTATTTTTGCTCCATCAACTGGAGTAATTTCTAAAGCTGCAGAAGTTTTATTTGAAGCAACACTTGTTTCATATATGCCATTTCCACCTTTGGTAATTTCAGTATTGTCTACCAATACTTTACTTATTCCAGCTTCAGTATTTGGATTACCAATTGTTAAACTAAGTGCACCAGCTGAGGTTTTTGTTATACCTTCAGCTGCAACTGTACTTGTCGCAAATCCATCTAAGGTAATAGTTGCATTTGATACCGTAGATGTTGACAATACAGTTAACTTTAGAGTTGCAAATAGAATTTTTTCTCCAGCATATAAACCAGTTGCATCATCATCAGTTTCAGTATCAATAACTCCACCAACGATTACATATCCATTAGCTGATTGGGTAGCATTTAGAATATTGCTTGTGAATAATCCAGCCGTTATTTTAGCTGAGCTCGCTTTATATTCAAACACTTCTTTATTAAATACTACTCTTGCCTGAGCATTCGCAAAATATTTTGTTGTACCGGTATATTCTACATACACGCTTAAGGTAACATCTTCACCTTTTGCTATTTGTTCCTTGTCAGACGTAACTGAGAAAGTTGCAGTCCCAGCTACGTTTGCCGCATGAACAATTGCATTGCTTTTTATTATAGTAAATACTCCTAGAAAGCTTAGGATAATTGCTATTGCTATTTTCTTAATTTTTCTCATTCTATTCCTCCGCCTTTCGTTCTAGGTAGTATACTACCTCTTCTCTTCTAATAAACAATTTTATTTCTTCCGTTTCATAAGCTTTAATAACTGTTATTTCTTCTTCAAAAATATCATTACTACTTATTTCAACATTTTGTATTTCTTCATAAACTATAGTTTCATTTTCTTCACTAACAAAATTCATAGCCATAGATCTGAATAATGCTTCTTCGAAACTTACTTGATACTCATCTTCAAAGTTTGTTCTTCCATTTACTTGACGTAATAATGGTGTATAATCATCACCATCTAGGATTCCGTCTTCGTTTATGTCACCTGCTAGAATTCTTGCTAAATCAAAGCTTGTTCTTCCGTTAATTGCTCTTAATAATGATGAACAATCACTTGAGTCAATAATTCCATCGCTATTAACGTCACCAAGAATTGAAACTATGATACTATCTATTGCAATACCTTCAATTACTAATTCTATTTTGTAACCAGTCGCAATGAATATATATTCATATGAATTAGAATCAATTAATTGCTCCTCTTCATCATAAACATTAATTTGTGCGATGTTATTTACTATTAAGCTCAAGAATTGTTTAATTGTCATCTGACTTCTAACATTCGTTAGGAAAACACCATCTAGATAATCATTTATCACATGGGTTGTAGATATATATGTATATATAAGATTTTCTTCATCATATACCACTCTTACATATTTAAATGGGGCATTTGACTTAACTTCAATTGTTTGAGATTCTAATATTTGGAAGGTTATTGTTTTAGTTCCATAGAAATTGTTTTTTCCGATTATCTCTATACTAGCTGTTCCAACTTTGTCATTTAAACTATAAGTTCCTATTTCATAGTCACATGTACTCGCATTTGTACCATCATATTTTTCAAGTAAAATATCACTATCATATTCACCTAAAATATAATACTTAATATATAGTTCTATTAATTCATCAACTGTTATTGATTTTCCAACATAGTATTGTCCTTCTATTAATGCATTGAATATATCATTGCTATCAATATCGTTTTCGACAATAT
Source organism: Anaeroplasmataceae bacterium (assembly GCA_031553215.1). GTDB lineage: Bacteria > Bacillota_I > Bacilli_A > Acholeplasmatales > Anaeroplasmataceae > JAVBLW01. Next base: position 73,570 of record JAVBLW010000006.1, read on the forward strand.
AATAATCCGCAGTTATAGTTTCAGAAACAACTACATATTTAAGAATAATTTCTATTGTTTTCTTACCTATGGTCTTAAGATCACTTGGATATAAAATAGTATAGTCATCACTATCTAATAAGACTCCATTTAAATATACTAATTCCTTAGCATATAGATTAGCTTTCATATATGGTAATTCATCATTTTCGAAAGTTACTATTATCTCATTTGTTATGTCTTCTATAGTAGCTTTAACAATCTCAAATGTTCCACAGTATATTTCATCACTGTAGTTTCCAAGTCCTTTAATATTAAATACTAGTGTTCCCGGAGTTATATTTCCATCAACATATACAATTTCGAAATCTGTTCCTTCTACTAAAGTCATTCCTTCATATTTTATTTCTAAGTAGCTGCCAATTAATATACTTTCTCCTGTATATGTTTGATTTTCTACTTCGTTTGAAATAATCATAGATGAATCTAAATCTTTAGCAATAATGCTATAATCTATATCTTCATAACTGTCAATTCCCAATGTATCAATAATTACTCTAATACTCTTTGGTCCAACATTTGTAATATCAACTACATTATCACTAGTGCTATATTCAAATTCACTAAGAAGTTGTCCATCAATCACTACAGTTATAACAGGTCTTTGACCTTTACCATTATAGATTAATGTATCATTTTCAATGGTAATACTTACAAACTTGTCAATTGGTCTATCAACTATATTGAAATTTAAATCATATGTACCAGTATAATTACCTTGTCCAACAATTTTAATAGTCGCAACATATCCACTAATATTATTTAAATATTCTTCAATATAATAATCCGTATTTAATACTAGATGATAGTTTCCATAAATAATATCTATTAAATCATCGACTGTTATATCTTCACCAGTGTAAGTTTGATCAGCGATAGTTGAAATGGTAATATCCTTATCATTAATATTTCTTTCTAGTATTGTAAAATATAGAGTCCTACTTCCTACTAAGTTACCTACTTCGTCTAATTCAGAAATGGTTACTTCAGCTCTTCCTGCCTTTGTATTAAGAGTATAAGTTACCTTATATTCAGTGCTTGATACTAAATTTTCACCTATTTTTACTGTTACACCTGGTTCTTTTGCAGTCTTATCATAAGTTGTAGAATCATAATCTAGGGTAATATCTAAGTCTTCAATATTGACTTTATTAATAGTAAAATCTACACTTGCCCATCCTGTAATGTTAGATACTCCTTCACTTATTTCCTTTGGAGTAATTTTTACAGTTCCAATTCCTGCTTTCGTATTATTAGTAATAGTAACTATATAATCATTACTATTTAATATAAATGTTTGTCCACTAACCTTAATTACTAATGGATTTTTACTTAAAGTATCATAATCAAATTCGTATTCATCAAGTTCTATTGTTGTATTTGTATTATCAATTTCCAGTGGAATTATATTGAAATCTATTGTTCTTTCTCCATTATAATTGCCTTCACCTTTTATTGTAATTGTTACAAGTCCAACATTGGTATTACTAGAAATTTTGTATGTATAATCTTTAAGTAATCCTTCTGCTAATTCTGCAATAGAATTATCAGTAATTGTAAATTCTGGTGAAATTTCACTTCCTGTATATGTTTGATTTAAGATTTCACTTATAGTGATATCTTCACTATTTATATCCTTACTAGTGATATTGTAATATACATTTGTGTTACCACTGATTCCTTCATAATTTTCAATTATTACAGTTATCGTCTTTTCACCCTTATTTACTAAGTCGTTACTCCATTCAATACTATAATCAGGTTCATATATTTCAGTTCCATTTACTTTAACAGTCACAATTGGTTTTTGAACTTGTCCATTATATACAAAACTATCTTTATCAATTGTAACTGTCACATTTTGATCAATTGGTCTTTCTATAATGTCAAAATTTAATATTAATCCTTCTTCTGTATAGTAATTACCAATTCCTAATAAAGTTATTGTAGCTCTTGGCCCTTCGGTATTATTAGAATATGTTAATGTATAATCTACATCTTTAACTAAAGTCATTCCTGCATATTCAAATACTATTAATGGATCGACAGTTATTGCCTCACCAGTATATTTTTGATTTGGTATTTTTCCACTAGTTAACATAGCTAATGTCAATTCTACTTGCTCTATTTCATAGCTTATACTAGTAGATACTGATGTTAAATTAATATTATTTCCTGTTACAGTTATATATTTAGTTCCATGATTAATTACATCTAATTCATAATTAACAGTATAATCTGTACTAGCAATTATAAAATTAGTACTTTTTATCTTTACTGTGACAACTGGCTTATGTTCTAATCCATCATATATAAATGTATCTTGGTCGATTGTTACTTCGATATCTTCATCAGTTATATCAATTTGTTCAATAGTAAAGGTCTTTGATCTACTTCCTTCTAAGTTATAATCATTTGTATCTTTATTTAATTTAGGTATTATTGTTACTGTTGCTTCATTTGAAGCATTAGTATTTTGACTATATTCAATTTCATAATCACTTAAAAGTAAAGGTATGCCATTACATACTACTTTTGTTACAGCTGGTTTCTTTTGAGTCCCATCAAACTTAACACTATCATATTCCAAAGTTATTACCGTATTACTATCTGTCATTTTTAATTTTGAAATAGTAAATGTTATTTCTCTTTCATCCTTATAATTACCTTCACCCTTTATTGTAATTATTCCTGTTCCAGCATTTACATTTTTAGTTATCTCATAAGTATAACTATCAGGGGATAATAACTTAGTCGTTTCATCATAGATTATAAAGCTTGGTGTAATAGCTGATCCACTATAAGTTTGAGGTAGGATTTCTGTTATAGTTATATCTTCATCAGTAATTGATTTTGGTTCAATCATAAACTCTTCTATATCACATTCAAAGTATAGACTTTCAACTATAATCTTACCTTTTCCTGCATCTGTATTATCTTCATAAGATACACTATATAATTTTGAATCTATTTCTACACCATTTAATTCTACGGTTATACTTGGCTCAAATTTTCTTCCATTATATACAAAAGGACCCACTTCAACTATAATTGCTACCTTACTAGTATCATTGTTCTTTTGAATACTAAATTCTACAACTAATGTACCGGTATAATTTCCATTTTCTGTAGCGGCTAAATATATTTTGGCTGTTCCTACTAAGGTATTATCTTCATACTTTTCTATTACATAATCTGTTCCTTTTGTTAAAGTTAAATCGCCATATATTACTTTTAATAAAGCATCTACAGTAATTGCCTGTCCATTAAATGTTTGTGTAGGTATACTATCTGTCGTTAATTCTCCAAGATCTTTTTTATTTATTGTGAAATCTTTAGAATTAGTTCCTGTATAATTCCCATTTCCTAAAACATTTGCTTTACCTATTCCTGCACCAATATTTTCTTCATATGATTCATTATAATCCGTACTAATTATTAGTGTTACAACTTCTCCATAGATAGTCGCAGTTAGTGTTATTTTAGGTTCATAAGCTTTTCCTGTATATGTATAGCTTGTTGCTGATATAGACATTGTTGCATCACTTAAATTAAACTCGGTTACTATTACAGTTGTCTCAGATACCACAGTTCCTGCTTCATAATTATCAGTTTCTGCAATAGCTATCATAATATAGAATGTACCTACGCTTCTTGGTAGTCCTAATGTCCATGGTCCAGTAGGAGTCGTACTATGATAGTATGTTACCTCTCCATTTCCACTATTTCCATTTAAAGTCATTGTTGGATCAGTTCCATATACTACGCTACTTGATAGATCACTTATCGTTGGGTTTATACTATCTTTTTCAATAGTAAATTCCATTGTTTTTGTTCCTGTATAATTGCCTGTTCCAGCAAGTTTTACTTTACCAGTTCCAGCAATAATATTATCTTCATAACCTACCATATAATCACTATCTACAGCTAATATTGTTTCTACCCCATAAATCATAGCTTTTAATGTTACTTGTGGAGTTACCGCAGTTCCTGTATAAGGTGTAGTTGTAATGCTTATTGAAGATATTGCATCATTTATATTAAATGCTGTAATAGTTATCTTTTCTGAAACTACATTTCCTTCATTATAATTTAATGTTTCATCTACACTTGCCTTAATATAGAATGTACCTACACTTCTTGGTAATCCTAATATCCATGATCCATTAATACTTGTACTATAATAATAAGTTAAATTCCCTGCTCCACTATTTCCAGTTACTGTTATAGATGGATCGGTACCATATATTACACTTAATGCTTCAAAAGAGATTGTTAAGGTAATATCTGCTTTATTTATTGTGAAGTCTTTTGATTTAGTTCCACTTATATTATCAAGACCTCTTATATATACTTTAGCGGTTCCTGCATCAGTATTATCTTCGTATTTAAGAATTTCATAATCAGTATCTAATATTAGAGTTACTCCATTTAATTTTACTGTTATTGTAGTTAATGTTTTTGCAGTACCATCGTATATAAAAGTTGTTGGTGATACATCAATTGTTAGATTTTCATCTGTTATTACAGTACTAGATATTGTAAAAGTACCTTCATATGTGTTAGCGTCATAATTAGTAGTTTTTGAAACTGATATAATGAATTTATAGCTTCCGACATTTCTTGGTGCACTTATTTCATTGTCTAATAAATCATAGTACTTAAAAGTATAGGTAGGATTATTTATTACGGTATTTCCTTCCTTTACTTTGAATGTTGCCTCATCTACTACTGTTCCATCAAAATTCTTTGATATATCACTTACATCAGTTATTGTTAATAAAAGTTTTCCTTCTACTTCAATTATTAAAGCATAAGTTTCTACTATTCCATTTTGGCTTGTAACCGTGATAGTTATTTCATTAGAACCAATTTCTAAATTAGTTAATAATAAGCTATTTGTTTCAAATCCATTAATTTTTACTGTACTTAAATTGCTGGTTTTTGTAACATAAACAGTAACATTATTTCTATCCAAATAAGCTATTTTATTCTCTATAGTGTAAATATCATTGTTAAGAGTTGCTACTTCATTATTTACTTTTACTTCATCTAATGTATTAGTAGAATCTCCACTATTTCTAGTTAATATAATTGTATATTCTTTGGTACTTGTTGAATCTCCAAAACCAACAACTATTAATAATTCCACTGCTTCATCTACAGGTACAACAACTGAATAAGGACTTACGTAAGGATTACCATTTATAGTTATTTCTGAATAAGTTGCCCCTGTTAAATATAGGCTTACTCGATCCATAGAATAGTCTAATTCTGGCACAATCATTTCATATCCATTAGTATTTAATCCGTCACCATTATATTGATATATTATATTACTTGATTGATTTTCTTTAGTTACTTTAACATTGGTTAATACAGGGTTTTTACCTGCATTTATAGTAAATGCTAAAGCGTCTCCTACAATTTCCTTTTTTCTACTTGAAATGTCTTCTACTGATAGATATTCAGTTGATGCTATTTCAATTTGATGATTTTCATGTGTTATATTTTCTTTAAGTTTAAAATAAATAGTAAATAATTTAATACCATCAGTATTTGTATTTAATTGTAAATCAATGGTTCTTTCTTCACCAAATAAGTTGTTATTTAATATTGTATAATTAGAAGCAATTCTACTATATTCCAATATAGATGTATCATAAGTGAAGGCTATTGAAGCTGTTCCAATATTATAAGTCACATTGTTTAAATAGAAATCTATTCCTATTTCTCCTAAATAATAAGTATCATAAGTTATATTATCTTTTAAGGCAATTTCTAATTCTACTTTTTCTGTTATTTCTTCTTCATTTCTTGTTACCTTTATAATATAAGTTTCAACATTACCGGCTTCTGATAAGACTGTTATTTTAATTTGATTTAATCCATAAACTAAGTCGATAGTTTCCATAGTAACGCCTAGTTCAAATGGATTATTATTAATTTTAACTTGTGATTTATTATTTACTGTTATTCCTAAAGTTAATGTTTCTGTATTAACTGACACATTTGGTAATGTATATACTTTATCTATAGCTGTTATATTACTTAAAACATCATCAATATGGATTTCTTTAATTTCTAAATCATCAGATAAACTAGGATTTTCTTCTAAATTAATATTTAATATTAATTCTTCAAATGATATATCCGTTATTTCTATTTGCTTATTGTCTACTGAGTATAGACCATCCATACTTATTCCAGCTTCATATATTCCATTTTCAGTTACTTGAATTTTGAATATGAAGATTATAACTTCATTTCCATCAATGTAGCCTGAAAGTGAATTCATAAGCATAATACAGTAATTAGGATCAATAATATTAACTCCATAATTACCTGAATCAAATTGATATGAACTATATCCTATAACTTTTAATCTTTCATCTAATGCTAATTCAAAATCAATTAAGTTTATTTTTTTATGCCCAGGATTATAAAGTTTTAAAACTAAATCAAAGGTTTTGCTTGTAATATTAGTTGTTTCAACCTCAAATGCTATTTTTATAGCATCCTCTTTTTCCCATTTGGCATATAGAGTTATATCATCTACTAGCGTGTATGGGAATAAAACCTCATTTTTGAAGTTGCTTTCTAGGTACCATCCTAAAAATATATAACCAGTCTTTGTAGTTACTGGACTTGTAGGTATGCTTACATCTGTTATCGCAGATACATTACTTCCACCATCAGTATCAAAAGTAACTGTATAGTTATAGATAAGTTCAGGAATAGTAATTGTCAATTCTTCTAAATCTACCTCTGCTGGTGCCCAATCTTCTGCGACATATGAATCACCAGAATCTTCAAAACCAATAGTAATAGTTCCAGCAGGTGTTCCTTTTTTTACTTTAAAAGTTATTGTGGTTATAACTTTTCTTACATCAGTTAATTCTTCATCTTCATTAAATATATAATCTAAGTTAGCAAAGTTATATTGACCTGTACCTAGTTGACCCTGATACTCACTTGATACAATTTCGCTTATTTTTGTTATACAAGAATTAGAATTAAACTTTACACCATTTATATAAAGCATACTTTCTATATATGAAAAACTTCGACCGCTTGGATTATATAATACTAGGGCTACTGTAAAGTATCCATCTTCATCTATTTCACTAACCATTTCGAAGACTAAAGTAAAATTTTCTACATCATAAATACATTCCCATTTAGCATATAGCGTTTTATTACTAGTTACTTGATATGGAAAATTTACTTTCGTATTAAAACTACTTTCTAAATACCATCCTAAAAATATATATCCAGGACGAGTTGTTTCTGGACTTTCATCAAGCGTTGCTGTCTTAATACTAGAAACACTACTTCCTCCATTTGTATTAAATGTGATAGTATATTCATGATCTTCTTCAATTTTTTCCCATTTAGCATATAGAATTGTATCTTTCGTCACTTCATATGGATAAGTGATTTCATTAATAAATCCTTCTTCAGTATACCAACCAACTAATTCATATCCTGTTCTTGTAGATACAGGCATTGAAGCTATCTTAGAAGTCTTTATTGGAGAAATACTACTTCCTTCATTTGTAACAAAATTTACATTATAAGTTTTCGTTTCTTCCCATTTAGCATATAAAATTATATTTTCGGTCACAGTATAGGGGAAATCTACTTTATTTTCATAAGTTTCTTCTTTATACCATCCTATAAAAGTATAACCAGTTCTTGTACTAGTTGGAGATGTTGCTATAACTTCTCCAGATGTTTTAGTTATAGATGATACAATACTTCCTTCTTTAGAGTTAAAATCTACTGTATATTCATTTACTTCCTCGGCTTTACCTTCAATAATAATACTATTTGTATTACAATCTCCATTGCTTGATTTATATTTTTCCATTGTTTCACTCTCAACAATTATGTTATCAAGAGTTAAGTTTATATCTCCACCATTTACATTTTTAGCTTTAAAATTTAAGGTTGTTAGCTGTAATACTCCTATATTTCGATCTACACCATTTGAATAAAAGTAGTCTAATAATCCATATTGATCCTTAACGTTTAAGGACCCAGCTAATCCACTTCCTTTTGTTTCATTGATATAAGTAATTTTTGAGTCAGTATTAAATAATTCACCATCTACTATAAAATCGGCAGATACAGCATAAAAGTATAGTCCTTGTGGATTATATAATATTATAGCAATACTAAATTCACCATTAGAATTCATTTCTCCAATTTGCTCAATAACTAATCTTAAACCTTCTTCTTCAACTTTGACATTTACAATGTTAATTCCTATTACATTACAGTCATCAGTTTCAGGGGAATATGCATCACCTTCAACACTTAAGACAGCCATATATGAAAAATTCAATCTAATATCTTCAGTAAACCCTCGTTTCACTTTAAAAGTGTACGTAGTCAATAATACTTCAGATGCGTTTCTGTCTTCATAATCGTCATAATAATAGTTAAATTGCCCATGTCTAATGGCATCTGTGGCTAATGATCCAATCATTTCATGTCTTACTTCAGATTCTAGAGTAATACCAGAATTAGGACCGAATAATTCATCATTTATAATCAAATTTCCCTCTAATGCACAAAAATACAATCCTTCTGGATTATATACAATCAAGTCAACACTAAAATTACCATCGGAATCCATGGCACTATTTTCTTCTAGAACTACTGACAATGTTGATACCGTAGTTGTTCCTAAATTATGTAAGCCATCTTCTTCAATCACCTTTGACTTTGATGATATACTAAAAATAGCTGTTAATAATAAAAGTGATACTATTAACCTTACACACACTCTTATTTTATGCTTTATATTTTTCATAATTATTCCTCCTCGCACATGGTAGACACTTTTCCCAAAGCAATTTCTTAGAATTACCTTGGGAAAAGTGGTGAGTTATCTCACTACTTTTACCTTTTATAAATAGATTATTAAATCAATTGTTTCATGTTCTAATTCCCATACGGAGTCATCACTTATAGAACTAAAATATATTGTTAGCTCTATTTTGTTTTGTGCTGTTAGATCATTTATTTTAAAGGTTATTGTTGTTAATAAAACCTTTTCTACATTTGTATTCATTCCTGTTTTTGTCCAATAATTTGAATCATTTCTTGATGGTACAAATCCACCACTAAATTCAGTACCACAAACTTCACTTTGCTTACTTATTAGACTTTGGTCTTGGTACATAATCTCATCTACTATATACATAAAAGATATTGCACAAAAATCATATTTTAGAGGATTATATAAGACTGCCTCTATTGTGAAATACCCTTCAGAGTCGACTTCACTTTTTAATTCAAGGGCAATGGTCATACTTGTTGGACCACTTACTATTTCTTCCCATTTTGCATGGAAAGTTTCATCTCTCGTTATTTCATAGGGAAAGCTAACTTTATTATCAAATTCATCATACCATCCTAAAAATACATATCCTTCACGACCAGTTATTGGTTCATTTTGGATAATTAATCCTGTTATTTCATTGTCTAGTGTGAATCCACCATTCGTCACAAGTGTTATTGTATGTTCTATATATTCATTTACATTTACATTAAAAATTTTTAAACTCTTAACTTGGTGAGCTAACTCAGTTGCTTCGTTATCACTAACTGATGGCCAATCTATTATTAATTCTAATTTATCTAAAACAGTTCCTGGGGCAAGTTTAAATGTAATGGTAGAAACTACAAAGTATCCTGTATTTATATTTCTATCATTTTTAGTAAAATAATTTGCATCTCCTCTTGTAGTTAGAGATCCAGTAAAACCAGTAGCTAAGTCTTCATTAATCTTTTGAATAAGCTTATTACTACCGCCATATGCTATTCCATTTATATATAAATCAAAGGAAATAGCCGAATATCCTATTCTTTCTGGATTAATAATTACTACTTCAATAGTAAAATATCCTTCATTATCAATTTCTGTTATTTGATTAAAAGATAACTCCATTGATTCACAAATCTTATTATTATGTACATTCATAACACTTACTTCATGAATATAATCATCACCACATTCATCACATACTACCGTGTCATATGTAGTAAATTCTAACCAATTATATGTAGATGTGTCTTTTAGATGGAACTTTATTCTAACAAAGACAATTTCTTCACTATATAAATTACTAAAGTTGCTTGTAAAATAGTTTGCGTCACCATTACTTCTTAATGATCCACTTATTCCTGAACTTTTTATCTCATTTACTTTTTCAACTGGACATAGGGGAGTTCCATACATATAATCATTTATTAGAATGTATGAAGATATTCCGGCTATCCCTACTTGGTTGGGGTTTGAAACGTATATCTCAACGGTAAAATCACCAAGGTTATCCATTTCACTAACAAGTCTAATTCCCAATGTTATATTTTCGTTAGTTTGGACTTTTTCTACTGTGCCTACTAATAGTTCCGCCTTGTCCATTTCCTTAGAAGCGACTTTATTAACTATAAATAAACTAATTACTACTGCAAATAATATTGAAAAGGTCTTTGCTATTTTTTTCATTGTTTTCACTTCCTCCTTCTTTAAAGCATTTTCGCTTTTTACAAAGTACTCTTTCAAATACTCTCTAAAAAGCGGTGAATTATAGTAATTTACTATAATTCACTATGCTTTTTTATACTACTAAGTACATATCATTAAGCGTTGCTTTACCATTAAAATAATTTGTATATTTTAAAGTATCAGCACTTCTTATCGCTCCATTAATGTCAAGGTCCATTGCCAGTATTTGCGCCGTTGTCAATGACATTACCGCAGCTGTCGTACTTCCACTGATAAAATTCGATGTAAGGGTTCTATCCGCAGCTCTTATCGCTCCATCGCCATTAACATCTCCAGTTACAACTACAGTTATAGAGTCAATTAAATTTCCATTGTCATATAGATTAATTTTCCATCCTGTTCCTATGAAAACTGTTGCTTTTGTCCATGTACTACTTAATACCTCAGCTCCTGTATTATCAAAAATTCTTATATCACTTATATCATTTGTAAATTGACTTAACATTGGAATTATCTTTTGTCCATGACTTACATTTACTAAGAATATTTCTACATTACTGTCATAGCTTGTATGGTTATTTGCCACTCTCGTGTACCCATTCGCTGTTGTAAATTGATAGAAATTATTGATTTCAGTATTTATTGTTAATACCGTTGCTTTTGGTGCAATTATATTGAATTTAGCATTTACTGTTCCATTGTAATTTCCTGTTCCAGTTATTGTTAATAATGCTTCTCCTATTTCAATATTATTACTTAATGTTTTCTTAAAGCTTGTAATTGGTTGTCCATTTACTGTTACCGTAAATGTTGGTTGTATTGCATGTCCAGTATATGTATACTTTTCTGGATTAAATGTAATTTCTGTGTTTTCATTTGTTAAAGTAACTGCCGTAATGTTAAACATTACCATTGCTACTCCATCAAATCTTCCCATGAATACTACATTAAATGATGCTTTTCCAACATTAATATTATTTTTATAATCATCAAATTCATAATCTATTCCTAATACTAATGTTTCATCACCATATGTAATTACAACACTTGGTTCTAATTCATTTCCTGTATATACTTGATCCTCTACAGTACCTACAATTACTTCTTTATCATCTGGAGTAGTAATTGGTAAGTTTTTAATTATCGTGAAGGTTTTTGTTACTTCACCCGTATAATTTCCATTTCCAAATATGTATACATATCCAGTTGAGTTCAATGCTGTATTTCCACCATAATAAACTTTATAGTCCTTATTAATTGTTAATGTTTCATCACCATCTGTTATTAATACAATCGGTTTAATTTGTTCCTCTGTATATATTTGATCTAAGATATTTTCTACCATTTGATCAGTTATTTCCTTCGGACTAATAGTCACATAAATTTCTAATGATGAAGCAAATGTAGCGTTTGTTCCTTCTACACTTACTTTAATTAAGTAAGTTCCTGCATTTATTGGTTTATTTATTTCTGTACCATTTTGGTAGTATTTAATATCAAATGTAAACCCATTTCCTAAATTTGTTGTTAGAATTAAATTGTTTAATTCTTTACCATCATATGTCTTAGATAACATTTCTTCATTTGATACTATTATTTCTACTGCCTTTTTGTTTACGATTATGTAAATTACACTATCTACTGATGCGTATGAGCTATCTTTAGGAATAAATCTAATGCTAAATTTATTTCCTAGAGGATTTGCTTCTCCTACCGTTGCATTTGAGTCATATGCTTCATCTTTTGCATTATTCCAGAATATCCATTCACCAGCTTCATTATGAGGTAAAGTTATATTTGATAATTTATCTCCTACATAAGCGATAATCGGATTTACTTCTGGTAATTGTTCAGATGGAATTGATGGGCTTACTATTGCAAAATTCACTTTTACAGTTCCTGTATAATCATTTATTCCTGTAATTGTTGCTTCAGCCATTCCCGCTCTATCATTAAATTTAAATACAACAGTATAATCAACATCTTTTTCTAATCTTGTTTCATGATTAAAGATTGTTATATCTGGGGTTAATGCTACTCCTTTATATATTTGACTATCGATTGGATAAATCATATCTTTTATAATTGTGCATTGAATTATTTCAAATTCTATCGTTCTAGTATTAGAATAATTTCCTTTGGCAGTAATTGTAATTGTTACTTCATCCAAGTTAATGTTTGGAGTATATGATAAATCATAATCTGTTCCTTTTATTAGTCTATAATCACCAAAGTATAATTCTACATCTGGGGTTATAGCTTGTGTTGTAAACTCTATAGGAGCTATATCATTTAATCCTAAATCATTAATATTTTTTGTAGCTATACTAAAATTAGCTTCTACATACTTTGTCTTATACATATCAGTTTGTAATACCGTCACACGTACAGTGTATTCTCCAGCATTTAGAGGTACATATGATAATTTAGATGAACCTTTATAATAGTCAATCACTACTTCAGTTTCTGGATTTGCATCACTATTTGTTGTGTATAATGGATTAGAAACTTCTGTTTTATCATAAGTTTTACTTATGTTATTAGTAATAGATAGCATCGTTTCTTTACGGATTACAATAATTGTTGCCTTGTAATAGCTTGCGGCTATTTCTTTAAATCCAGAATCATATGGTATGAATTTTACTCCAAATAGATTTCCAGATGCATTGGCTGGTCCTACTGTTGTAGATGGATCATATGCACTATTATTTGTATAATCCCAGAATACCCATTGTCCTAAACTATTTTCATAAGCATCTTTATTTACTTCAGTTAATTTAGTTCCTACATATTCCTCTAAATTTACTAAGCTTGGTAAATCATTTAAGTTTAAATCACCTTGTTCTATTGTAAAGCTAATTACTAATTTAGAGTCTGTATATTCTTCTGTTGTATAGTTGTTTAAACCAATTATTTCTATAGTCGCAGTTCCTAGATCTTTATTATTTTTATATGAGTAAGTATAATCTGTATCCAGAACTAGAGTATAGTTTCCAAATTTAATTTCTACATTTGGTTCTAAATCTTTTCCTGTATATTTTTGAACTCCGATAGTTGTAATCATATTTTCTACTATCTTAATAGCTGTGATTGTATAATTACTACTCAATTCATTAGTAAAATTACCGTTATCTATAGCTGTGATTTTTGCAGTTGCAGTTCCAGCATTAATATTATTTAAATATGCTAAAGAGTAATCTGTTCCCTCTTGTAATTTAGTAGTTACTCCATAAAGGGTTGCTTCTACTACTACATTTGGTTTTATTTCACTTCTTGTATGACTATAAGTATATTGACTTAAAGTTATTGTTGCATTAGCTAGATCATATTCTGCTATTTCTACTGTATTTAGAGTAGTTATTGCATCTGCTTTATAATTTGTAGTTTCTGCTACACTTGCTTTAATATAGAAGTTTCCAGCTTTTCTTGGAAGACCTGCTGTGTATACTCCATTAATACTTGTACTATATGAATATGTGACTGTTCCTAATTCAATATTTCCTGTTAATACAGGACTTAAATCTGTTCCATAGATTACATTATTAACAGTTAATCCTAAATCTAAATCAGCTTTATTTATTGTGTATTCAACAGTATGTTGTCCTGTAAAATTACCAGCTCCTGTTAAATCTACTTTAGCTGTACCGGCTTTAGTATTATTCTTATATTCATATGTATAATCAGCTGGCACTTCTAGAGTTACTAATTCTCCATAAATTGTCGCTGTTCCTGTTATAGTTGGTGTTTTTGCTTGTCCGTCATATGTGTAAACTGTTTGACTTAATGTCCATGCTGCTTTTGTTATATCAAAGGCACTAACTACTATTGCTTTAGATGTTATTGCAGTTCCTCCATTATGGTTAGTAGTTGCCGCAACTGTTGCTTTAATATAGAAGCTTCCTACTAATCTTGGTAATCCATTTGTATAGGTTCCATCAATAGTTGTGCTGTATGAATATGTGACTGCACCATTTCCGCTGTTTCCGCTTAATTCTGGTGCTATATCAGTACCGTATACTACATTACTTGCTACTAATGTTAAATTTAAATCGGCCTTAGCTATTGTAAATTCAACTGTTTTACTTTCTTTGTAGTTAGCATCAAGGGCATCAATTGTTGCACTTGCTATACCAGCAGCTGTGTTTTTAGCATAAACTACATCATAATGAACTTCTTTTGTTAATGTTGTCTCACTACCATATAACGTTACTATTACTGTTACAGTCGGTGTACATGCGCTTCCACTATATGTATAACCATTTGGATTTAGAGTCACTTTTGCATTTACTAAATCATATTGGGCTACATTTACTTTATCTTCAGTAATTACTTCCTTACCATTATAATTGGCGGTTGCTCCTACTGTTGCTTTAATATAGAAGTCTCCTGCTAATCTTGGTAATCCAGCCGTATAGGTTCCATTAAGTGCCGTGCTATATGAATATGTGACAGTTCCACTTCCACTGTTTCCAGTTAATATTGGAGTTATATCAGTTCCATATACAACATCACTTGCAACTAATCCTAAATCTAATTCAGCTTTTGCGATTGTAAAGTTTACTGTTTTACTCAACTTATAATTACTATCTATAGCTGTTACTGTCGCACTTGCAGTACCTGCAAGTGTATTATTTAAATATGCTTTATTATAATGAGTTCCTTCTATTAAGACAGTTTCTTCTCCATATAATGTTGCTTTTACAGTAATAGTTGGTGTACATGCACTTCCACTGTAAGTATAAGTAGTTTTACTTAAAAGCACCGTTGCATTTGCTAGATCATATTGGGTTACTTTTAAAGTTCCTGTAGTTACTACATTACCGGCTTTATAATTATTAGTTTCTTCTACACTGGCTTTAATATAGAATGTTCCTATACTTCTTGGTAATCCTTCTGTCCATGGTCCGGTTGCACTTGTACTATGGTAGTACGTTACTGTTCCATTTCCACTATTTCCACCTAAGGTTATTGATGGATCTGTTCCATAGATTACTGTTGCTGGAGCAAAGGAAATAGTTAAGGCTATATCAGCTTTATTGATTGTGAAATCCTCAGAATTAGTTCCTGTATAGTTTCCTTTTCCTGTAGCAATCGCTGTAGCTATCCCTGCATTGATATTATTATCATATGTTGGAGTATAGTCAGTTCCACTTACCAATGTTTTAGTCTCACCATAAATTTCAGCACTCAACGTAATTGTTGGTTGATATGCATTTCCTGTATACGTATAGCTTGTTGGTGTTATAGACATCGTTACTGCAGCTAAATTATATGCATTTACGGTTATTAATCCTGATGTGACTGTACCAGCTAAATAATTTGCTGTCTCTGCAACGAATACTTTAATATAGAATGTTCCTACACTTCTTGGTAATCCATTTGCACTTGCAATAGTCGTAGTCGTGTTATGTCCATACGTGACGGCTCCACCACCACTATTTCCACTTATTACGATAGTTGGATCAGTTCCATATATTACACTACTTGGCATACTCGTTATTATTAAATTTAAATTGGCCTTACTTATTGTAAATGTCTTTGAATTGGTTCCTGTAAAATTACTACTCTTTGCCGTTACTGTTACTGTTCCAGTTCCTGCATTTGTGTTATTTTCATACGTAATCGTATAATCAGTGTCTTTTAATAACGTTGTTTCAGTTCCATAAAGAGTTGCCTTTAATGTAACAGTTGGCGTTAATGCACTTCCTGTGTACGTATAACTTGTTGGACTTATTGTCATTGTTGCATTACTTAAATTAAATGCTGTTACTGTTAATTTCGTTCCAGATACTACACTTCCAGCGTTGTAATTTGTTGTTTCTGGTACACTGGCTCTTATGTAGAATGATCCTACACTTCTTGGTAATCCTGTTGTCCATGGTCCGGTTGCACTTGTACTATGTTCATATGTGACAGTTCCATTTCCACTGTTTCCTCCTAGTGTAATTGATGGATCTGTTCCATATATTACCGATGCTGGGGTGAATGTTATTGTTAACGTGATATCAGCTTTATTTATTGTAAATGTCTTTGAATTGGTTCCTGTAAAGTTACTACTCTTTGCTGTTACTGTTGCTGTACCTGTACCAGCATTTGTGTTATTTGAATACCCTACAGTATAATCAGTATCTTTACCTAGAGTTGTACTTACTCCATAGATATTAGCCGTTACTGTCGGTGTTGGCTGACATGCATTTCCTGTGTATGTATAACTTGTTGGACTTATTGTCATTGTCGCATTACTTAAATTAAATGCTGTTACTGATATTAATCCTGATGTGACTGTACCTGCATTATAATTTGTTGTCTCTGCAACGAATACTTTAATATAGAATGATCCTACACTTCTTGGTAATCCATTTGCACTTGCAATAGTCGTAGTCGTGCTATGTCCATACGTGACGGCTCCACCACCACTATTTCCACTTATTACAATAGTTGGATCTGTACCGTATATTACACTACTTGGGATACTCGTTATCGTTAAACTTATATTTGCCTTATCTATTGTGAAGTTTATTGATTTTGTTCCTGTATAATTTCCTTTTCCTGTCGCAGTTACCGTAGCGGTTCCTGCATTTGTATTATTTGTATACGTAAGCGTATAATCAGTATTTTCAACTAATGTTACTGATGAACCATATATAGTTACCGATAAAGTCGGTTTTGGTGTTTGGGCACTTCCCGTATATTTATAGGTTCCAGAAAGACTGATTGCTGCACTACTCAAGTTTAATGCATTTACGGTTATTGTTGTACTAGATATAGCTTCTGACTTTTCATAATAAGGAGTCGCCGCTACTATAGCTTTAATATAGTATGTACCTACACTTCTTGGTAATCCTGTTGTCCATGAACCTGTTGCGGTCTTGTGCTCATATGATACCGCTCCACCACTTATATTATTAGTTACCGTCACAACAGGATCCGTCCCGTATGTTACACTACTTGGGATGCTTATTCCTATTGCAAATGTTCCTGTTTCAACTGTGGTCGAGAAGGTTGTTGTCTTTGTCGTACCTAATGTAGCACTAACTGTGACGGTTGTTGATGGTGCTTGTAATCCTGAGACAGTCGATAAACTATATTGACTCGCTGATAAAACTTCAGTTGTACCAGCAGCATACGTTGCAGTTACTGTTAATCCATTTTTCAAAGTATCTAAAGTTGTATTGTAATATACTGGTTTAACCTTGCTGTAATCATATGATGCAGCTATACTACTTAAATACCTTTGATATATATATACATTGTATTTAGTTGATTCATATTGAAGTAATGAACCACAATCAGTTGCATTATTAGCACTTAAAATAAATGATGCACTTGCGTTTGCTATAGATGCAGTATTTTGAACCACAATAAATTTACTACTAGAAGTTATATTATTAATCCATCTAATTCTGTATACTTCAGTTGCAGGAATAGACTTCGCAAAATTAACTCGTGCATCCGTCTTTATGTCGAATTTTGTAGTTCCATAATTTCCTGTGTTATTAGCACCCTTTATTATCCCGCCAGTTATCATTAACGTTGAATTACTTTGGTAACTTATGTCAATTGCGGCGTTGTTTCCAACTATCATTCCACTATTGATTTCTATTGTTGAAGTATTATTATCATCCCATAAAGTGATTCCAAAATTACTAGATGTCATTATTAGATTTTGATAAACTAATCGTCCACTGACATTAATACCCACATTAGTCACGTTTATTTCTCCACCATGTACATGAACATCTACATATCCTGCACCGTAGCATGTTATACCATCATGAGCATTTATCGTTCCTTCGAAAAATAACCATGAATCATCTGAGTTATCATCATCAAAACAAATACCAGTTCCATCTACATTAATTGTTCCGCCTCTTATATCTATAGAAGCGTAGCCTAAAGAAGTAATTCCATCAGCATCTGAGTCGATAGTTCCACCAGTCATTTCTAAGGAAGATTCATATATTTCTATAGCACTTCCTGTTTCAGAGTAGAAACTCAATACCCCTGCTTTAATTATAATCGTCGAATCATATTCCGCTTGTATTAAACATCCTCCGCTTCCACTTATCACAGAGTTGGCTCCATCGATTGTGACTTGTGCATCGTCTACATATATAGCTACACCTTCATTAGAATAAATATCACCATTAGTTATTTTTGTGATTGAATTATATGAAACATATATCCCACAGTTATAACCATTAACCGTTGCATTAGTAATATTAAGGCGAGTATTATCTGATACATCAATAGCAGTACCATCACTTTTAACAAGACCTCCAAATATATTTATCTCTGAATAATAAGCCACTATTCCATATTCTTCACCAAAAATTTGACCATAGCTATTGACAGTTATATCACATTCATTATGACCTCTTACCGCAATATTTGATGCTCTTATATAACCTGTTGTACCAACATATAGATATGCATTATATCCATCATCAGTAAAATAAACCCCATATCCATTCGACTTAATCGTACCATATACATAAACATCACAATTTGTATGACAATAAATTCCCATATTTTCGGCACTTACTTCTGCACCATCACGTATATATATGCCTGAATCATAACCATCATTAGATATACCATAATCATGACCATAAATTTCTGTACCAATATTAACAAGCAAATATGCACCTCTATATAAATATACTCCACAGTAATCGCTATTTATTACTATATTGGTTAGTGATATTGTTGCTTCACCATAATTGTATATTCCATATGTATAAGCTTCTATTTCTCCACCAATTGTATTTAAATATGAATCACCATCATATTCACCATCTCTAAGATAAATCCCTATCTTATCGGAATCTATATATCCACCAGAAATTTTTATATATCCTCTTGCATAATTATATATTGCACGGCCTTCTTCATGACCTTCAAAATCATTATATTCAATAAGACCCCCTGTCACATTTATAGTACCTGTTGAATAATTTATAATTGAATATGAATGACTTTCTTCATTCATAACAATTCCGCCAGATACATTTATAGTACCTGTTGAATAATTCATAATTCCCCAAACAGACCCACCTTTAATATTAATGGTCCCAGCATAATTTCTTATAGCATCATCTTCATCATCTGTATCATATATAATTGCATTACCAGATATATTTATTGTTGAATTGGAATTATTATATATTGTATATCCTTCACCTTGGAGAGTACCACCAGAGATGTTTACAATATTGTTTGACCCGTAAACACCTAGAGAGGTATATCCCCAAATGTATCCACCAGATATTGTTGTAGTTGAGCCTGTCCCATTTAAAGCAATTCCAGCATCTCCAGAAGAAATCGTACCACCTGTCACATTTATTGATCCTGATGATCTATTATATATTCCATAATCATTCTCACTACTCCCATAAATAGTACCACCATCAATGTTTATCGTTCCATTAGAGTCATTATGTATACCATATATTGTTCCACCAATGATTGTCACCTTTGAGGCTGATTCATTATATATTGAGCATCCAGATGTATTATTAATTGTACCTCCTGAAATTGTAACCGTACTGCTAGCGTTTAAAATACGAATTGTACCATAAGAACATTTACTATTCATATTTCCAGAGTTAAAATTAACAACCGTATTCTCCGCATCATATGTAATACAAACTGCCGCATTACCAGTAGTTCCTGCATTAACTGTTCCACCATTAAAAGTTAATGTATTACCATCACCTACTACATCAATTGGGGAATTAGGTATCGAAGAACTTCCATCTATTGTACCAGATGATATTAAATCACCAGAATATGCCAAATAGATACACGAATTATTTGTACTTTTTACAAAACCATTAGTACCAATTTCTATCGTACTATTATAATCATTCCATATTGCTCTATTAGTAGTAATAATATGTCCCCTCAGCAATTTTACAGTTGTATATCCCTCTGCACCCAACCATTGACTAATTCCACCACCTGTATATGTTGAACGCCATGTTGCAACACTAGGACTAGTGGGATTAGATAATGCCAAATGTTCACCATATGAGCAAATAACTGGGCTTGTGCTGCTTGATGACAAGGAATCTATTGTGATACAAGAATTAGTAGCATTTTTTATTGCATAGTAAGTCGTTGACCCACTACTTCCAGTCATGATTCGTCCACCAGTAATATCCATAGAAAATAATGTGCTTGAACTATTAGATGATTCACTATATACTACATTACTTGCACCAAAAGAATAGATCAGCCCACCAGACATTGAAAATTTAGAGTCATATAAATGAATCAATGCTTTTCCAGAATTTATAGTTCCTCTAATCACACCGCGTTTTATATTGAAAGAGCCATATTTTATATATATCGCGTCTGTTGTTAATTGTTTTGAATCATCAAACGTTACATCGAAATCTCCACTATCGATATAAACATCTAAATATTCACCATAAATAAAACTTGAATTTAAATATCGAGCATGATTATCAATATAGTTCATGCCGCTTAATGTTAATGTGGATTTATATCCTGACGAAGTGGTACACTTAAAAAGTTTATTTATATTAGATTCTTCACCCTGGTCTTCATCATAAGTAAATATAACATTAACTGCTGCTGATGTTGAATATATATATTCCACCTTTGGAGAATACATAGGACAATTAAATTCTATCGTTCTTCCATTTTCATTGCTAGTGAAAATACTTGATTGACTACCAGTTCCTTGAATTCTTCCAACAATTTTTACGTTTCCATACAAAGTAAGTGGTGCATAAAGTTCTAAAAATTCGTCATCAAACATTTCAGATAAATCAAGCTGATAAGGTGTAGAACTACCACTATAGCATGCCCTAATATCTTCTAGCATTTCTTGCATACCAGTTTGAAAACAATAGTAACCACGATCACCATATCGAAATCCGAAGTCATCATATCTGTTTCCGTTTCGCCAAAGCGCAAAGTAAATAGTTCCACCACTCCCACTATCATAGTAACATATTTTCCACATATTTTCGTTTGTAATAGTCAACGCTGTAGGCCTAGGCGCTAGTGTATTATCATCTACATCTACAATTGGATCAGTTGTACCACCATTGTTACTTCCATTATTATCTAATGTAGATACTAAAATAGCTGCACTTCCTGCAACTGCTCCAATAGCTACCATTGAAATCAAAATTGTTTTGAATTTCGTTTTTAATAAATTTAAGAAAACTTTTAACTTCCTCATAACTCTCACTCCTTATCTGTATGTACAGATCTTTCCTTTATATTTCTAGAATAAATTTTATTTTTTATATTGATTAAAATCCAATCATTTTTTTCATAGATTTAATTTTTGATGATTCTTTCATATATATCTCTCCCTTGCAACAAATAATTAGCTATTTGTTTATTTATTTTGATTCTACATTTTGTAGTTGTTTTAGTTATACTTAAAAGAGTTTTTTGAACCTACATAATTTGACAATAGTTAAATTTGTAATCATCGCTTCTCTTTATTTCATTATAGCATTTATTTTTATATAAACAATAGATTTTCAGTCGAAAAACCTCGTTTTTTACGGTTAAATGTTAGAAAAAGAGGGTTTTGTGTTAAACCGTAGGTTATTATTAAAGAAAACTATAAATATAAAAAATTCTTCGTTAGAAGTATTTTTTATCTAAAAAACATAAAAAAAGAAGGTTTATTTAGTCAATAATAACCTTCTTTTTAATCTTATAATTCGTCTAAAGTTTTGAAAGTATAGCCTTGTTCTTTTAGATCAAGTATAATATCTTTTAATGCACTTGAGTTATCAGGTGATACTGTATGCATTAATATAATTGCACCATTATGCATTCTTGACATAACGTTATTATAGCTATAATCTTTTCCATTGACTTTATCCTTGTGCCAGTCTACGTAAGCTAGGGACCAAAATACTGTTTTATATCCGATCTCATTGATGTATTTCAAACTAGATTCTGAAGCATTACCTTCAGGTGGTCTAACATAGCTACTCATTTTAGCACCAATTAATTCTTCATATTTCTTTTCTAAGGAAGTAATCTCTTCTTTTATCATACTATTTCCTATTTTTGCAAAGTTTTTATGATAATAGGAATGATTACCAATAATATGTCCCTCATCATGCATTCTTTTTACCAAGTCAGTTGCACTAGTTAAATAATGGCCTGTAATGAAGAAGCAACCTAATGTATTCGTATCTCTTAACGCATCAAGTATTTCTGCAGTATGACCATTTTCATATCCGCAGTCAAATGTTAAATACACTACTTTTTCATCTTCACCTATATATACACCATTATTTTCTTTTAGCACCTTTTCAATATATGCGCCTGGATTAGGTCTCATATTATCTCTTGCCCTAGCAATTCCATATGAAAAATCTTTTGCAAAGATAGTATTTGCTGATATAAAAGCCAAAAATACTATAGAAAGAATAAACATAAATTTTTTCATTATTCTCACCATCTATATTATTATCTTTTAAATATTAATTAAACTTTCAATTTTAACCAATTTTCATAATTAATCATTAAACCAATAATGAGTCCTTGGGATAGTAAATATATCCATAACATAAAAATAATAACAAAGGTTAATGTGCCATATACAACTTTAAAATTAACAAAAACTTTTATATAGATTAAGAATCCTATTGTTGCAATTATCCAAAATAAAATTGTAAAAAGAGAACCTTTTAATTGTTTTTTAAATGGAATTCTAACTGGAGGAACTAATAAATTAAAATATACTACTATTGTAAAAGGAACTATTATTCCTAATAATATCTGAATTATTTTAAAAATTAATTTGATTTTAATAATCTGGGATAGATAAGCTAAAATAAGAAATAGTATTACACAACATAATAATAAAACTAAAAAAACTAATACTAATATTATGGATCCTATTCTCGTAATTAAACCATACTTCTTTCTTTTAAAATCATAAATAAATTCTCCTGTTTTTATTAAGTGAAAAAACAAAGTGGATGAACTCCATATTGATGTTAATACAAAGAAAAAAGAATAACTAGCTGTTAGACTTTTTGATGTTTCATAAATATATAAACCTATTCTCTCAAGCTGATTTACCTCAGCTCCAGTATTTAGCGTTATTTCTATATTAAAATACTTTAAAAATATAAGGGTCAAAAAAACAATTGAACCACCATTAACAATAAAAAAGAAAGCTATTGCACCTGCTAAGGTTGAATAGTTTCTTCTATTTATTTTGTTAAAAAAATTCAAAATTGCCTTCATAACAACACCCCTATTAGTATTATTACAAAACAAAAAATTAGTATGCAAAAAAAAGAGAATAAATAAAAAAGTTTGGAGAAATTATAAAATTACTCAAAAAATATAAGTTTAAAATTTTGAGAAAATTATTAAGTTCGTTTAAAAA
Source organism: Anaeroplasmataceae bacterium (assembly GCA_031553215.1). Classification (GTDB taxonomy): domain Bacteria; phylum Bacillota_I; class Bacilli_A; order Acholeplasmatales; family Anaeroplasmataceae; genus JAVBLW01. The sequence continues at coordinate 97,536 of JAVBLW010000006.1, forward strand.
AAATTTAATATATATTAAAATATGATAAAAAATGTATTTACATGTAAATATTAATTTTGTATAATGAAGATAGTTATTAATAATAATATTATTAGTATAACTGAATATAATAAAAAACAAGGAGTTATGATACTCCTAGCATAATTCTAAGAGCATCTAAACAACTTGGTCGGAAGATAGATGCTCTTTTTTTATTTCAAATTCTTTTTAATCATTACAGTTACTAAATTAATTAGAGCTACTGTCAAGTTAATCATGCTTGATAATAAATAAAGCATAATCCCTCACATACAACAAGGATCATGCACAAATGAAAGTTTTTAACTACCATCGCATCACCTCGTATCAATACTTAGGATATATCTATAAGTCCTTGTCCAAAGTTTAACACCTTGTAATCCCATAATACATTAAACTAGTATTTTCTTCAAGTAAAAATGTTAAGAAAATTCACTTTTTTAAGTTTATTTTTTTTATTTTATAAAAGATATTTATATAATGTAAATGATGGTCCTGTATAATACTAATTTTATCAAAAAAACTAAAATATTATTTTACCGTAAAAGTGGTTTTTATTTAAATTAGTCATTTTCTTTTTGATATTCAATACATCCTAAATCTATAATATCTATTATTCTTATGTTTCTTAAAACATCATAACTTCCTATTTCATCGGCAGTAATACCATTGTCTATCGCAAGGGATTCTTTGTTCAAACTGAAATCAAATTTTGATATATTTTTAAAATCAGGATTACCATAGATTCCATTTTCTAAGTTTTTATTACAAAATGAATTAAAGGTTTCAAAGCCTTTTCCATATAATTCAAAATATATATCATTAGAATCATTACCTGCATAATATAAGTTATTTTCAAATTTAACATTTTTACAATACGATTCAGCTAAGAATCCTCCAATTAAGGCATAAGAATTCTTACTTGAATAAAAAATGTTATTAAATATATGTAGACCATCTACTTTAGAAACAGTTAATTGTCCATTGCAATCGGCTTCTTTGTTATTTATTGTATTATTAGCAACTGTATTATTATAAACCTTTACGTTATATACAATTCCAACCTTAGAACTTGTGCTATAACCACCTATAGTAATACCATTTTCATTATTATTATAAACTAGATTATTTCTAACGATAATATCTTTAACTGGATATCCAGAAACCGCTACTTCTGAACCAACTTCTATTCCACCCATACTATCATAAGCTTTATTTCCTTCAATAACAACATCTCTAGCTCCATCTACATAAATAGCATAGCTAGTATCTCCATATCCACTATAACAATCACTTACATCATTCCCTCTAATTACAACATATCTGGCTTGATCTAGGCTTTTATCACTACAATATCCAAAATTACCACCAATATCAATTCCAATATTGCCTGTATTATACACTTTATTGTCAATAATATTTATATATTCACAATTACCAACTACTTCGATGGCTTCTGACCATCCAGTTTCACAATTATATATTTCATTTTGATAAAACAAGATATTATTATGACTTTTAGTAGTTAACGTACCGTTCATATAGATTAAAAAACCACATGGTTCTCCTTTATTAACATCACTTGTCACTTTTATATTGGTTATTATATTGTTTTTAAAGATAATATGGTGATTTGCTTGATCCATTCTAACAGCTACAGGATCTTGGGCTTTTAAATTATCACAAATTGTAAAGCCTTCCATGAAAATATAATTACTCATAGTAAAATCAATGTTTTCTTCTTTTGCTGTTCCACCAATTTTTACAACTTCATCTTCATATGTAGTAAGAACTAAATAATTATTTTCTAAACCAGAATAGTTATTAAAGGAAATATTTTCGCTATAATAACCTCCTCTAACACAAACTACACCAGCTAAACCATTAATAATATTCGAATGGGCTTTTTCTATTCCTATATTAATGCTTTTTAATGGACTAGAAAAACTACCACTATTAGAATCATTTCCTAAAAGCGAAATATAAATAGTGTTTTCTGGTAGTTTATATGAATCATCAAGTTTCATTACTTTATCTTTAAAAGAATCATCACCATATAATAAACCATTAATACTATTTTTATGTAAATCACTTTTATCTTCTTCTACTGGTATATTAATAGAATCATCAATATCCGAATTTTCATTTTCTTTTGTATTATCTCTATCTTTAATATTATTTCCATTACCACAACTAACTAGTAACAATATAAATATAAAGAAAAAAAATAGTTTTTTCATGTAATCACCTTATTATTCTATAAGTATTATACAATACTTTATTGTTAAAAGTAAATTTAAATAATTTCACTTTTCTAGGAGTTTATAATGTACAAAGTTTCTAACTGATAATATCTTATATTAGCTATCAAGATATAAAGGAGAGATTTTTTTATGGCTACAATTTCTGGAAGACTTTTGTATGATCCTTATCGAAGTACAAACCCCTTAGCTTCCAACGTTCAAGGCATTGTAAATGTTCCAATTGCCTTACAAAATAAAATCACAAAAGAAACCCTTGTCGTTTTAACCGACACTGATGGAAATTATTCTTTTATTAACGTCCCAAATGGTGATTATCAAATTGTTGAAATCCATGGATATATTGGGGCAATTACATCACCTGGAGACTTCACTAATGCCACTATTAAAGATTTAATAACAAAAGCTGTTGTCCCACCAATAAGCTATATTCCTAGCCCTGCAACTGGTTCAACCCATCTAGATTGTACTAGTCCTAACACATTATTTATAACTGTTAACGACGATGACGTTACTAATTTATTTATTTTGAATGGGCCAGTAAAATATATTCCTATTGAAACCATTATGGATCGTAATGTAATTGTACTAGATGAAAATTTAATTACTATTGCAGAAAATGGTACTTTTGGTCTCTACCCTCAAGGTACTAAATCAATTACTTTCGCTGATTCAACATATCCAGGAATCGGTGAAGGCTTTACATTCGTCAATACTAGAGCCCCACATGACGGAGAATATACAATTGAAAATATTACTAGTGAAACAGCCTCTGGATATACATGGTGGGCATTTGCCGACCATACGACTGGTAATGAGACTGGTCGAAGTATGGTTATCAATGGAGACTTCCCAAATGCCTTACTTTTCAACGAAACTATTCCTGTAAAACCTCATACTTATTATTTATTTAGTGCTTGGATTCTAAACATGATAAAAAGATCTGGATATCAAGCACCTGCTCTTGGAGTTAGATTACTTGACGATAATGGTGAAATAATAGTCGATAGAACTCTAGGTCAAGAAATACCAGCAAATCGTTATGTACCTGAATGGGTTCAAATAGGTAGTATAATTTGTTCAGGTGACAATACTACTTTAACCGTTCAATTCTTTAGTATGGGACCTAATGCTATTGGTAATGACTATGCATTAGACGATGTTGTCATAAAGGAGGTTAATATTCCAAATATAGAGGAGCCATTATTAAAAGAAATAAATACTAATGAAGCTCAAATTGGTGACACAGTCACTTACACTATCACTCTAGAAAATAACTATGATTTTGAAATAACTAATATTTCATTTAAGGACATTATCCCAGATGGATTAGAATTTATACCTGGAACAGTAATAATCAATGGAATATCTGAAGCTTTATTAGATCCAAATGATGGATTTGCAGTACCTGATATTCCTAGTGGAGCAACCGCAGTAATAAAATTTTCAGTTCTTGTTACAAGTATTCCTTCTATAAACCCAACAATCAATACTGCAAACATGACTTACGATTATACTTTCATTAAAGGTGGTATACCTACTTCCTATGACATAGATTCCAATGAAGTTCCTCTTAATATCAGTGGAGAAGCTGATCTTAGTATTAAAAAAACTCTAATTACTGAAGATATTAATATAAATGATACATTAATTTATCTTCTAAGTATTACTAATCATGGTCCTTCTGCAGCAAAAAATGTTACTATAACAGATAACATCCCAAATGAATTAAGTGATGTTCAATTCTCTATCGATAATGGAACATCATGGAACGACTGGAATAACTCTTATAATCTTGCATCATTAGAAAATAAGGAGAATTTCACTCTACTTATTAAAGGGATTTTAACACAATCCTCTGGAATAATAAAAAATACCGCCGAAGTTAAAAGCGATACTTACGATCCAGACCTTAGCAATAACAAATCTACCGTTGAAACTCCAATTACAAATGAAGCTGACTTATCAATAATTAAAACCTTAATTACTGAAAATTCTCAAATAAATGGGACCTTAATCTATCTTTTAACCATTACTAATCATGGTCCTTCGACAGCTAAAAATATTACTATTACCGATATAGTAACAAATGATTTAAGAAATGTTGAATTCTCTATTGATGGAGGAAAAACATGGAATAAATGGGAGGAAAATTATCATTTATCATCTCTAAATAATGGAAATACCTTTATATTACTTATTAAAGGGATAATAAGTACTGGAGTACAAAAAATTAAAAATACGGCTGAAGTTAAGAGCGAAACTCACGATCCAGACCTTAGTAATAACCAATCAAGCGTTGAGACAACAATTTTATCTTACGCTGATTTATCAGTCATAAAAGCGGCATGTCCTAATATAGTTGAGCCTTGTGAATATATTACTTATACAATTATAATATCTAATGCTGGCCCTCAAAATGCTACAAATGTAGTCTTAAATGATAAAATATCAAATATGATATGCAATCCAAAATTCTCAATTAATAATGGTCAATCTTGGCAAAAATGGAATGGCACATTAAATCTTGGAACAATAGCAGCAAATACAAACATGACTATACTAATTACTGGTCAAGTAGACGCATGCGCTCATGGTGAAATAGTAAATACAGTTATAGTTTCTTCTAGAACATATGACCCCAATTTACAAAATAATGAATATAGAATATCAACTAAAATTAATAATTGTTAAAGCAAAACCTGAACTTTTTAAAAAGTTCAGGTTTTATTAAATAATCTTATCTAAATCATCAGCAAAATCTAACTTCATATTAAGCTTTTCTAATATTACATTTATTATTGTAATACCTCATTTATTGTTTCAACAAATAATTGAAAAGATTTTTTTGGTTCTTCGGCATTTTCATTTTTTTCTTTCTTTTCAAGATAAATATCTCTAACATCCTTCCACATATCTTTTCCTTTTATATCCTTCACTTTTTCCATATGATTTTTACTTTCTGGTAATTTTTCAAATTTATAGGTACCATCTTTTAGGTTTCTTAATATTTCAAAATCATCATCTTTAACCTTTACAATAACAATATCATATCCAAAAATTATTTTAGAATCATTTTTATCTACTTTTTTGATTGTTATGGCACTAGTGGAATTTTCACAAGGTTTAAACTCTGTATCTTCAAAAGCCTTATCAAATGCACGCATGAATATTTCTTTCATTTCTTTGGCTTTAATATCTTCCTTATTTTTCTTTATTTCTATTCTATAATCACAATCAAAACCTTTATTATGATGTCTAACAACTAAATTTCTTTTGGCACTACCAACTAAAACATATGTAAAAGTTATTCCTTCTTCTCTAACTTCTTCACGAACTAATTCTATTTTTTCAGAAAATTCCTTCCTATAAGGTTTAACTTCTTTTTTCTTTACATATTCCATCTTTCATTTCCCCCAACCACATTTTATTTAAAAATTTTTCTTTTGTATTTCTATTAGTATTCAAAGAATTAATATCATCTTCAAACCCATCTTTGTAATCATCTGGTAAAAAATCATATAGATTTTTAATCTCTAATCTCAAATTCTCTATTGAATTGATTGCATCTTTCTTATTTCTTGCTTTAGATGCAATTAATAAACTATGATGCATTACTTTGTTTCTAAGTTTTCTAATAGAGCCTATTTTTTTTATTTCATCCTCTTCATATAATTTATATTTTTTTATTAGCGATATTAATTGTCCAAGATCAATATCTAAATTATAGTATAAATTAGATCCATGATTATTTGTTTCTCTTTCAACGAGTTCGTTTTGCCATTTTTCGAATTTCTTACCAATAAATTCATCATTTATATCAAACTTATCACATAAATTAGCTCTTATCTTTTCTTCAGTAAAAGAAAGATATTTATATAAAGTATCTCGTAAATTTTTATCATATCGTATTACTGAAGAAAGCTCATAATAAGTAACTTTCTTATTTTCATTCCAATCATAGAGAATATCATAAATTTGTAAATGTAAAAATTGACCTTTTAAAGATTTATATTTATTAAACTTTTGTATTTCCTTTTCATCTTTAAAAATTATATTTGATAATCTATCCATTTAAATCACCACCCTGCTAGTATTATATCATATTTTGTCATGTCACTTAAATTTTTTCTTAATTATATATCCTTAATAAAATAAAAAACTGCTAACAAATAAATGTTAACAGTTCTGTTTTATTACTTTAAATTAGCTATTCTAACAGTATCTCTAGCAATCATAACTTCTTCGTTTGTTGGAACGATATATACTTTAACTTTAGAGTCTTTAGCAGAAATTTCTTTTTCTTCTCCACGAACATTATTCGCAGCATCATCAAGTTTAGCTCCTAATACACCTAATCTATCAATGATGTTCTTTCTTAAATGAATAACATTTTCACCGATACCTGCAGTGAAGCAAATTGCATCAAGTCCACCCATTAATACATAGTAAGAACCGATATAATCACAAATTCTCTTTGCTTGAACATCAAATGTTAATTTACATTGGTGATCTCCAGCATTCATACCATCTGTAACATCTCTAGCATCATTTGATTTTCCACTCATACCTAGATATCCAGATTTTTTATTTAAGATATTTAAAATTTCAGAAACTGATTTTCCTTCTTTACGGTTGATTACTTCAATAACAGTTGGGTCAATATTTCCACTTCTAGTTCCCATTGGAATACCTTCAAGTGGTGTAAGTCCCATAGAAGTATCTACACATTTTCCACCTTTAACGGCAGAAATTGATGCACCATTACCTAAGTGACATACAATAATTTTAGTATCTTCTAAAGGTTTGTTCATGATTGCAGCACATCTAGCTGAAACATATTGATGACTTGTACCATGAGCACCATATTTTCTAATTCCATAATTTTTATACCATTCATAAGGAAGAGCATACATATAAGTATCTTCTGCCATTGTTTGGTGGAATACTGTATCAAATACAGCAACTTGTGGAACATTTGGTAAAGCTTTTTCAAAAGCTTCAATTCCTGTAACGTGAGCCGGATTATGTAAAGGAGCTAAGTCAGCTAATTCAATAATTTGACCTATTACCTTTTTATTAATTAATGTTGAATCAGCGAAATATTCTCCACCTTGAACAACACGGTGACCTACTCCAACGATTTCATCTAAGCTATTTAAGATTTTCTTTTCAATTAAAGAACTTAATAATAATTCAACACCTACAGCATGGTCTTTTAAAACCGGTGTAGTTTCTTCTTTTTTACCATCGTATTTTATAGTATAAATTCCTTGGTCTAAACCAATTCTTTCCATTACTCCTGATGCGATAACTGTTTCTTGTGGCATTTCTAACAATTGAAATTTTATTGAAGAACTACCTGCATTAACTGCCATTATTTTTCCCATATTTTATGTTTCCTCACTTCATTATTTATTATTTTTTTCAAACCATTTTTCAATTTCTAATAAAGAATTATTAAACTCTTTTATATTATTAAAACTTGGTAGTTTGACCATAAGGCATTTCTTATCAACTATAACCTCTTTTTTAAGTACTACAATACTTTTAGGTTGGTTAATAAAAAAATCACTTGGTAGCTCAATTAATCCAATTATTGTCATAGTTTCTAATAATTGTTTTTTAAATTTCGCTTCCTTATCAAAATCAAAGAAATCATCTGGAATAATTCCAATCATGTATCCCTTATCCTTTATACTTTTACTGTGGTGTAATATTAAATCATATAGAAAATAACTTCCATCCTTTACTTCACAAATAGGTGAATCAAAGACTACAAAATCCATATTAAAAACATTTACATTAAATGTATCTTGAAAATAAAGTTCTACATTAGTATCAAGTAAATTACTTGTTGCTTTAACGATATTAACCATTAATTCATTATGTTCAATACCAAAAAGCTTTACTTCACTTTTAAGATGATTCGATAAACTAAAAATTAAATTACCAGTTCCACAAATAGGATCAAGTACTTTTATTTCCTTATCATTTACAGAAATAAATCTACTAATCAAATATGCTATCAAAAATCCTAATGTATCAGGAGTTTGAATATTTGGCATATTTGTTTCCTTAAATCCCTTTAAAACTAATGCTTGAATAGCTTTTCTAACATCTTCAACTGAAAAATCAATACTAGATAATTTTTCATATAATTCAAGTAATTTTCTAGTTGCGTTTTCATCATAATCCCCTAGAACCTCACAAGCAATAATATTATCAAATGTTTCTAAAAGCATTTCAAAATAATTTTTATGGTTTTGTTCGTAAATTATATTTATTGATTCTTCTACTACATCATAAAATAATTCTAAATTATTATCTTCCAAAATAACCACCATTTGATATTATACCAAATTTTTAGATATAAGTAAATGATTTGAGCCCTTCATTTTTTTTATGAAAACATATACATTACATAAAGCAAGGAAGATTTGTTAGATGTGTTACTGTTGAAAATATCTTAAAACATGCCTCATTCATTTCAGGTGTTTTTTTATGTTGATTAAGAAAAAAGACATAATCCAAATACAATAATTTCAATTCAACTATTATAAGCTTAATTAAGATGCAATATTCAAAATTTAATACTTTTATACATGTATCTTGTTTAATATTTTCCAATATCCTGTCTTATCACTACCTACGCGTTCAATTAACCCACTATATTTTAATTCAAATAAATATCTTTTTATTGTGGCTAATGATTTCCCTGTTTTATTAGCAAGTTCATCCATTTTTATTGAAGGATTTTCTTTTATGTATTGTAAAGTTCTTTCTACATCTTTTGCTAAATCTAGAGATTTATTTACAGGCTCATTTACAGGCTCATTTACAGGCTCATTTTCAATAAAAGTTAAATCTTTTAATGTCAATTTAAAATAATTCGGATTACTTACCGCAACTGGTTTATAATCATCTCCATACTTTTCATATGAATCAAGTATCTTTACAAAACCAGTACCACCTTTTTCCATAAGTTTGACAAGAAATAAAACATTACATATAATATTATTTCTTCGTTTAGAACTTACTTCTGATAAGTTATAATCTTGTATATTTCCTTTTTGAATGAATTCGCCTGGTGATGTAATAACAAGTCTATCTTTAAATATGTCTATATCGATTTGAGTGCCTTTTATTTCCATATCTCTGTGTGCACATGCATTTACAAGTGCTTCTTCAATAGCACGTAATGGATAAGCATCTATGTCAGTTCTTCCATCTGGTTCTTTAATATAACCAGTAGCTGAGTTATTTCTTATAAAATTTATTCCAAATTCAATGATACTTATAATATTACCTTGAAATTCTTTATCATCTACTACCCTATCATCGCCTCTAGTAAAACCTAGCCATTTACGGCAATGGATTCTTGATTCATAGTTAATACACTTGTCAGTAAATAATAATCCAGCATTAGTTAACATCCCATCTTCAGTTACCATTCCAGTACTTTTCATTTCTTTAAGAGTAATATTTTCCTTAGTATATCTTTTTTCTTGATATTTATCATTTAATGTTTTGAATGTAAAATCTTCCATCTTATATTTAGTGACTACCAAATCATATTCATAATCATTATGTTTAGATGACAGTCTTTTTAATTGATTTCTTGTAGCTGGTATAGTTTCACCAGGTAATCTATAATATACTATTAATGATTTATCGTCTTTTATAAAAGCTACTGGAGTATTATCACTAGGATATATTTTAATAACTATTATACTTTTATTATTATCTAATGAGATATAATCAATATCATAATTTATTTCAGGAGTAATTCTGCTTTTAATAATATTGTTTATGTATAATACTTCATTATCAACATCATTATTGTCTATACCAATACAAATGCCATCATTACTAACACCAATAAATAATGAACCACCTAAGTTATTAGCAAATCCAGAAAAAGTCTTTGCCCATGATGTTATATCATCTTTATTCAATTTAATTTTATATTCAAATTCTATATCTTCAAATTTAGCCTTTGAATAATAATCTTTAATATATCTCAACATTTATACCACCTTTTACAATCGCTTTATATATTAATTATAGCATTTTGAAAGGGTGAAAAGAAGGACTTTTTAATTGATATAAAGTGGCAAAAAGGTATGAATTACGTTATATTTTAAATGAAATTTTATCAAATAAATTATTGAAATATCACTGCAAATTACTTCCCAAAAATAAAAACATCCCCTTATATGGTGAACCCTTAAAGTTGGACTTTAAGTGAAATTAATTTAATAATACATTACTTAAGGATGTTTTACTTATTTTTTATTTAGCACCTTGTCTATATTCAAGTTCTTTTCTTTATTCCTTGTATACTGTTTTACTGTTTCTACATTCAGCCCTACTATCGACACAAAGTATCCTTTTGCCAAAATTTTCGGTTGCCATATTTATATTTCAAGTTAGTGTGCTGTTCGAAAATCATCAATGATGACTTCACCTTAAAATATACTATGAAACTTGAAACCGCTATTTTGGGTGGTATCTTTATTAACGTGTATATATGATCCATTATCGCTATAAGCTTTTTCAACTCTTACACGACAGCGCGTGGTTTTTTGTGAGTCTTACGACTAACAAATAAAAAAATAGGACACCACATCCTATTTATTTTTCAAACTTGATATCCTTCTATTTACATATTTTTCTACTTGTATTTCATGTATATCCGCATTTATAATCGGTTTATCCAAAAAAATAACCGTTACACTATATCCTTTAATAAATACTTTGTTAGCTGGAATACTGTTCATATGACCTGTATATTCGCATATTATATATTTATCTTTATCCTTTAGAACCCATTTTTCTAAATATGAATATGCTGGTACATAATTAGAAATCATAAAATAAATAGCATCCAAAACTTCATCATAAGTGGTTTTATTGCCAATTGTAATAATGGCTTTTGTTTTATTATAAAAAACACTTAAACTATATTGTATAGGTTCCTTAATAGAGACATTATAATGAGAATCTAAATGATTTAATATAGAAAATATAATTTTATTCGGAATATCCTCGTTTTTCAAATCATTTTGATCTTGATTGTCATTAGAAATAAGGCTAAATATATTCTCTAAAAATTCCTTAATTATATTATCATGCAATTTATCCGACAATTCCAATCCAAGTTTCTTTAAGATTATACCAATAGTCCCTTTTATACCATTTGAACTAATCGTATAAAATTGTTCATTTTTTATAGGTAAATCAATTAATGAAGGTTCTATCCCAATAGTTATTGGAATCATTGTTTTATTATTTGCTGCCGCATAACCAATTTCATAGTTTACCCATCCACTTGAAATCGAATTTTTTGTTAATAATATAACAAATAATTCACAATTATCAATTTTATTATGTATTGTTTTTTTAAAGTCACCAGGCTCAATACCACCGATAGGTCCCTGCTCACTAGAATACCATACCATTTTGGGATTAGATGTTATAGTTTTCAGAAGGTCTGCAAATCTACGTGCTATTTCAGCATCTTTACTAGAATTATGACTAATAAATATTTTTTCACTCATAGAAACACCACCTCATTTTCAATATTTTCTATATGCAATGAATTAAATTGTTTTAGGATTTTTACCAGTTATAATCCAATCACTTAGAGTATTATATTTATTATTATCATTGGACCAAAACATGTAAATACCATTATGGTCTTTATTATAATCTATTATTGGATATAATAATAGATATTCTTGCCTCTCAAACTCGGAATCAAGTTCTTCTACCAGAGGCATAATAGCACACCTAAAATTCTTTAATCCCGAAGCAAGTCCTATTTCCCATGGACACCACTTTGATACCGCAGCGCTTTTTGAATGAATATAGATAAGTGATTTGCATTTTGATATCATTTTTGAAAGTTTTTTAGCCGTTTTCTTATTTACATTTTGTCGCGAAAAACTTGGGTCAATAAAATCAGCATATACAGAAAATCCTTTTTTTATAAGTAAATTGAATATTTTTTTTGCAAAGGATAAATCATGCAAACTATATGACAAAAAAATGTCATATTGTTTTTTTATAAGACTATCCGCTAGTCTTATTTTAGCATCTAATGATTTTTTTTGAACTAACTCATTTAAATAACTTTTACTCAAATACATATTATCTATTACCTGCTATTAAAGCTTTCAAATTTTCCCAATTCCATTTATATATACTATCTGTACTTTTTGCATTACTCGGTTTTTGAACATTGTCATTAGGCCTTCCACACAATAAAAAATATGGTTTTTTTTCTTCTTGAACAATACTCATTTCCGCTGTTACACCTTTTGCACTTGAAGTATGCTTTCCGCATATAAATATAGCAACATCTGCTGCCCTTATTTTTTCTCTTGCAAAAAATTTCCAATTTGAATCTATAGCTTGTTTTATTGATATATCATTTATCGTAAATGGCGAATCTGGATTTTTTGCTTGTGCAACAAGTGCGTTCTTAAGTTCAAAGTCATTATCATAATCGAAACTTATAAATACTTTTGTTTTCATATCATTATCTCCTATATTATTAAATCATTTTATTTTTTATCAAATTCCAATAATGCTTACCAAGTGGTGTCAAAATACAGCTCTTACTATTCATAGCAGCAAAATACATATCAACTTCTCCAATTGGAACTAATAGACCTAGTCTATTATACTTTTGCAATATTCCGAATTTTTTTATATTTTCATCAGTCGCATATGGCTTTACCGTCTTATGATCAGAACCTTCAATATTCGTTTTTTCATAGCTTGGATCAAGGTTATACTCAAAATTTTTATCAGCAAAAAGATTTATCATTTCTCTTAAATCCTTAAGCAGTATTTTCTCTTCATTATTTCTTAAACTTATAAACCTTGATACATTTGCCTTAAAATATGGCCTTTGATCCCAAGGACCTAACGATTGATCTATATATGAATAAATCGCACCAGGCGTTGTTCGACCTAGTAAATCAGACGCCCCACCCTTTAAAGCTTCAATTAAAAGATTTGTAAACATGCCATGCCCATTTACTTCTAAAGACGGCTCACTTTTTGAACATGCTGTAAAAATAATTACTCCATCTTTTAAAACAGAAGCATCTCCAACAGTGGAATAATTTCCAATTTTTCCAGAATGGCAACAATCTAAAATAATTATTTTGTTTGTGCAATTTGAATTATTAGCATACCCTAATATCTCCGTCATTCCAATACCATAATCATCTTCCTCACAATCAGAGCTGACAATTACACCATCATTTTTGTCATCATAACCGTGTCCAGAGAAATATAATAATGCTACATCAGCTTGTTCAGAAAATAATTTATTAATTTCTCTTCTAATATTACTCCTTGTTGCATCCTCATCTAATAATTCCCTTACTGAGAAATTGGGACTTTCATCAAAGTTAATTGATAACATCTCTTTCATTGCAGTAACATCATTAATACAACAATTTAGCGTATTACCATATGGATATTTATTAATTCCTATCAATAATGCTCTTTTCATATTTGGCACCTCACAATCGATTAATCAGAAATATACTTTAAACATAACATTTTTCTACATTTTATTCAAAACATTTCCATCGACAAAATGCGACATTACTTAAAATTTGTATGACTTTTTTAAAGACAAAATAAAAACATCCACCAGGATGTTTTACTTACTTTTTTATTTAGCACCTTGTCTATATGCAAGTTCTCTTCTTCTAGCTTTGCTCTTTTTTGCTTTTCTAATTGATACAGAAATCACAAACAATACAATCCATACACCTAATATAACTGCATAATGTAATAAATAATCATAACGATATAAAACCTCAATCTTAGTTTTTTCCATTATCAGTATGAATGGAGCATGTATAAATAATGCTACCCATTCAATTGCTTCAGTATATTTTGCTGGAATTTTAATAAATGATATTTTTGTACCTAAAAATGTAACGAATACTAAAAGTGTAGTTAATCCAAAGAAAGTTACAAATCCATATATTATATTATATCGTTTTGATGCTATAACAGTTAATAAAATAACTGCAAGAAATACACACATACTTAAAATCATACTATTATCTCCTTTTATCTATCATATTTTTTTACTAATCCAACACCAAGTGGATAAGGACCTGTATGAACAGCAATAGTCGCACCTATTTGTTCGGTGCTTATTTTACTACTATCAACACCAATCATTTCTGATAGTTTATCTCTAAATATTTTACCCTCTTCTAAGTCATATCCATATCCAACTGCAAAAATATAATCATCAGTATTTATTTCATTTTTCTTCAAATACTCTAATACTAATTCTCTAACTTTTACAACCGCTCTTTTTCTTGTTAGTGATATTCCACACGAGAAAATTTCCCCTTCTCGCAAGTTTATTAATGGATTAATTTTTATAACGCTTCCAATAATTGCTGTTAATTTTCCTATTCTTCCTCCATGATGTAGATAATCTAATCCATTAACGGTGAAGAATATTTTTCCTGTTACTTTGATTTCTTCTATCTTAAGAATAATTTCATCATAACTAAGACCATCTTTTTTCATTCGACATGTTTCTTTTACAATTAATCCTTGTAAAACGGTATTTACCATTGTATCAACTATTTCAATTCTTGCATTTGGATATTCATCTAAACAAAGATTTTTTGCAGTCATAGCTGAATTATATGAACCACTAAATTTAGTAGTAATACACATACATATGATATCAATATCATCCTTAGCAAGTGATAAGAAAATATCTAAATAATCTTGAGTAGAAGGCATTGATGTTTTTGGGTAAACACCTTTTTTTTCAACCATCTGATTATAAAAATCACGAATTGAAACATCTACTTTTTCTCTTAAATACTCATCTTGCTTAAAAGAAACGTAAAACGGAACTACTAATAGATCATTGATTCTTATATCTTCCTCTGATAAATCACAAGAACCATCTGAAATTATTTTAAACTCTTTCGTTTTACTCATCCCTTTCTATATCTATCTTCATTTTATCATACTTTATATTTTTTTGCACCATAAAATTGCATTCTGTCGAATAATATCAATTCTTTAAAAACACTATGGCATTTGTATCATTATCAACAATCTTACTATATTCATCTTGATTATTTATCCATTTTGGGTCTAATTCAGTCATCTGCCCTAAAAATGTTATTTTTATTAATGAATCACAATTATAAAATACATCATTATAAACTTGCTTAACTGATATAGGGAAGGTAATTTCTTCCAAACTCTTACAATTAAAGAATGCATATGTGCCAATTTCTTTTATCCCTTGAGGTAACTCTATGTCTTTTAATTTGATACAATTTATAAACATACTTCCACCAATATTTTCTAATTTACTACCATCTTCAAAGATAACACTTTGTAGTCTTTTACATCCTGAGAATAAATTATCTTCAACATATTTAATTTCTTTAGGGAACATAAACGAAGTTAAGTTTGTACAATTTTCAAAAGCTGCACTCTCAATATAATAAATATAGTTTTTAGATGGAAAATTAATTTTCTTTAAATTACTTTTACCAGAAAACGCCTTTTTAGAAATAGACTCTACTTTCTTTCCCTTATGCATTGATTTAATAGTATATTCCCTTGCATTTCCATATACTTTCCCTACTTCATAACAATCGTCATCAGAATTATATTTATATTCTACTCTAGCAATATTATTATATAAAATAACTGTAGTAAATAAAGCAAACAAAATAAAACCTATAATGCATAATAATCTCTTATTTTTCATCATTTATCAATCACATCCATCATGTCTTTAGGAATCTTACATTCAAGTTTTATTTCCCTAAAATCATATGGACTCTTGAATTCTAGCGAATATGAATGAAGAGCTGCTCTTTTCATATGCTTTACGCTACCCTCATACAATATATCTCCAGCTAAAGGATGCCCTATATATTTCATATGGACTCTTATTTGATGTGTTCTTCCTGTTTCTAGATTCAATTTTACTAATGAATAATTTTTAAATTCTTTTAAAACCTCATAATTAGTAACGGCATTTTGTCCAGTTTTACTTACCCTTCTTCTTTGATTATGATGTCTATCTTCACCTATATTCGCATCAATTCTACCAGACTTTTCTTCTAATCTCCCACAAACAATAGCCATATAAGTTCGCTTAACATCGTGAATAGAAAAAAGGTAATTAAAATAACTACTAGTAATCATATCCTTTGCAAACATTATTAACCCTGTTGTATCAGTATCAATTCTATGAATATATCTAACATTTCTTTTAATATTATTCTTCTTAAAGTAGTTGGCTACCATATTAACTAATGTCCCATTTTTTTCTTTATCATCTGGATGTACAATTAATCCTACTGGTTTATTAATTACTAATAAATAGTCATCTTCATAAATAATATCAATTGGCTTGTCCAATATTTTAAAATCAATTTCTTCAACTACACTAATAGAAATAATATCACCAGTTTTAATAATAGTATTTAAATTAGCTTCTTTATTATTAATATATATTTCACTTATTTCCTTTATTTTAGTTTTTGATAAATGATAGAATTCAAAAAAATTACTAACTTTTTTATTATCAAAAATTCTATCTACTACATAATTACAATAATCCATTTTATAATCTCCTAATATAACTTCTAGGAACTAGTCCAATTATTCCATCTTTTTTTATAATTGAATATGGACTAGCCTCATATATGATCTTTACTTTTTCATCTTTTTTCAAACTTGGAAAATATTTAAATGCATCGTAAGAATAATGAACATTTCTTTTAGGATTATAAAAAAGAAGTTTCTTTAATATTGGTAAATATACATCCCTATTTATATGTCTACAGATATAATAATCCTCAAGTTCTCTTATTATTTCTACATCATTATCATGCATTATGATATTAAGTATTTCAGATTCTTTGCTAATTATATCCTCTAGAACAATAGCCTCATCAAAACTATCATGTCTAATATATGTTATATTCATATCATTTATATTATCGATAACTAACATATTTAATTGTCCCCACGGTACAACTACATTTCCACCATCAATCGAAATAATATTCTTTTCTAAATCAATTATTGGATTTATATCAGGATATTTTAATTGATAATTTATTGTTGGATAATGTCCAACAATCATTAATTTATCTTGTTTTGGACTTTCAAAATAAAAATTGTCCATTTTCATTAATGAATAAACTTCCTCACCTACATTATTAATATCAACTATCCCACCATGAACTAAAATAATCTTATTATTAATTTTTATAATATGAGGCAAATTCATTAAAAAATCATAATATTTTTTAAAATTTTTTTGAAATATCTCACAAATATTATTAAAATCAGTATCTGGCATAATTGAAATATTTAATCTATTTGCAAATTCATTTATGATACTATGTTTTTTAATTAAAGCATATTCTAATAAAAGATCATTTGTTACTGGTGGAATCATCTTATAAATAACAGTATCACAGTTTCCACTTATAGGATATACTTTGTATCCTTCATCAATAAGGTACATTATATAATCAAGGAGTAAAAGATTTTCATCCCCCTTTTCAATAATGTCTCCTATTATGAACAAATAGTCATCTTTAGCAAAAGAAACCTTATCTAAGATTGATTTAAATCCACTATAATCACCATGTATATCACTTATAAATAGCATTCTATTTCCATTTTCAATATTTAAATCAATGGTTTTTGGTTTCATAAAATCACCTAATCAACTTTTTTTATTTTCATTAAAACATATATACAAAAAACAATTGGCTTACAAGCTAAAATATTCATTAACAAATCAGATGGAAGATCCTCATCCCAATAGGCATAATTATATAAATATTTTATTAGATTTCGATCATTTATTCTTGATATAAAATCCTTTTGTTTTCCTTTTTTTAAGATGTCATACCCTTTTAAAAGATCCATATCATCATTAATTTGATTAATTTCATCTAAAATAATATCAAACATTTCTGATATATCATAAACTGGAAGATAATTTACACCAAAAAACTCTGCTGCCATTTCAATAGCTCTAATATAATATTCATTGTCAGTTAAAGGTCTAAATGTATGTTTCTCAAGAAGATGAAAAATATCTCCTTCTTGTTCTGGTTTAACATTGGTTTTTATTTTATTTAATCTCATTTTACCAACAATTTTTGCAACATATAAAATGTATCTTCTACTAAAACTATCAAGTCCATCAAAAAGATTAAATGTGTATCTAAATCCCATTTTTAATCCATAACTTTTTTGACAATCGTTATACCCTAAAATTCTATTATTTTCAATTTGATCCCTTTCAAATCGCATAAATCCACCTAGATTCCAAGATGGTTTTATGTATTTTACATATGGTTTATTCATAAATTCTTTGTGTGTTATTGTATAATCTAAATCTACTGCGACAACCTCATCAGCCCCTAAACTTAATGCAAAATTAATAGGAAGGTTATCATAATAACCACCATCAATTAAACCTAAATCATCTATTTTACAAATTGGAAAAATTGGAAAACAAGAAACTGATGCTAAAATATATGGTTTAATTTGTTCAATTTGTAAGTCATTTGAAACTACTTCTATTGGTTGCAAGGTTGGAAATGAAGCCGATACAATACCTAAGGTAATATTTGATTCCTTTATCTTATTCTCATCTATATATTCATCCATTAATCTTTTAAAAGGCGTAATATCAGCACCCCTATTTTTAAAGAATTTTTGCACGAATGATAATAAATCTGTTTTTTGTTTTAACATATTACGAATCGCAACATTCTCATCGTAATTTAATTCTTCCTCCATTATCATTTCAAGGGATATTTTATTCCATAATTCATTACATTTTTCATATTCATTTTGGGCATACATAGCTGCATTTAGACATCCTATTGAAGTACCACAAGCGATATCAAACTTATAATTCAATTCTTCTAGACACTTCCAAACACCCATTTGGTATGAACCCTTAGCTCCACCACCACAAAGTACTAGTGCTTTTCTCATAGGCTATGCCCCCTTTCATTAAATGAATATACACATCCGCAATAATCCTGGCGATATAAATCATATTCCTTAGATACCTTAATACTATTTTGATATCCATTTTCCTTCTTAAAATCAGAATACAAATAAGGTATTTGATATTTTTTTTCCATACTATAGCCTATTTCATTAACCCATTCACTAAATTTATGAGGGCTTATTGTCAAGGTTGTAGAAAAGAAATCAAAGCCTAATTCTTTAGCTTTGATAGCTGTTTTTTCTAAACGTAATTTGTAGCATTCATAACATCGCTTACTATGCTCACCTAAATCTTCTAATCCTTTTATTGCTTCATAATAATCTTTATCTTTATAATCATCATAAATAACTTTCACATTATCCAGATTAGAAACAAATCTAATTTGTTCATCTAGCCTTTTTTGATATTCATCATAAGGATAAATATTATCATTTGAATAAAATATAGTAACATCAAAATATTTTGATAATAACAAAATAGTATGCGTACTACATGGAGCACAACAACTATGAAGTAATATCTTTTTTCGTTCTATTAAATTCTCTAAAAACTTCTTTAATTCTTTATAAGAACCTATCCTCATAATTATCATCTCCACTCACTTATATATTATATATTTTTTGACAATGTTTTTAAAGAATTATTATTGTAATAGAAAAAATAGATATAGAATATATCCAATATCTATTTTATATATAAATTTTGATCAAAATCCGCTTTAATTGTATAGCAACAAATTACTAAACTATTCTTTTTTGTTATAAAGGAGTTTATCCATTTTTTTAACGCTATCTATATAATCTTTTTCAATAATACTTAATTTATCTTTTTGGGTTTCCTTATAAACCAAATATTCATTTCTTGCTTTTTGAACAGCTTTTTCGTGCGATATAAAACCAGTTGTTTCCAAAATATCTTTTCTATTCATTTTGATAAAATAATCTAATTCATTTATCCAATCTTTCATGTACATAGGTTTTTCATTTAAGGCCTGAAGCTCTGCAAAATCAAGATAAGTTGTCACAAGTAAGTTCAATTGTTTTATCTCTTTTTCATTTAAATAATTTTTTGCTATAGTAACTTCATCGATTGTTGGACTATTCCCTTTAAAAGTTGTTAATCCCATAAATGGTTGTTCTGCATTTGCTCTTTCATGAATTAATTCTGCAGCAGTATGGCCATGTGCAGCCCAATGCATTTTATTTTGGATTGTTTTAAATAATTCTAAAGTTAACTCAGATTGGGAATTATAATCTACACTAGTAGCAAACAAATCTAATATTTGACGATAAAATATCTTTTCACTACTACGAATATCTCTTATTCTATTTAATAACTCTTTAAAATAACTTCCACCGCCAGCTTGTTTTAACAATTCATCATTCATTACAAAGCCTTTTTGCATATATTCTTTTAAGGTTGATGAAGCCCAATTTCTAAAATTTATCCCTACTTGGCTTCTCACACGATATCCAATAGCAATAATCATTTCTAAATTGTAATATTTTTTATTATATAACTTACCATCAGAGGCAGTAGTTCGGTAATTCCGAACTACTGAATTTTCATTTAATTCTCCATCTTGCAATATATGCTTAATATGTTCACTAATGTTAGATTTACTCGACTGATATAATTCAACTATCTGATCTTGCATTAACCAAATGTCGTTTTCAATTATTTTTACTTCTATTTTGGTAATTCCAAGTTCGTCATTATAAATAATAATTTTTCCTAAATCATTCAAGTTAATCATCTCCTTAGTTTTAATGGCTGCAATTTATCATAATTTTAGCGAATTCGCCATATTAAAAAATAAAGCATTATTATTAATATTTTAGCATACTTGATTTTATTTTAATACCTTCATATTACAAAATATCTAATCACTTTTGCATTATCACATATAAAAGTATTGAATTTTAATATCTATTATTTCACCCTATAACGTAATATCGTTTTTCTTTTTTCAGGGATTGTTTTTCTTGCGTCATTCAAATAAATTTCTCTATGACTTTTTTCTATTCTAGTTAAACCAACTTCTTTAGTAAATTCATCCATTTTTAGAAAAGAAGCTGGTTCATCATCAAAGGAACCAGTATGAAGCATTTGAATACATTTCTCTTCCAAGGATGTATCAAAGATAACTTCATTTAACAATGGATTAGGCTTCTTCTTTTTCACATCATTTAAAACTAATTCAAATAAATCCTTTGAGACATAATCTGGTTGTCTAATCATAATTGTATATTGAAAAAAGTTTTTATCTAAAGGACTTTCTATATTAGAAGTTGTCCATATACCTTCTAATGGATATACTGAGTAATCATTAAATTCCGCTTTGTTTTTTAAACGCATTTTAATAGGATAAGCTAAAGAATATAATATTCCTACTCTCTCTGCAAAATCAGCTTTATTTGGATCTCCACTGCCTTTTATCATTATAAATTTTTGTGGTGGAATGGTTATAATTTGTGGCTTATCCTTTACACCATATAAATCTTTTTCATGTTTTTTCCATTCATGTTTCATATGTAATCTCCAAAACTATAATTTTATTTTATTAATATCATCAGTTATAATCCAATCATCCATATTTGATTCTCTATTATATTTAAAGGGTTCTATTTCTTCTAGCTTTGATATTTCATATACCGCAAGGAATCTCTTGCCATTCCATCTATCATATTGTTCTTTTGATAGATTTAATTCTTTTTCATATTCTTTAATGAAATCAATCGATTCTTCTACAGTCATTTTTTCACTTTCAATTACTTTAGAAATGATTCCTTTATGAGTAACCATCATATCTTTACCAGTTTCTACAAAGTAAATATCATCATATACTTTAGCTCTACCACCTAATGGACACTTCTTTCCAGCTGCGCCTCTAATGATCATAGTTTTTTCTTTACTTAGCAATTTCTCTAGTTCACGAGCTTTACTATTAAGATATACTAAATGTTCTGCTTTACCATCTTTTCCTTCATACCATTCAGCCATTTTTATTCCTCCTTATTTTACTGCAATATATAAAACACAATGAGCCTTATTATCTTTACTATATTGTGGCAATATACTACTTTCATAATCTTCAGTGTATATTCTTTTTAGTTTACCTGTCGCAGTCATTTCCCAAACTCTTTGCCAAGCATAAGCAGTGGCCTGTGCAATCGTTTCTCCAGTTTCTTCAAATTTAAGATAAAATCCATTTGAAACCTTTTCTTCTAAAACATTAAAGAAACTTAAATCAATTCCCATAATTGATAAATCATACATTCCATTTTCATTATTATCATAATTAGAATATTTTGATACTGGAATAATTTCTTGATGATAATTCCCCTCATTATCAAATAAAACAGGCATTTTCCCAGTTGAAATATCCTGCCAAAGTTGATTTATCTTTTCTATACCTTCATTAGAATTATTAGTACGTATTGTAACTTGTTTTAATAAATATGACATATTATTTTTTCTCCTTTTCTTTATCTCGGAAAGTTTTAATATGGTTCTTTATCTTTTTAATTGCCCAATCATAATGTGATGAAGTAGTCGATACACAGTAACTACCTAAAGCATTTGTACCAGTCCAGGAAAAGATTTTTTTAGAAAATAGTTCTTCATTTGTAAAACTATCTATTAATGCTATAACTTTAGAATGACTTTCTTTAACCATCTTTTTTGAGTCTTCATAAGGTGTACTTTGATGGCTTTTCCAAATCTCAACATTCATTGTTGGATAACTTTTCCAATTATATGGTGCTGGTAAAAAGGGTTTTAGATTACCATCCATATTGTTAGCTACCCATTTCAATAGTAATTGATGCCACTCATAAAGATGAACTAATACATCTCTTAAATTTCTATCCCTATCATCAAATATAAAAGTTCCCATTTGTTCCTCATTAGACATTGAATCAATTAAATTCCAAAGTTTTGTAAAATTACCATTAGCTAATTCTAATAAATCGGCTTTTGTTGTTGGTCTTCCCATAATAATACCTCCTTGATATGATTCAATTATATCAAAACAAATATGACACCATTATGTCATCTTATATAATAATTTTTAATTTCTTCTACTTTTTTTAATAAATTGTCTTTTACTAAATCAGGCTCTAGTACTTTAACATAATTCCCAAAACTTAATAAAAAGCCATACACCCATTCATCATGTGGTAAATCTATTTCTACTAATAATGAATCATCTTCATTTTTAATTACATCTTTAGGATTAAATTCATCATAAATACGGTACGCCATATTAGAAGAAAATAACAACTTCAAATGGATCATATTAGAACTTTGAATATTTTCATTCGTTATTGGAGGTGCCACAAAGTTCTTATTATCAAATTTTTCATCTAAAATATTTAAATTATAAATCCTATTTAATTTGAATGTACGGTAATCATTCTTTGATAAACAATATGCTTGTATATACCATGAATTTGATTTTAATATAAATTTTAAAGGATACACTTTTCTTATAGTTGTCTCTCCATATGAACTTGCATATTCAAAAGAAACCGCAATTCCACCTATTATTGCCTTCTTTAAAGAATCAAATTTATCTTTGTCCGACAGGGCATTACCCCAACGAGAAAAATCAATTTCAATCCAATCAGTATTTGTTTTAGAAAAGAAAGTTGAAAGCTTTGATAGAGTGTCCTGTGCATCTATATTTTTTGTAGCTGATAAGCTTTGTAAGGCAAAAATAATTTGATTTTGTTCATCTTCAGATAAATGAGTCTTATCTAAAATAAAATCTTCATCTATCGAAATACCTCCACCTTTACCTAGTGTTTTATTTATAGGAACACCAGAAACAATAAGTACATCTAAATCACGCATAATGGTTCTTTTAGACACTTCAAAATGCTCTGCAAGTTCATTTGCAGTTATATGCTTTTTGTCTAATAAAATATATATTATTTCAAATAATCTACTAACCTGCATAATATAGAACCTCCAATTATACTTATTATTTTATTAACTATCTTATATAATCTAATTTGTTCATATCAAAAACTTTATCAGCGCCCTCGATCGTTGTTAGACGATGAGCAATAATAATAGTTGTTCTAGTTTTAGAATATTTATCTAGGGCTGCTTTTATTAATGCTTCTGATTCATTATCTAAAGCTGAAGTTGCTTCATCTAAAAGTAAGATAGGTGCATTCTTAAGTATTGCTCTAGCAATAGCTATTCTTTGACGTTGTCCACCAGATAGCTTAATTCCATTTTCACCAACTAATGTATCATATCCATTTTCTTGTTCAGTAATAAATTCATGAGCATTTGCCATCTTTGCAGACTTTATTATTTCCTCATCAGTCGCATCTAATCTACCATATCTAATATTTTCCATAATAGTCATACTAAATAAAGTTGCATCCTGAGGAACATACGCTATCATATCACGTAGTTCATTTAAGGTCATTTCAAACATGTTTTTACCACCAACTGCAATACTACCAGCTTGTGGACAATAATATCCTAATAATAATTTAGCTACCGAGCTTTTTCCGCTTCCACTTTCACCAATTAAAGCAATTGTTTCACCTTCATTTATTACTAAATTAAAGTTATTTAAAACCAGCTTCTCATTATATCCAAAATCAACATTTTTGAATTCAATATATCTAGGATTTTTAATTTGATCTAAATCATAGCTTTCCTTTTCATTCTTTTCTTCTAAGAAATCATATACTCTTGAAGTAGATGCTAGTGAATTATAAAATTGTGGGAAATAATTCCCAAATTCTCTAAAGTTATAATCAAGAACAGTTTGTAAACTATAAATTGCCATAATATTACCATAGGTAGTTAATCCATGTTTTACCATCAAAGAACCTAATACAAGAAATACAATCGTATTTAACATAGATACAAAAAAATTATAAGCTGTAAGTTTAGCCATCAAACGATTATTTTTCCTTACAAGATTATTAACCGAATCATTTGATTCTTTAAATTCTTTTATCATTTGACGAGATAATTGATAAGTTCTAATTACTGACATTCCACCTATTATATTAGAAATAATATTGGTCATCTTACTTTTTTCTTTTTGTTGTTTATCGGTTGTGTCTCTTAGTCTTTTTGCAATTGACATATTTACAAGTAATGTTATTACATTTAGTGTTAATATAATTAAAGTTATTCTCCAATCAAAGATTAACATTGGTACCAAATATATGAATATTGTCGCAAAGGCAGTAATAGTTCTTTTAAAATGCCTCATAAAGATAGCCGCAATCATCCAACTATCATTTAAAATTAATGATAAGGTTTTACCACTATGATTCTTCTCATAATATTCAACTGGTAAATCTCCAAATTTATTATATATTGCTTTATTTACGCTATTATGACCATATTTTGCTCTACCATTAAACATAAAAGTAAATATTGGTAGTAAGATAACCATTAATAGTAAATACACCAATATAATGATTATTATCATAACGATAGTTTTTATTTCAGTAATATTTTTATCAAATAATCTTTTTAATAGATATGATTCAATTATTGATGAACTCGCATATCCAAATGCCATTCCAATAATTCCTATAAAATATAGAAGGTATTTCCCTTTTAAGAAAATCATTGTATTTTTAAAATCTTTTATAAAACTTTTCATTAATCAGCACCTTCTTTTGATTGATTAATTTTATATAAATTACTATATAATCCATTCATATTAATTAACTCTTCATGTCTACCACGTTCTATTATATTTCCATTATCAAACACTAATATTTCATCTGAATCTAAAATAGTAGATAATCTATGAGCAATTAATACAATTGTCTTATCTTTTTTATTTTCATCAATAGCTTTCTGAATATATTTTTCAGATTCAATATCTAATGCTGATGTCATTTCATCAAAAATAAAAATTGGAGAATCCTTTAAGAAGGCTCTAGCTATCGCAATTCTTTGACGTTGTCCACCAGAGATATTATCACCGCTTTCAGATAAAATGGTTTGATAACCTTCTGGTAATGAACAAATAAAATCATGGGCATATGCTCTTTTTGAAGCTTCTACTATTTCCTCAAAGGTTGCATCATTTTTACCATATCCGATATTTTCTAATACTGTTCCATTGAATAAATAAGTACTTTGAGATACATAAGAAATTTCTTTTCTTACCTCATTTATATCTAACAAATTAAGATTTTGACCATTGAAATTTATTTCCCCATTAGTCGGAATATGAAATCCCAACATTAGCTTTGTCATAGTACTTTTACCACATCCACTTGGTCCTACAAAAGCATATGATTTACCCTTTTCTAAAAGTAAATTCAATTTCTTTATAACATAATCATTATTCTCTTTATACTTAAATGACATATCCTTAAATTCATAAATGATTTTACTATTATTAAATTTTT
This sequence comes from Anaeroplasmataceae bacterium, assembly GCA_031553215.1. Taxonomy (GTDB): domain Bacteria; phylum Bacillota_I; class Bacilli_A; order Acholeplasmatales; family Anaeroplasmataceae; genus JAVBLW01. The sequence goes on from JAVBLW010000006.1 coordinate 124,304, forward strand.
TATCTCCAAATTGTTCATCTTTGTATTCCAGTAAACCACCCACTTGATCCATTGATACTTTAGCACTTTTATATTCCGTTGCATACCTAATAAATTCTGATAAGGGATTTGATACATATTTTAATAGCAATAAAAAAGCCATTATTTCCCCATTAGTAATTCTTTGTTTATATGATAAATAAAAACCTATTATAATGCATATAAACATTGGCGCAGACTTTAATAAATACTTATATGGTCCTGCTTTCGCAACTAATTTTTCATAATTAACATAATAGGAAGTAGCCTCATCCATAGTTTTATTAAATTGTTGTTTCCTGTATTCTTGAAGATTATAGGCTTTTTCAATCTTAGCACCCTTCACTGTATCAATTGATATAGTCGCAACTTCTCCCATTTTATGCTCAAATTTGTCCATAATATCATAGGTTGGACTTGATATTTTACCGGCTAATAAAATCGAAATAGGAATGCATACTATTACTACTAATGTCATTATCCAATTTAAAAATAATAAATACACCAAGCAACATATGAAAGTAATTATCCCACTTATAAATTCTGGTAATTCTATTGAAATATAATCCGATACTACATTCATATCATAAGTTAACTTATTATGCATTGTACCAGAATGCTCATCTTCAAAATAACCATATTTACAAGTAAACATTTTTTCGATTAACATTACCCTTAATTTAGAGACAAAGTTAACCGTGAAACTTGATTGAACGATTACCGTTAAATAATGGAATAGCATACCAATCACTGTCAAAGATAAAAATATCCATAATACACTTATTATCTTCATGTTTGCCATATCTTCATCAACAATTGTCTTAGCAACGTTACTTATATAAATAGATATGATCGTAATACCAATACTAAAAATAATTTGCATAAAAAACAAACTCTTCTTGTTTGCGATTTTCCATAATTTAAAAAAATTATTTGTCTTTCTTACTGGTTTTGCCATAATTAACACTTCCTAATATAAGTTTATTATATCAAAAAAAATATGACAACACCATGTCATATTTAATCATTTATTACTATTAAAAATTTTTATCGGCAAAATACCAAGATTTTATTATGTTATATTAAAATAATAATTGCCGATAGAAGAATAAAAAAAACTATAAATTGGCGGCTAAACTATCATACTTTCTTGATGGATCATAAAATGTGAAGAACTTGTATCCAAAACCAATTGTTTTGATGTATGAAATATACCAATATAATACCTTGAAAAGGCTCCAAATGTTCTTTCATCCTTATCTACATCATAGAGATAATAATTCATAAAATATTCATATATTGAATATAATTTTAAAAAATAATTAAAAGAGGAATCATTCATTCCTCTTTGTGTGTTCGCTACATAATCTTTGACTTAAGAATTTTGGTAGTTTCTTAAGAAATTTAAAAAGTTTTTATAACATATCTTTTCTATTTCTTCTTCGCTATAATCATTCTTTTTTAATTCATCTATTAATAAATACATATAAGATGCATCCTTTATTTCTAGATTATTGGGAATTCCATCAAAATCAGTTCCTATAGCAATTATATCTATTCCTACTAATTTGTTTATATAATTGATATGTTTTACAATATCACTAACATAACTGTATCCCTTATTAGATAAGAAATCAGCATAAAAATTTATTCCAATAAGGCATTTACGTTCACTCATTTTTATTATCATATCATCTGTTAGATTTCTAACTGATGAATATACTGTTCTAGAATTTGAGTGACTTGCTACAAATGGTCTAATGGTATTATTTAGAACATCATAAAATCCCTTATCGCTTAGATGCGACACATCAATAATCATTCCAATTCTTTCCATTCTATTTATTACATCTAGTCCAAATTTGGTTAATCCAGTTTTAGTATTTGCTATATTTTCACTTACATAATTAGGACTAGCAATGGTTGTGTTGTAATTCCAACATAGGGTCATCATTCTAACACCACGACGATAAAAGTAATCAATATTACTAATATCATCCTCAATAACTGCCGATTCTTCAATTGTTAAAATAGAGACTATTTTATCTTTTTCTATTATTTCATTTAAATCTAATAGTGGTTCTATTAAATCTCTATTTTTTCTTAGTTCATAATAGTATCTATCAATCATATCATTGCATTTTTGAAAGAGATTTCCTTCTTCATATTTTAAAAATATCGCAAAGCATTGAATAAGATAATCACTACTTTTTAGTTTTTCTAAGTCAACCATTTTTGTATTCTTTCTTAAATCTGATACAACAAATTTCTTAATATCCTTACATAACAAATCAATTGTATCACAATGCATATCAATAATTTTCAAAATAATCACCACTATAAATATATGAGAAAAAAAAGAGTTTTATAACTCTTTTACTTTTTCATACAATTCTTTTAAGGTCATTGTTGGGATATTTATTTCTACATTCTTTTCATTTATTAAGCAATCAGTAACTAATAATTTAGAAAAATCTTCGGTTAGATATCTAAAATCATCCGCCATATCATTTCCAATCATAATTGTTTCATTAGCTTTTAAATTAAATTTTTCTAATATTTCATTAAAATACTTCAAATTAGGTTTAGCATATTTTGAATTTTCATATGTAGTTACTAATTTAAAATCATCTTTAGATAATCCAACCCAAGACATTCTTTCATGAGTTGCGATGCTTGGGAAAATTGGATTAGTAGAAAGGAATACATTGTATCCTTTTTCATTTAGAATCTTTACTATTTGTTTTGAGTATTCACTAGTTTGAACGTAATTTTTTAATTCTTTAAATTCTGTGTTATAGAATTCATTAAATACATCCTCTATTTTTGTATCATATAATGAATTAAAATAGTTCCAAAAAACTTGTTCATTTGTTAATATTCCATCATTTTTTATCATATGATATGTACCAGTCATTAAGTCATCTAAAAACTTTTTAGGTTCATATCCATTCTTTGCCATCTTGATAGATAAATTTTTCATATAATTACTAATAAATTCATCTTGGTTCATTGGAAGTAAAGTTCCATCAAGATCGAAAAAAACATTCTTTATCATTATTCATTTTCCTCTTTTACTAAAAATTGAGTTATTTCTCCAACATACATACGGTGATAATCCTTATTAGGATAATTCTTTCCATCTAAATCGGTGTCTACAAAGTTATTTGGATCTATATCCTGATAATAGATCTTTTTAAACTTCATAACATATTTAGCTTCTTTTGCATAATATAGATCAAAATCTACATCATATATTGGAGTTAATCCTGATTCTTTAAATTTATCTTTATCTTTACCACTAATAGAACCACATTTTTTTAGTGCATCTTTATATTCACCATCAAAAAAGCTTAATGTAAAACGATCGGTACTATCTATTATTTTATATGAATGTCTTGTTGGTCTAACAAAGATAAATCCAACCTTTTTATTCCATAATACCCCCATTGCACCCCAGCTAACGGTCATACAATTATATCCATCTTTACCACCTACAGTAAGTAAAGCCCAGTTATCATTTAATTCTTCAAATATATTTTTATCATATTCATTTATATTTTTTCTTATCATATTCATTCTCCTTTAAAATGCTACTAACATGAACGCTATTAAATTATTCATGAAATGTACTAACATTACTGTATATATATTTCTATTTGATTTTATATATATAACTGCAAAACCTGCCCCAGATACAAGATAAGGCAAACATATTAATAACCACTTACCAAATGATCCAGCATCTGTACTAATCATATGTGGTAATGAAAAAGCTAATATTGAAACAATTATTGGTATAGCTATATGGACATGATCAAGCAAATGAAATATTACCTTACGGTAAATTAATTCCTCAACAATAGGAGATAAAAAAACCGCTGTTATAAAGAACATCCACCAATATTTACTTGTTATTCCATCCTCTATAGTAATTTGATTCTGACTATCATCAGATTTTATTCCGGCAAGTACACATACTAAATAAAATATTATTCCTGTAACTACTGCCATCAATAAGAATTTCTTTATATTAGGTTTTACTTTTTTTTCATAGTCACTTTTTAATGCTGCTCTTAATATAAAGACTAAAGCAATCGCTAACAATAAATAAATTATTAGATTAGCTAATCCATTTGATAGTATTACATATTTTTTCATTATTACATCAGTCGTTCCGTTATTGGCCGCATCTAATAAGGCTTCATAAGAAACATTTATTTTATTTGCAAAATTTTTTAATATTCCTGATAAAATAAAAGAACCTACTATAAACATACCAAACAAAAAAACACATAAGGCACTATATGACTTCGATTTTTCTTGATCCATTTTAATCACCTACCATATTATACCATAAAAGAAAAAGGATAAATATTTTTTTATCCTTTTGGTTTAAATATTAATCCGAATATAACTGATAAGACAATTGCCCAAACTATACCATTGGCGGTCATTGAGAAAATACCACCAGATATTCCTAACCATCCATCAGCCTTTGCGGCTTCTAAAGCAGAGTGGACAAGACTATGACCAAAACTAGTGATTGGTAATAGTGCTCCAGCTTCTGCGACATCTATTAATTTATCATATAAATGAAATGAATCTAGAAGTACCCCAAACACTACGAATAAACCAGTAATATGTCCAGGAGTTAATTTAAATATATCTTGGATTAATTGTCCTATTCCACAAATTAATCCTCCAATTAGGAAAGCATATAAGAAAACCATTATTCTTCCACCTCCAACGCCACAGCATGACATATTGAAGGAATACTTTCTTTTTGTAGAGTCATATCAGCATTCATAAGCGCACCAGTTGCGCAAACTAATACACGCTTTAAATTACCTTTTTCTAATTCTTTTTTTATGTGCCCATATGTAACAACTCCACAACAAGCACATCCACTTCCTCCAGCAAATACTTCTTGATTATCTCTATCATAAATCATTAATCCACAATCAGAGTAATTTTTAGTTATTCCAAACTTCTCATTAAGTATCTTTTGGACAATCTCTGCACCATAAAAACTTAAATCTCCAGTTACAATTAAATCATAATAATCAGGTGTTAAATTAAATTCCTTCATATGATTTAAAATTGTTTCACATGCTGCAGGAGCCATTGCTCTTCCCATATCAAATTGATCTTTAAATTCCACATCGACTACCTTACCTATGGTAGCTCTAGCAATTTTAATCTTTGTTTTTTTACTAACAACTAAACTCGCACAAGCACCAGTTACTGTAAATGTTGCAGTAGGCCCTTTTGCTCCACCATATTCGGTAGGATTTCTAAATTGGCGTTCACTTGCACTATTATGACTACTAGTTAAAGTCATTACTTTTTTTGCCTTTTGACCATCAACTAAAATACCTGCCATTATTAAGCTTAATACTGATGTTGAACATGCTCCATAAAGTCCACAAAATGGTATATCATATTCTCTTAAACTATAATTGGTAATTACTACTTGGTTTATTAAGTCACCTGCAAATATTAAATCAATATTACTTTCTAATTCAGACGTCTTTTTAAATAGAATATCTAAAACATCTTTTTGCATAGCGATCTCAGCTTTTTCAAAGCTCTTTTCATCTAATCTTAGATCTTCATATATCTTATCAAAGCACGATGATAAAGGACCCTGTCCTTCTCTCGGACCAACAACCGTAGCTGTATCCGCTAAATAAACCCCTTCAAATTGATATGCACTAGGTCCTATTTTCATATTAGCACCCCAAATATATATCTAATTAATCCGACTATATATGCACTGGCAACCCCAAGGGTAATTACCGTTCCCGCTAATTTAAATGTATTGGCTCCTATACCAAGTATCAATCCTTCTGGCTTATATTCCATAGCTGAAGATACCATTGAATTTGCAAATCCTGTTATTGGAACGACGCTTCCAGCCTTCATTATTTGACCTATTTTATCATATATTCCAAGGGCACTTAATATAGCCGCTAATAGAACCATAGTTCCTATCATTAAGCTTCTTGCATCTAATTTATCCATACGAAATCCTTTTTCATAAATGGTTAATATTATTTGTCCAAGTAAGCATATTGATCCTCCACCTATAAAGGCAGCTAAGAAATTTTTCCCTAATTGCTTATAATCCATTTTTACTTTTAGTAAATCTTTATATTCCTGTTTAGAAACATTCATTATTATCACCAAAAGTATTATTTTACAAATTATACTAAATTATTCATTTTTATGCCATTTCTTTACAATGGTCACATTTGTTCCTTTTCCTTTTTCACTGACAACTTCAAAAGAATCAGAAAAAATCTCCATTATTGTAAAACCTAAACCACTTCGATCATTTTCTTTCTTTGTTGAAAACATCGGTGTTCTCGCCTCTTCTAAATCCTGTATACCAATACCAGTATCTTTTACTTCTATTTTTATTAATTCATCATTTACATTCACTAAAACTTCTACTTCCTCATTTACTCTTCCTTCATATCCATGAATAATAGCATTTGTGACGGCTTCACTTATAGAAGTTTTTAATTCATTAATAAATGAGATAGTTTGATTATATTCTAAAGCTATTATCTGTATAAAGCTTCTAGCTAATGCAACATTTTTTAATTCACTTTTAATTTTAAATTTTATTTCATTCACTGTTCTACTCCTAAAAACCATTTGGCACTTTGTTCAGTATCTTTGATTGTGCATATTTTTAAAAGGCCTGATAAAAAAATAACTTTTTCAATATGTTTATTCATTTCACAAATGATAACTTGTCCATTTCTACTTTGAACTTGATTATATCTTCCAATAATTAAGCCTATTCCGCTAGAATCCATAAAAGATAAATCCCTCATATTAAATACTACATTTTCAATATCATATCTACCGATAATTTCACTAAATTTACCTCTAAGTTCTGATGTAGAGGCTTCATCCATTTCACCTTTTAATCTTGCAAATACTGTTTTTTTCTTAATGCTTAAATTGACTGATAAGCTCATTTTATTCCCCCCTATGATTATTATAATTTATTTATTTTTTTAAAAAAGCATTTCGACATTTCTTCCTATTTTTCTCAATACTTTATTAAGACATAATATAAAATCAACTGTCAAATAGGCTCAAATAATATTTTTTAAACAAAAAAAATGGCATATGCCATTATTCTTCTAAAAATATATCTTTTAATGTTTTTATTTCATCATCAGTAATAGTTAATTCTCTTTTTATATAATCTAAGAAAGAGCCACTTATATTAGTTGTATATTCAATAATATAATCTAGATAAGATTTATCTACAGTTAAGGCAACTTCATAAATTTTTTTTCCTTCTTCATTCATATTTGAATTTTCAATCAATATTTTATTTGCGTCTTTTCTAAGTTCATTTGTTAGTAAGTAATCAGTATAAATATCATCCACGCTAACTCCTAACAAAGTTAGTATCAATAATCCCGCTACTCCAGTACGGTCTTTCCCTGCATAGCAATGGAATAATAATGAACCATCCTTAAGTGATAGACATTCATCAAGAAACTGTCTATAACCCTTTTTCGAACCATCAGAACTAATTAAAACTTTATAAATATTTCTCATTAATTCATGAATTCCATCAAGCGTTTTAATACTCATAAAATTTCCCATTGAGCTTACTTGTTCTTTGTTTTCACCAAATAAATCAATATGGACATATTTAGCATTACTAAAATTCATATCAGGATCTTCCATTACTTCTTCTTCAGATCTAAAATCAATAATTTTCATCAAATTATATTTTTCACTAAGAAGCCTAACATCTTCATCCGCTAATCTAACAAGTTCCCCTGAACGAAGTAATTTTTTTTCTTTAAGTTTTTTGCCATCAATTGTTCTTATATTTCCTAAATCACGAAAATTAACTAAATTCTTAAACATATTATCATTCCTTTATAATAGTTTAAAGGATAATGTCTAAAGAGTCAAAGGTTTTATCCAAATATGTTCTTTATTACTTCTAAAAATACTTCAAAGAAATTATTCTTCTTAACTTCTCCATACATGATAATACCAATGGTGGAGTTCAACCTCTTGCCATAATATACATCAATATATCCAACATCTTCTTTATTAATGATTCTTTCATTGCTCATATCATATCGATAGTCAAAATTTACTTCTTTTAGTTCCTCATTTATTCTCTTTACAATATAAACATCTTCCTTAGCAATTAAAGTAACATTGCTAGGTGAAAGTTTAATATTATAGCATTCTTTTATTTTAGTTCCTTGATTTAATATATTAACAATTTCATAATTAGAAAATCCATAGTTTAGCATTTCAACACTTTCACTATTTCTTTCCGTTGGTGAAGTATATCCCATTACTACACTAATTAATCTCATATTATTTTTCTTTCCAGTTGCACTTAGACAATAACCCGCTTCTTCTGTCCAACCAGTTTTAAGACCATCTACATAATCATATACACCAATAAGCTTATTTGTATTAACTAGCCAAAATGGATTAGATTTATCTTGTCTAATATAATCTTCTCTAATTGAAGTATATTTTAATACTTCTGGATGATTATTTATTAAATACATACTCATGATTGCCATATCGTAAGCTGACGTATAATGTCCCTTAAAATTTAATCCTGTACAATCAGTAAAATTAGTATTCTTTAATCCTAATTCCTTAGCTTTATCATTCATCATTGAAACAAAGACTGCCTCACTACCAGCAATTCTTTCCGCAACTGTTACAGCTGCGTCATTACCACTAGCTACACAAATACATTTTATAAGCGTATCAAGGGTCTGTTTCTCTCCTACAGCCAAATATACTTGGCTTCCACCCATTTTAGAAGCATATTCTGATGTTTCTAATACATCTTCATAGTCTAATTTACCTTGACTAATATAATCAAATATAATACTTAACGTCATTACTTTTGTCATTGATGCAGGAGCTAATCTTATATTCTTATCTTTTTCAAATAAAATTGTTCCAGTTTTTGCTTCAATCAAGACAGCTGTTTTAGCCTTAGGAGCTAAATTAATTTCAGCTGCCTTTACTGTATTCCCCATACACATAAAACACATAAACAATAACAAAATAGATACTATTCTCTTTTTCATTTGCAACACCTAATAAATTATATTAGATTTCATCTTTTTTATGCAAAAAAATAAAATCACTATTTAGAATATGGTTAAATTAGACACTAAAACTATTCTAAGACCATATTATTAATATTTAGACTTTTTTGCTTTCCCAAAATAATATTGTATTATTAGGGGGAAATATGGAAATAAAAAGTCAAAAAAAGCTAACAAGAGAAATTAGAAGGCTTATTGGGAATAATAATATTTTTTTATATGGAAAAGAAAATATTGGAAAAAAATTTGCTGTTCAAAGGGCCACTCAAAGATATAATAATTATAAATTTGTTTTCACTGGGGAAGATAATGGATATTATAAATTAGAAGCTTTGTTACAACCTTATAATTTTCATTATAAAAACTATGGGGTTTTTACATTAATAATTAGTATCGTAATTGAGATAATATTATTTATAGTAAATTTGTTATGTGCAGGTATATATATACTTTTGAAGATATCTTTTATGATTCTACAACACAAAGTAAAATTCCCCAATAATTTTAATTCAAAAGAAGATGTATTATTGCATACATTATTAAAAATGAGCAAGAAAAGGAAAAAAAGTATTATTATAGTAGATCATAGTGAAAAAATGACAATTTTGGAGAAAACATTTTTTAATAAAATTTTAGACCAAAACCTAACAAATAATTTATATAAAAATAAAATCCATTTCATTTTTATTGAACACACAGAAAATTCTATTTATCAAAAATCATTTAATCAAAACCTAGTAGAAATAAGATACTCTCCTCCACTAGAAGAATTGACAGTTATTGCAAGGAAAATTTTAGGAAAAAATTTTGATTATGATTATCTAAATAAAATATTCAAATTTAATAATGAATCATTGTCACATATTTCTTTGCTATTTAAAAATCGAGAGATTATCTTTGGTACTAATGAGCAAAGTGAACAAGAAAATGAAGAGATTAATGAGATAATCAAGCGAATAATTTCTCAACTAAGTAATGTTGAAGAACTTAAGAAACTATCAGCTATGCAATCCTTTTTTGATATAATTGAATTTGCACTTATTTGCGATAGCAACAACTTTGAATATTTAAAACAGAAACTTGATATTGCTGTTCAAAGACTAATTCTAACGAATAAAGAGTATAATTTTATTAGCTCATTTTTAAAAAATGAATTTTATAAATTAATAGTAGAAAAACAAGAAATTCATTTTAAAATAGCCACTATTATGAAAAAAAGTGAGCCATCAAATTTTTTTAAAGTTGCTTTTCATTTTTATAAATCAGAAAAAATTGATAATTTTTTTATTAATTATCTTTATGGTATATATGACTTTTATATAAAAACAGGAAAAGAATATGTAAATGATGAGGCTAACTTACTTGATGTTTTTTATAATAATTGTTCTACTGCATCATACAATAAAAAATTAGAAAAACTAAAACACTATTTGAATAGTTTTCTCCAAAATAAAATAGACTATCTTTATAGATTATTTATCGATGATTGTCCTAATGATAAATTCCTTTTATTTGTATTAATAAAATGCATTTTGATGAAGAAAAAGCAAATTATTGATTTGGACTACAATCTTTTAAAGAACGCACTTTGCGAATGCTCTATTTTTTTCAAGCAGCAAAATGAACTAAGAATCTATACAGAAGTAACCGAGCACTTGTTAACTATAATTTCTTATAGACTTTCTCAAAATGATGAAGCAAAAAAACTTTTTTGGGAATATAAAGAATATATAGATACTTATGAAATGTATATGTCTGAATCAACATATTTTCACCTTACAAATAACCTTGAAAGGCTATCTTTCTCACTTTTTTCAGCTGATATGGCCTTTTACAAAATTTCGGATTTTATATTAAAAATTAATTATGAGGATAAAAAAATGTTATATAAAACTTTATCTGATTCTATAGGATATGCTCTATTATCTGGAAACTTTTCTGAAATTAAAGAAAAAAATTATTCTAAAGAAATTAGAAATCTCATAAAAAATAACAAAGATTTAGTTTTTCCTAAACAAAGTAAGTATATTGTTAACGAATATATATACATAACACATACGCAATATAATCCTAAGCAAATTAAAAAAGCTATAAAATATATTGAAACAGCAAAAAAAACCGAATATTCTATAATGCTAGAATATAATTTAGCCTCTTATTTTTTACTTGATGGACAAATAACTTCTGCCGAAGAAATTCTTGAAAAACTATGTAAAAATGCAAATTATAATGATAATGAATTTTACCAAATATGGTTTAACTCTAATTTGATAAGTGCTAATATTTTGCTTAAGAAATTTGATATAGCCCAAGATTACTATGACATTGTTTTAAAAAAATTATGTGAATATGATGAGAGGTTTAGAGAATATCATCAAAATCGATTAAAATACTTTAAAGAAATAATTGATAACCAAGAAGAAATTACTCCGCATGATTTATTTTATTCTCGTTTTAATATATCAAGAAATGATGAATTGTCGTGGCATTTCTTTGGAAAAGGCATACTGTTTAGCGAACTAATGTTTTATAATGAATAATTATATTTGCTTACAAGAGCTGAGTTTATGATTACCATAAGTATATCCTCAATATCCATTTTATATAATTTGAAAGCAAAATTTAATTCACTATCACTTACAAAATAAGGAGATGTGGAAAAGTCATAAAAATAAAATGTTCCACTTGGTTCGATTCTGCAATCTATTCTTCCATAATTCCCTAAATTAAGCAACTCATATATTTCTATAGATTTTTGTTTAATATCATCAATAATATTTTCATCAAATATTTCAGCTAAATCATATTCTACATGATTATATGAAAAGGCAATTTCGTCAGTCAAAATTTCGCTTTCAAGACGTTTTTTTCCGTTTATTGAAACTCCTACGGGAGGCATTGCATATACCTTATCAAATCTAAAAAGAGGTATTTTAGCTTCAAATCCTCTAATAAATTTTTCAATAACAAGTGTACATTGCAAATTTGAAAATATTTCTTCCACTTTATTTTTAAAATCTTTATCACTAGTATTCATTATCGATTTTGAAGTAACACCTTTGCTAGCTGATTCAAATTGAGGTTTAATTATGACTTCTAGATTATCGTATGGACGATTTTTTTCATTCCAAACCCCATTGTAAAGCCAGCTTTCAATTCCATTTAAATTATTTTGTAAAAGCAATTTTTCGGTATGAAATTTATTCCTTGCTATTGAAACCCCGTATCCATCACTACCTGTGTACTTGATATTATTCAAATCACAAAATGTCGGAATTAATGCTTTCTTTGAAATACCATATCCGTTTCGAGCCAAATTAAAAACAATATAATCACTAAAAACTATTTTATTATTTAAATAGTCTGATATAAATTTATTTTCATCAAAATAGCATAATACTTTATATCCTTTTTTTCTAAGTCCACAAAGAATATATTCATATTCGTACTCGTGAAAGAATTCAGGATATAAATCTTTTGGATCTCGATTGTAATGCAAGGTTCTACCATTAACATTTGCAATCAAAATAACATTCTCTATAACTTTAATATTTGCAGCTTTTTTTAGCCAATTTTCTAACTCCATATTTCCCCCTAATAATACAATATTATTTTAAGTATATTTTACCATAAATTTTATATAATTAATATGATAATTTGTCAAAAAAGGAGCTGATTTTTTAAATACCGACAATAACGATATTTTTTTAACAAAAAAATTTAATTTCTAAAATTATAAAAGATTATAAATTTTGTTTACTTGATTTTGTTATTTTTTGTCCAAATTATTTTGAAAATAATAATTGTTTAGTATCATATTAAAAACAAAAAAGGGATTAAAAATCCCTATTCTATGTTTTTTTCTTTAATGAATTTAATTACATCATCACCCTTAAGAGGCTTTGAATGATAATATCCTTGGATATATCTAATTCTATTTTTATCCATTAAATCATCTAATTCTTTTGTTTCAACACCTTCTGCAACTATACTTTTATTAAGACTATTTAGCATTAATGCAGTATACTCTAATACAGTACGTGTTTCACGATTGTTTATCGAATCCTGTACAAATTTTTTATCTAATTTTACATTACTAAATGGCAAATTCATAATAAATTCTAGCGTTGAATATCCTGTTCCATAATCATCTAAAGAGAATTCAAAACCATATTTGATTAATTCATTCATGTTATCAACAAGAATGCTTCTGGAGAATATTTGAGCTGTTTCAGTTATCTCAAAGTTTATCATACTTGGTTTTATCTTATACCATTTTGCCAATGCAATGATTTCCCTTGCTAGTGATGGTTGCATACACTGAACTATAGACAAATTAATATCTATCTTTTTTACGCCCATACTTTCAATTTTAGATGAATTTATAAACTTAAATACTTCTTCAATTATAGTCATTCCAAGTTCAATTATTTGTTCATCTTTTTCTGCTAAAGAAATAAACAATTCCGGAGATATATAACCATATGGTTCTATTTGAAGTCTTGCTAAGGCTTCCATCCAAGTATACGTTTTTGTTTCAAAATCATAAATAGGTTGATAGTGTACCTCAAATGTATTGTTATCAATTGAACTATGTATTTCATTTTCAATTGCAATATGCTTTTTAATTTCTGATAAAATTTCATAGTCGACTTCTAATATATGGTTTCTTCCATATTTTTTTGCTTCTTTTAATGAATAATCAATTGTTCTTATTAAATGATTAGTTGACTCAATATCCATTGAGCGAACTAACGAAAATCTTAAACTAACTAAAACATCCACATAATCTAAACTCAAAGGCTTATTAAAAAATTCAATAATATCTTCTGCGACCTTTACATAACTGTGATCATTGAATATAATAATGAATTTATCACCACCATATCTATAAATATTTTGAGTTGTTGATAAACGTGATATATTTTGGGCCATACTCTTAATAACTAAATTACCAGTTTCAACCCCATAAGCATCATTAATTCTACTAAAACCATTAACAGCTAAAGCTAAAATATAAAATTCTCTATTCTTTTCATAAAGTGAATTAACTGAATTACTAAACGCGGTCTTATTAAACATTCCTGATAGTAAATCTAAATCATCCTTTGGATCTTGGAAGGTAAGGCTAAGCAATAATAATGATATTGTTATTCCAAATCCTCCAAACATTTCCCTCGGGAATAGTTTTTGCAAAATTGCTCCACTAACCGCAACTGAGAAAATAAGAATCATAGCTATTCTTCTAGAAAATGGTTCATCTGCTTTTCCAAAAAGGACTATAATTACAGCAGATATATAGTAAATGGCAGCATTATAAAACAATAATGTATGTGCACTTCCATGTTGATAAATACCTACTTTATCATAATAGAAAAACCATTTTTCACTATAATTAAATATTAATAAAACAAGTGCACATATAACAGCTGGTATGGCATACATCAATATTTTTCGATACTGCTTGTATGAGTGTTTCAAAAATATTGTGCTAACATAAGCCGCAGCAAAGAATGGTAATATAAACTGCATCGCCAGATATAAAGTATTCACTAAATAATTTACTTTTAATGGAGTAGTCTTATAGTTATTAACTGCGTAGATTGTAATTAAGCACATGACAATATTTATAAAGGCAAAAAAGACAAATACTGTAAATACTTTATTTTGTAAATTGCTAGCACGTTTTTTCATCAAAAAATATGCAAATATCACTATCAAAAGAACAAGTGATGCAATATCTAGCTCAGGACGATAATTATTCATAATTAGACCTCCTTTTCTTACTTATTAATAATTATAACATAATTATCATATTTTTTTATGTCTTTAATAGAAAATTTTCATATTTTATTGTATAATATTAACGAATTTACACTAGGAGGTTATACTTATGCGTACCATTTCTTTTAATGAAATAAAAAATGGAGTAGTAAAAGGTATCTATGATGCTTGTCACATACTTAACGATTTTACTATTAATCATTTAAAAAAGGCCTATATAAATGAAGAAAATGTACTTTCAAAGAATATTCTAAATCAAATTTTAGAAAATGCTGATTTAGCAAAAAAAGAAAGCATTCCTATGTGTCAAGATACTGGAATTGTTACTTGTTTTGTGGAAGTTGGATATGATGTTAAAATTGATTGTAACCTATACGATGCAATAAATGCTGGTGTAAAAGAAGCCTATGATAAATATTATCTTAGAAAATCTGTAGCTGATGCTATTTCTAGAAAGAATACTAGTGATAATACTCCCGCTATTGTTCATACAAAATTTATTGATGGCGATTCCTTAAAAATAAAAATAGCTCCCAAAGGTGCTGGTAGTGAAAATATGAGCCGTTTAGCAATGCTAAATCCGACAATTGGAATTAATGGTATAAAAAAATTCATTATTGATGCCGTAATAAACGCTGATGGAAGACCTTGTCCTCCTATAATTGTTGGTGTTGGAATCGGTGGAAACTTTGAAACTTCTGCTTTAATGGCAAAAGAAGCCCTTCTTAGAGAAGAACGTAGTAAAGATGAAGCAATAAGTAATTTAGAAAAAGAATTAATAAAAGAAATTAATGAGCTTAATATTGGTCCAATGGGATTAGGTGGAAAAACTACTTGTTTAGAAGTCTTTATAGATACTTGTCCTTGTCACATTGCATCATTGCCAATTGCTGTAAATATTCAATGCCATGCAAATAGACATGTTGAGGTGATACTATGATTGATTTTAAAACCCTACATGCAGGAGATATAATTTATTATACTGGTACTATTTATACTGCTAGAGATGCAGCACATCTACGAATGCAAGAAATGTTTGATAAGGGTGAAGAAATGCCCGTTGATTTTATTGATTCTCTTATCTATTATGCAGGTCCTACTCCTACTAAACCAGGTACTGCTGTTGGTTCTATTGGTCCTACTACTAGTTCTAGAATGGATTCATTTATTGAAATGATGCCTTCTTTAAAAATTAAAGGTATGATTGGTAAAGGACCTAGAAGTAAAGAAGTTATTAAGGTATGTAAGCGTGATGGATTAGTATATTTAATTGCTACCGGTGGAACTGGTGCCTTGTTATCTAAATCTGTTACTGCTGCTACTGAAGTTGCATTCTTTGATTTAGGATGCGAATCTATAAAAAAATTAGAAGTTGTGGATTTCCCTTTGATTGTTGCATATGACACATTCGGAAATGATATATTTGAAAGGAAATAATTTTATATGAGTTTAAAAGAAGATGCTTTAAAGGCACATATTGGTGGAAAAATTGGAATATATTCTAAGTTTCCTTTAGAAACAAAAGAAGATTTATCTCTTGCTTATACTCCTGGAGTAGCTGAACCTTGTAAGGAAATTGAAAAAGATCCTTCATTAGTTTATAAATATACTTCAA
This sequence comes from Anaeroplasmataceae bacterium, assembly GCA_031553215.1. Classification (GTDB taxonomy): domain Bacteria; phylum Bacillota_I; class Bacilli_A; order Acholeplasmatales; family Anaeroplasmataceae; genus JAVBLW01. The sequence continues at coordinate 140,855 of JAVBLW010000006.1, forward strand.
AGGGTAATACGGTTGCCGTTATTAGTGATGGTACTGCTGTATTAGGACTTGGAAACATTGGACCGCTTGCTGGTATCCCTGTAATGGAAGGAAAAGCTGCATTATTCAAAAAATTTGCTAATATAGATTCAATTCCACTTTGCCTAGATACCACAAACGTAGAAGAAATTATAAGAACATGTAAAATTCTTGCCCCTTCATTTGGAGGAATCAACTTAGAAGATATTTCTGCGCCTAGATGTGTTGAAATTGAAAGAAGATTGATTAATGAGCTTAATATTCCCGTTATGCATGATGACCAACACGGTACTTCTATTGTTGTTGGTGCAGCTATATTAAACTGTTCTCGTTTAACTAAAAAGAATTTAAATGAATTAACGGTTGTTTTATCAGGTACTGGTGCTGCTGGTTCTAATATCGCTAGAATGTTAAAACGATTAGGAGTAAAAACTATTTATGCTTCTAATAAAGATGGTGTAGTTGATATAGCTAAATATTCTACCTATGACTTCTTAATAAAAGAATTACTTGATGATAAAATATTAGATACAAAACCTAATCATGATAATACTCTTGCTTCTTTACTTGTTGATGCAAATGTATTCATTGGTGTAAGTGCACCAAATTTAGTTAGTAAGGAAATGGTAAAAACAATGAAAGATCCTTTCGTATTTGCCCTTGCTAACCCTAATCCTGAAATAAGTTATCAGGATGCTATAGATGCTGGAGCCATGATTGTTGGTACTGGGCGCAGTGATTATCCAAATCAAGTAAATAATTTACTTGCTTTCCCTGGTATATTTAGAGGAGCTCTTGATGCAAAGGCTACTCGTATTACTGAAAACATGAAATTAGAGGCTGCTAAAGCATTAGCAAATCTAATACCAGATAATGAATTATCCGCTGACTATATACTTCCTACTGCGTTTGATGAACGTGTTGTAAAAGCAGTTAGTAATGCTGTAAAAAACGAAGCTATTACTTCTGGATTTATAAGAAAATAAACTATTAAAAAGAATAGAGCTTTTACTCTATTCTTTTTTCATATTCATAAATAAGGTTTTCTATGTGCTTTAATACAACGCATTCATTTATCTTCAAATATTCAATTGATTTTAATGTTGAACCAGTTATACTTGATATTTTTACACATAAATCCAATATTAATAGCCTCTTATTTTCTTCTACTAGTACATTATTACTATCTTTTTTCTCTACTAATAATGTAACTTCTTTGATAAGTTTAATTATGTTATCGTCTATACTTGTCTCTTCGATATTCTTTATTTTGGTCTGTTTATTTTTATAATATGAAGGAATAAATAGAAGGATACTTATCATTAGGATCATTCCTATTGTTTCAAGAATTATCATCCTTCTTACCTCCTAACTTCTCATACAAATCCGCATGCGATCTCTCTATTCTAGATATTCTATTTTCAAGCATGCTTATATCTTTTTTTATCATTTTTATATCATGTGAATGCAGCTCTAATAAGTACAATATTTTTCCATTCTGATTTTCTATTTTAAATAAATTATCCAAAATTTGATCATTATTATCTTGATTCTTCTTATCTTGGATACTGAATTGTCTAATGGTTGTCATTATAACAACTATAACTGTAACAATTATGTATATTATATTTTCAAGTTTAAAAACTGACGTAATAAATTCCATATATTTCACCAGCCTCCCTTGTATAGCATTAATAGCAAGGTTAAATTATATTTGAAATACTATACTATTTATTACTGTCTTTTTCTTGATTATATTTATCTTTTAGTTCTTCTACACATAAATGCCTTTTTTCAGGACATAATTTTCTAAATTCATTTTTGCAATTTTCTTCTTTTAGTGGTTGTATTTTAGGACATTCTTTTTCTTTTGCATCGTCTTTTATTCTATGATCACAATCTTTACAGATATTTTTAAAACTATCATTCTCTATTATATCTTCAATGTACACGAGTTTTTTACCATTCATATACTTTTTGTTAAGTTCTTTTTTACATGGCATAAATAATAAATCACATATATTTATTTTATGACATTCACAATTGTTATGTGGCTTTTCTTTTTTACATAGACATTTTTTATCTACACATTCGCACTTTTCATGTGGTTTTTCTTTTTTGCATAGACATTTTTTATCCATAGATTCACACTTTTCATGTGGTTTTTCTTTCTCACATGGACATTTTTTATCTACACATTCACACTTTTCATGTGGTTTTTCTTTTCTACATGGACGTTTCTTATCGTCACATTTACATTCATTCTTTTCATTATTTAATAAAATGTTTGTTTCCTTATTATTGCTATTACTATTATCTATATTTTTTGTTTCACTGTTATTGCTATTACTATTATCTATATTTTTTGTTTCACTATTATTGCTATTACTACTAACTATAGTATTTGTTTTACTATTATTACTATTGTTGGTTATATTGATAGTTATATTAAATATATTTTGATTGCAGCGGTCTGGTTCTGGACATGATGAACAACATGTGCAATCTGAACATTCACTTTCTCCATCTGTTTCATTTTCTACAACTATTGTATACCCAATTAAACTATTCACTTCTTCATCTGCTATTTCTACTCCATCAGGTTTTAATATTGTGTCTGCAGGCACTATTACTGCACCAACAAAACTCAAATCTTGATTTGCTATAACATTATTAACAGATACTATATTAGAAACATCAATGGTTCCATAATTTATTAAATTTAATATAAAAGATAATCCTGCTGTAGTTGATTTATCTGGATATTTAGTTTCGACAACTTTTACATTTCCACTATAGCTTCCAATTGCGTAGTATTCTGTTTGACCATTTTCACCTTTTGGATATCCATCATCACCGGTTATACCAGTAATGATCAAAAGATTATCGTTTGAATCATATATACTAAATTGTGCTCCACTTAGTGGATTTCCTTCTAAATCTACTTTCTTAAATGTAAAAATGCATTTTTGACTAACTTTAGCATTTTGATATTCTCCATAATAAGCGATATGGGAACCACCTTGGTTAGCAATTGAACCACCTCTTCCAATTATGAAACTAGCAGCCGGTTCTTCAGATTCAAGAACGCCCCACACATGACCAGTTAATTTTATCTCATAATATCCTGCGATAAGTTCTATTTCAGAAATACCATCCATATCATCGTCTGTTAAAGTAGGATAAGTTGTTCCAATCGGATATGGAACTGTGTTCCCATTTTCATCCTTTGTAGAAAGATTATAGTTAACTCCTTCTAGAATTCCACTTCTTGTAGTAATTGTTTTTAGTTTATATAAATAATTTTGTTCATCTTTCCCTATATAAACAACTAAAGCATTATTTTCAGCTTCACTATCACCTATTTTTATTTCCGTCACGGCTGTGTTATTCCATTGAAAATAATTACTAGGTATATCAATCGGTATTTCTAATGACACTTTGATTACTACTAAATCATTTGTTGTTCTAATAAATGTAAAAGTTTCAATCCCATTTTCTTCATCATAACTACTTGTAAGTATTTCTCCTAATCCATCATTTGCTACAATTTCATATTTTTTTGTAGAAAATAAAACTGGATCAATACCTATTTCAATTTCATCACCAATTGAAGGCGTATACCCTTCTACTGGAGAAATATTTAAAGTAAACTCCAATGTTTCACCAACTATTAAACTTCTAGCCGCATATCTGTAGTAATTCTCAAAAGAAAATTGTGTATCATATATCAATTCAATTTCATAATCACCATTTGTTGTTATAAATTTTCTTTCACTCATTTTTTCACCTCCACCTTCAGTTTATTCATTTTTTTTGTTTATGTATTGGCTATTATCATGCTTGTACAAAAGAAAAAATATGCTAGGTGTTTTGCCTAGCATATCTCATAACATCCATTAAAAATAGTTACTGGATTAGAATAAATAATTTTATCCTTATTATAAACAAACGCTATATTATGCAAGGCATACCAATTATATTTCTTATATGGTGTAAAAAGATTAAATCTTTTGCACTTGAAATGTTATAATCACTGTTTCTCCTTTTGCAATAGTAGCTAAATCCACAGTCAATAATCCACTTACATAAGTATACGCTGCTGGAATTCCGTCTACTTCTACTGAGTCATCAACTAATGTAATATATGTAGTGTCTAATATATCTGTGAATTTTGGTAAAATAAAATCTTGGTCTGAATCATTTTCTATTTCAATTGTATATGTTAAGGCTCCATCTAGCCATACATCTTTATCTGCAGATTTTGTTGCGGTAATTCCCGCTATAAGGATAGTCGTAACCTTGGTAGTAGGGACTTCAAGTTCTAAAGTTGTATCACCATAAATCCCAGTAAATAACCCAACGTTTTCTAAATTTATATCTGGCACTTTTCTTACCTCCCTTCTTTACAATTTATACTATTCAAAAAAAGCAAAAAGAGGCAATGCTTTTGCCTCTTTAATCTTTTATTCTTCTTTTTCAACACCTATAAAATTCATAAATGCTTGATTCTTTTCTAATACTCTAAATAAAGGATACCCCAATATTGTAACAACAACAAATTCACCAGCCATTACTTGCAAAGTAGTGATAATTAATGGTAAATCCGATACATAATGTAATTCAATACCTACAATTATACAAAATAAAGTAGGAATTAAAGTCGCAATAAATAAATTCTTTACTTTTGTCATAAAAAATACAGTTATTGCCGTGGCAAATGTTCCAAAAACTACATCTACCCATCCTAATGGAGAGAATAAATTGGCCAAAAAACATCCCAATATTAGCGATATTCCATATTCCTTCTTATAGAATACTAATAACACTAACACTTCAGAAAATCTGAACTGAATTGCTCCATAAGATAATGGAGAAACAAGCACCGTCAAAACGAAATATAATGCTGCCAATATTGAAACTCTTACAAGTAAATTTACATTCATCTTATTCATTTATATCACCTACATTAAAATCCGTATTATGATATAAAATATCTATATTTGGATATTCATCCATATTATTATATTTCTCTCTTATCCATTTAGCTAATTCTTTATCTTCAACTATACTAGTAGAATTATTTGTATAAACATTAATGCATCCGTACTTAAAATTATTAATTAAAATATTAATATCATTTTCAATCATTTCTTTATTTTGACCTTTAATTCCAACTAACAAACAAATTGAATCAAATTTAGAACTAACCTCATTAATATCTTTATACACAATACCCTTTTTCAGAACGTTATTTCTAAATTCTTCATCAAAACTTTCCATACCTAATTTAAAGATAATCGGAATACCGAAGAATTCTTTTATCTCTTCTAATCTATTTTTATAGATCCAATGTGATTCAAAATAAAGTATTTCTATTTTTTTGTCATTTACAACTTCTTTTATCCTAATTAAAGTCTCTTTAGGAAGCTCAAAGACACTTCCTGAGTTAATTACTTCCAAAGCCTTAAAAGTGCCTTTAACGTTATTTAAAACCTCAAAATTAATATTATTTGCCTCGTTCATATCTTCTGTATTATCTAATATATAGTCACAAAAGACACATTTACCCCATTTACATTTGCTTCCCTTTAATAATACTACTTCCCTTTTATTCTTAGAAGTAGCTTCGCTATACCTTTGCATATTCTATTCTCCTTGTTTTTTATTGTGAAGATGGTTAAGCAAGGAACATCTTCCAAACTATTATAGTAAATAAATTCTTTTTTGTAAAGATTTATTTTCTTTCCTTAATAGTTACTTCTATAGTATCACCAAATGTTTTATTAATCTTCTTCCTAATATCTTTCCTTATTCCGATTATATGATTAGCTGTCTTCATTCTACATACCATTCCATCATAACCTTCTCCATCAAATGTGGCATGTACACTTACTCTATTCTTACCAAATTCCTTAAATACATCAAATGGTATATCTATATATGCACCATCAATATCAGGTACTTTTTTTATTATTGCTGTAAATTCATATATCTTATCCATAGAATCACCTCGTTAATAGTATATCATTAATTCATTCTCTTAACAAAAAAAAGACTATGCCTAAGCATAATCTTTAATGTTTTTTATTCAGTTTTTGTAATTATTGATAATGCAGAAATTCTTGTACCTCTACCAGAAGTAGTAGTACCAGCAGCAACAACTCCAAAAGCTGGAGAAGTATCACTTGTAGTCTTAATTGTATAAGTACCAGCAGCTAATGTATATGTAATTTGATTAGTTGAATATGAAGTCGCATATACGAATACAACATTACTTGCACTTGCTCCTAAATTTGTATTATTACTATCAAATGCAGCTACTTCAGCAGTAGAACTTCCAGATTTATAGATTGCTAGAGAAGATACGTTAGTACCACCTGTAGAACCAATGTTAAGTATAACTTCACATGTATCTGTAATTGTGAATGTAATTGTACCAGCACCAGCTTTACCTAACTCCACAGATGGAGAAGTTTTATAAGTAACACCAGTAATAGCTGTTACTACTCCTGTTGTGTCAATTTTATCTAAAGCTAATGCAGCACCATCGGCAACACCTGTGATAGATGCAGCAGTCCATGAATAATTTGTAGCACCTTGAACTGGATTAGCAGCTATAGATACTGAGTCTTTAATATCAATGATATAGCTTTGAGCATCTTGATCAGTTTCCCAAGCAACTGTGAATGTATTACTTCCAGCTGATACAGGAACAGTAATTATTGCAGCAGTTCCATCTTGATTTAATACAGCACTTGATTTACTAGAAACAGTTGGAACAACCGTTGTAGAAGTTGACCAATCTGGTCTAGCTACTTCAACAATTACAAAGTTACCAGCATTCCATGCGATAGAACCTTCAGTAATAGTTACTTTATTTCCATCAACAGATGAAGCAGTAATTTGTGCATCAGTAGTAGAAATTTCTCCAGCTACAGGTTGACTAGCTAACTCAATAGTTTGAGCAAATTCAACAGTGTATTCTTGTGCAATAGCACCTTCATTCCATTGTACTGTTATTGTAAGTGAACCATCAATCATAGCTTGTGTTAAGAATAATTCTATAGTTATAATTCCATTTGCAGGAATATTAACAGTTTTTCCATTAAGAACATAAGTTCCATTTGTAAAATCAGTTACAGTACTATCTGCAGTAATTGTTAATACAACCTTATTCCCAGCTTGAGTATTTCCAGCTGCTTTACTAACCCAATTAACAACACCATCAATTGTTAATGTTTGTGCATCAGCAGTTCCATTGTCAGATGCAATAGTACCTTTTGCAACTTCAACTTCTGTTATTGGTTCAGGTAAAACTACTGAATATCCCTTGAATGATACTGTATATTCATTAATTTCAAAGTTTTCATTTGGCATTGTCACTAGATCTGAAGCAACAACTGTTACTCCAGTTGCTAAGTTAGCAGATCCACCAACTACACCTTGAGCAGCTCCATCTAATCCTCTTGCATATGAACCATCAACTATTTGACAGTTAGTATATGTAGTTGAAGCAGCATTCTTTTGTTGTCCAATTAGATATCCAGACATACCATTAACATTTTGAGAAACTTGAGCGTAAATTAATACATTAGAAATGTTTATGATTACTGTACCAGTTCCATTTCCGTCTCCAATTAAAGCTCCAATATTTTTAGCAGTTGTTACAGATCCAGCAAATACCACACCATCAATATTAATTGTTGTAGTGTTTGAGCATCCAGAATGGATTTGACCAATAATACCACCGGCACCTTGATCATAACCAGCTATATCAATTGCCATCATTACATTAGAAACATTTACATTTCCGGCAGCTGTAACTTGACCAACTAAACCGAAATATTTTACATTATTTGCTACTGCAACACCATTTTGTGCATCATCACCAACAACTGTAATATTATTTGCATTTAAAGTACCATTACATTTTCCAACTAATATTCCATGGATTGATGTTGAATTTGTTCCAGTAAATGTTAATCCACAAACAGTAATATTTGAAATATTTGCATTGATACCTGCATCAATTGAACCAGCAATTAATGAAGCATTGCTTGCAGTTGGTGCCATAGTTACATTTTCAAATACAATATTTCTAATATTTGCACCTGATTTTAAGCTTGTGAATAATCCAGCTCCTGCACTAGCAGCCATATTTAAGTTGCTAATTGTATAACCTTGACCATCTAAAATCTTATCAAATGCAGTTTTGCAATTCGCTGCTCCTGTTGCATAAATTACTTTACCTGCTGATAATGTGCTCATATCAATATCAGCTGTTAATACCGCTGAGTTTGCATATGTATATGTAGTTGATGCCGCTGGAGAAGCTTCCATTGGATCACCAGTTGCTGTTGTAGCAGAGTTTAAGTAATCTACTAATTGATCAGCAGTTGAAATTTGTGCAGCCGTTAAAGTCCATTTAGCATATAAAGTAATACTTGCTGTTACTTTTGTAGTACCTAATGTGAATTTATTTGTACAAGCAGAGTCAGTATACCATCCTTCTAAATCATATAAGTCTTTAGTTGATTTTCCTGCAGTTGTCGCTAAAGTATTATTGTATTTAACAGTAATAGGTGAAACTGCACTACCTCCATTTGTTTCAAAAGTTACTACATATTCATTTGCAGTCCATTTTGCGTAAATAGTAGTGTTTTGTGTAAGAACTGTTGTTGTTGTTAATGGTGTAGTAAATTCATCATCCATATACCAATCAACAAATGTATATCCAGTTCTAGTAACTGTTGGTAATAAACCTTTTAATTCTGCTCCTGTTGCAGCTTCCTTATTTGCAACTGTAGTTCCACCTAAAGTATCAACAGTAATTGTGTATTTTGCAGCAGCTACTGCAGTCCATTTTGCATAGATTACTAAATCATTAGATAATACAGTATCTTTAGTTAATAGTGTATCAAATGTAGAATCTGTATACCATCCACCGAATGTATATCCATCTCTTGTTGGTGTTCCTAATGCAGTAATCAAGTCTTGTGCAGTTTTAGCTGACTTTTCTTGAGTTGTGTTTCCATCATTTTTATCAACTGAAACTGTATAAGTTGTTCCCTTGTCTCCACAACTTATTAGTGCTAATGATGCACTTAAAGCTGTGATTCCAAATAAAAGTTTCTTTTTAATCTTCATTTTTATTTCTCCTTTTTCTTTTTTAAATCTACTATAGATTATATCTTGAAATCGTTTTCAAGTCAATGCCTATTTTTATTTTATCACTTCCAATATCAGGGATTTTATTTCACTATTATTAGAAATTATAAATGCTGCTTTTATAATTTCTAAAACTTCATCAATATTATTTTTATTTGAATAAACCGTTGCTAAAACTTCATCTTGACTTACATAATTTGAAACCTTTTTATTTAAAACAATACCAACACTATTATCTATTTTATCTTCTAGCTTACTTCGACCAGCGCCTAGAAGCATCGCTGCATGGCCAATCATTAGTGAGTCAATTTTTGAAACATAACCATTCTTGGCTGCTTTAATCTCAATTACATATTTTGATTTTGGAAATTTATTTATATCTTTGATATAACTTATATCTCCACCTTGCTTCTCTACTAATTTAATTAGATATTCAATAGCTTTTTTATTTCTAATTGTTTCTAATAGCATATTTTTTGCTTCCTCTATACTAGAAGCCTTATAGGCATCTACTACCAAATATGCTCCAATCTCAACACATAAATCAAGTAAGTCACTAGGTCCATTACCATTTAAAGTATTAATGGCTTCAATCACTTCTAAACTATTACCAACAGCATATCCTAATGGTTCATCCATATCAGTTAAAACAGCTGTCATTTTTCTACCACAATTAGCTCCTATTTTAACCATTAAACGAGCAAGATCTCTAGCACTTTCTAAGTCCTTCATAAAAGCACCATTTCCAACCTTAACATCAAGTACTATGGCATCAGCTCCACTAGCAAGTTTCTTACTCATAATACTTGAAGCTATTAATGGAATAGAATCCACTGTTGCCGTAACGTCTCTTAATGCGTATAGTTTCTTATCAGCTGGTGTTAGATTACCACTTTGACCTACTAATGCTATATTTATATCTTTAACCTGCTCAATAAATTCTTCATCACTAATATTTATTCTATATCCTGGAATTGCTTCAAGTTTATCCAAAGTACCACCAGTATGTCCTAATCCTTTACCACTCATTTTAGCAAATTTAATTCCTAATGCGGCTACCATAGGACCTAACACCAATGATGTTTTATCTCCTACCCCGCCAGTTGAATGCTTATCTACTTTAATTCCATCAATAGAACTTAAATCCAGTGAATCACCGCTTTCTAGCATCACTTTAGATAAATTAGTAGTTTCGATATCATCCATACCAACAAAATATATTGCCATTAATAAAGCACTAACTTGATAATCAGGAATAAGCCCACTAACATATGAATCAATAATATATTTTAATTCATCATAGGTTAATTTATCACCTTGTTTTTTCTTTTCTATTAAATCAATCATTCTCATATTATCACCTAATCCAAACTTGAATAGATTCCTAAATTTTTAACTCTATATTTATCTGACTTAGAAATATCATCTACCACTTTATTAATAATATCTTTCATATTTTCTTTTACTGATAGCTCGATATAAAAATTGTATTTACCTAATTCTTCTTTTGTAGGTCTACTTAAAATAGAAACCATGTTTAATTTATTATCACTAAACAATTTCAATAATTCAAATAAAAGCCCTGGTCTTTCATCATTCATGTATATGCAAAGACTACATTTAATATTATGATGAACACTTTTCTTTTCTAATTTATCAGTAATAACTACGAAGCGTGTATAATTACCATCTTTGTCTTCAACATGGGGTACAACCGTATTAAATTTAACATCACTAAGCTTGTGATATGGAATAATCGCCCCATATGTGTCATCACAATCCTTTAAATTTTCTAATGATTCAATATTACTTTCAGTAATAATTAATTTATAGTCACTAGATGTTAAAAAATCAACACATTGACCCTTTGATTTAAACTGAACAAAAATATTTTTTACATCTTTAATGTCCTTAGCATTTGAAACAAACGCAAATTCTACCTTTGTCTTAAGATCACAAACAATGTCATAATCCTTTTTAATTAAGATATCAATTGTTTCTAATATATAACCATCTAATGTATTTTCAAATGGTAAAATAGCTATTCCATGTTTTTCAACTGCTAAGGCAGTTTTTAAAACCGTTGGATAATACTCAATGTCTAAATTTGAATCCAAACTATTAATATATTTTTTACACGCAACTTCACTAAAAGTTCCAGCTGGTCCTAATACAGCTATTTTATTTGTTTCTTCATATAATGGTTTCATAATATACTTCTCTTTTCTATCAAATTTATATACACTTCTACTTTTTAGTGATTTAATTACTCTAATATTATTATCAGTAAAATGAATAGCAGTATCATCTTCTAAAGCATACCCATCAAATTCATATTTACTTACTATATCATTATAACATATCAATTCTTCTTTTTGGTAATGTGGACATACGGTAATATCTAATAATCCTAAACCTTGAACCATTTTATAGTTATAAACTTTAAAATTATCTACATACGACTTACTATCACCCATGCCATATCGAGCAATCATATTAGCTCCCGCACTTAATCCAACTATTATCTTTTCATTTATTATATTTTTTAAAATCGTTTCTCTATTTTCTTTCTTTAGCTCTTCTACTAATATTTTAGTATCTCCGCCACCAAAATACAAAACATTTGCATTAGTAATTTTTTCCATTATTGAATTATTAGATTCTGTTAATAATCTAGCAATTTCTATAGATACATTAAACCTTTTAAATTGATTTATAAAATTATTAATTGACTTTTCATCATCCTTAGATGCCGTAGGAAAAAAAAGAATATTAGGTTTATTCTTACCACTTAAATTTAAAATATATTCTTCAATTTTAGTGTCTTCATTTAAAACACTTTTTCCACCAATTAAAATAATATTTTTCATAACATATCCTCTTCTAACATTATAACTCAAAAATAAAAAAAAGCGTTATAAACTAACACTTTTTTACAATTTTTGTTGCTTCTAGACGGTATATAGGACCTAATAATGACCACTTATCTTCAAACTCAGTAGTGATATTAAATATTTCATCCTTATGTAAATCTAAGCTTATTCCATTTAAATACCACCTATTCATACAAAAAGACTCTAATGAATATTCAAATAGACCCCTATTATCAGTCTTTTGAATAAGACTACCATCTTCTTTTAATATATTAGAATATATCTCTAAAAATATTTTTGAAGTTAATCTTCTTTTTGAATGTTTTGTCTTTGGCCATGGATCAGAGAAATTAAGATATATGGTACTAATTTCATTCTTATCAAATACTTCTTCTAACATGGCTGCATCTGCTAACATCAATCTTAAATTAGGCAAATCATATTCTAAAGATTTTTCTAAAGTTCTAACTAAGACACTATCAAATTTTTCTATGGCAATAAAATTTACATCAGGAAAAGTTTTAGCAAGTCCAGTAATAAATTGTCCTTTACCACACCCTATTTCAATATGGATTGGATTATCATTACCAAAATATTTATTCCAATTCCCCTTATTTTCATTATTATTTTTTATAAAATACTTTTCATCACTTTTAAGTGTATCTATAGCATTCTTAACTTTCCTTAATCTCATTACTTCACCAACTCATAGATAGATTTTGCATATATTGCAATATTTTTTACATATTCATCAATCTCTAAATACTCATTAGGTTGATGAATAACATCTGGACTATTTGGAAACATTGGACCAAAAGCCACAGCATTTGGTATAAATTTCGCATATGTCCCACCACCAATTGTCATTGGCTTACTTGTCTTATCTCCGCTTATTTCTTGATATGCATTCATAAGTGTTTTAACTAAGACCGAATTTGGATCGACATAATGCATCATAACCCTATCATGCATCTTATATTCTATACCAATATATTTTGAAACTGCCATATCGACACGTTTCTTTATAAAATCAAAATATTCATTATTAGGAATTCTACAGTCCACATTAATTTCAAACGTATTATCTTCTATTTTAAAAACTCCACAATTTAAACTAAGATTTTTCATATCTTCATTAAAAATATTAATTCCTAATTTTTCACCATATGGATCAAATGTAAAATATTTACATATAAAATTTGTAAATTCACATGGACAATATTTATTTAAAAAATCAATTAAAATAAAAGCTGCATTTAATCCTTCTTCTGGAGACATACCGTGACAACTCTTACCATAAGCAAAATATTGTCCATCTTTTACTTCACCTTTATAATTATTTTCTTTTAAATAAAGTAAATATTCCTTTTCTAAATCAACTTTTATTATAGCTCTCGCAGTATCGGGAACTATATTTCTTCTATCTCCACTATAAAAGCTTATTATAGAACTATTATTAAGTAATTTTCCTGTTAAATCAAAATTTTGAAAAGCCTTTTCTCCGTATATCAGCGGATAATTTGCATCAGGAGAAAATCCCATACCAGGAAGTTCTTCGGATTTAAAATAATGACGTAAGCATCTATTTCCACTTTCTTCATCACATCCAATAATTAATCTAATTCTTTTATTAACCGGTAAATCTAAATCTTTTATTAATCTTAGTGCATAATAAGCTGCCATAACTGGACCCTTATCATCAACTGCACCTCTTGCATAGATTCTATTATCTTTGATAACTGGATTAAAAGGATCAGTATTCCAAGCTCCATTAGCAGGGACTATATCAATATGCCCTAAAATCCCTAATAATTCAGTTCCTGTACCAAATTCAATATGCATAGCATAATTATCCACATTCTTTACTTTAAAGCCATCTCTTTTAGCCATTTTCGCTAAATAATCTAATGCTTCTTTATTTTCATGTCCAAATGGTTCATTACTATTTTCATTGTATTTTTCTAATACTGTTTTATATTTTAATAATTCAACTGTAGACTTAATAAATTCTTTTTCATAGTTTTTTGATTCTTTTAGAAAATCAACTTTTCTTTCTTTATTATCCATTCTATAGAATAACCATCCTAATATTAAACCAATAAATAAAGCTCCTACTCCAATTAACCATGTTGTAGTTGTAATACTCTCTCTATGATTAGAATCCTTTAATACGGCCACTATAATAGAAATACTTGAGGCTGATACTAATCCTAATATAGCATAATCCATTTGAGATTTATGAGTAGCTAATAACTTTTTCATTAAATTTGCAATTAAAACAACGCCTAAACCTAGACCAATTGCAAACGTAAAAAAAACAAATAAATTTGTTCCAATTTCATTGAATTTAAATTTTAATACTTTTTCTAATAAATTTGTTAATATTTTTAAAATAGGTTCATAATATCCAGCCGATGCTAAAATCATAGAGCCACTTATACCAGGCACTACTAATGATGTTGAAGTAACAAAACCAAATAATGTCAATATAATACCTGTTGATAAACTAATGTTAAGAACCTTATTCTCACTTTTAAACAGAAAAGGTAAGGCTAATACTAAAATAAAAGCAAATATAAAAATAATATAATTTTTAAATTGTTTTTTCTCATTTTTAATCATTAAAAAAATAGGTGGAATACCTGCAATCACTATTCCACTAAAAAGCATACTTATTGGCAATGGAGCAATACTATACAATTTCTCAATAGTAATAACACCAATAACAAGACCTAATATAATACCAAATAATAACTTCCAACTTTTTTTAATTACTTTAAAAGGAGCCTTCACAATACTTGCACATGCATCTAATAGTTCATTATAAACCTTAAGCAATACTGCAACAGTGGCACCACTTAAACCAGCAATGATATAAGCAATACCAATAAATATTCCTTTTAACAATTTTAACATTCTAAATTTCCTTTCCAAGCTTCATTTCATAAAAAACGTCTGTTAGACCATTCATAGCTTGAACTTCATCTTCTCCTGAACATACAATATATATAATTTCACCACTATATATACCTAAGCTCATTACCCCCATTATAGATTTCAAATTAATAACTTTAGTATCAAGTTTAAGTTCAATTTCACAATCGTACTTAATTGCTTCGTTTACTAAAATTGTTGCTGGTCTAGCATGAATACCAGTTTCAGCTGTAATTTTAAATTTTTTCTCGACCATACTCTCTCACCTATAATCTTCCTTCAATTTCCTTCTTAATTAAATTTGAATCAAATTTAAATAAAACCTTCACAAAATTACCTGTTATAAAAACACCTTGTGTAGCAATCTTTTTCAATTCTTCATAATTTGGACTTTTAACATTATGAAGTTGGAATTTTAATCTAGCATTATCAACTTCAACACTTGATATATTTTCTTTTCCACCCAAAATGCTCATTAAATTATTAATAAAGCTATCATCTATCTTAACCTTATGTTTATTTCTCTTAACTCTAACTCTTACTATTATAGCAATTACAGCTATCAAAATACACACAGCAGCAACTATTAAACCTATCATTACCTCAACTGGCATCAAAATCACCTCTAACTACATAATATTATATGACAAAATTCCATTTTATTCAAGATATATGATAACTACCCATTCATAAATTATTATTATCCATATTATATTAATGGGGGTGAAATAAATGTGTTCTAATAACTACTTTGGTAGAAACGCAGAATCAATTATTTCAAGGGGGTCTGGAGCTAGGAGTACAGAAAACGAAAACGATACTACTGCTACTAGACACCATATAATAGAAACAATAATCAGAATTGATAGATTACAAAAAGAAGCTGTAGCAAATTTAAATTCTTGTTTAACTTGCGAACGTTCACTTAATATACAATCTTATAATACGATTCCTATCATTTTAAATCTTCGTGGTGGATCAAGATTAACTGGTTTACTTGGGACTACAGGAAGTGAAACTTTTTTCTTTAGAATCGAATCAATAATAGGGAATTTTATAACCTTAAGACTTTTAGAACTTAGTGGAAGTTCTCTTATTACGACAACTTTTACATTAATACTTGATTTAGATTGTGTATGTTCTCTCCAATGTTTAGAAGCTATTAATTTAGAAAGTTGTTGTACATTATAAATTGATAATATTTATATACTCAATTTTTGTAATATCAATCAAGACCTTTTCGTTGTCCAAATTCATTTCTAAATAATTTTCCTTAATACTTAAAACAACACCTTCAATTAAGGTGTTTTCAATTTTTACTTCACATATGCATTTAATATTATGTTCAATCATTGCATTTATATCATCAAAACGATGCTTAAGTATATTTTTCTTTTGCTTTCGACTGTCGTATAAACTTTGATTTTCCATTCCTTCCTTAATTAAATCAACACTATTTATAAATAAAATCGGATTATTTTCCATAATAAAAACACCACCTATTTACATCATATGCAAAAAGACTGGTGTTTTATTATTATTGACTAACTATTTTAGTAATTTTATCTCTAACATAATTATGGGCTTTTTCATTAAAAGTAATTCCATCAGATGAAATATAAATTTTTTTCTTCTTTAAAAAGCAATCTAATCCCACTATTTCAATATTTTCATGAGTAGCTATTCTTTCTATCTCTTCATTAAAATAATTATATATTTCCTTTGCTTCATTTATATTTTTATTTCCAATACCATATATCTGTAGCAATTTATTAAAATCGGAAATTAATAATTTATTTACTAATATCTCTATATTATATTTCTTAATTTCCTCAATTATCAAATTAAAGTACTTAGAAAAATCTTGAACTAATTCACTGTTCTTCAAAGCATTAACAAAATCCACATAACCTAATTCTAAAATTAAATAATCAAAATTATGATCATATTCTAATGCCTTACTTATATACATATATGCCTTCTTTATATTAAGATCCTTCATTGAATAATTTACAATATCGTTTTTCTCATTTAATTGCATAACACAATTCTTAGAAAGATATACGTTTTTACCAGTTTCATCAATGCTAATACCTCTATATAGGAAATCTCCCCATATGCCGATTCTTTTATTCATAAAATCACCCTTTCATTTATTTGAAAACATTTTATCTAGTTATTGATACTAGTTTATATCATTTATATAAAATTGTCAAGTTTTTTTAAACTATATTTGAGTTTTTTATTATTATATGCTATAATTTAGAAAAATATAAAATGAGGTTGATGTAATGAACGATATAAACAAGATATTAGAAAATTGGTTAGAGGAATTATCTAACTTTAAATTCCCTAACTATGAAAATTTCCCTGACATTGATTTATACATGGATCAAGTTGTTACTTACTTAGAAAAGAATCTTCAAGTTCTAAGTACTAGTTCTCTAGATAAAATAGTTACTTCTTCTATGATAAACAATTATGTTAAGGGAGAAGTTATTACTGCACCCATTCAAAAAAAATATAATCGTGAACATCTTGCCTTAATCGAAGAAACTTGTTCATTAAAACAAGTTCTATCTATTGCAGAAATCAAACAAATCCTTGATACTCAATATAAAGATGGTAACAAGGCTTCTGCTTTCAATGAATTCAAGAACTTACATTCAGTAGAATTCGATAAAGCTATTAATGAATGTGAAGAAGAATTAAAAAATATTGATAAAAATGATATTAGTAAATTAACAAATCTAGCTTTGGAATTAGCTGTTAGTGCAAATGCTAAGATAACTATTTCTAAAAGAATATTATTCTATTTAATGAAATATGAAGCGATTCAAAAAGAAAAACTTGAAAAAGAAGAAAAAGCTAAAAAAGACGAAGAAGAAAGATTAAAAAAGGAAGAAAAGCAACGTAAAGAGGAAGAGAAAAAAGAACTTGCTCAATTAAAATTAGTTAAATAATAGAAAAGACCATAAATTTTCGAATTCATGGTCTTTTTTATTACCTTATTTGATGTTATACTATCTATCAGAAAGAAAACTATTATGGTGATAATATGACAAGTAATCAAATTTTTGGATTATTTATGACATTCATTTGCATTTTTAGCGGATATAGAATGATTAAGCATTTTTTAAGAGAAAGAAAAAAAAGAAAAGGTGAAAAGTACTTCATTACAGGTGAATTAATAGAACACAAAGAACATATAAATCGTAGATCATCAAATACTTTTCAAGATATTTATTCGTATACATACAATGGAGAAACTTACCTTGCAAAGGGGAAAATCTTAAGATATAAAAAGGATCTTCTTCCAATTGGGACAAAAACAGAAATCACAATATATAAAAATTACCCAAATGAAGGAATACTTACTACACTTGACAAAAGCAATATTTTCATGTTTATTTTTATCATGATAGTAATGACTTTCTTTCTTGTTTGTGGCATCCTAGAAACCTTAGGTATAATTTATATTGATTTTCCAAAGAAATATTAGCGTAAAAAGAGCTTTAGACATATCATCATACAGTCTAAAGCTCTTTTTCATATATTATATTCTTCTATTATATTAGAACCAAATATATCAAATATCTTATCTTGTTCTAACTTTTTAAATTCTAATGGTTCTTTTAATGTTGGATGAATTATATTTAACTTATAAGCACAAAGTGAATAATAATTACCACATTTATTACTACTACCATACTTTACATCACCATATACTGGATGTCCTATATGTGAGAATTGTGTTCTAATTTGATGATGTCTTCCAGTAATTAATTTTATCTTTACTAAAGATAAATTGTTTTTACTATCTAACACTTGATACATTAAAACTGCTTCCTTAGCATTTCCCTTATTACTAACATAACTCTTATTTTCTTTTTCGTTCTTTTCTAAATTATGTTTAAGGGTAATAAATTCATTATTAGGCTTTAGACTACCTTCTACAATAGCTAAATATTCTTTATTAAATCCTTCATTTCTTATTTGTTCAGATAAACGAGATGCGGCCTTAGAAGTTTTAGCAAAAACCATTACTCCTGAAGTATTTCTATCTAGTCTATGAACTAAACCTAAATAAGCTTCACCAGGTTTATTATATTTTTCAACTAAGTATTCCTTTATCAAAGTAAGCATATCAGGGTCTTTTGATATATCTTCTTGTGATAATATGCCACTTGGTTTATATGCAACAATAATATGATTATCTTCGTATAAAATATCAAGTTTCATACTATGCTTTATTTAATGAACCAAACATTTCAATTTTTTGTTTCACGACTTCTTTTATCATATTGCATCCTGGTTCTAATAATTTCCTTGGATCAAAACCTTTACCCTCTAAATCTTTTTTAGATTCAATGTATTGTCTAGTTCCATGTGCAAAGGCAATTTGTAATTCTGTGTTAACATTTACTTTCGTCACACCATAACCAATTGCTTTTTTTACCATTTCAGTTGGAATTCCTGAACCACCATGTAAAACAAGTGGAACATCTTTACAGAATGTTTCAATTTCAGATAAAACATTGAAATTTAAACCCTTCCAATTCTCAGGATATTTACCATGAATATTACCAATTCCAGCTGCTAGCATATCAATTCCTAAATTAGAAATCATTTGACATTCTAATGGACTTGCAAGTTCACCTGTTGCATGAGTACCATCTTCTTCTCCACCAATTCCACCAACTTCAGCTTCAACTGATGCATTAGTCTTTTTAGCTAACTCTACGATTTCTTTGGTCTTTGACATATTTTCTTCTATATTAAACTTGCTACCATCAAACATAATAGATGTATATCCCGCTTCTAATGCTTTGATAGCACCTTCATATGTACCATGATCTAAATGTAGGCAAACAGGAACTGTTATATTATAGTAATCAACCATATTGTTTACCATAGAAACAACGGTTTTATATCCACCCATATATTTCACTGCACTTTCACTAGTTTCTAAAATAACTGGTGAATTACATTCTTGTGAAGCTAGTAAGACCGATTTAATCCATTCTAGATTATTAATATTAAATGCTC
Organism: Anaeroplasmataceae bacterium; assembly: GCA_031553215.1. Classification (GTDB taxonomy): domain Bacteria; phylum Bacillota_I; class Bacilli_A; order Acholeplasmatales; family Anaeroplasmataceae; genus JAVBLW01. Next base: position 160,900 of record JAVBLW010000006.1, read on the forward strand.
CAATCGCATATTTCCCCTTTTTTGCTGACAAGATCATTTCTTTTGCACTAACCAATTTCATCTTACCACTCCTTTTCTACATGCCATTAATTATACAAGAAACTGACTTAATTTTCAATAAAATTCGGCTCAATAGTCTCGTTTTTTAGAATATTGTATTTATTATCTATCATTTCAATCCAATTTAAGAAAACTATTTTACTTCCTTTTGAAGGAATAGTCTCTGCAATAAGTAAACTATGTTGTCTCATCGATTCATAATTTTCCTCTAACACTGCACTTCGACATAAAGAAAGTATTGCTAAAATATCTTGTCTTTGTGGTTTTTTAGAAATATTTTTAAAAATCTTTGGCAAAGTTTCAAAATAAGCTATAGCATTTTCTTTTGAATCATATAAATATAAATTACAGAATTTTTCTATAAGTAGACCATTCTTAAATGCTTTAGGTATATCATCTCTTATCTCATACATTTGTTCAAACATTTCTTTGGCTTCTTCTATTTTCCCTTGTTCCAATAATGCATTATATTTAAAGCCTATAATTGCATATACCAGTGGTTGTGTCTTTGCAAGTTCAAAATCAAAATCATATTCGTCCATGAAATCTACATATGTATATCCTTCACTTAATTTATTATTTACTTTCATTTGTAAATGTAATGCTTTCTTACTAGTTTCATACTTCTTACACATTTTTATATTATGTCCATCTGTTGGAATTGGACTTTCAATTGCAAAGAAGCTCGATACCAATAATATACCCGTTAGGAAAAAGCCAACAACTAATGGTGCAAATAGAATTTCAGGTAAACCTGGAATAAACCATATACCATACAAAATAATAAATTGTATCATATTAAAAATATATCCACCACGAAGATAGGCAAGAAATTTAAAATTTTCATCATATTCATCATTTGGTTTCATTAAGCACTGACCTAATATACCACCTATACCTTTATTCTTTTTATGAATAGTCTTACCATCTTCTTTATACCAAATATGGCTGAATAATCTAAAACTTACTAATTCATAACCTGATTTTAAACCAAAAAACAAATGCCCAGTTTCATGAATAATTATTGTAATTATAAAACATATGATAGCACCAACTAGTGACAATGCTATATCACGCCCGACATGCTTATCAAATAATTCATAATCTCTATAAACGAGTGCACCAACCATTAAGAAACCAATAATAAATCCACCTAAAAATTGTTTTCCAAATCCACTTTTTTTCTTCTTTTTCTTTTTTTCCTCTACCATAATCCATGAACCCCTCTTTTAATATATTTATCGTATATCGTCTTAACGACTTCCATTTCATTATCTGTTAAAACTCTAAAATCACTGGCTTTAGCATTTTCTGTTATCTGACCAGTTTTCGATGCACCAGGTATAACTGTCGAGACTTCATCATGCATTAATATCCACTTCAAAGCATATTTAGTTAAATTTTCATCGTTAAAAAGTCTTTTCAATTCTTCACTAGCCTTAATTCCTGTTTCATAATCAACACCAGAGAAAGTTTCACCCTTATCAAATGATTCACCATTTCTATTATAAGTACGATGGTCTTTACTATCAAAGGTTTGATTTGACTTTAAAGAACCAGTTAATAATCCTGAAGCTAACGGCACTCTAGCAATAATACCAATATTTTTTTCTTTAGCTATTTTAAAAAATTCTTCAACAGGCTTTTGTCTAAACATATTAAATATAATTTCTACAGCCGAAATATCATATTTAGAAGCTAAAATAGCTTCTTCAACCTTTTCTACACTAACACCGTAATGAGCGATTTTTCCCATTCTTTTTAATTCATCTAATGCCAAAAACATTTCTTCTTTATAATATGCATCTGTTGGCGGACAGTGAAGTAAAATTAAATCTAATTGTTCTAATTGCATATTTGTTAATGAATCTTCAACAAATTTAAAGATATTTTCCTTTGTATATAAATCAGATATATGTGGTTTCAATTTTCTTCCACATTTTGTTACTACATATATCTTATCTTTTTTTGTTTTCAAAAATTTACCAATAACCTTTTCACTTAGTCCATCTTTATAGACATCTGCGGTATCAATAAAATTAATTCCCAACGAATAAGCTTCTTCTAGTATTTTTAAAGCCTCTTCTTCATCAAATGGCATTCCCCACTTTGAACCAAGTTGCCAGGTTCCTAATGCAATTTCAGAAATACTATATCCTGTTTTTCCAAGCACTCTATGTTTCACAATATCAATCTCCTCTTCTTAATGCATTATTATATCATATTTTTCCCCTAATAAAACGGGAAAAGGCATCTCGAAGATGCCTAAAGGGGGGAGATCTTAAATAAATTTAAGAATCTCGTAGGGTATTTATATGGTACTTGGTATACCATACAACCCTATTATATCATATTTTTTGTTTTTTCAACATTTTTTTTATAAATATTGACTATTATATAATTCATTATAGAAACCTGCTTTTTCTAATAATTCACTATGGGTACCTTGCTCTATAACATTACCATTTTTAACAACTAATATAAGGTCTGCATTCATAATAGTTGACAATCTATGTGCAATAACAAAGCAAGTCTTATTTTGCATAAGTTTTAACATTGCTTCTTGAATTTCAATTTCAGTCTTTGTATCAACATTTGATGTTGCTTCATCTAGAATAAGCATCTTAGCATCTAGCATCATTGCTCTAGCAATAGTAAGAAGTTGTTTTTGTCCTTTCGAAATATTGATACCCTCTTCTGTTAAAATAGTATCATATCCCTCTGGTAAACTTTCAATATAATTATGAATCTTTGCAGCCTTACAAACTCTTATTACATCATCTTTAGTTTTATTCTCTGAACCATATAAAATATTTTCATAAATACTTCCAGTAAACAACCAAGTTTCCTGTAATACCATTGCAAAATTCTTTCTAATATTATTTCTTGCATATTTTGATATGTCAACATTATCGAGTGAAATAACACCATCATTTAAATCATAGAATCTCATAAGTAAATTAACTAATGTTGTTTTACCAGCTCCTGTTGGACCAACTATTGCAATCATCTTTCCAGCATCGGCCTTAAATGATACATCTTTTAATACTAATTTTTCTGGTATATATCCAAATGATATATTATTTGCTTCTACATTACCAATTACATTATCAATACTATCATATTCTACATGATCATTGATATCTTCATTAGTAGAATCTAATAATATAAACACTCTTTCAGCCGCCGCCATAGCGCTTTGAATCTCAGTTATAATATTTGCCGTCTCATTTATTGGACCACTAAATTTTCTAGAATATAGGATGAATGATGAAATAGCTCCTAAAGTCATTTTCTTTTTATAATAAAGAATAGCTCCAAAAACCGAAATAAGTGATAATGACAAATTGTTCATAAAATTAACTAATGGTCCAACTGATGAAGAATAATACTCTGCAGTATAGGAAGCATTCGCAGCTTTAGTATTAATTTCTTCAAAATCATCAATAACCTTTTGTTCTTGATTATATGCTTTTATAGTCTTTAATCCAGTTAATTTTTCTTCAACAAATCCATTTAGTTCTCCAAGCTTTGCACTTCTTTCTCTAAATAGTTTTCTATTTCTAGTAGACATTTTCTTTGTCATTAAAATAGAGATAGGAATTGTTACAAAGAATATTAGTACTAATAACGGTTGAATAAATATCATCATAACGAATGAAACCAAAACCGTAATAATTGAAGATAGCATCATAATAACATCACTAGAAAGACTAGTATTTATAGTATCTATGTCATAAGACATTTTACTTATAATATCTCCAGTTTGATTAAAATCAAAATAACTTATTGGCAAAGATGAAATCTTATCAAAAACATCTTTTCTCATCTTTTTAACTACGCTTTGACTAATATTAATCATAATTAAATTCAGTATATATTGAAATAAAGAACTAAGAATGAAAAATATAAACATTAAAACTAAATAATAATTAATTTTAGAAAAATTAACATTATCCTTGGCAACCATTAAATCAATAGCATTACCTGATAATTTTGGTCCTACTAAGGCAAATAAATTGGATGCGATTGTTAATATAAATGCTAATACTAATAACCATTTAAATTTAAATAAATAGTCCATTAATCTCTTTATTGTATATTTACTATTTTTAGGTCGATTAGCACTTTTAGCTACCATACCTTTACCTGGTGAAAAGTTCATTATTCTTCACCTCCCATTTGGGATTTTTTAATCATTTTATATAAATCACTATTTTTTAGAAGTTCTTCATGGGTACCAATAGCATTAATATTACCATCTTCTAAAACAATAATTTTATCACAATGAGCAATAGAACTTATTCTTGAGGCTACAATTACTACTGTAGTACCACTATAATTCTCCCTAATAGACTTTCTTAAATTCGCATCGGTTTTGTAATCTAGCGCACTTGATGAATCATCTAAAATTAATATTTCTGGGTTTGATGCCATAGCTCGTGATAACAAGACCCTTTGTCTTTGACCACCGCTTAAATTACTACCTCTTGCTGATAACACTTTAGAAAATCCTTCATTTGCAGTTATAAAATCATATGCCATAGCATTTTTAGTGGCTGATTCTATTTGATTAAAATCAATATTTCTACCAAAGTCAATATTTTCTAGTAATGTTTCACTAAACAAAGTATCTTGTTGGAAAACAACTCCAAACTTCTCGTTTAATTCTTTTTTAGGAATTGATTTTATATTTCTTCCATCAACATAAATATTTCCATTATCTGGATCATAAAAACGCATTAACAAATTGACAATCGTTGTCTTACCACTACCAGTTGAACCAATAATTCCTAAGGATTGCCCCTTCTCTAAGGTAAAGTTAATATTTGAAAGATTATTAACTTTTTTATTATAAGAAAAATCAACTCCATTAAATTCAATATAATGTTCAGTTCCTTCTTTTTCTTCTATTTTCATAGATTCTTCAATATCCATTATTTCAACAATTCTTTTTGCGGATGCCGCAGCTTTAGAAACATTTATAAAAATTCTTGTTACCGATAACATCGCATTTAAAATGATTGTAAAATAAGTCATAAAAGCAATTACACTGGCTTGATCTGTTTTAGCATGGAATATCCTTCTTGCTCCCAAATATAAAACGACTATCAATCCTATATTCATAATAATATTTAAAAGAGGATTTAATGTAGCCATCACTTTACTAGCTTTTCTATCTTGATTTGAACATGTCACATTTGCCCCATCAAATCTATTCTTTTCATAATCTGTCTTGTCTAAGGCTCTTATTACTTTAGCACCAGAAATATTTTCTCTAACAACTAATATTAATCTATCAATTGCTATTTGAACTTTAGCATATAGAGGTACACCTATTTTTGAAACAAAATAAATAATTCCAAATATAATTGGCAAAGAACAAAGCATTACTAATGTAAGGGTAGGATCTAATGTTAAAGTCATAAGCATACCACCAATTAATAATATTGGAGCTCTTACACCCATTCTTTGTATCATACCAACCATGCTATTTATATTATAAGTATCCGTTGTCATACGAGAAACTAATGTCGGTACACTAAATCTATCAATATCAGCTTGTTCCAAATTTGTTATCTTAGTAAATAAATCTCTTCTTATTTCAAATGTTGTATCCTTTGCAACCTTCGCTGCCATCCTATTAGCAATTATATTAAATACCACTGCAAGTATAGAGCATATAAGCATAATAACTCCATATATTAGAACTTGGTTTAAATCACCCTTTTGAATAACACTTTTAGTGATATATGCGAATATCAAGGGGATAATTAAGTCCATTATAGTCCCTATAATTTTTATAGTAAGACCTAATGTTACGGTATTCATATATTTTTTTACATATGAAAATATAAACCTCATATCATCACTTCCTTATATCATTATATCACTTATTTTTTTTTACATAAGGAAAAATTGCCACAATTAATCAAACAATGATATTTGTTTTATTTTACTTTCATATTTTCCTAAATATTTAAATATTTCATTTGTATCGTACATAATAGAATATTTCTTACATATTCCAACAAATATTTTCATTAGTTCATTATTATTTTTACTATCTATTACATAATTCTCTTTATATTCTAAAATATATCTTTCCTTTAAACCAATAAAATATTTATCCAATTGTTCATAAAAATATTCTCTATTTCCCTCTCTAAGAGTAAGACCTATAGAAAAACACATTATAAATGAAACCTTTAAATCAACTGACTCTTTTAATAATGATACAAAGTTTTCTTTTGTATCATTTATATATGGCAGGAAAGGGCACAACCATACTCCTATTCCAATTCCATTCTCTTTTAGTATTCTCAAAACTTCTATTCTCTGTTTTGTAGTACAAACATTAGGTTCAACAATCTTACATAAATCCTCATCTATAGTAGTAAGTGTCATCGCAACCACTACTTTAGAATGTTTACTTATTTCTATCAATAAATCTAAATCTCTTAACACTAAATCAGACTTTGTTAATATTGATACCCCGCATCTATGTTTATTAATAACTTCTAACATTCGCCTAGTCATCATTAATTCTTTTTCTAAAGGCATATAAGGATCGCTCATTGCCCCAGTTCCAACTATGACTTTATTTCTTTTCTTAGATAATTCAATATCTAATAATTCTATAGCATTTTCCTTCACTTCAATATCAGTAAAAGAATGATTCATTTGATAACATTTGCTTCTAGCATCACAATATATACAACCATGCTGACATCCACGGTATATATTTAAGCCATTTTTATTACTTAATATTTTCTTTGCTTGAACAAAATGCATAACGTACCTCCTAATAAAAAAGGATTAGAAACGTAGATTTTTAATCCACAATTTTTATTACTATCTTAAATTACACAACTATCAAACTTTGCCTCAGTTGGAAATGCTATTATATCAGTTTTGCTACTATCTTAAATTACACAACTATCAAACTTCCAATTTTCATATGGTCTTTTAAAAGAGTGTTTTGCTACTATCTTAAATTACACAACTATCAAACCCAAACTCATCTTATCGGTATCCGCCAATAGTTTTGCTACTATCTTAAATTACACAACTATCAAACTATATTGCAGCTGGCGACCAAGCAACTATTGTTTTGCTACTATCTTAAATTACACAACTATCAAACAAAAATGTAAGTGCTTCGTTCCAGATATTGGTTTTGCTACTATCTTAAATTACACAACTATCAAACAATGATAATAGCACCTTCATTTATTAATCTGTTTTGCTACTATCTTAAATTACACAACTATCAAACCTCAAATATATAAAATAATATTTGAGAAATCATGTTATATAATTTTTGATAGACTTATTACACAATCATTCATATTGATAAATTAATTCATCAAAATCATCATCAATATATATTTTATATTCATATTCTAAAAGAATTGATTCTTTAGATTCAATTAACAATAGAAAAATATTTCTATATTTAGAATACTTATATAAATTTAATAATTCAATTGAACTAATATATGATTTCAAATTTACAAGAACTATAATTTTACATATATTCATATCTGATATTAATTCAATTATGTTTTTAATGATATCATAAATACTTTCATTTTGAAATATATTTGTAAAGTTAAAATCCATTATCTTTATAATTTTATCTGCTTCAGGAACTGAAAATTCATAATCTAAATCGACTTCTATTGAATCAGTTACCAGGTTTGATATCTTATTTAATAAAATATTTATTTGATCTTTACTGGCATAATTATAATTTAAATTAGATAGTATTTTTTCATTAAATTTGGAAATTAATTTTTTATGAATAAAAGTGAAATCGTAATAATTAGTTAACAATATTGTTTCCTTACTAATATTTTTAATATTATTGTCATCATCAGATAATAACAAATCGTTTCTTTCATCACCTAATGTTACCCTTTTATAAAACAATGAAATTATTCTAGAAAATAGTTTGGGATTCGATATTTCTAATATTGTTACATAATCAGATTTTAATAATAATTGATTGTCAATAAAAGATATAGTAAATTTCATATAAATAATATCCTTTCATCGCTATTTACAACATTGGTCTCTACTTCCCCTGTTATTAATATAATATCAGAAAATTGCTTTTCTGTAATTATCATGACTTGAATAATACCCTTACCTGGTGAAATACTATGAATTCTTTTTACGACGGATTGAGCAACTGAATAATTAAGAACCATTTTACAATACATAGATTCTTGCAACATATAAAATCCATCTTTAATCAACGCCTTTCTAAATCTATAATAATCTTTTCGATCACGATGACTAACAGATGGTAAGTCAAATATACAAATAACTCTCATAAATCTATATCTCATATATAAACGATATATATTCACTTCTATTTTCAATTGCGGCTATTGTATTTAAAACATATTCATATATTGCATTAATTAGATATTGTTTTTTATTTTCATAAATTATTTCTTTATTTAATATTTTTATTAATTCTTGTTTTTCATATGCATCAAATTTTTCAAATTCACTAATCACCAAGTAATCTACAATTGGTCTAAATGGCTCCATTAAATCGCATGCAAAATTATAATGGTTATATTCATTCCTATGGTTTATTCCAATTTGAGTATAATAGCCACAATTTACAATTGCTCTATTGACTGCAGATAACAATATGGAATAACCATAATCTAAGCAATGATTTATATAACTAGAATCTTCCCTGGAAAAATTCTTACCAAAACAAGAGTTGAAATATACTTTTGCAGCATGTCCTTCCCTGTTCGTTAAGTCCCCTTCCACAATATTAGTAGCATATTCTCTAAGTAGCATATAATTATTATTTTCTAATTTTAATAATACGTTGCTCTGATTTATTATTTTATCATTTACCACTAGTCTCCATATTTTATTTTTATTGACATCATCCCATTTAGATTGCTTCAAAATATTTTTACTAGAATGATATGAGGAATAATATGGTATTAATTCCCCATTAGGATTATGCTTATCATTACATATAATCAAAGATATTTTATTGGAAATTATCTCGTTTAATAAATAGCTAGTAATACTTGCCATAGATGTCTCTAAAAAAATCATACTTATCTCTGATAAATGAATCATTTTTAATTCATCCTCTGTTTTAATTGACAAAAAACCATCTTTATATGATAGTTTTGCCTTATTTTGAACAATAACTATTCTAAACCCCATTTTATCACCTTAGACAAGCTTAGTCTTTTTACAAAATAATCCAGATACCGAATAATCGATAAATATTGTTTCTTTGATGTTTAAATTTTTACCACCTAATCTACCAACTCTTTTAGAAAAATCTTCTCTCACTTTTGATAAATCAGCAGTTCCGGCACCTGATTTTGTAATCTTCAAAATTTCTAAAATAAATTGTATCTTACTATTTATTGGTAACGAAGTAAAATCATATTTGTATATTGATTCTAGGGTCAATAAAACATTATTATATACAGGATAAAAACGTTTCATCTTTTCCAATATTTCTACTACTGATTTTGAAATCATTTTTTCAATTATATCTGTGTTTATTTCTTCATAAGTTGACTTCTCTAAAGAAGAAATAAAATCATATACCTCTTTTGAAAGTGATAACTGTACCGCATTATTCCATTCCGAATCACTCATCAAATAGACATTTGCACCCTTAACTTCTACTTCTTGTCCAACTTTTATCTTGTCTTTAATAATTTGGGGATTTGCATATTTTTCTCTAATATAATTAATAATGCTATTCTTTCTAGTCCTTTCAAGATAGGCAATATAAATTGGAATTGATACTAAAGAATACTCTTTTATCGTCCCTTTTTTCATTACTTTATCATATGAGATAACTACACAATATGACGGGTTAGCATTTGTATATCCACCATATTTGGAAACTTCCATAAGTTTACCATTTATAGTTTCCTTTTTCAAATGGACCAACTTTGCACTATCGCTTTTTTTATTTATGCTTTGGTTATAGAATTCACCGTCATTCTCAATTTTATCTTTTGTTACAATAATATCTGAATATGACATATATTTCTTTAATCTACCAATTTCAAATTCTTCATTAAAATTTTCATCTTTACTCATATTTGAAACAAAGAAACCAAACTTATGATCATGTCTATCTTTCACTAAGTTTTTATATTTCAAATAAAAATATTTAGATTTTTCTGAGGAATTTATTTCACCCTCATAATTTGGATATGAAGTAACAATGTATCTCCCAATCAAGCCATTGATTAATGCATCATGTGCATGATGAAAATCATTTATATTCCTACTTTTAAAAAGCGAGTATTTTTCTCTAAAATCTCTTGCCATTTTTGCTTTTATACTATATACATTTGAATCATTATATTTATTTTTTAATAACCGAATTACTTCTTTAGTAATTTGACGGGTTCCTACAATTTGTCTTTCGATAAATCCTTCGATATCGGAGTCGCTAAAATTTTCTCTGCATAAATTAAAATACTTTTTATCTCCCATTAAGCCAAGATCCTTCAACCTTTTCCATTCTGGTTTTCTTCTTACTATTAAATCGTAGTCTAATGTTAAATTTCCTGCCTTTTTTTGATTTTCTTTACCGATTACTAAAACTTTATTTTCAAGACTATCATCTTTAATTATTGATCTAGGCAAGATGTGATCTACTTCATAGTTTGACAATTCATCTATATTTAATGATTGTCCAGAATAGGCACACTTTCCTAATTGTAAAAAATATAAGTAAAATTTTTCATTTGAAAAATCGTTTTTATTATTTTCTAGATATTTTTTTAGTTCTTTTATATTATCTACATTATCATCTTTAATTTTATCATAGTTCTTCTTTAAACTAGATTTTCTTGATTGCGTTATTTTAGATTTCTCATCTGCTTTTGCGACCTCTAGAAATATACTAGTTGGTGATTTACCCATTATATTTGTGATTTCTTCTACAATTTGAAGAGATCTCCAAATAACACGTTTAAACGCTGGTGATGTTTGCAATTTTGAAACATGTTCTTCGTAATCAAAATCATCATTAATAATTATTTGGTTATCACCTTCTATTTGCTCTTTAAATGAATATTTACTTGAACTTATAATTTGCATAAAATTTAAATTTGTCTCTTTTAACAAATCAAAAATAGTTACAATTTCACCATTTTCATCTTCAGAATACATCTCATAAAGTAGTTTTCTTGACAATCTTCCCCAACCACTATAGTTAAATTTCATGATTGAATCTATTTGTCTTTCTGTAATATATGGCATTTCTTTTCTTATTTTCTCTTTTAAAATATCTTTTTCAGTAAAGATAGTTATCCATTTAATTATTTTTTCGACATCTTCAAAATTATCAATTAATCCAATTTTAGTAAAATCAATATAACTTTCTAAATTTGATGAAAATTCTGTATCTTTTGATAATCCATCTATTGTTTTTACATTTATTCCCCTAATACTTAAAAATGATTTTAATTTTTCTACAGTAACTTTTTTGTTTTTTGGATTTTTGAATACATCATCAATAACCTCTTTCTTTAATAACTTATCTTTAAAAATATTTTTCCCATTAACCTTAACTTTATTTAATTCATTCAATAACTCATACATTGAATAAATTAATGATTTTTTAGGAAGAACATTTTCTTTATGCAAATATGTACATTTATTAGTCATCCTCAAAATGAATTTTTCCGCTGATTTTTCCTTGTCTATTACATCATAGAAATTCCATGGATATAACTTATCATTATTTTTTCTTACTGCCCAGTTGAATCTAGTTTCTTCTTTACTTAGCGGCCCTATATAATAAGGTATTCTAAAGGTATGAATAGATAATATTTTATCCATATTTTCCTCTAGTTCTCTATAATATTTAGATTGATTTTTTAGAATCATCTTTAATTCATTATTATGTAATTGGTATGGAATTACGCCATTTCCACTAATCCTTAACATTTCTAGAAAAGAATCATTTTCTATTTCAGCTAAAATATATTTCTCATCTTTTGTATATTCGGTTTTCTTATTTGCTTCAATAGTTTTCTTAATTTTTCCGTAGAAATCTTCTTTTTTAAGTTTTTTTGACTTCTCGGTTCTAGAAGTATAATTATCTAAAATACACGACTCATTTTTTGTACTCTTAAAATATTCTTCAAATTGTTTTTTATTATTATATGAATAAATAACTTCCTTTAATAACTTGCGATCATATCCAAATTTTTTATACTTGCAAATCATTGCTTCTGATATAGATCCTTTACCGTTTAAAATATTATTTAAAAGTATCCAATCATATAAATCCTTGCTCGCATATATAATATCTTCATATTCTGGAGCCTTTTCTATTTCAACTGAAATATCTTCAACTTTAGATAGATGAATTTTTATATTCTCCCCACTTAAAGATTTTAAGTCTTCATCTACAATCTTAGTAAAATCTGATGAATAGCCTAGTATTAATTTTATTAGTTCACTGCATTTCTTTGAATCATTTGCGTACTCTTTTAGGATATCCTCTAATTCTTTTTGCTTTATCTTTTTGCTTATATTTTTTAATAAAGTGCTTTCTATTTTATTAATAACATCATCTGTAATAGTGTTGAAATACAAACCTTTTGTGGTTTCATCTATTGAATCATTCAATAATGAAAATATTCTACTTATCTTATTTTTTCCAGGTATAGAATCACTATTAAGTTCACCTTCATAAAGGAAATTACCTCGATATTTAATAATATGATGTATAGCTAAATAGATTAATCTAGGATCATATTTCCTATCATTAGTCATCAATTCATATCTCAAATGATAAATCGTCTTATATTGACGATAGAATTCTTTATCTTTAAAAGTATCTCCAGAAAATAGTGAAGATTTAATATCATTTATTTCAGTAGATCTATCATCCCAATGTAAACTAGATTCAGATAAGCGCATAAAAAAGTTTTTATCTTTTTCTAGCACCATGTTTTGCATTAGGCTTTGTAGTAAAAATATTCTGTTTTTTCGACGCAAATATCTCCTTCTCAAAGAACGAAAAGATCGAGTTTTAGCAGCAGTTTGCGCATCTTCTACTAATCTTACTCCCATCATATTTTTACCGTTAAATCTAATCATTTCTCCATCATTGGTAGTAACCGCATAACCTACCGAATTCGTACCAATATCTAATGAAATTGCGTACCCATCCACATTTTTGTGTTTCATATTTGACATCCTCCTTTTAATATGGTAATATACTAGTGTACTATTTTAAATTACACAACAAAGTTCAAATAAGAGGAAATATTAATTTATTTCCACAAATTTAATCGCGTAAGCTTCACGTAGGTGAAATAAAAACTGCTTTGGCAGTTTTTTTATTTTATAAATAATATACCATTTTTACCATTTACTACTTAATTATAACATAACTCTAGCTTATTTTTAATTATTTCTATCTATATATCTTTATATAAAAAGAAAAAGTAAGATTTCTCTTACTCTTTAGAATAAAATCTCATCGATACTCCATCATCATTAATTAATGTATCTGGTAGGGATTTTACTGTTAAATATGTACAATATATATCTCCTGAACCACCAGAAATATTTATAGCTTGTAATACCGTAAGTACAAAGAACAATCCAATATCCTTTACAAAAAATTGAAATATTCCAAATACAATACCCCATATGATAATTGGAGCTAAAGCTACACATATATAATGTTTTTTACTAAAATATCCAGTTTTAATTCCACAATATGCAGCGGTTAATGTAATTCCAAAATTTAGTTTTTCTTTTGGTAAAAATATTTTTGCCACTATTCCATGAGTTATCTCATGTATAACTATATATAGTATTAAAGATACACACATAATCCATAAATATTTTAAATCTCTAGTATAAGAAACACCTTTAAAATAATAACTTATACCAATTACTATAACAACCATAATTAATGCTACTATATTCAACCAAATAGCTAATCTCTTGTCTTTTACAAGATTAATTTCTTTCTTTAATTCGTATCCTTCTGGTAAATAATTTAAACTCATATAATACCTACTCAATTATTTCAATTTCTTTATGTAATTTTTCCATGTCTAAATCTATTTTAGCAATATCATCAGCACATTTTCTTAATTGAGCTTGGATAGCATCTGAATTTGCTATATTTTTCTTATATTTTAATTTATGTTCAATACTTGCCCAAAAGTCCATAGCAATAGTTCTAAATTGAACTTCTACTTTCACATTCTCTTTTTTATCTGATAAGAATATTGGAACCTCTACAATTAAATGTAGACTTCTATAGCCATTTTCTTTAGGATTTTTTATATAATCTTTTATTTGAAAAATAGTAACATCATCTTGCTTAGCAAACATATTAGCCATTGTATAAATATCTTCAGGGAATGAACAAATTATCCTTGCGCCTGCTATATCATAAATATTATTTTGGATATCCTCAATTGTTAATGCTACATTTCTTCTTTTTGCTTTTTCTATAATACTTGCTGGTTTCTTTAATCTGGTCTTAATTGTTTCAACTGGATTTCGATTATTTCTAACATTAAATTCATCATTCAAAACTTGAAATTTGGTAGTTACTTCTTTTAATGCACAATTATACTTAAGCATCATTTCTGCGAATGCTTTAGCATGAGGAATATACTTTTCAGGATCATCATGTTTTAATATATCTAAAATTTCTGTTTTTACATCAATCATACTTCATACCTCTTTCACTACTCTTACTACTTAATTATATCATATAAATAAAAATAAAAAAACGGACTAGCCGTTTTTATTTACGATACAACTTCTTTGCATAAAAATCTGCTTCAGTTGTTAGATTAACTTTTAATTTCTTAAATACATTTTCATCAACATTAGGAAGTATAACGGTAGAATGTACTTCACAACCTGCTAGCTTGTCTAATTGCTTTAATGCTTTCTCAGCAATTGGATTTGTAGTAGCTGAAATAGCTAAGGCTATTAAAATTTCATCGGCATGTAATCTTGGATTATGATTTCCTAATGTTTCAGTCTTTAACTTTTGAATAGGCTCAATAACATTGGGAGAAATCAATAATAAACTATCATCTATTTTTGCTAAGTACTTTATCGTATTTAAAATAAGAGCTGCAGATGCACCAAGTAAATCAGATGTTTTTGAAGTAATTATTTTCCCATCTGGAAGTTCAATAGCCATAGACGGAGTATTACTAATTTGTGCTTTTTCTAAAGCAGCTGCAACACATTTTCTATCATCAATTGATATCTCTAGCTGTCTCATTAACACTGCTATTTTATCACATGTTTCCATAGTAACTTTACCATTACGATAATCACATAAAGAATTTAAATATCTTCTTATTATTTCATCTTTTGATGCCTTGCATGCTGCCTCATCATCAATTATTGCAAATCCTGCCATATTCACTCCCATATCAGTTGGAGATAAATAGGGAGTACTACCATTTATTTTCTCAAATATTGATTTAACAACAGGGAATACTTCAACATCTCTATTATAGTTCACTGCTAAATCTTTATATGCTTCTAAATGAAATGGATCTATCATATTAACATCATTTAAATCAGCTGTTGCTGCTTCATATGCCAAATTAACTGGATGTTTTAATGGAATACTCCAAATAGGGAAAGTTTCATATTTAGCATATCCAGCTTTTATACCTCTCATGTGTTCATGATATAACTGCGATAAGCAAGTAGCCATCTTTCCTGAACCAGGACCTGGTGCAGTAACAACTACTACTGGTTTTACTGTCTCAATATACTCATTTTTACCAAATCCATCTTCACTTAATATAAGTGGAATATTATATGGATATGAATCAATTGTATAATGCAAATAAGTCTTTATTCCTAAATTCTTTAATTTAGCATTAAATTGATCAACACTTGGTTGAGGTTGATATTTTGTTATTACAACACTACCTACAAGCAAATTAGAATCTCTAAATGCATCAATTAATCTCAATACATCACTTTCATAACTAATTCCTAAATCTGCTCTAACTTTATTGTTTTGAATATCTGTAGCACTTATTACAATAACAACTTCCACTTGCTCTTTTATTGTTTTTAACATTTTAAGCTTAGTATCTGGGAAAAATCCAGGTAATACTCTTGAAGCATGGTTATCATCAAATAATTTACCACCAAATTCAAGATAAAGCTTATCTCCAAACATAGAAACTCGATCTAATATTTTTTTAGATTGAAGTTCTAAATACCTTTCACTATCAAAAGCATTTTTCATTTTAAGTACTCCTTTTTTCAAAATTCAAACATATTCTATTTTATCTTTTTTTGTCATTTTGTCAAACTATTTTTAATTATCTTGCTAACCATCCACCATCAACAGCTAAAGTGAATCCATTGATATAACTAGCAGCATCACTACTTAAAAAAACAACTGCTCCCATCATATCCTCATTTGTTCCCCAACGATTGGCAGGAATTCTAGCAAGTATTTCTTTATTTCTATCTTCATCTTCTCTAATATTTGCGGTATTATTAGTACTCATATATCCTGGTGCAATAGCATTAACATTAATATTATATTTTGCCCATTCATTAGCCATAGCCTTAGTTAAACCAACTACTGCACTCTTACTAGCCGTATATGCCGGAACTTTAATACCGCCTTGATATGAAAGCATTGAAGCAATATTTATTATTTTACCACCTTGATTTTGACTCACAAACACTCTCGCAACTGCTTGACTTAAAAAGAAAACAGTTTTTTCGTTAACAGAAACAACACTATCCCAGTCTTCTTCAGAATAATCTAAGGCATCAACTCTTTTAATAACACCAGCATTGTTTACCAATATATCAATTCGTCCAAAATAACTTAAAGATTCCCTAATAATTCTATCAATGTCCTTTGTAGTTGATAAATCTGCTTTAACAAATTCAAATCTACCACCAATGTTTTCAATTAATTTTTTAGTCTCTTCACAATCTCTTCTAGCAACTCCAATAACCTTAGCCCCTGCCTCTGCAAGTGCTAAAGACATACCTTGTCCTAATCCGGTATTTGCGCCAGTAACAATAGCTACTTTACCATCGAGTTTAAACTTATCTAATATCAAAATATCACTCCATTTTTTACAACTATTTAAATTATAACATTTTTCTACTTAAAAAACACTCCAAAAAGGAAAAACATCGCTAATTTAGAATATAAATCGCGATGTTTAAATATGTGGCGAATAATAACCATAAAATATATGGTATAAACAAATATCCGCTTACTTTCTTATCCTTATAAAATTTGTACGCTGTAATAACCACTAGAATTAGAAGGGTAATTATCCATATCACCGATACTAACATCCAATGGAATCCAAAAAATATTAAAGTCCATAATACATTGAAAAATAATTGAATATAATAAAACTTAATACTATTATTATATCCCTTTTCTGTATAAACTAAATATGCGGCAATTCCCATTAATACATATAATATATTCCATGCTATTGGAAATACATAACTAGGTAAATTAAATGGTTTCTCTAAGCCACTATAATACTCCTTTAAATTAGGTATTAACAATTGAATTACAAAACTCAATATAATTGGCGTCAAAATAAAATATAACAATAAAAGCCATTTTGGTTTTTTCATAATATCATCCTCTATTAATATTATTAACTTAAGGCTAATATAAATACCAATTTATTTAACTTTTGTTTCTATATTTTGCAATTCAAAGCGATATTCTTGTAATACATTAGGATATTTAACTTTATCTACTTTAGACAAAAACATATCATATTTCCTAATATACAATAATCTATCACCATATAAAGCACGATATACTACGTATTTTTCTTTAGTTTCACTATCATACGCAACATCTAAAGCAATATAATAATCACCTTTAAAATGCTTATATATTCCGTTTATAATTAATTCCATAAAATTACCTAAAAAGATGCATAAATTTATGCATCTTTCTCTTTCTCATTTCTATTTTTTAAAATAAATGAAAATATTATTTTAGAGATTACTTTAAAATTATTAATCTCTTGTCTTTGCCAAAGTCTTCTATTTGAACAAATCTCATATGACATTAACATATCAATTTCTTCATCTACTGATGCAACTTGCACAACTGAACCATATTTCATCTTTGTCCTAATAAATGAAGACAATTCCATTTCATTTGCTCTAGGCATTGAAACATTGTTAATAATAGCAATACTATCATTTGCAAAAATATGATTATATCGTGCTATATCATTAATTTCATAAAATTCATTCATATGAAATTCTCTTAATTTACTCCATTGATACTTTACTTGAAAATTACTATTATTATTTTCAACTAATAATACTCTTTCTAAATTAAAGAACGTTGCAATTTCTGATATTACTTTCTTAATTGTATTTCCTAAATTTTTCGAATATAACAATTCATCCAAAATCATTGCAATAAAATCAGACCCACTTATTTGTGATATTTCTTTTTCTGTTTGAACTTCTGTTTCTTCATGAGCGGTATTAATATTACCATGCAATGCTTCATCAAAGATTATATAGCAATCTCTACCCTTTTTCTTACCACGATATAAAGCCTTATCTGCCTTACCAAACAAAGTAATATAATCGCTTCCATCTCTTGGGTATACAACAACACCATTTGTAGCCGTACAATAAAAATCTTCATTTTCAGCAAATTTTAATTCCTCAAAACACGCCCTTATATCTCTAGCATATTCTCTGACTTCTTCTCTTTGAACGGGATGATCATATTTTCTTACAATAATAAATTCATCTCCACCAGCTCTACCAACTGCACCACTATCGCCAATATATCTCTTTAATCGATTAGCTATTTGCTTGATTACCTTATCACCAAACATATGACCATATGTATCATTAATACTCTTAAAATAGTCAATATCTATAACTGATATAATAGCATTACTTTTTGGATCTTCTTCAATCATATTCGTTATATATTTTTCAATATTAACCTTATTTAACAATCCAGTCATTGAATCTTGTTCACTAAGCAATACTAACTTATCATAATCAGCTAAAACCTCTGAAAAGTCCTTGATAGTACCACAAACAATATCTTCATTATTAAAACGATCAAATGATTCTATCACATGCCACTCAAAGTCGCTATTTAAAAATTGCATTTTAAAACATAACCTTTTTTTACTAACACAATACTTAAGGTCGTCAAAATACTTTGCAATATTTTCATAATCCTCATTCTCAAATATAAATCTGTCATCACTATTAAAAATATCTTCAATACTTTTATTTTTAATAATAATCTCATTTTTATAAATAATCTCTAAGAATTTTTTTCCTTTCAAATCGTATATAAAAAAAGCTTCATTATGGATTAATAAATCATAAATTTTATTTTTATCATAAATATTCATATTTTTCATATTTCAACCTCTACTACTTCACCTTCATTATATCACACAATTTTATTTTGTAAATGTCCCATCAATATTATTCGACATATAAAATAAAACGAGTTTACACTCGCCATATTTTACTTATTACTTATATCTATTAACATTAAATTTTTTACAAAATATTGTCTTTCATCTAAAAAATCATTTACTAAATCTTCACTAGAATAATCATTGAGACCTAAGAAATCAAACACCTCATTATTCTTAAAAGTTTTTAATATCTTTAGAAGTTCATGGAATTGAATATCATCAAACATTGCCTTTTCCCCAAACTCAGTATAATTTTCTATATCCCATATATTTTGATGGGAAAGCACTTCAGAAAATTCTTCTTCAGCATCCTTAAAATATAATCGTTCTCTTAAATGATACGCATTAGATTTTCCAAAACAATGTCCACTGTATTTATTTTCACAAGAACACTTAATCAAATTAGCACTTGAAAAATCAATTTCTATCTCTGATGAATTATGATTATAATACATTACCGAATAACCTGTTATAGTATCATAATCAGAATTATTAAGAACATTTGTATGAACGCCATTTAAATAAATAGTTGGTTTAGTAGTCATTAAATAGTGTTGACCACAATCAATACTAAACTTATCAAGGCCTTCATATCTAGACATTCTTTTCTTTAATTGGATAAATGAAAATCTAAAATGATCACTACATTTAAAGACTAATAAAACATCACATAATTCTTTCTTACAATAAACACCACTTTTTAAATAAAAATTTTTCTTAGTGATTAATTTCGATTTAGAATTTGTAGAATTATTAATAGCATCACTTAAACACTCCAATAATTTTATCTCAGAAACTTTCCCATCTAAAACTTCCAATATATCAAATTTCTTTTTTATTTCATCATTAAATGAACTTCTTAAACTCATAGCACCACTCCTAAAAGCAATAATTTATTATAGTATAACATAATTAAAGGTCCATAACTAATATTTTTTATCGCCAATATAAAAAAACTGGACTCTTTATTAAAAGTCCAGTCATCATACCATTTATCCAATACAAGAGTTTATATATTCAACGACAATATCAATTGGTATTGAATAACCCATTCCATATATCGTATTTCCAAACTCATCTTTTAGCCTAAAAGAAGTTATCCCTATTAATTTATTATTTTCACTTATTAAAGCACCGCCACTATTTCCTTCTGAAATATAAGCATCACTAGCTATTGCGACCACTGTTCTTGTACTTAAAACAACATTCACTCTAGTCTTTGAAATAATCCCCTTAGCTAAGCTCAATCCTTGGTTTTGGCTATTACCAAGAGTATAAACAACATCACCTATTTTTATATTATCTACAGAGCCTAATGACATTGGAGAATAAATTTTATCATCCGTTTTTAATAATGCTAAATCTAATTTTGTGTCATATGATACAAGATTAACTTCTCTATAATCATTCTCAAATGAGTATCTAATACTATATGAATCAAATAATGTTTCATTTCCTGCCTTAATAAAATTTATGACATGAGCATTTGTAATAAAATAACCATCTTTATCTATACATACAGCCGTACCAAATGCATCATTATCATTATAACTACATTTTAATTCAACCACTGAATGTGTATTTTCTTTGTAAATATCTATAACTCTAGAATTATCACTACAAGAAACCAAGCAAAAAATATAAATTAGTACTAATATAACTATACTCTTTTTCATATTTCCCACTCTTTAAAGAAGTCATCTCTTATAGTACAATGCTTTTTACTATACTCTAGAGAGCTAATTACTTTTTGATGATTTTCCATATCATTATATTCCTCAGTGAAACAAAGTAAAGATTTTATAAAAGATTGAAAATATATTCCCTTTTCTCTTATAACTTCACACATTAATTCGAATAGCTCATTATATAATTCTATTTCATTATTATAAAATAGATACGGCAAAAAGCCATTAAACCTTTGACCAGTATTATAGTGATGCTTACCAAGACGTCGAAATGAATCAACCATAACAGTATCCTCAAATAATAATGCCTTAAAATATGCACTAGGTCTTTCATAAGGGTCAAACATAGAAAGCCATACATTACAAGATTTCATTTTTTCAAACAGTAATAATATTTTTTTGGAATTATCATGTTTAAAGGAAAAACGAGACAAAATACCTATAGGTTGATGTAAAATATCACCTTTTTTTATGCCATTTTTATCTATATTATCCAAATATGGATAGATTTCATCTAGTAAATTATTACAATACTCATCATTCCACAAATCAATTTGCGATTGTTCAATTTCATACTCATTAAACTCTTTCAATAAATCGTCCGATAAAATATTTAAAGTAAAATGATTTTTTGAATAAATCTCATACGCTCTTTTAATATCTTTACTCATATTTCCCACTCTTTAAAGAAGTCATCTCTTATAGTACAATGCTTTTTACTATACTCTAGAGAGCTAATTACTTTTTGGTGATTTTCCATATCATTATATTCTTCAGTGAAACAAAGTAAAGATTTTATGAAAGATTGAAAGTATATTCCCTTTTCCCTTATAACTTCGCACATTAATTCAAATAAATCATTATATAATTCTATTTCATTATTATAAAATAGATACGGCAAAAAGCCATTGAATCTTTCACCAGTATTATAGTAATGCTTACTAAGACGTCGAAATGAATCAACCATAACGATATCCTCAAATAATAATGCCTTAAAATATGCACTAGGTCTTTCATAAGGGTCAAACATGGGAAGCCAAGCATTACAAGATTTCATTTTAGAAAATACTAATATTATTTTTTCAAAATTATCATGTTTTTTGGAAAAATGCGATAAAATTTGTATAGGCCTATGAAGAATTTTACCTTTTCCTACATTATTTTTATCTATATTATTTAAATAAGAATACAGCTCATCTAATAAATTGTTACAATACTCATCACCCCATAAATCAAGTTGCGATTGTTCAATATGAAAATCATTAAATTCTTTTAATAAATCGTCCGATAAAAGTTCTAAATCAAAAAGATTTTTAGAATAAATCTCATACGCTCTTTTAATATCTTTACTCATATATACCTCTCATTCTTCCTGTATAGGATTTTAAATTAACCTCTTCTAACACTTATCATTATTTCAGAATCACTTACATTCCAAGAATAGCCATTATGATTTATGTAGTTTAACTCTTTAGAATAAGATTTAATCTTCCCATCAACTTCAAACATTTGTTTTGTAGTAGAATCATAGTACCTATTTGGATTTGCAACTAATACGAATTCACAATTTTTAGAAATAACATAAGACAAAAAGAATTGATTCAATATCCACATTGCTTCATCGCCTCCGTTTTCTCCACCATGCGATGACCATAATTTGTTCCAAACAGTTGTATCCATACTAAATACAACAGAACCATTATCTTGTGCAGCAACCTTTTCATATGATGAATTAGTTTCTAGAAAAACACCTAAATAAACCTTAAAGTTTCTCTTGTTTATTTCTCTAACTTTCGTTAACTGATTATTTATAATAAGATTCATAGCCTTTGATAACGCTGATATCAATTCATCGGCAGTCCATCCGTGTTTATCAGTTAATTTTGATAATAAGTCATTGGCTAATGAATCCAATGCAGATTGGTCTTGATCATTACTTCTATCTGCTGTATCACTTGGAATTGCATCTGATATTGTATCCAAGATTGCTCCACTAACTGCTAAAGCAGCTGTTACTCCAGTGTAAATGGCTAATGTAGTAACAGCAGTGTAAGCTGCAGGAACTAGCATTAAGGTAGCACCACCAGATATAACTGCAGATGCACCTACGGCAACAACTACTACAGTAGTTGCTATATATGGTAATGCTTCAACACATGCAGTTGCTACTGCTGTACAAACGTTAGCAACGCTTTTTGTTACCTTCTTTGCAAGACTTGATAACCACCCACATGAATTAATTTCCATATCAGCATTCAAATCAGAAAGTAAAATCAATTCATCATCGATGTTAAATACTGTATCAATTGTACCGTTATCTAAAGTAACAAGCAATCCTTCAATTGTTTCTATTGCTATACATTCATTATCTATATTAATATTACAATCCAAATAAACTTTATTTGTCGTTGCATCAAATCTTACTTCAAAACTGGTATTAATTTTACCATTTTCATTATATGATACATTATCTATTTCATAATTAGAAATTTTAATATTTGTATTGACATTAATTATTAATCCATCATTCTTTTCTACTATTGAATAATCATCAAATTCGCCAAAATATGTATCATAATTAATTTCACTACTCTCAACATTTCTTACCAAATCTATTTCATTGGCTTGGTCTACTACCAAATTACTTTGCGTAAATAACATAGCACAAAATGTTAATAACAAAGAAAGTGGTAATAATATTTTTTTAATTTTCATATTCCCCTCCGGTGTATTTTTACTAAGTCAGCATTAATACGTACCTAACCCTCTCCCCCATGCAGATTAAACCCGACTTATTTTACCATTTTTTTACACCATTACCAATAAAAATTTTGTCATATAGAATATTTTTTTAATTTTTATTTCATATTTTAAAAGTTCCATTATTCTTCTGTATATTTCGACAAAATTTACAGATTCAATCATAAATAATACATAAATTAATAAAACTGGATTCCTTCGTGGATATCCAGTTTATTAGGTGATTCTTATGAATTATATTTATACTTATTACCTTTTTTTACAAATACATTCTTACTACATAATTCAGAAAGAATTTCTTCTACTTCATTATTTTTTATTGTACAATTACAATCATTCTTATATTTACACTCCAAGCTATAATTAGCACATTTCCCTTCATACTTATTTAATATGCTAGAATCAACAAAATCCTTTTTCGCTCTTAATGATTCTATTACTAAACATTTCTCACCCTGATGTTCATCGAGTTTAACTAAACAATGCGTATTAAATCCTGTAAAGGCTAATCCTGCAGATATAATACCTCGAGTTAAAGTTATATCTAGAATTAATGCAATGATACTTATCGTACTCGCCTTTAAATTGATGTTATAGTTAGTCTTCCCTACTAAAGAATATAAAACTCCTGGAGAATGATTAAATTTAGGATAAGTCGTGGTTATATCTATTTCTTCATCCGTATCTAAATATTCATCAAATTTTTCAATATTTTGAATAAATACCAGTGCATCTTCTTCTGACATAAACTCACTTAAGTAATTAAATATATCCTCTCTATTACCACTAATTTTTAATTTTTCCATCTTTATCACCCCTTATATAAATAATATATCATTTTCTGTCAAAGTTAAATGTTTTTTATCCGACATTATTCGACAATGATTAAAATAAAAAAGGCAGATAATTGATTCAACCTTTTGATTATTATTTATATACAACCCAAGATAATCGCTTAATTAATTTCTGATACTGTATTCTTAGTTTTTTGATATATAATTTCTCCTTTAATATCATCAACATTTCTTATAGTTCCAACCTTATAACACTTCTTTTTTGTGTAAATATAGATTTTACCAAAGGAATAATTCATCCTAGGTGAATGGGCTTGTTTTGCTTTGCATTCAGTAATATCTTCATAAGGAATAAATAATCTTTTTTTACGCTTAATGAAAATTCCATAGTCGTTATATGATATCATAACTAAAGGTTTAATAAGTACAAAGAAAGATAAAAGGAATGCTATCACCGCTAATACAAGAAATAAAATTCCCACCCCATATAATATGGTATTATCAATATTAGAATGACTTGAAGGCATACTTTGACCATTATATTTTATTCCATCATCATTAGAGTATTTTGCTTGTGTTAACATATAAACTCCGATAAATGAACACCCTATACATCCAAGTAATTCAAGTAGAGGATAAAAGAAAGATTTATAAGCTAATGCTTTCTTCTTATCATTCTTACTTGCCTCAAGCGTTCCTAATAAAACATTCAAACTTATTCTATACTTTATCGATATATTCTTTAAAACCTCTACATCAGGAATACTGATAGCACGTTCCCATTTGGATACGGCCTGTCTTGTCACAAATAATGACTCAGCAAACTGATCTTGAGTTAAATTATTATCAGTTCTAATCTTAATAATTTGTTCTGCTAAATTCATTGTCTCTCACCTCAATCAAAATATATATTAAATCAATTATTTTAGCAAGCAACTGTTGGTTTCTTTGCTATTTAAAGCGATTATTTAATTCTTTTTCATAAAATATACCACAATAAAATCTATTGGATATTTATATATAATAAATTATAAAGTGGTATGACTTTAAATTTTCATACCACTTGAAAAAATTTACTATCTATAAAACATACTTTATGTATTTACACCTAAATATTATGCAGAAAAAACATCTGCTAAAAACTTCTTCATTCCCTCTGTGTTTAAAAAATAATTTTGAGGATTATTTGTTAGAGCATCAATGACAGCTTTTCTTTGTAAAGAAATTTTTGGTGAATTATCACTAAATAAAAGGTTAGAATATTCACAATCCAAAAATGTAATATAATGAATATTTGGATTTATTTCACTATAGTTAATGAAGTTAGCAAATTCCATTACCGTGTGATTTTGCCCACCACCGCTCTCTTTCATACTCTTTAACTCACATATATAAAAATGTCCATTATGTGAAAATACTATATCAGGCAGCTTATCTTGAGCAATTTCTCTAGATTTCATCTTAATAAAGTACGTTTTTAAAAACTTCTCAAAAGTGACTCTATCTCCTTTATCAGGCAAAATATAGTGATTACCACTTGAAACAAAGTAATTCAGTGAACCAGATTGAACCATATTAAAACCCCTCATTAAAGCAAGAATCTTATTTATTCCTGTTTTCCCATTTCTCTTATGTGAATAGTTATCACACATAACCTGTAATATCATATTAGAATAGCCATGACTCATGTACATTTCATGTCTTTCTTTACAATATCTGATTAACATTTCATATATAAACTCAAATTTTTTACTTCCACTTAATTTTTGATAAAGAGAATATGTAAAGTTGTAAACCATAAAAAATTGTGAAAATGCTGAATAATTAATACCTGGTGTATTATCTAATATATGGCATATTTTATTAATAATTTTCTCTATATCATCATCTGTTGAATCTTTACCAAGTTCATGCAATTCTTTAAATTTTGAAATTAATTCAATCATCCTATCATTATTAGCTGTTAACATGCTAAAATCATCCACTTTATCAGGAATAACCACAAAATCCTTTGCATAATACGGATCAATTAATCCCTCTGGGTGTTCTTTAGAATATTCAAAGTACTCTAAGTTGTTCATTTTTTATCATCCCCTTTTATAATAACTTTATAATGAGCCCTTTCCATTATTGCTCGACATGTTATAAAGTCGAGTCTTCTACGTCTTCTACCATTTTTCATATTACCTTTAAAAGGACTAAAAATGATATCATCCGTTTCTTTTCTTATTTCATTTAAAATTTTATTGCATTCATTAATAAATTCTAATCTTTTTTCTTTATCAATTTCGATATTTATTAAGGTTAATAGTCTTGATGAGCCTTTTATTTTATTTTTCCAATCATAATCAATATTCTCTTTAAAATCAAAACGAAGCATATCGTCTATGTTTGTTGTATCCACACATCTAACACCAAGCCATCCGTTTAAATCATTAAAACTCATATCTAAGTTCTTATTAGGAATTAATCGTAAATCTTCTAAATTGCCTAGGAAATTTACAAATGTATCATTTTTATAAACTTTAACCTCATGCAAATCTTTTTCAATACCATCAAAACATGCAACTAAGACTGGAGTATCAGTATCATCAAATGGATTATCTTCCAATATAGTTATTGAATTAAGTAAATTCTTTCTCTTATAATTAGAATTAATGAATGTTTCTGGGATTATAGCCACAATATTTTTTTGGGCATCATTCATTTTATCTAGTGCAATTAAATACACATCGTCATAATTAGATGTTTCAAAGTATTGTTCCACACTAGTTCCAATTTTTTTCCTTGAAGCCGAATAATTTGAAAGATATGGTGGATTTGTAATTATAATAGCATCTGCTATATGCGGAATACCTAAAAGAGAATCATTGATTTTCCATTCTAGACTATTATCTATATCTAAACCTTTATAATTTTCAAATCCTAATATATTTACTGCTACATCAAGCAAATGCCCTCCACCGGCATATGGATCATATGCAATTTTAGAATTCGTACTATTAATAAAATCAATAATATGCTCTCTTAACCATATTTTATCTTTTGTGAAAAACTGGCCTAAAATAACTTTCTTTTTTCCATTCATGATTATTTCATCCTTTAATAATAATTCTATTCATTAAAATCATTGTATCTATAAAAATATAGTGCAGCATATGAAGCATATGGAGTATATTTCTTTTTTAATCCAATAAATCTTTTTTCAGATAAACTCTTAAAACCTTTTGCTTTAATTATTCCATTTTTTAGAGCAACATCACTAAAAGAAAAAATATTTTCTCTTCCATATGAAAAAAGTGCAATCATTTCAGCAGTCCATTTACCAACGCCTTTAATCTTAATTAATTCAGCAATTAACATATCATCACTTAATGTCTCTAATCCATCAAACGATAATTTCCCATCCAATATATCTTTAGCCATTTCAATTATGTACAATCCCTTACGAGATGATATTCCACATTTTCGGTAATCATCTACTGTATACTTAACAATATTTTCTGGTGTAATATTTCCAACCATCAAATGGATATTGTCTAACATTTTCTTCTTCACATTAATTGATAGCATTTGCCCAACAATTTGACTAACAATTGCATCAAATATATCATCATCTAATTCTAAACTCAAATATCCAAATTTTTCAAATAGAAATTCAAAAACACTATCCTTTGATATTAAATAATTAATAATCGTATCATTTACCTCAAATTTCATACTTTTTCTCCAAAATTATATATAAAATTATATCATAAATATAAAAATATTAAAAGATAACTGCTTCAATTAGTAATATAATATACTTCTTCTTTTAAATTTACTTAATCTTCCAAAATTGCCGATTTAAAAGCAAAAATTGAAGCATGCAACGAAACAATTAATGAAACTAAAAATGCAGAAGATAGAAAAAGAGCTGAAAAAAACAAAGCAGATTGGAAAATAGAATTAGAAAATCTACTAACCTTTTATAACGACTTACCATAATTTCATTAATATTTATAATTCTTTATTCCTCACATTTTTATATATTATATTGGCTTTACCCTATTTCCTGTTTTATTGCACAGCTATCCTAAATATGATATAATATAGATATGTAAGATTTACTTCCTTACAAAATATAACTGGCAAGGACCGAGGAAAGGAGTATGGTAAAAGAAACAACAAAAACAAAATCAACTAAAATACTTGAAACAGCTGATTTTAAATTAACAATAACTGAAAAAATTAAATATTCTAAAATTTATAATTCACAAGATAAGAGCAAATTAAATTTCATTAATTTTTTATGGAAGAAAATTTCACCTTATGCAGGATTAATAAATTTAATATTTAATATTTTAAAACGATTAAATCTTTAATGAGGTGTGGTAATACACCTCTTTTTTATTTTCCATTATAAATATATAATGATTTTTCTAATTAAAAATAAGAACTAGTTAAAAGCTAGTTCTTATCATTATGGTATTATATTTTACCGTTAACCATACATAACAAAAATATTTTTTCTTCTTCTATTTATGAAGATTAACTAATCCACCAACACTGATTGCAGCATGAGACATTTCAACAGCATTATAATTAATAAAATCATCTGGATTAGTAATATAATCTAAATTATTAGGAATCCAACCATAATGAACAGTATACACATAATTTGAATATGTTTTTATTCCCAAAAAGCTTTTCACATCCCTTTTTACCTTATAAACTGTAACAACATGATTTATATTACCACCACTTGTATTGTCTGGATCAGTCAAGTTACCATATAATGCTACAGGCTTATCCTCTTTAACTCTATCGTAGAATGTATGTGCTGAAGGAATATGCCACATGTTAACTTTCGCATTGTGAGTGGCACCTTTTGCATTCATATAATTATTTAAAGAGTCTTCTAAATCTGGTGCCAAAGATGTTCCATTTTTACTACCTTGAATTTCTGTAACCAAAGATTTTTGGATAGTTTCATTCCCATATAAATATGTCCACCCCCATGCTCTCGCAGCATAATATATTAATAATGCACCCGCGACATATCCACAATTACCATCTGTATTAAAACCACTTGTATCAGCATTCGCAATAATATCTGGTTGCTTAATAGATGCGGTCTCAGAAGATGGACTTGCCATAACCGTCATACCAAGAGCATTATTTGATGAATAAGAAGCTTCGGTTGCTAAAGTATTTTCAATATTTGACTCTAATTTCTCAGAAATACTCTCTAATTGTTCAGTATTTTTATCATTTAGCTCGATACTATAATCACTTACACAATGTTTAATACTTGGATCATCATTCTTTGAATCTACATCTTCTTCGTATGTAAAATAATTAGAAGCTCCTAAATATATTAAATCATCAAACTTATTCAAATAAGGTGATTTAACTTCAATACAGCTTTCTAAAATCAATGAATAATTATCATTATAAATTACATAACCTGTGTGACTAAATTCTACTAAATTATATGTTTTCCCATTCATATCATTTAGTTCTTTAATTCTTTCTACTTCTCTTGAACCATAAGTTTCAGGATATCTATTATTCATATCAAAGATTACCTTTTTATTTATAGGAGAATCTAAGTTAGATACCTTACTACTTAACGATAAAAGATTCGTAGTTTGTTTTAAACCATTTTCTTTTGAATTAGATATTGTATCATTAGCAGAGCTAAAGACACATGTACCAAATAATACTAATGTTAGTACTCTTAAAAAAGTTTTTCTCATAATTTTTCCCCCTTACCTTTTTTAAAATACCACAACCCCTAATAAATATATTTGCGCATAATATATTTAAAATTACAGTTGTATTTTCACAAAAGCTTAATTACGTAACTATTTACTTTTTCAATTGAAATACCCTTTTGTAATTTAATACTATCATAATTTTTTATATATTAATACAATTTGTCGAACGATTTACAAAAAAATAATAATTTTTACAATTTATCATTATTACATATTTGACATACATTTTTATATGAGGAATGTGTTAATGCCTCATTAATATATTTATTTTCTAAATTCAAATAATTAAGGATTTTATTCATCTATCACAACTCCATCGGTTTAATATAAATTACTCTATTTTTATCTATTATAATTTTCTTATAATCTCTATAATATTTTATAAATTCTTTATCTAGATCATCTATACTTTTATTAGATCCATTATCAATTTTAACAAGCCTTTTATTATATAAATTATCTAAGCTATATCTAATTGTTCCAGCATATTTGATTATTTCCTTAATTACTTTATCTTCAATAGGTATATCAGAACTATCTATTCTATATTTTATTTCTCTTCTATATGTTATATCAATATAAACTATTCTAAAAAATTCACCGAAGAATGAACACAGCATAATAGTAATCATTATTATTGAACCATAATGTGCAACCTTATCGTTAAAGAACCCATAAATAAATATTATTAAACCACCCAGTAAAAATACATATGATAAAAAAAAGTATAATACTTCCCAAAGAGAATATCTATGAAAGTGTAGAGGCTTATAATAAATCAATCTACATAATCCTTTCTTTTCGATTAATAGATGTGATTTATAATGCATAGAATAATGCCTGTTTCCTATATTCCAACAAGCTACTTGTAACCATGCAAATACACATATTAAACTAACTAAAATCATTATCAATTCATTTGACATTACAAGCCCTCTCCATTCGAATTATATACTATTATATCATGTTTATATAAAAAAACGGATTTCCCTTTTGTAAATTGTATATGAGACCAAAAAATTTACACTACAAATAATTAAACAAGACAATATACACATTATATTAAATTATCAAATATCTCTGTTTTTTAATAAATATGTTGTTATTATATTCTTCCATATAAAAATAAAAAACTAGCATCACGCTAGTTTTCCCCACTAATGGAATATTTGGATTCAGGCATTACCCAGGCCTTCCCATGGCAAGCTTAAATTCAGCTCAATAATATTATGCTTGTAATATGATAATTAATACTTAAGTTTTATTATTTTATTTATTTTTTCTTCCCAATCTTTTGGCAATATGTCTAAATCTGAAACACTATAAGCATCCTTTTCAAATTTTTTAATTATTTTTTGTAATTGTGCTTTTAATTGTCTTACTTCTTCCTTTGGCAAAAATTTGATTATTGCATATATTCTTGAAAACAAATCCGAATCTGATTCTAATGTAACATCAGTATCTATTGAATGCTTTAAAACTACGGAAGATGTTGTACCAATTATTCTATTATGATGTGCACATTTGTTTCTCAAATTCCTAATTGCGTTAAGCCAAGTATCTACTTCTTTAGTAGTAGACTTACTAATATTATCGTAATTATATCTACTATTTAAAATTGACTTTCTCATATCACCAGTCAGATATTCATATATTAAAACAATTGTTCCAAAATCTAAATATTCAAACAATGCCCAACTTGCTATTTTTTCTCCATAAAATTGACCTTTTGATCTATAATCCTTTAGTTCTGGATACTTAATAGCATTTCTACGCAAATCTTCTTCTTTTTTTTGCAGATCGGTAAAAAAACTCCCGAATTGTTTTACATTTAAATTTCTTGTCTTTTTATCTCTTTCCGATTTAGAAGGAGTATAATTATTCGCATCTAAATAGAAAACACAATCATTTGTATTTGCTACTAAAATTTCACTTAAAGTAGATCTAAAAGTAATTTCAATATATCTTATGTATTTAAACAATACTATACGCAAATCTTCATCTAATCGATATAAACTTAATAAAAAATCTGATGAAGGCTTGCTTTTTAATAAAGATGCATATTTCAAAGAAAATTTCGCATATCTACTAGTCCTATAATACCCATTATCAATTAGAAACTTTTTAACTAATTTCTCTTTATCGAATATTATATATTTTTTCAATTCTGACAATTGATTGTTAAAATCAATAACAATATTACTCACACTATCCCCTACTTACTTAATATATTAAAAAAAGAGCGGCATTGCCACTCTTAATCCCACTAATGGAATATTTGGATTCGGGCATTACCCAAGCCTTCCTATGGTTCCTTTATATTTTACCGATAAATTCGGAAAATGTCAACACTTTTTTAATCACTTATAATCTTTATTTTAAGGAATCATATATAAAATATTATACGATTACTTTTGTAATCTTTTCTATTAAAACATATAATTACTGCTCTTATATTTTTTATTATTAAATCAAAAAAATAAAAAGATAATATTATTCATTAATTTCACGAATATCTACGTCATATTCTTCCATATAGCAAAAATAAGAATCAATTGCGTTATATAAATATATATCAGTAGAATATTCTTGTTTAATATGCCAATCCGATATTAATTCAATTTCAATATCGTCTGAAATTTTCTTGTAAGAATAACAAGCAACAATTCTCTTTTCTATCACTATTTTGTAACAATAATTATTAGTTTCTAAATAAAGCTGAATACTTTTATCTATGTTAATAAATCTTGTTCGACAAGTAATATTCCATTTCATTTTAATTTTTTCAATTATCTGAACAAATTTATCTACGTTTTTCATATGTCGATTTCTCCTAGTTTTATTATCATAACTGCAATTCTATTATCGCATATACGTATATAAACTTCCACCATAATTCTTATCAAGGTTTTCCTTGGTATCAAAAATAAGCATATTCTTTTGACATAGATTTATTTCATCAGTCTTTTTAATCATTGAATAGTATTCATCTGTAATACGCTTAGAAACTCCATTTTGTTCATTTAAAGCTTTTTGTTCTTCGGTTTGATAAAACACTATCATTCCTGAACCATTCTTTAATATTTTCCATATACCAGCATTTGTCTTATATCTACTTATTATTTCTTCACTAAATTCTTTATTTATACACTCAACAATATAACTCTTATAATCAATTAGAAACCAATAAAAATAGTCAATCCATATCTCATTTTCTTTAATACGTGTCTCAAAAGAATATTTTTTAGATAATTCCAAAAATTTTGTTAAAACTTTACCTTGTTTATATTCATCATTTTCCAATCTAAATCCCTGATGTTGATTTGGTAATTCAACAGGAATTTTATTTTGCATTGATTCTCTTTCACTAATAGAAGCAACTTGAAATATCAAACGATATTTTTTACCAAATGCTAATGAATTCTTTTTGGGTTTAGTAAAACGAGAAAACTTTTCAAAACTTATATTATAAATAGTAAGTTCAAATTCTTCTTCCATAAATTGCTTAAGTTCAGTAAACATTGGGGATAAAACCGTTTCTCCTTTTAATAGAGATAATGTACTTTCAAATGAATTCTTATCTATAAAAAACATATACATTACCTCCTTGTTTGTGTAGAACTATTTTACTATCAGTTATTTATTAATTAATGACTTTATATAGTCCCATAAATTTTTAACTACTGCATAAATATTCGGTAGTTAGTCAACATATTTAATAAATTATCAGAACCAGCACACGAAGCGAATAATTATTTACATACTTGTCAGTGAACGTTAAAAGTTATATTAACAAAATGAAATCATGTGAACAAAGATTTATACAAAAGTGAATTTCATTATTAAAATCATATCTCCTTATCGAAAATGACCGTTTATGGACATTAAAGGGTAGTAGATTTTAGAGAGAATTAGTCAGCAACTTCTAGATAGATTTTACGCTTATTTTTTCTTTGCCTACTACAAACTACTTTGTATTTTATATAGGCCTTTAAGCAACTATTTTAATGTAATAACTACGATTTCACAATCGGTTCCAACACGCATAGGCATTCCCCAAGTACCGGCTCCGGAAGTAACTATAACATCTGGATGAGCATCATCTTCCTTATAGTGTCCATAATCAACTACATAAGAAATACTTGTAATAATATTAGCAGGAAATACTTGTCCCTTATGCGTATGACCTGCAACAATTAGGTCAACTTTTGTACCATATTGATCTAAATTAGATGGCGTATGGTCCATGACTATTATCGGTAGGTTAAGAGGAGTAATTAACTCTAATAAAGTATTAGTCTCTACTCTTTTCAATGTATCAAATCCACCAATTGGAGAGGGATCGACTCTACCTAATAATACAAATTGATTATCGATAATGACGTATTCATCCTTTAATAACTTTACATTACTATCCTCATAAAATTGAACCATTTTAGAAAAAGTAGCACCACCATCATGATTACCTAATGACGCATAGACACCGAATTTTGAATTAATACTTTTGAAAAGTTCACTAGCTCTATTTGGATCTTGAATCGCATTAAAATCATCATTAAATGTATCACCTACAACTAAGACAAGATCAGGATTGGCAGCATTTACATTATCGATTATTTTCACTAATCGACTTTCTGAATTTACTGCGCCTAAATGAATATCCGTAATTAACACTGCTTTCATTTCTTCATTAAGACTATTATTTAAATTGATATCATAAGTTTTTATTTTAATTGTATTAGCATGATCAATTCCATAAATGACAAGTATTACACTAACTAACAAAGACACACAATTCATCATAACACGGAAATTAACCCTTTTTGAATCACTAACTAATTTTGTGACTTTCCCTAGCCAGATAATTAAATCACCTAAAGCAAAAAACAGGAATAGGTAAACAAATATACCCATGTAATATCCACCTATTGTTATCATTATATTTCTAAAGTTATTAGGCAAAGGGCAATACCCTAAAACGAGAGGTAAAGCTATTATAACAAAAACAATTATAAATATAGTTGAATTAAGTTTAGGAAAGAAATGTTTAACAAATTGGAATATACGCTTGCCAATGTAATAGTTGACAAAAAAATAAATTGTTAAAATAAACAAAACAGCAATTATACCTAAAAATTTGTTCATAAAATTCTCCTCTAAGCAATTATTTTGGTTAATAACTTAATAAATCCTTCAATTTCATCAATAATTAATTCTACATAAAAATCCTTGTGTTTGTATTTCCACCAGTTCAAATAATTTCAATTTAGTATTTTGACATTCTCTTATATCTGTAGTTTTAATATGTATTTAAATAATAACATATTAAAAGCACAAAATCTATAAAACGACAATTTCTTGACATAATAGCGCCATTTTTTTTCAAATTGTTATGTTACGCGCCCTTAATAAGTAATCTTTAAATTGTCGATTTTGCATTATCAATCGTTAAAAGGTTATATTAATACAAATAATTGAAGCATACAAGAACTGCCTATTTTGATACAAATGAGTCTTTTTACGTTAAAATACAGTTATTTAAGTAAAATTAGATAGTTCCCATATCAAAAACCCGAAGGTATCAGTCCTGATTAGCTATTTGAATAGGATTACTAATATGGGTACGAAACGCACCCCTAGCACTTTTTCGCCTATTTTTACGCACCCTTAGATGGTAATCGTTAAATGGTTACCTATTTGAATTTTCGAGTATATCTGCATCCTTTACTGGCAAAATTATCACAGCCATAAAAACTTCCGTATGGCCCATGCCGTTTAACCAATGGAGCACCGCATCTAGGACGGCAATCCTTAACACTTGGAATAGCGGCTACGTTTGGCTCGGAAGTTGTTGAAATAGCTATTGTTTTTTCTTCAGTTTCAACTGCTATTGCCTTTCTTTTACTTATTTTAAATTTTAAGTAGTAAACTATAATTACAAACGCAACAAACAGCACGCCTGCAATCAAATATATCCACCATTAAAAGCTAAGTAGCCACGTAATAAATTTTACTATAGCAATACAAATACCCGATAATCCAAGAAAGACAAATATTCTAATTATCCAATGGCAATCGCTCATAAGATCAGAATCATAGAAGCCTAAAAAATCAAATATCATTCCAACAAGACCAAATGCAACTGCAAAAGAAATAAAACCTATTACACATAAAATGATATTATCTGCAGTTGAATTTCCAGTAATTTCTATAAAGTTCTCTAATA
This sequence comes from Anaeroplasmataceae bacterium, assembly GCA_031553215.1. Classification (GTDB taxonomy): domain Bacteria; phylum Bacillota_I; class Bacilli_A; order Acholeplasmatales; family Anaeroplasmataceae; genus JAVBLW01. The sequence goes on from JAVBLW010000006.1 coordinate 197,710, forward strand.
AATCTAGTATGCCTTTCATTTAATTACCTGTTTAGTTATACTTTTTGAAATTTTCTGCTTGTTGCATTACTTTATCAAATACTTCTTCGTCCCACTCAGGTGGATAGCCGTTTTTATAAAGGAGTACAGTCAAATCCATGTTAAGTTGACTCTTGATATCGTCTCTATTAAAAAAATCAGCATATTGAAGTTTATCATCTACTAGTTCTTTAATTTTCTTTGCTAGTTCAAGACACTTTTTATCTTCGAAAAGAAACCCATGGTCATCTCGGACTTTAACTAAAATATCGTAGAATGCTTTTTCTTCATACGTGATACCTAATTTTTCAAAAGAAGTTTTATCTAAGTTCAAATCCTTAAATATATTAATAAGTTCATCAGATAAATCGTTGACAAAATCCGCAACTACCTCGCTTGTAAAAACAAGACTATCTCTTGTATTGTAAGCTTCGACAACACGTCTCAATCTTTCATCAAACTCAAGTGATTTTACTTTGTTCACCTTACCATAATTTGAAATTGCTTTCTTTAAAAGTTTCAATAGCGCATTGAACTTAGTTATAGGCATTTTAACAGCTTTTAGTTGATTTACGAATTCATCACTAAAGAAATCCAATGATTTATGATGATCTATAATGTTTTCAACACCAGTGCAAGAAATAGCGTTTTTGACCATTTCTTCAACGACTTTATTCATAACTTCGGCATCAGGAACATCACCAATTGTTTGCTTATATATTATTGACCTTATTGCAAGGTAAAATTGAGCTCTTGATGTTTCATTTTTAGATATCTCACCTGAAGGGAATACAATGTTGTAAACAGCTTTTAATTTTCGAGACAAATTCATAAATCTAAATTCTATCTCTTTTGATAACTGGACATACTCTGCTGCACGATTTAAGCAATGCAATCTTGCAAGTGGCTCGCCCGCATAAAAATCAGTAGCATTAAAATTGATTAGCAAATCATCTATCAACTTTAAATGATTTTTAAATATACCAAGAGAAATCGATAATTCATCCACTGGGCTTTCTTGAGGTCCACCATAAACCTTTATAGCTTCCATCATTTGCGTTTTTATACCAATATAATCTACAACCAAACCCCTGTTTTTTCCTTCAAACACTCTGTTTACACGAGATATTGTTTGTATTAGGGTATGTTTTTGAAGTGGTTTATCAATGTACATTACTGCCAGTGAAGGAACATCAAATCCTGTGATCCACATATCTACAACAATGGCAATCTTAAAATTAGACTTCTCGTTTTTAAACTGCTCATCAAGGAATTTATGTTTTTCCTTTGTGCCACAAAGATCATATAATTCTTTTTCGTCATCTTCACCACGAGTAGCAACAAGATTTAACTTTGGCACATCAACAAGTGTATCAAGGTCTTCGCTAGTATGATCATTGGGGTTATCAGCTTTTTTAGCCACAGTCCAGTCATTTCTTAAATTTTTTATAGCTTTATAGACCTTTAACGCAAGAGTTCTGTCCGCACAAACAATCATTGCTTTTTGTACAATTTCAGGTTTTTCGGCACATAACGATTCATAATGACAAACAATATCTTTCGCCAGTTTTTCGATTCTATCTTTGTGACCAAGGACCGTAGTCATTTTGCTCATCGTTTTCTGACTTTTCTCTATCTGCTCAGGATTTGAACCATGCTCAGCACACTCATCATAGTATTTTTGAATATCTTTTGCGTCCTTATCTGAGATTATAACTCTGGCAAGTCTTGGTTCATATGCTATTCTTACGGTTATTCCATCATCGCTCGACTCTTTCATTGTATAGCTATCTACAACATTACCAAATACTGCTATTGCTTCATCGATTGGAGTTCCAGTAAATCCGCAGTAAACACCATTTGGAAAACTCTCTCTTAAATAATGTGCAAAACCATAAGTTGTAAAAACACCTTTATCAGTTTTCTTTAATTTAGAATTTACTCCTGTGTTAGAACGATGTGCCTCATCAGAAATACATATTATATTATTCCGCTCGGATAAAACACCGGTTTCTTCGCAAAATTTTTGAATAGTAGTAATATACACGCCACCGCTTTCTTGATTTAGAAGTGTTGTTCGTAAATCTTGTCTTGTTTCAATACTTCGAACATTATTATCGTGTAAATATTTCTTTGCTGTAACAAATAATTTTGAAGTTTGAGAATCTAAATCTTCTCTATCCGTAATAATAATTATTGTCGGATTTTGAAAAGCATCTTTTTCTCTTAACATCAAGAGACGAGATAAAAATAACATTGCATAAGTTTTACCGCAGCCAGTCGCTCCAAAGTAAATACCGCCTTTACCATCCCCATCAGGTTTTTTGTGTTCTTTCAAACTAGCAAGCATTTTATTTGCTGCAAAAAATTGCGGATATCTACATACTATAGCCTCGTCTTTTTGGCTATCATCTGGGTAAAATACAAAATCTCTTAATATAGATAGCAATTTATCTTTTGAGAACACACCTTGCATTAAAGTAAACAATGAACTAATTCCGTTTACAACAGTATCAGTTTCATTTGCTTTATTCCATGAGTAATAAAACTTATACGGAGAAAATATTGATCCTAATTTAGTATTTGCTCCATCACTAATTACAGAAATCGCACAATATTTTAGCAGATTAGGTATATCACGACAATAACGAGTGTGTATTTGTCGCCATGCATCGTGAATTGTTTTGTCTTCCGAAATTGCCGTTTTGAACTCAAAGATGGCAACAGGTATACCATTGATGAAAACTATCAAATCTGGGCGTCTGATATGAACATCCTCGACGGTAAACTGATTAACTACTTTGAATATATTGTTTGAACTATCATTAAAATCAATAAAGTCGATATGTAGTGCAATTTTAGAAGTATCATCTCTGACTAAGTTAAAACCTTCAGAAATTATTTTATATGTTTCTCTGCTGCCGTCATAAAGAGGAGCTGAAGATATATTATCAATCATACTTATTACTATCTTTATTTCATTTGACGTAATATCAAGGTATTTATTTTTTAAATACGCAGCTAAGTCATCATAAAGCAGTATATCTTTAAATTGACGATGAATGTTCTCACCAGAGACATATTCAAAACCTTGCTGTTTAAATAGTTCAATAAAAGCAGATTCTAGTTCTGCTTCTGTAAACATTCCTTTTCCAAACATATAATCCATTTGCGATACCTCCTTATAATTTTTCTATTATTTCCTGCAAGTTATTAGAAAACCAATTGATTTGTTTCATTTGAATTTTATCAAAAGTCGACTCAGTTTCGTTGATTAGATAATCAATCTTATTTTTTAAATCAATCAAACTATCTCTATCATCTTTAAGAAACTCATTAATATTAACAGACCTATATATCCCCATATAAATACCTCTAATATTGCTAATTCGTCGTGAATCACATGTTCGTATTAACTCTATCAAACGATCGTTGTCAATCTTCTTCGCAAAACTTCCTTTGCTCAAAAAGGTAGCTTTATTGATCAACACATTTGAATAAAATTCATCAATTTTTCCAGGAGTATAATCGAAATCTAACAAATTGGAATTGCACGCTTTAAGCTTGTTTTCCATTTCTTTCATAAACATATTGAATTCATCTATAGAAGATTTCGATTCCAATTGTATTCCACTATGAAATGTAATTCGATCCAATGTTTCTAAATCTGTTTCAGTTAAATTATTTAACATTTGTGTTTTACAATGATCAATTATATCATCATAACCTACACTGTCTTTAATTGAAATTAGATAATTTACTAATCCTCCATATTCACTAAATGGTATTGCACTATTGTTTTCTAGTTTTTCCGAAATGTATTTAAGAGATTCAACCACATTTTTCTCTGTTTCTTCGTAATATCTGTATAGCACATTTAAATGCGAATTTAATTCTTTTTGATTCTTTTCAAATTCTTCGCGATTACAAAAAATTTGATTTGACTTCTCTATCTCTTGAGTATCCATATGCTGTGAAATTATATAATCGTAACTAAATCTATATAATGGAAATTTATATGTACCTAATTCATGAGAACTATTTTCATCATTACTCCAAGAAAGAGTATTTGTTTTTGCCTTTCTTAATGCAAAAGCAATGTTGCTCATTAATACACTCTTTACAAACGAGATATTAGGAACGAAATCCATTTTGTCCAATATATCTGATGTCTTTTGACACGCAAAAATCAATGAACGCAAGTTTTGACTGTTTATGTCTTTGGAAAACATAATGTTTTGTTCAATTTCCCAGCTTAACATACTATCTATAGAATATGGTTCTTTATCTTCTAACAACTTGTCGAAATATTTATTATTAAATGACATTAAAATGTTGTCTATTGCTTGAGTGTTTGAGGAATAAAAATCTATTGTATCACTGACCGTTTTTTCTTTTGTCTTTATATAAATCTTGGATTCTTCACTTAACGCTGTCTTTATAGTTTCCTTGCCATCTGCGTTCTTTACTGGAAAACTTGTGTATTTTAAAATTTCTGATTCATTTGCTACTAATAATACTTTTACACCGTCTTGTTCTACAAGATTGTTAACATAACCAAGTGTTTCAATAATACTAATGTTTGCTCTTTCTAAATCTTCCAATATGATTAATTTGTCCGAAAGGTCAATTGATTCATAGAGTTTGTTTAATGAGCCTTCATCCAAACTTAAATCCACACCAAAGAAACTAGCAATACCCTTAACAACAGTCTTTCCGATCAATTTGGTGGAAGCCATACCAGTGCTGTTGTTGTTTAGTATTTTTGCTTTTGATTCAAGAAAAATACTTTTGCTAATATCCTTAATATCGTTTAATCCGTATAATGAAACAACAATGCACTTTCTAAAGTTATCTTTTGCCAAAAATGGTATCAAAGAATTTTGAATGTAATAACTTTTACCTGTCCCCCATGGTGCAGAGAGCATAATAGCACTTCTTGTTTTATTCTTTTCGATATAATGTTTTATGAAATCATTTAATTCATTAGTCGTCATAAACAACCTCCATATTAAGAGTTACTTCTTTGCTTCTTCAAGTGAACCTTTTATTAATATTGGGCACAAGTCCTTTATTTGTGCTTTTAGTTTTTCATTTATTTCTTTTCGCATAATATATGCATTATATATTGCAACAATGGATTTTTGTATTTTTATATCGGGAATTGGAATCTTGACTTCTTTCATACATGAAAAACTGAAAATATCTCGAACAGATCCCATTGCATAAAAAAGAGTACTTCTGAAAAATTCGAGTCTGCTTAACCATAGCATTAAATATTCAGATAATAATTCTTTTTCATTAATTACTTTAAACACTGTGTACATTGGAGAAACAATACATACATTACTATTTCTTAGTTTTAATGCAATCGAACCAATATTAATTCTTGACGGGTTATATGCAAAATAATTTTCATTCACAATTTTGTAATTGCTAAAATCCAAGCCGTTAATATTGGCTTTAGTTTCAATAAATCTACTTGTATTTTCAACACCTTGGACAAGGCTGACTTTTAATAAAGTATTTCTAGTATTCACTTCTTCTATATATTTTCCAATTTCCTCGCAAGGCATATTTCTTCTTAAGTCCTCGATATATCCATCACAGACAAGTTTTAGATCTTCAAGTCCTGTTTCGTAAGCTTTTTGATTTTCAAGCATTGCAAGATACGTTTTTACGTATTTTTCTTGCGTTGGCAAATCTGGAACATCAATATCAATATCACACATTTCTTGCCAAGTAAAAACTTCGCGCGCAGAACCCCACGAGTTAAAGCGAGTATACCTATCAAATTCTGGTCTATTAAAATACATAAAAAGATAATCTGGTAACATTGGTGCATCTTTTTTTATTCTAAAAACAGTATAAATTGAAGAAACAATACAATCCTTTTGACTTGCATAAGCCAATCCGATTTTTTCTCCTCGTCTAGACGTATCTGGAACATATGCAAACTCATGTTTCTTTACCACTTTATAATTACTTAACTTAACGCCGTCTAAGTCGGCTTTTGTTTTTATGAAACATTTTGATGTGGAAATCCCACACACATCATTCTCTGTATATTCTTCTTGTGTATTTCTTCTGTTAATCGGTTCGATATATGTACCAAGTTTATTTAATGCCATAACCAATACCCTCAAAAGCATCTTCAAGTAATGATTGAGACTCTTTTTCTTTTTTTATTACCTCAGTCATTTCAGCTTGAATACGTTTCATTTCTTTTTCAAAATCGATATCCAAATCATGATCTATAAATTCAATATACTTGCTTGGTGCAAGACTGAAGTTTTTTTCTTTAATTTCGTCAAATGTTACTGAACGATATAATTCGGGAACAGCATATTTTGAAGAATCTTTGCAATCGACCGATTGCCAATTGTTATATATCTTTTTTACCTCTTTGATTTGCTCAGAAGTTAATATTGTTTTCTTCTTTTTCTTGCCTTTGTCAATTGTATATTCTTCAGTGTTTTCGTCCCATCTGCGAAGGTCAACAAACAAAACTTCATTTTCTCGATTTCGTAGTTGTCTGCCATTCAATGTTCTTGCTTTTTTGTTATTATTCAAAATCCAAAGAGTTACTGAAATATCAGTAGTATAAAACATATCTCTAGGAAGAACAATAATTGCTTCAACCTTATCATTTTCTAGAATTTTTTTGCGTATTTGATATTGAGCTTGTCCTCCTTCATCCTCTTCGTCGTCACCAGCAAAACCAGCATTCAATGCGCCGTTAGCAAGCAAAAACCCAGCGATGCCTTTGTATACATCAAGTTTTGAAATCATATGCAAAATCCATGCATAGTTAGCATTGGAAACAGGTGGCATAGCAGGTTTACAAAGTTGAAAGCGAGCGTCCGTTAACAATTCGTCTTCTCCACGCCACTTTTTAAGATTGAATGGAGGATTGGCCATAATATACTGAACAACTTTATCTTTGTGTTGATCTTCGGTGAAGGTAGAAGCATTTTTTTCGCCTAAATCACATGATATTCCTCTGATAGATAAGTTCATCTTTGCTAGTCTCCACGTATCAGGATTTGATTCTTGACCAACCACAGAGACCTTTTTCTTATTTCCATTGTGCTTGCTAACAAATTTTATTGATTGAACAAACATTCCACCAGAACCACAACATGGATCATATACAATGCCATCAAATGGTTCTATCATTTCAGAAATAAGTTCAACCGCACAAGCAGGGGTATAAAACTCTCCATCTTCTTTTGATGCAGATGCAGCGAAGTTTTGAAGGAAATATTCATATACTCTACCAATCAAATCTTCTTCATTAAAGCGTTCCCTATTAAGTTTGTTGACTTCGTCTATTAAGGATTTAAATGCTTCTTTGCCTGCTCCGAGCGTTGCATAAGTCTTTTGAGGAAGTGCACCTTTTAAAGGTGGATTTTTATCCTCGATGTCTTTCATTGCTTTATCTAGTATGACAGCTATATCATTTTCAGCAGCGTTTTTCACGATGTGTGACCACCTACAATGTTCCTCCAAATAATAAACATTTTGCGAATTGTAAAATGATACTTTTTCCAAGAAAACGGGCACATCTCCCAAATTAGGATCGTCAATAATTTCCTTACGTCTTTTTTCAAATTTATCACTAGCAAATTTTAGAAAAGCTAATCCAATAACAGCATCTCTATTCTTCTCAAAACTTCCATAACCACGAAGTGCTACACGGCAGTTCCAAAGAACTTGTTCGAGTGATAGTTCTTTATCTTTTTTATTTTTTACTGCCATTATTAACTCTCCTCGATTTCTATATTATTCTCTTTACAAAGTGCAATAATTTTTCGTTTTACTTTGGTTGTTGGTTCGTGCAAACCAGTTTCCCATCTATTTATTGATGCATAAGAAACACCCAAAAGCTCAGCAAGTTCGTGCTGAGTAATAATGAGTTTGTTTCTTATTTTCTTTACTAGTAGTTGATAATCCATCTTGTTCACCTCATGAATCATGTCTTACTCAATATTATAACACTTTTGTATCAAAATTTCTACTTTTTAATTCTTAATTTTACAAATTATTCAAATTATTCTCAAATTCTTTTCGAAATTATGTTTTTTACGCACCCCTATAGGTAATCGTTAAATTGTTAAACACTGCTATAATGGGCATGATTATTATATCTATAAAATGTTGCCCGATAATGAATAAAAGTCGCTCTAAGCAGGTGATTTTGCTTAAAAAGGCTATATTTAGCTAAAAAGGTAAAGAAAAAGGCTTAATACAAATCGTTAGATTGTATCAAACCTATGCTTTTTATTTGAATAGGATTACCTATATTGATGCAAGAACGCACCCTTGATAATTTAGAGCAATTTTCTACGCACCCTTAGTGGTAATCGTTAAAAGGTTAATTTTGTTATTTTAAATGTTTTTTGCTTATTCAACTTCGAAATTATATTTTACCAATATAATCAACCAATTTAATAGTATTATCAATTAAATCAAAATCTATTTTATGTGTAGAATAATTATATGGCAAAAATATTTTATGTTTTTTTATATGTTTTTGCCTATATTGTCTCCCATAAGAGTATTTAAATTTATCTAAATCAATTAAAGTTAGTACATACATTGCTCTATATACATTAAGTTCAATTTGGGGTATCAAAACAAGAATATTATCGTCACATACAAATTCATAATCTCGATAAAATGCATTGCCAAACATATCAATAGTAATCACATTTTGGTATGTTTTCAAATCTTCCGTTTCAATGAAACACGCAATTCCTTGGTCTAAATATCCTGCAGTTACAAGTGGAGTGCTCCCTTGAACTCTATTTTCTTTGGTAAGTCGCTCTCCTCTTTCAATAATAAATAACTCACCATCAAGTGCAAACTCTTTTGTGTTAATATTATTTAAATAGTTCATTTGTAATTTCTTAGGTGATTCAAGTTTTTTAAAAACAATATTTTTTTCAATCGCCCTAATATACTCTTTCATATATTGCCAATCCGGAAATTTTAAATTATCCCTATCAAAAGCAGGAAGAAGTATTTTTTCTTTTCCTAGTCGTTTATCGCTTATTTCTCTACCAAAATTGTATTTATAATTCATTTGTTCAAAAATAGGTTTAAGAAATAGTGCAATTTCATAGCCTAATACTACTTTTTTATCTTTTATCCCAATTACTGTGACATGATCAGATGCAACAAAAGCATACGGATGATAAAATAAATACCCTACACTACCACTATTTGATAAAGTCATTTTATTATTATGTAATTTCATAAATTCAGGTGGCAACACAAAGTTATTAACACCATTATTATTTTTTGTAGATGATATATACGGAATATCGCCAGAAACAATTTCCTCTTCAATCAATCGCTGACCTCTATTAAATTCAAAAATATCAAATATTGAGAATTCAAACCATTCTTGATGTATCATTATTTCACTTCCTCATAATAATCGGAAATAAGATTTAATAATGTGACTTCATCTATATTGCTATTCAATAGATTCATGTCTTGTTTTGCTTTAAAAATCATATACTCTTTTACCGATTTCTCAAAACTTTTTTCATTTAAATTACTATAATCAGTTTTAGAATGTGCCTGAATTAGCCATTCATCGTTATCTTTAATGATTGTTTTTACTAATTGAATTTGATCATTATATCCATCTGGGTTTTTTAATTTTAATAATAAATCCTCTTTTATATATTGCCATTTGTTATAGACATCCGTCCTTCCTTTAGATTTTGACAAAACAAATCCATCATCTTTTAAATCATAAAATATTACATTCTTATTAGCATGCGGTAAATTAGTTTCAAAAACAGAGATTGCAGTATTCGTAGCGGCATTTGGCATGAATAAATCTTTAGGCATATTTATTACATATTTTAAAGTATGCTTCTTTAAAATATTATTTCTTATCGTATCATCTTTAAAATAAGTGCTAAGTGGTGCAATCATTATTACGTATCTAGAACAATGATCCAACAATCTAGTTAAAAATTGAATTTCCTTTTTTGTAGGATTGTCCTTGTTATCCTTACCACCATATGGTGGATTAATAAAACCAATAGAAGGAATAATTGGTTCCGAATTACCATAATCGTTTTTATTGTTTTTTAAATTATTTAAAACATTGTCAACTTCCAAAGAAAAATAGTCATAATTATAAATTTGCGATTTCCCATCCCCTCTAAAAAGCATATTTGAAATAGCTAAAGAATACATCGTGGAATTTTTCTCAAAGCCAATTAATTGTTTTTCCTTTAAAGTCTTTATATATCCTTGTTTGTTCGTTAATTGTGAGTTGTTTATCTTTTCAACTAATTTATTCATACCTGCAATTAAGAAAGAGCCAGTTCCACAGCAAGCATCCAAGATAACATCATTAGTTTTTATTTCAATTAATTCAGTAAATAATGTTGTAATATGATTAGGAGTTAATACAATTCCTTTTTTTACATTTGACACACCTGCATATCTTAAAAATTCTTCATAAAACTTACCGATTATATCATAATTGCTTTTTCTTTCAAATAGAGGTATAACATTGGTTTTTAGCTCATCAAGTATCTCCTTAAGTACACTTAAGTTATTTAAATCATGATCAAATTTAATAAATTCGAGTTCTGCCCTAAGTACTTTTCTTTTCTCTTCAGGTATACTCTCAGAAGCCAAAACAGAATCCACTCTATCTTGTAATTTGTTTACTATTTCGCTCGGTGTATTAGCTGCATATTCATTTATGAAGCTATTACCACCACTTTTTATTTTAAACAAGCAAATCATCAAAGCAGATAATAAAATCGGCCTTTTTTGTGAATCAACAGACCTTAATTGTCTGTTAATCTTTTTAGAAGACGACGAAATATTATTAATAATTTCTTCTTCATCATAGTTTTCAAATAAATTCAAATAGTCTTTTTCATTTAAAAAATCAGTTACTGTGTTTTTTTCTTCTATTACATTATTATGTATAATAAATGTCGACAATCTATGATTGTAGTCATCATCAATTTTTCCAGAAAATGCTATACCTACAATTTTCCAATTAGAAAAATAATTTGATAAATCATGATTACACTTCATCAATTTATCTTTTGTAAAAAAATTTAAATACCATAGTATACCATCAACAGCATATTTTGTTGGAGCAGAGCCTATTTTTTTAGATACATGCTCGGAAATATTAGTTTTTTCTTCAACAAGAATTAAAAGTTTTTCATCTTCATTAATGTAAATTTGATCAGGTAAACCTATATTTCCTGTTCCTTTTTTCGAAGCAACTGACAAAACTTTATTAACCTGTTCATTTGAAGTATAATTACCCCATTTGTATTTATAATTTAATTTAAGCAAATGAGCGATTAAGCTATATTCGTTTTTATCTTTCCTAGCCATATTAAGTCCTCTACTCTCTATAATTTTAAAAAATTTATTTTGTAACGTTTTCACATAAGCTATCGCTGTTTTTTCCAAATAGAAAAACAGTTCAACATTGTATTATATAATAACATATTTTTAGCAAAAAATCTATTGAAACGGCATTTTTTTAACACGATAGTTTCAATTTTCTCAAATTACTATTTTACGCACACTTTACTAATAATCGTTAAATAGTTATATTAATACAATAAGTTCATGTTTAGAAGAACTACCTATTTTGATACAAAAGTGAGTTGTGATCTTTAAAGCATATGTTTTTACTCGAAAAACAATCTATTTTAAGCTGAAAATACAAAAAAAGGACTAACACCTAAAGTATTAATCCTGAATTATCTATTGGTGGACCTGGGGGGACTTGAACCCCCGTACGCAGCCAACTAGCCTTTACTTTCTACATGCTTAGTTTATTATTTAAATTTGCTATGAGATCATGAATAAACACATTATTTCATAACTAATCTTATTGTATTCGTTTAAGAAGTTAAGATGGCACTTCTTAAGTATATCCTAATGAATGAGTCGTTGGTAATAGTCTTAGGAAAACTAATACAGAACGTAGCTTGGATTAAATTAGCAAGCTAATTGAACGCTCATATTGTTGTTACGAGCGAATAAATTTGTTTTTCCGGTTATTTTAACCTCGGCGTTTTTACTTGCGCAACCAAGGCATGCTTATAAAGTTTTATTAACCACGGCGAATCCATAACAAGCCCATGTGATTTTATTATATATTGTTTTTGATGATATGTAAAGTAAAGTGATAAAGGAATTAATAATTCATTTCCTTTATCACTTTTTGCATATGTCTTTTGGCATCTGCTTCTTTTAATGATTCTCTTTTGTCATGTAAATTTTTACCTTTACATAAAGATATTTCGATTTTACATAGTGCATCTTTCATGTAAACTTTAGTTGGAATGATAGTCATTCCATCTAGTTTACATTTATTGAATAATTTTAATGCTTCTCTTTTATGAATAAGTAAGTCACGAGTTCTTGTTTCATCATGATTAAAGATATTACCTTTTTCATATTTAGAGATATGCATATTTATTATATATGCTCTGTTATTCTTAATTTGAACATAAGCATCATTAATATTTACATTATTTAATCTAACTGATTTTATTTCTGTACCAGTTAGTTTTATTCCTGCTTCATAGGTTTCTATAATAAAATATTCATGACGTGCTTTTCTATTTTCACAAATTACTTTCATTTTTGTTCACCACGAAAATTAGCATAGTCACTTTCTAAAACAAAATCAACTCGGCGTTCCTTTTTGTTTGTATCATATACAACTATATTAACTTTTTCCCCTATTTTATAAGTTACCTTACCATTAGATAATGTCATACTCTTTTCATTGTATGTGAAATATCCATTCATATTACTAATATGAATTAATCCTTCTATTCCATTAGATAAGCTTACAAACATTCCAAATGATGTAATACTATTAATTACACCTTCATAGCTTTGTCCAATGTAATTAGACATGTACATAGCCATAAGCATATCATTTACATCTCTTTCACATTCCACAGCTTTTCTTTCTTGAACTGATGATTGTAATGATACTTCACTTAATATAGATTGATAGAAGGTAAAATCTTCATCAAAGTTCTTTGGATTAATAAGTAAGGTTTTTACTAATCTATGAACCATTAAATCTGGATATCTTCTTATTGGTGATGTGAAGTGACAATAATATTGGAAGGCTAATCCATAATGTCCTAAATTTTTAGGATCATATTTAGCTTTCATCATTGATCTAAGCATCATTTGATTTACAACATAGTACTCAGGTTTACCTTTAACTTCATTCATTGTATCTTGAATTACCTTAGGCAATATCTTTTTAACGGTTTTAATGTTAAATCCTAGCGTTCTAATGAAATTGAATGTGTTCTCTAGTCTCTCTTGTTCAGGAGCCTCATGAACGCGGTAAACGCAAGGTAGGTGCATTATATCCATATGATACGCTACTGTTTCATTCGCAGTTAGCATAAAGTCTTCAATTAATAGTTCTCCAACTCCTCTTGTACGTAGTACAAATTCTGTTGGTTCACCTTTATCATTTAAAGATATTTTAAATTCTGGGGCATCAAAATCAAGAGCTCCTTTTTTAGTGCGTCTATCTCTTATGATCTGACTTAATTCATACATGTTTTTAATCATTTCATAAATATCACTATATTCAGTAATTAAGTCTTGATCATTATCAGTTAACATTTTATTTATTTTACTATAAGTCATTCTATGTGAGGATTTAATAACCCCTTCACATATTTCATAATTCACTAAATTACCTTTATTATCTATTTCCATAACACAAGATAAAACTAATCTATTTACACCTTCATTTAAGGAACAAATTCCATTAGATAACTTATGTGGCAACATAGGTATAACTCTATCAGCTAAATAAACACTGGTTCCTCTTCTAAAGGCTTCTACATCAAGAGGACTATCCATAGTCACATATTCACTAACATCCGCTATATGTACTCCTAATTGATAGTTACCATTTTCTAGTATTTTGACATTAACGGCATCATCAAAGTCTTTGGCTTCTTCACCATCAATAGTAATAATTACTTCATTAGTAAAATCTTTTCTATTAGGATAATCTTCTAATTTAACATCGATTGGTGTATCAATAGCTTGCTTCATAGCATCTTCAGGGAATTCTAATTCAAATCCATATTGTAGGGCAATTAAACTAATATCCACTCCTGGATCATCTTTATGACCAACAACCTTTTCAATAATTGCTTCCGTTTTAGGTCCCGCATATTTAGTTATTTTAGCTACTACAAGATTGTCAGGTACTGCACCATTTAAGTTTTCTTCTTTTACATTGGCTTTTAAATCAAACTTAGAATCATGGGATATTACTAAGTAGCTTATTCCTGTTTTACTTTTTTTAACTACTAATTTCCCATAAATCTTATCCTTAGCACGAGTAATTACTTTTACTACAATACCAGTATCTAATTTTTGATTTCCAATTTTAGGTAAAACATAAAAACCTACTTCATCTCCCGTAAATGATCCCATAATATCATTTTCAGAAACAAAGTAGTCAGTTTCTTCACCTTCTACTTTAATAAATCCAAATCCCTTATCTTTGATATCAATGATACCTTTTTTGTATATATAATAATTTTCACCTTTTTTATATATACGTTCTTCAGTAATTAGTTCATCTAATTTCTCTCTTAAATAAGACATTGAAATATTAGTTTTTTTATTTAAATCGTTTATTTGGTGGCAATAAGGTAAACTTAAAGCCGTAATTATTTTTTCTTTATGATCCATATGTACCTCCTCATAAAAACAAAAAGATTTCAATTGAAATCTTTTTTGATTATTTATTAATAATTGCTGAAGCCATAACCAAGACAAAGAAACAAATAGCTAAACCAGCAGTTGCTCTTTGTAAAAAAAGTTCAACTCCACGAGTTTTTTGATTCTTGAATAATTCAGTTTTATTTCCACTGAAGGCATCATTAATATTGTCTTTTGATTCTTGCAACATTACTATTATAATCAATAAAATCGCATTTATTACTATAAATATATCTAATACACCCATTATTATTTCCTCCAATAAAACAGCTATACACAGTTAGTATAACTTAACTAACAAAAAAAATACTATTAGGATTATATCATATCTATAAATTTTAATCAATAAGAATAAAAAAAAGAGTAAACTTTTTTGTTTACTCTTAAGAAATTACTTCTTTAAATTGTAGAATGATTTTAATCCATCAAATACAGCTACTTTTTCTTCTCCATAGCAATTTAATTGATCTTCAATTCTTAATAATTGATTATATTTCGCAACTCTATCAGTACGGCTTAAAGAACCAGTTTTGATTTGTCCAGCATTTGTAGCTACAACGATATCAGAAATAGTAGTATCTTCAGTTTCTCCTGAACGGTGGCTAACTACTGCAGTATATCCAGCACGTTTTGCCATTTCGATAGCTTCGAAAGTTTCAGTTAAAGTACCAATTTGGTTAACTTTAATTAAGATTGCATTAGCAACACCTTTTTCGATACCCATAGCTAAACGCTTAGTGTTAGTAACGAATAAGTCATCTCCAACTAATTGAACTGATTTTCCTAATTTATCAGTTAATAATTTCCATCCAGCCCAGTCATCTTGATCTAAACCATCTTCGATAGTAATGATTGGGAATTCTTTACATAAATCAGCATAGAATTCAACGATTTCTTCAGCAGTTAAACTTCTTCCTTCTGCTTTTAAATCATATTTTTTAGTTTCAGCATTATAGAATTCACTTGCAGCACAGTCGATTCCTAAATAAATATCTTTACCTGGAACATAACCAGCAGCTGTAATAGCTTCAACAACAGCTTGGAATGCAGCTCTGTTAGATTCTAATTTAGGTGCATATCCACCTTCATCTCCAACTGCAGTATTGCATCCTTTTGCTTTTAAGATTTTCTTTAACGCATGGAAAACTTCTGCTCCCCAACGTAATGCTTCTTTAAAGCAGCAAGCATTTGCACAAACGATCATGATTTCTTGGAAATCAATACACCAGTCAGCATGTGCTCCACCATTTAAAATGTTCATCATTGGTAATGGTAATTGTTTTGCATTAACTCCACCTAAGTAGCTATATAATTCAACTCCTAGATAGTCTGCAGCACATCTAGCAACTGCCATAGATACACCTAAAATAGCATTTGCTCCTAATTTACCTTTATTTTCTGTTCCGTCTAAAGCAATCATCTTCTTATCAATAACAACTTGTTGGCGAACATCATAACCTAATAAAGCTGGTTGAATAACGTCATTAACGTTAGCTACTGCTTTAGTAGTTCCTTTTCCTAAATATCTGTTTTTATCTCCATCTCTTAATTCTACAGCTTCATAAATTCCTGTAGATGCACCAGATGGAACAAGCGCACGTCCAAAAGCTCCACTTTCAGTATAAACTTCAACTTCAACAGTTGGATTTCCTCTTGAATCTAAAACTTCTCTTGCATATATTCTTGTAATAATAGGCATAAATACATCTCCTTGTAAATATAATTGTTTTTTTACCATAGATATTATATCTTAAATAAATTAAAAAATAAACATCTATTTTGCTTTTTTACTATAATTGATAACGCTTTAGTGGCTCTTTGTTATTCTAAAAGCCGTTATCATACTAAATACATAAAATACTACCTTTAAAAACGACCAAAATATCACGTCATAATCAAATGGTTTATATAACCAAAGAATATAACGAGGATTATAATTCAACTTAAAGAATTCCCAGTAATAACCCTTAGGGAATATATTTATTTCCCTAACAAGATAATATATTGTACAATGCATTTCTACAACATTATAAATATAAATTGCTAAAATTGATAATAAAATAACATAAATTGAATATAAAATATGATAATTAAAGAACGCTCTTCTTACCCTTTTAGCTATCATTGGTGGAATAAAGAATATTGCAATTGTAAAACTTGTACCATTAATATCAAAAATACAATGAATAATCCCATCAATTATTCCACATATAACAGAAACCAAAATGAATGCTATAAATCCATACAATAATACATATTTTAAGTCATCCTTATATATTGGCTCCTTAAATTTATTTCCCAATCTTCTTAACATAAACTACTCCCTTATTTCAAATCTATCTTTTGAAATAGCACAGTACCTAAAGTTCCAATCATTCCAGTTATAACTACATTATTAATAAGTGATTTCACTATATCCATACCACTAATACTATCTTTCATTATTACTATCATTTGACCAAGAGGACTGACTTTAAAAATAAATTCCAGTACTCCTCCCATTTCTAATTGGTGAACTATTTGAAAAACAGACACAACAATTACAAATAAAAGATATAGAACTACCGATACCCCTGTTTTCTTTATTATCATCGCGAGCAACGTGACAAATGAAAACAAAGATATATACATTAGACACCCTAAAAGAGTCACCTTTAGGATATGTACTACCTCCGCCCCATTAATAGCTTTACCATAATCAAAGAAAATAACAGCTATTAAAAAAGATAATATGGCATTTAAAATCACATATAGTGCTCCTAATGCTGTAACAACTATGAAATTTACTAAGTATATTTTGCTTTTTGAATTACCTGCAATTATCTTATTTCTAACTGTTCCATTACTAAATTCAACACATAAATACATAATTAATACAATAGGAATAACTATTCCAACATTATTAGAAAAACTAAACGATGAAGTAAAAATACTCCTTCCATCAACAACAAATGAAAGTGCACCATCCGTTTTATTATCTATCGTAGAGTAAATTAATGCACTAAACATTGCAAATCCAAAGATAATTCCAATCATTACCTTTAAACTTTTACTTTTTCTAATCTTAACAAGTTCTGCTCTTAATAAATTAGACATTTTCTTTACCTCCCACAATATTTAGATAATAATCCTCTACTGTTTGAGTAACAACATTTATATCCAATACTGATATATTAGATTTTGATAATAATATAGTTAACTCAGAGAAATTTATTGTTCCTTGTATTCTTAATATATTCCCAATTATTTTATAATCAACTATTCCATTTGAAGTTAAAATTTCTTCTAAATTATCAATTTTATCAAGTTTAAATTCTGAATATTTTTTTACACTATCATTAACTTCCTGAGCAGTTACTTCCTTAATAAGTTCACCATGATGGATAATTCCATATTTAGTAGCTATTTTAGATAATTCACTTAGGATATGACTTGAAATTAAAATAGTAATTTTTCTTTGTTGATTTAAATCTATTAATAAGTTTCTTAATTCAACTACCCCTTCAGGATCTAATCCATTTGTAGGTTCATCTAATATCAAAAATTCTGGATTACCTATCAAACACATAGCTATCGCTAGTCTTTGCCTCATCCCTAAAGAAAAATCTTTTGATTTTTTATCACTATTTATGACTTCACGTAAACCAACCGTAATTAATATTTCATCAATACAAGATTTATCTTTAATACCTAATAACTCACATTGTAAAAGAAGATTATCTTTTGCAGTCATATTTTGATATATCGATGGATTTTCAACTATTGCGCCAATCCTTTTTCTTGCTTGATAAATATCTCTACTTGCTGAATGCACACCAAATAATTCAAAATCCCCTTCGGTTATATTAATTAATCCTGTAATCATACGAATTATCGTAGTTTTACCAGAACCATTTTGCCCAACAAATCCATAAATATCACCCTTATTTATAGTCATATAGGCATTATTTACTGCATATTTATCGGAATACTTTTTACTTAAACCATTAATTCTTAAAACACATTCCATATTTTCTTTCCCTTCTTCATTTAAACATTGCTATATTAGGTGGGCTAAATGAAAACCCTACAAAAAATACTAACAATAGTGCATACAAGAACATAGCACTATAATAAAAATACTCAACATTTTCGTTAAAAAACAAACGTCTAAAATAAATAAAAACCCCAATTGTTCCAATCATAAGCACTACATCAAAGCCAAAATAACTTCTGCCAATAATTCCCGAATAGGTGTAAAAAGCAATTATAAAAAAAATCATTCCTATAACTGATGAAATAACATAACAAGAGAAAACCTTCATTTGCCATTTATAATAAAACATACTTATCAGCATTAATAAACTAATTGGATAAAAGAATAATTTCAAACGTTCAAATACACTTTCGTTCCTTGGAACAAAAAAACCGATAATTTTATTATGATTAGTCCATCCAAATAAATTAAAGCTAAGATATATCATAATAAGGCAATATATAAAAATCAAAATATTAATCTTCACTTTCATGCACTAATCATCTTCTTCATTATACCTTTTTTTAGTCTCATTAACAACATATTCTTTTTTATTCTTTGTAATACTGCCCTCTAAAAAACTGCCTTTTTTCCTTATATTTAAACCACCAATTATTGCAATTACAATACCACCAGAAAGATCTAAAAATAAATCTTTAATAGTATCAGTCAAAGCATAATGTCCACTTAAAGCATCACCATCTGCAATTGTCGCTCCATCAAGCATAAATTGTTGCATATTTAGATCAAAGAAACCATCAATTCCATATTCAACTATTTCCCATACTGCTCCTATACAAACAACTAAACTTACTACATATAAACAAATATGCCACGTAGGAACTTTTAGACCCTTTCTAAATATAGTCATATCAATTATTCCAAACCAAATTGCACCCATATATACTCCAGAGGAAAAATGAATAAAGGAATCCCACCATTTTGTTCTTCCATAAAAATTACATACTTCACCAAATAAGAAAGATGCAATCATAAATAGTACGTACATTAATTCTAACTTATATGATATTTTTATCTTACATAACTTATTAAGCAAGTACGGCACTAGCATTGATAATCCTAATATTAATCCTTGAATAATATTAAAATTCCATAAGGTTCTATCACCTTTTTTTAAAATTATTTCGACAATTGAAGCCACAATAATCAAAAAAGATAGAATCATAACACACAAAGATATCTTTAAAAATCTATATTTCAATTAAATCACCTTTTATAGTATGCAACAAAGCTGATAATTTTTTCATAATTATCAGCTTTTTCTAATTTAATTTTGATATGTTATTTTCTTATCTCCTAATGTTACATCAAGAATTACTATTAAATCACCTTTAGCATGATTTAATTTTATATTAATATCTCCACATGTAATACTAGCATCTACCTTAACACCAATGCTTCCGGTATACTTAATATCTCCATTTGTTAATTTAATATATAAATCATTAACATTAGATTCCGTAATCTTGCAACTACCATTTGTTAATTTAAATCTTCCATTTTCACTAACATTTATATTACTTAATTCAAAACTACCATTAGTAGATTTCATAGTTAAATTTGTAAAATTTGATTCTTTTATAACTATATAATTATTTGTACCATCAATATTACAATCAATAACATTTAAATTTTTTACTTCTACTTTACCATTTGTATTAACTATTTTTAACTCGCTTAAAATCTGTTCTGGTAAAGTTATTTCCATCTTTCCTCTATATCTTGGTAAATTAACTAATTTATCTTGCCATTTCTTAGAATATACTTGATTTATTACTAACGTATCATTTTCATTAGTAATAGTATATTTTCTAATATCACTTTCAGTATAACTAATTTTTATGGTTGATACAGTAGAATCAGTTTTAATTATTAAATTTTCTACCTTTTCATTAATTTCGATTTTGTCAACCATATTACCTTCATAACTAGCATCAACTAAACCTTCTTCGCTAAACAAAGTATTCATATCAAAATCAGCCTTTACTACTGATACAATAACTGCGATTATTCCTAAAACCAAGAATAATGAGCCAACAATTACAAATTTTTTAATTTTCATTTGCCAGCACCTTCTTTCTCTTACCAATAAGACGATTAATTTGATTAATTATCCACTTAGCTAATTTCATATATACTTTTATTACAAACCCAAACAATTTTATCATAATAGGACTTAATAAGATTCCTATACCTATCATGATTAGTCCTGATCCTACTAAGAAGATACCATATGCCGTTGAAATTGATAATATACCTACTACAATTACTGCAAGACCAGATATTACTAACGCTATTGATGCAACCACAAAACCGAACATTGCGGCTATACCACCAACAAACACCCCAATCGTCACACCTAATATTCCACAAATTAATCCTATCCAAATAGGAAATGTAATAATAATTAATAATATATATAAACCAATATTTCTTTCTTTTTTTACTGGTTTATTAGTATTTTTAGTTGATTCTTCTTTTTTTGTATCTTCAACCTTAGTTTCTTCTACATTATTAACTTCTTCATCTAGGATATCATCAGCATTTATTTTTTTATAATTATTTTCTATATTACTAACATTTAATTTTCTAACAATTTCATTCATTGTTCCTAAATTATAAATAACTTGTTCCTCAGTATAACCAGTTCTATCAATAGTATCTTCGATAAGTTCATCATAGTATGTAATAATATTTTCTCGTTCTGTTTTTTCTATATGTGATATCCTTTCAGATAATTCTCTCAAGAATTCTCTTTTTCTCATAAATATCGCTCCCTTGCTTCTATAAATTTGTATACACTTTCCATTTCTTTCCACTCATCAACAAAGTCTTTTACCTTTTGTCTACCTACATGAGTAATCTGATAGTATTTTCTTGTTCTACCATTAAACTCTTTTGTAAAAGTTTCTAGAAAGCCACCAGTTTCAAGTCTCCTTAATATTGGATATAAAGTAGACTCTGATATTTCTATTATCTCCGAAATATCACTAATTATTTTATATCCATAGGAAGCTTCTCTTTTTAAACTAGCTAATACACAAACTTCTACAAGTCCTTTTTTTAACTGTATGTTCAAATTATCACTCCTATAATACTATGCATTACATAGTATAGTATTTAAAAAAATATATCTTTTCTTGTATTACACCCATAGTATACTATGCATAGTATAGCAAGTCAATACATTTTTTCGATATTTTTAAAAAATCCCCGAATTTAATCGAGGATTGTTGTTATTTGTTAAAGAAATCATATACTTTCTTATTTTTAATAATTACTACACTATGATAAGAATATTCATTATCAATATACGGATCATCTACAACACAGAAAGGTCTACTGCATTTACATACATTAGTTCTCATATACTCAGTAGTCTTATTAGACATTTCTACATATGGTACAAGTTCTTCTACTGTATGATTAAAATATTTTCTCTTTAATGAAACTTTATCTTTAAAATATGCATGAATAGAATCTATTGTTTTCTCTACTTTACATGTTCTTAAGTTAGTAATAATTAATTTATTTGAATCAGCTATTAAAGAATCCATTGTTTCTTTAAAATTATCTACTTCTTCATTAAATCCTTTTCCAAATACAATCATATCAAATTGTTTTAAGAATGAGGCAGGAAGATTTTGAAATTTTAGTTTATAAGATCCAACATAATTAATTTTATTATTTAAAACTACCTTAGGTAAATATCCTTGTTTAGTTTCATTAATAGTAGTTATGTTTATCTTTTGATCAGATTTCGCAGTAATATCATTTAAAGCTATTAATTCTAAATTAAATTTAGACCCAACAATTAAGATGTTTTTTACTGAATGTAATTCTAAAATATTAGAAAACATTTTTCTATTATCTAATACATCCTTTACATAAAATCTTCTTAAGTATTCTAATGATCCCTTTTCAGATTCTACTTTTATATCAGTAAATTTTTCATATCCACACATACGGTGTTTTTTATCAGATATTTCATTTAACATATGTTGATAATTGTTTTTTAAATTATTTTCTTCCTTTGTATAAGTAATATTATATGGACGTAAATTACCATTAATAATTAAATTTTGTAATTCTCTTCTAGATACATCCCACTTAAAGATATTTACAATAGCATTAGCTTCTGCAGTTGTAAAAATGCTAGCATTATAAGCTGAATCATAAAAATTTATTGCAAAAGAATGGTTTTCTTTAATTTCAATATTTAAGTATTTATCATCCTTAATTAGAATAATACCTTCACCCTTAGCACGAGTATTAAAACTAGTATCAAAGGCTTCAATGAAGTTTTCTCTTTCTTTAACTGTTATAATTTTTCCCATTTCATATCCACTTTGTGGTTCATCATAAAATGAGTAAACATTTCCAACATAATATAAATATACATTTTGACTATGTCTTTTAACTGTAGAATCAGAACTAAATACTTTTAATGCCGCTCTAATAATTTCAGCATTAGCTTCATCAATAAGCGATGCTTCATATGGATTATCAAACATTTGATATACTTGATTTCCTATTTCTTTAACATATTTTGCATTAGCTTCTACAATATTTTCATGTCCAGTTTTTTCTTTACTTAAAAGATAAGAAACATCTTTTAACTTTAAGAATACATCTTCACTATTAATTAAACGATCCTCTAACGAAACCTTTACATTTTCAGTATCAATCTTTAATATTCTATCTACATAGGTCATTTTATATAAATTAAATCCACCATAGATATAACCATTTTCAGTAGTTAAACATTTAAATTGAGAAAAAGATAAATCTTGTTTAGCTGTATTTGAATCAATAAATTTATTCATTACTAAGACTTTTCTAACTTCGTCCTTAGGTACTTTAACAGCTTTAGTAAAATCTTCTGTTAGCACATAAGAATAATCATCCGTTTTAGTTAAGAAATAAACAGTATTATTTTTATTTAATTTTACATAACTTGCGTCAGTAACTTTTCTAAAGAAATTATCATAGATGTCAGTTTCACCGCGCTTATTTTTAGACATACCACTAGAAATAAAAGAAACCTCTTCGTAATCAAAGTAATTAACATAATCAAGAATAACTGACATGAAATCTTTTCCAAAGCAAGATGCATGAGCAATTTTATTAGTCAAAGAAATTTTTACTTCTCCGCCATATGTATTGATATCAAGATAATTTCTACCATCTTCGTCATCAAAACAAACATATACGAATTCTCCATTGTTTCTTGTTACTGTCTCTTCCTCATTTGCAATATAAGATTCTCTATCTTGCATTGGAAACTTGTGATCTGGAATATATACAGTATCATTATTATCTTCTACTATTGCGGTAACAACTTTTCTTTCTCTAACATCTAATTGATATAAAAACTTCTTTATCATAGGCGGCCTCTTTCTATCTTACCTTTCTATTATACCAAAAAAAAAGATGAATTAAATAAATTCATCAATTTTCTTTAAAATTTTACTAAAGCGTATTTTTTCTTACCACGTCTAATAACTATAAATTTACCTTCAATTGCTTTATCCTTAGATATGACAAATTCTAAATCAGTAATCTTTTCTCCATTTATACTAACAGCACCTGTCGTTACAAATTCTCTTGATTCTCTTTTAGATGAAGCTAATTCTAATTCTATTAATACATCTACAATATTTTTATCTTCTGTTAAACTAATCGCTTCTAAATCACTAAATCCCATTTCAATTTCTTGAGCCGTTAAATCTTTAATATCTCCACTAAATAAAGCTTGGCTAACTTTAATAGCTTGATTAGTAGCTTCCTCACCATGAATAAACTTTGTAACTTCAAAAGCTAAAGCTTTTTGAGCACTTCTTAAATGTGGCGCTTCTACCATTTCACGTTCTAGGTTTTCGATTTCTTCTTTACTTAAGAAAGTAAATTGTTTTAAACGTTTAACTACATCACTATCTGGAGTATTAATCCAGAATTGATAGAATTCATAAGGTGAAGTTTTATCTTTGTCTAACCATACTGCTTGACCACCTTCACTCTTACCAAACTTAGTACCATCACTTCTAGTAATTAAAGAGAAAGTTATACCATGTACTTTTGAATCACTTCCACAACGTTTACGAATAAGTTCAATACCAGCGGTAATATTTCCCCATTGGTCTTGACCTCCAATTTGCATATTGCATCCCATAGTTGTATATAAATGCCACCAATCTAATGATTGTAATATTTGATATGAGAATTCAGTATATGAAATACCACTATCTAAACGTGATTTTACAGTATCTTTATTTATCATATAATTAACATTAAAACATTTACCAAAATCTCTTAAGAATGTAATAACATCAATTTTACTAGTCCAATCATAATTATTAACAATAGTTTCAAATTTAAAAAGATTTTTAACTTGTTTAGCTAAGCATTCAACGTTATATTCAATAACATCTAAATCAAGCATCTTTCTTTCACCTTGTTGCTTCGGATCTCCTATTTGACCAGTTGCTCCACCAACTAATAAAATTGGCTTATGACCTTTACTAGCTATACGCATAGCTGTTAAATAAATTACTAAATGTCCTACATGTAGTGAATCTCCTGTAGGGTCTGCTCCTAGGTAGAATGTAGATTCACCTGATTCTAAAAATTCTTCAATTTTTTCCATATCAGTAGCGTCAAAGAATAATTCACGCCACTTTAATTCTTCTAATAATGTCATATAATTTCCTCCTAAATAACAAAAAAACGTCCTTAAATCTAAGGACGTTTAAACGCGGTACCACCTTAGTTCTAGATATATATCTAGCACTCTATGTTATAACGTTACAACCGTTCTTGCTTTGCACAAGAATTCTCATAAGTGTATTCATAATATCATATCTATTAGCTTTCACCTACCGCTAACTCTCTAAAAAATATTTTATTACTACTTTTCTTAATCATCAAATATTTACATTGATTTTCTTCTAATTACCTTATAAGGTAGGTTAACATGCTTATTTTCAACTTCTTCATTACTCATTAGCTTAGTTAATAGTCTCATTGAAACAGCACCTATATCATACACCGGAGTATCAATACAAGTCAAGCTTGGTCTTGATAATAAAGCATATTTTGTATTTTGGAATCCAATAACACTTACATCTTCAGGAACTTTCTTTCCTAAATCAAGCATTACATTCATAAAAGATACAGCAATACTATCTCTTACTGCTAGTGCAGCTTCAACCTTTTGATTAGAGAAATATTCTAAGAAATGGGGAGTATTAATATTTATATCTCCACTTGTTCTAAAAATCTTAGGTTCAAGATTAGCTTCTTGCATTGCTTTAGAATAACCAACCTCTTTACCATGATTTACTGAATATCTTCTAACGGTAGAAAGTAAATAAATTTCCTTTTTACCTTGAGATAATAATTCCTTTGTAATATTATATGATGCCTCTGCATAATCGATAGTCACACTTGGAATAGATAAATCTTCACTAAGAACATTTGCTAAAACAATAGGAGTTCCAGCATCTTCAATTCTTTCTTTTACAAGATCCATTTGTTTTGAATCTAATTCATCATTCATAAGTATTATTCCATCAACTTGTTCAGCAATAACAATTCTAATAATATCATCAACACTAGTTTCCCCAGTCATTGAGAATATTTTAATTGAATAATTATATCTTTTTGATATATCAATAATACCACCTAATAGTTGTGATGTTGATGCTCTTGTAACATCGGATAATACAACCCCAACTGTAGTAGTTTTACGACTTGCAAGTCCTCTTGCAATAGCATTTGGACGATACCCAAGCTCCTTTATTACCTTTAACACTTTTTCACGGGTTTCAACATTTACTTTTTCTGGATTATTTAATACTCTACTAACTGTAGCTAACGAAACTTTCGCAGCACCCGCTACATCGTATATAGTAACATTCGCCATGATATCACCTCTTTTGTATCGAGAAAATTATATCATTTTTTGGAAGGGTTTTCAATATTATTTTGTTTTTTTGTCAAAATAAAGTCTTTATACTTCAAATCGACATTTCCTGCCCCTACAAAGCATATTACTGCCTCAGTTTCACCAATTAATTTATCTTTAATTATTTCACTATATTTCTTCATTTCCATAAAATCATAGAATGTGCTCTTTAAATAATCATCATCCTTTTCTCTTACACTTGAAAATATATCAGTCAAATAACATTCATCAAAAAGATTTAATACCTTTTTAAATTCTCTTTTAAATTTTATAGTTCTTGTATTAGTATGTGGTTCAAATACTATTATCTTTTTGTAATCTTCATATTTTAAACTTATCCCATTATAAAATGAAATCAATTCATTCGGATGATGAGCGTAATCACATATAACATCCATACTATCAAAACTAGTAGTTTCCATTCTTCTTCTCGGTAAAACTATTTTGTTAATGTTTTCTTTTATATAGTTATTATCGAAACCTATATATCTAAGCACTGTATAAGCAGCTAAGAAATCATATATCATATGTTCTCCAAAGTAATTTAAATAGAACTCATCTTCTTCAGTATAATACTTAATATATAATCTATACCCATTTTCTAATAAATCATATTTAACACAAACATCATTATCCTCTTCAAAACCAAAACTTATAGTATTAAAAACATTTAATTTCGAAGCATACTTGTCATCACCATTATATATAATCATTTTTGATTGCTCGGCTATTTTTGAAAAACTCTTATATACATCATCAATCGTATTAAAATAATCTGGATGATCAAAATCAATGTTCATAACTACTAAAATATCTGGAAAATAATTTAAGAAGGTATCCTTATATTCACAAGCTTCATATATAAAATATTCGCTATCTTTTTCTCCATGTCCATTTGAATCACCTATTAAATAACTTGCCTTTTCAGTCATACAAGAAAGCATTGTTGTTGTTGTAGTTTTTCCATGTGTACCTGATATTGCTATATTTATACAATCAAATAAGCTATTTAAGAACTTGGGATAATATTGATACTTGTATCCTCCCTTAATTATTTTTTTAGTCACTTCATGTTTAGTAAATGCATTACCAATTACATAAAAATATTCCTCATCATATACCATTTCACTTATATTATATATTTTGATATTCTTATCCATATCTTCGGTAGTATAATAATTTTCTTCATAATCTACCCCTATTACAACATGTCCTAGATCATATAGAATTTTAGCTAATGCTGCCATAGCACTACCTTTAATTCCAACTAAAAAGTATTTCATAATATCACCCAATAAAGTGTATGAAATACTTCTTAAAATTATTTACTTTATTTGATTTTTGCATTAAGTAATACATTCATATCAAAATCATATACTACTATTTTTTCATCATCCATAACTGCAAAAGAATTCTTGCAACCATTCTTAGGTATACTAGTACTTCCTGGGTTTATATATCTAACACCATTTAATTCTCTATCTTCATAAACATGTGTATGACCATATAAAACAATACCGTTTTTATTATCTCCATCAAAGTTTAGATGATGTCCGTGACATAAATATATCTCTTTACCATTAATATTTAGATTATATTCATCTAATATTTTAAAATCTAAGACCATTTGATCAACTTCTGCATCGCAATTTCCCTTAACACAAATAATTTTATCCTTATATTGATTAAGCAAAGAAAACACTTCTTTAGGATTATAAGCCTCAGGTAAATCATTTCTTGGACCATGATATAACACATCTCCTAAGCAAAGAATCATATCACAATTAAATTCATTAAACTTATCAATTACTTTTTTAGCATAATAGCTTGAACCATGTAAATCACTAAAAATTAAATATTTCATACATACCACCTAATTAAATAATTTCTTCAAATCTTCTTTATTCATTTTCTTAATTACTTCATCTTCTGTTATTACTGTATCACTTAAGAATTTCTTTTGATTTTGCAATTCTACAATTTTTTCTTCAATTGTATCTTTATTAATCATCTTTATAACATGGACTACCTTATCTTGACCTATTCTATGTGCTCTATCTGTTGCTTGATTCATAGCCGCTAAATTCCACCACGGATCAAAATGAATAACAACATCCGCACTCGTTAAATTTAAGCCAGTTCCACCAGCTTTTAAAGAAATTAAAAATACTCCAATTTCTTTATCTTCGTTAAATCTAGTTACCAATTCCTGGCGTTGGGTAACCTTTGTAGAGCCAGTTAATTCTAAATACTTAATATTGCTTTTCTCTAATCTTTCACCAATAAATTTAAATAAACTCGTGAATTGTGAGAATATTAATATCTTATGATTATCTAAAATCTTTTCTTCGACTATTTCCATTAATAAATTAATTTTTGAATTTGGTGCATCTACATTATCAATAAACAATCTTGGTTCACAAGCAATTTGTCTAAGTCTAGTTAAAACACTTAAAACTTTGGTCATATTATAATCACTATTTTGTACTACACTTTTCGCATCTAATAAATAGCTATCATATAATTTTTTCTCTTCTTTACTCATTGTTGAATAAGCATAATTTTCTATTTTATCCTCTAAATTTAGGACATCACCTTTTAATCGTCTAAGCATAAATAATGATATCTTTTTATTTAAATCATTTAATAAACTATGATTATCTTTAAAACTTTCATATTTGCTAACAAACATACTTTTTGTTCCTAAGTATCCAGGTAATACAAAATCAAAAATACTCCATAAATCAAGCAAACTATTTTCTATAGGTGTTCCTGTTAATGCAAATCTAATATCACTTCTTAAACTCTTTACAGCAATAGTTTTTAAAGCATCCGGATTCTTTATATATTGCGCTTCATCAACCACACACATCAAAAAATCTGTATTTTTGTATTTTTCAATATCTATTCTTAATGTTTCATAAGACATTATAAGTACATAATTATTTAATAAGGCTTCTTTAATTTCCTCATCAGTTCTATTTATTCCGTATATTACCTTTGTTTTTATATTTGGCGCAAATTTCCTAAATTCTGACTCCCAATTAAAAATTAAAGAGGTTGGAGAAATAATAATTGATGGTTTATTTTTTTCTAGTGAATCAATTAATGCAATAATTTGTAAAGTTTTACCTAACCCCATATCATCGGCTAAAATACCACCAAATTTATATTTAGATAGCGTCTTTAACCATTTATATCCCGATATCTGATAGTCTCTAAGTACATCTTTTATATTATCATTTAGATCAATCGAGATATTACTATAATCTAACATATCATCAATAAATTTTGATAATTCTTTATTAATTGAAATTGTCTTTTTATATTTTTCATTTAAATAATAAATTTGATATAATTTTAAATTAGTTCCATTAAATTTTTTTATATCTAAATCATTTAATATTTCTTCATATTCATCAAATTGATCATAATCAATTTCAACAATTTGATTATCTAACTCTACATATTTCTTTTTTTCTTTATATGCTAAAAACATTTTTTCAGTTTCTAGATTCGAATACGTTTTTTCATCATATAAAATACTTATTATCCCACCCTCTAATTTAAGATTTAAATTAATTGGCTTCATTTTATTTATTTTAATATTTTTTACATCTTCGCTAATGTATACCTTGCCATAACACTCTAATTCTTTTATAGCATACTTGACAAAATCACATATCTTGTCAAATTCATATATTGTATAATTATTTTCTTTCGTTAATTTAAATTTAGATAAAAGCTTTAAATAATTATCACGCTTTATAAACATGATATTTTCTTCAATATTTGTTTTATAAGCAACCTTTAATTTATTAAAACTATAATCTATATATGAATTAATATCTAAGTCAAAACAGTAAGGTATATCAATTACTTCATCTTTGATATATGGATATACATTCACTAAAAAATTATTATATCCTTCTGTATCAAATTCAATTTTATTATTATTTTTTAAGTGCTTTAATGTTAAATAATATTCATATTTATTATTTAAAACATGGATATTATTTTTATAAAATATATACTGATGCTCAGTTGACGCTAGCAATAAATAATTTTCTCTATTTTCCAAGTAAAGCGTCATATCTTCTATATAGAACTTCAAATTGGGATGTTCTAAAGTAAAATAATATTCTCTAGTGTAATAACCATTATTAAATAAAATTGATTCATTATATAACTTATATATTTCATCTATCATGTTATTATCTAATAAGATTTTATCAGTATCAACAATATCAAGATATTTTAGAATACTAATAAATTCTTTTGATGTATTATCAAAGTTATTTGGACCTATCTTTAATTTCAAACCATCAAAATCATATTCTTCTCTTTGAAAATATGACCTAATAAACTCCTTGGTATCTTTTATTTTATATTTTCTATTTTCAACGACTATTTCTAATGATAACATTAACTGCTCATTATAATAAACTGTAGGAATTAATTTCATACTTTCTAATGATGAAACCATAGTTGAGCGATATATACTACTTAAGTATTTATCGGCTTTAAGTCCCAACTCTAATTTATTTATTTCTTCAGCATTATTAGAAATTTCATTCAATTTATCACGTAATACGAAAAACAAGCAAATTTCATGTTTGCATAATCCTTTTAAATTGCAATCACATTTACCTCTTACTGTATCACCAACAAAAAGAGAAATGTTATCTATGTCATCTACATTTCCTTCAATAACAAAATCATAATTCATTGAAGTATCTTTCTTTAAATTAATGTTTTTATATTGCTTATTTTGATATAGAACATATCCCTCATTTAAAGCAACTAAACTATTAGCATTTTTTCTTATCATTGCAATATCAATTTTCAACATATAGCCACCACCTAGTGCATCTATATATTATATCACAAAAAAAGAAAAAATGCTCATAAACACAAAAATTGTGTCCATAAACATTCCTTTTTTATATAACAATCGCTAACATTAATAATGTTGCGATTCCGGTTATAGGAACTATTGCTAATCCATATAATGCAAAATCCTTAAATGATAGTTTAACATCTTCTTTTTTAAGAATATTCATCCACATTATCCCAGCTAGTGCACCAATTGGAGTTAGACAAGCCCCTAGGTTAGAGCCTATTATTACGGCATAGATAGAATGTAGTGATGATGCAGGTAATATTTTGATAGCCGCTAGGCTCATCGGAATATTATTAATTAAATTATCCGCAAATATAGAGAAGAATCCATATACGAAAATATTAGCTAATTTTGAACTCTCACCTAAAGTATTTAATAAATCTCCAATTCTTTCCATTACCCCGTATTTATCTAAAGACAATACAATAATAAACATTGATAAGATAAATGGAACCAAATTCCATGGTGCTCTCTTTATTGCCTTTAAGGCAGCCTTCTTTTCCATTATAAAGGCTATTATCAATAATGTAATTGAAAGAAGTAAACTTATTTTCCACATGTCTATATTTATAAAATTAGAGATAGCAAATAGTATTAAACATAATACTAGATGTCCTAAGCCTATAAACATAAGTTTTCTATTCATCTTTGTCTCTTCTACTTCAATTAACTCAATTGGCTTTTTCAAATCACGAGAGAAAAGGAATAATAAAATTCCAAATGAAATAGTACCTCCTACTAATGTAGGCAATAACATTACTTTAAAATATTCAAAGAAAGAAATATCAAAAGTTAATGATAAAAATATATTAGTTGGGTTACCTATCATTAACATCATACTCCAGGTATTAGCTGCGACAAATTCCGCAATTAAATAAGGAATAGGATTAATTTTAGTTCTCTTCGCTAGCATACAAATAAAAGGTGAGAACGTTAATATTATAATATCATTAGACGTAAAAATCGTAAGAACTGAAACCAATAAATATAATGCAATAAACAATTTCAGTTGACTATTCTTACAATATTTAGCTGTCTTAGCCGCTAAATAACTAAAGAATCCTACTTCATCTAAAATGATTGATATAATTGTGACTGATATAAACAATATCAGTATTTCAACAGGATTAACCGTTTCTTTTTTAGATAATTCAAATATCTCATTAATTCCTATTCGAAGGGTTAAAATTAATAATATTGCCCCGACTAAAGCAACTATCCAAAAAGATGCAAAGCTTCTTTTTCTTATCTTAAAACTTGGAAATTTAATTATGCATGTAATAAGTGCAACAATGGTTAAAACGCTAATAATAATTGTTAATATCATAGTATCCCTCGAATTCTTATTACATTATATCAAAGGTCATATTAAAGTTAAATACCTTTATTTTTTTTCTTACAAACAAAATAACTTCCTATCAAAATTAACTCAACAATACATGTTGCATATATTATTTTATCAACTATTACTTTTTGTTTCCAAGCACTTCGTACACTATTATACAATATAAATTTATTCTCTTTTTCATATATTTCTACATTACTCCAAAGCATAAGATAACATTTTGTTAATTTATTAGTGTAGAATTCACTAAACGAAACAAGCATATCTGAACAGCGCAATCCCATATCATAACCAACATAATTAAATTTAAGCTCATCAGTAAGTTGCATATATTCATTTTGTAAATCATTACTAGTAAAAACCAAGTCAATATTATAGATACCAAGTGGCATTTTTGGATCAATCTGTTTTTTTATGCCAACATGCGTAATATATACATACCCATTACTATCTTTAGTTATGGTTACCGTATTCATTTCTTCCAATGTATATACATCCATATCAAAATAATATCGTGGTAAGCATTGCACTATAGCAATTCCTATAATATTAGCAAGTATGATAATTAATCCTATTGATGTAAATATTTTCTTTATTTTTATATTTTTATTAAGTGTTTCCTTAAACTTCTCACTTATCATATCATCTTCTAATAATGTCTTATTATAGTTATGACAAAATACGGAAGATAGAATAAAAAACGAATATAAACATTTTAAAACTAACATCTTCTTTTCTATTAAGTAACGTTCTTTAGATAAATCATATTCAGCATCTGATATTTTATATAATGTATTATTATAAGTAGTTATCATTATAATTAATCCTACTATATATGAAACAATAGCAAAGATAATTAAAACTATCGAAAGGATATTTATACCTTCACTAGGTGTAGATTGCCCTCTAATTACAATACCTATAATTAGTAATATAACAAAAAGTCCAAAACCTCCAAAGGATAAATACATTTTATTGATAAACCCAGTCATAGTATTTTTGATCATATTTTTTATGATTTTATCGTTATTAATAACATTATTTTTTTCTTCTACAGCTGAGTCTTTTTTACCTCTAATTAATTCATCACAAGTTACATTAAATATATCAGCAATTACTGGTATTAGTGTAATATCTGGACTAGTATTATCATTTTCCCAACTTGATACCGTCTTATTTGATACACTTAACAAATCTGCCAAATCCTGTTGTGTATATCCTTTTGCCTTTCTTAATGTAGCTATGAAATTTCCAATAGATTTTTTTTCCATAGTATCGCCTCCTACCTTTATTCTAGATTTCCAAGATAAAAAAGCATACCTTTATCTTTAAGAATTTGTCTATGTTTCATAGAATTATAAGTTTTATTATATAAGACCTAAAAAAATATACAAGAAAAAATGAGCATTTTACTGCTCATTTAATGAAGTTTCATATTTATTAAAATTATTTTGAAATTCATCTATTTTTCTATATCACTCATAAGAAACGTTATTTTATTATATTTTTTGTTATAAACATTATTCACATCAATAGTTAAAATAACAATTTTACCTTTCATTTTATAATTATCACACTATCAGATCAATATTTTAGAATTTCATTCAATTTAACCATATATATAGAATCAAAATCTTTCCATGAATCTTCTTCCAAATAATTAATTATCTCATATAAAGCATTTATCTTTTGCATTGAACTCTCTTCATTAGATGAAACATAAAGTTCTAATAAATTTTTAAACCAAATAATATCTTTATTTTGATGTGAATAAAATATTTTGTCCTTTATTATATCTATAAAATTACTTTTATTATTCAAAACAAATTCTTCTATCGTATTAAATCCAGGCCAATTCTTGTCTTGCCACCATGTTAATAAATTACTTTTTATATCATCTATTCTAGGTATACCTCTTTTAACTAAAATAGTTGCAAATGCATACCAATATTTTTTATTCGAATAGATTTGACCTGGTTCAGTAAATTGCATCAAAAAAGTATTATTTGGTAATTCACCATTAGAGAAATAATCTATTGCATCATTAAATATATCAATATTTTGTTCATCTAAATCTTCAATTTTATATTCCTTCATAATATGGCTTTTCCTTTCATCAAAATTGTTTAAAATAACAACCCTATAAAGAATAATATATTCAAAGCAATTAAGGTAATTACACGTTTGTCTTTTTTCATTATTATCAAATTAGTTTCCCTAGACTAATTTTCAACCCCGTTTCCCCTGTTAATTTAAACTTAACATGTATTTTACCATTCACTTCTAAGTTTTACAATAATTTACATTTTTTTCGTTCGACAAACCATTTTTAATATCTGACATTCTATATTACATTCCGTATAAATTCATTTTAAATTACGCCTATTTGTTTACTTGTTTTTAAAAATAAATTTTTAGCTACTACATCATTAAACCTACATTGTTACAAGAAAAAACGAGCATTTTACTGCTCGTTTAATGAAGTTTCAGGTTTCTTTTTTCTAGTTAAGAAAAAACCACTAGTTAATGCAGTAAAAGGTGCAACTGCAACTAATCCAAAACTTCCTATAATAGTATCTGCAATTTCTGCGGAAATATATTTATAATTTAGGATATTTTCTATTGGAGTTCCTTGTGCCATAAAAACCATCAATAGTGCTATATATCCTCCAGAATACGCCAAGAGTAATGTTGTAGTCATTGTACCCATTGCAGCTCTACCCACATTTAATCCTGATTTTGTTGCCTCCTTAAAGGAGATATCGGGTTTCTTTTCTACTACCTCATTCACAGCTGAAGTTATATCAACTGCAATATCCATTAATGCTCCACTAGATCCAATAAAGATAGTTGCCATATATATCTTAGTTAAATCTAGATTTGCATATCCAGCATATAATAATGATTCAGAGTTAGGCATTATTGCTCCATGTATTTTAAACATATCGGTAAATGTCATTCCTAATACTGCAGTTGTAATTATCCCTAGAACACTACCGGATATAGCAGATAGGGATTTCTTTTCAAATCCATATACAAGGGATATAATAAGTATGGTTAATCCACATACAATTAGTAATCCTAAAAGTACTGGATTTTGTCCTTTCAAATAGCATGGAACGAGTACCTTCCAAATTGCTAAAACAGTTAATACAAAGGATAATATTGATTTTACCCCAGTCTTACCTGCAAAAATAATTAGGAAAATAATAAATATTACTGCTAAAAATATTTCTTTATTTATTCGGTAATGATCTATAATACTCGCACTTAGAATTATTCCCTCATCATAACTTATTCTTATTTGTACTTTATCTCCAACCTCGAAAAATTTATCGGTTTCTAGTGAACCTGTTAACAAATTAACTCCTGTAATAGTTTGTCCCTTAAATTTACCACTTGTTACTTTCACAACACATCTTTGTTCTCCTGATTGTATAACCCCTATTGTCCATATTGAAGAATTGTCTACCTCTAAAACCTTTGCAGTACAACTTTCAGTTCCTGAATATGTATTTGCTTTTTCAAAACCAGTAGGTATCAATAATAATATTACTATCAAAAGTAAAGTTATTATTAAAGGTAATTCTTTTTTTGCTTTTTTTAATATATTCTCTTTTTTTAACATATTTATTTCTCCTAATATGCAAAGATGTAGAAGTACCTTTGTACTTCTACATTACTTTATTGTTTCTAGCAGATTCCTGTTAAAGAGGCTAGTGTTTTATAAATATCAGTGTTATCATAATATCCTGAGAAATTTTCTGCTCCTGCACCTTGAGCAAATACGGGAACAGGTATTCCTGTATGAGCATATGATGAGAAACTAATTCCTGATTTATTATTTAAGATATGAGTTACTGTGACAGAAATTGGTTTATATGATCCATATAGAATTCCTAATTCTTGAGCTGAAGCTAATGTTGTATTCTTAATTTGTTTATTATAAGCGGCTTCTAATAATGAATATTCATAATCAGTTAGTACTAGATTTCCACTTTTTGCAACATTAGAACCAGAAGCAACTGATAATCCAAAGTATTGTTTTACATCTGCTAATACTGTTTCAAATGAAGTTTCGCTTGTGTAGCTTGATGCGATATCACTATCAAATTTAGCAAAAGATATTTTTTGATTTTTCAAGTTAGTTAGATATGTATCGTAGTTAGTACCAGCATAACCAATTGTTAAACCACCTGTTTCATGATCTCCTGTTACTAAAATCAATGTTTCATCTTTATGTGAATTGTAGAATGAAATTGCTTCATCTACTGCGTGTGATAATGCTATAGTATCGTGTATTGTTGAAGCTGCATCATTAGCATGACAAGCCCAGTCAATCTTTCCACCTTCTACCATCATGAAGAATCCTTTATCATTATCTAGCATATCAATCCCTTTTGATACATAATCAGATAATTTCCATTCATCTGCACTTGCATCTATTTGATAGCTCATTGATCCTGCATCGGCAATTGTTTCAGCAACTACTATTGATTTTCCATCACTTGCTTTTAAGGCTTTAGCTTCTGCTTGAGTTTTTACTACATTATACCCAGCAGCCTCTGCTTTTGTATATAAATTATCTGCACCTGTACCAGGTTGTAATAATTCGCCACCAGCAAAGTAATCAAAGTTACTAGCAATTAATTCTTCTCCGATAGCATAGTAACTATTTCTAGACGCTTGGTGGGCATAGAATGCTGCAGGAGTTGCATGGTTTAAGTTTACGCTTGTAACAACTCCAATTTTATAATCTTGTTGCGCTTTTAATTGTTCAGCAATTGTATCATATTTAATTTTGAATGTAGTATCCATATTAATAGTACCACTATAAGTTTTCTTTCCTGTCGCAATTGATGTCGCAGTTGATGCTGAATCTGGACAGAAAGATGTAGAGTCAAATGTTTGTGCTGAACCAGTTGTTTCAAAATTCATAAAGCTTAAATCTTGTTGAACTACTCCTCCATTTGATCCTGTTGCCCCTAAATAGTAAGATGTCGCTTGAATCTGTGGATAACTCATTCCATCTCCTATAAATAAGAATACATACTTAGGTTTTTTCACTTCTTTAGTAGTATCTCCAGTAATGATATTAATGTTGTTATTGATAACTGTACTATTGCTGTTATCAGCACTATTATTATTATCTGTGTTTCCTGTTTGGCCTGAGTCAGTCGTCTGACTTTGTTTACTTCCATCATTTTCACTTGAATCATCATCTTTACATCCAACTAATGTAAAAATTGATGCACATGCCATAAAGGCACCTAAAAGTTTTTTCATTCTCTAATTCCTCCTATGATTTCACATTTATTTTATATTAAATACTTTTTTTAATATATTGTAATTATGTAAATGAGTGTAAAGAGAACGTAAAGTAAAATAAAGAAATATAAAATTTATAAATAAAAAAAGATTTGCAAACTACCTAATTGCTAGAAGTTTACAAATCCATTTTTTTTCATAGTATATTATTATTTTTTAATTAATTATTCTTTATTATTCTCCGTTTCAAGTTCTCTTGTTTCTGGTCTATTTAAACTTGTTTTTAAGATTAGTTCATTAATCTTTCTAAATAAAGGTACTAAGAATCCTATTAAACATATATTCTTAAATTCCCATAAGAAGTATAAAACTATGAATACTAAAATTAATAGCCCAACTACAACTCCTATAACGCCACCAATACCTAATCCATTATTTGAGGAACCATTGGTAGTGCTATTGTTGTTATTGCTTATGATCCATTTAGCATATAAGGTAGTATCTGAAGTAATCTTTTCCGTACTGAAATTCCATGCTGTTGTACGCGCTTCTTCCTTATACCATCCATCAAATGTGTAACCTGTCTTTGTTGGGGCTACTGGTGGATTAATTATACTATTGTCTTCCGCTGTGATAGTAGTTGATATACCTGTATCGGAAATAAGAGTTATTGTATGAAGTTTTACCCATTTTATATACAAAGTCGTATTTGAATTCACTACATCATTTTCAAAATTCCATGCTGTTGTACACGCTTCTTCTTTATACCATCCCTTAAAAACATATCCTGTCTTTGTTGGATCGGTTGGTTTTACGATTTTAGCACCTTTTTCAACATCAGTATCAGTTCCATTAATACTTACAGTATAAATTTGAACCCACTTGGCATATAAATTCATATTTTCTGTAACTACATCATTTTCAAAATCCCATGCTGTTGTACATGATTCATCACTGTACCAGCCTTTAAAGCTATATCCTATTTTTATTGGATTTGTTGGTTTTATTACTAAATCATCTTTTTCATAATCTGAAGTAGTCACGTTATCTCCATTATTATAATTAAATGTGACCGTAACTGAATTAGAATTCGCAACTTGATCATACACAGATGGCATAAATCCACCGAATACTCTTGCTACGCCATCTATATTTATATATCTTGATATAGTAAATGTGTCTAGATTAATAATAATAATAAGTGCTTCATTGGTAGATAAAATATATGCAAGATTTGTTTTGATGTCAATTCCAAGTGTGTAATTATTTTGTTCTCTTAACACTAGTGCACTAGCTTCTTTATCTTCTTCTAAATATATTTTTGATATAGCTTTTCCGGTATTTCCTACATATAGATATTTACCATTTGCACTAAATTCAACCTCAACACCATAACCAAACACTTCAGTAGAATATCTAGTAAAAGATTCAGTTTCAATATCATATACCATTACATAACTTCTTGTACTGTTTGTACCTAAAGCCAATTTCTTGCCATTTGGTGAAACAGCCATAGAGTACAATAAATAATCATTTGGTGCGGTTTTCACTGAGCATTGTCCATTAGTTAAATCATAGATACATAAATCACTACTAAATTGTGTGCATATATATAGCTTATTCTCAATAATTCTTAAATCGGTATAATGTGCTTCGCTATTAGGCATTATTAATGTATCAATAAGATCATCATTTTCTAAATCAATAACCCTTATGCATCCTTCTGATCCAACATAGGCTCTCATTCCATCTGATGAAATAATTATTGCATATAATTGTGTGTCCCCACAAACAATTGTATTTACAACTGTATTTGTAGACAATTCTATTTTAGAGATAGTAAAATCCATGCAGTTTGAAACATATAAATATTTGCCATCTACTGAATATACACAACTACTTGGAGCTTCTCCGACCGTTATAGTATCTATGACGGTATTTGTAGTCTTATCAATAACCTGAATTTTTCCCACATTATAAAGTGGCATATAAATATAATCATTTGTAATCTCCTCTGCATTTGCCTTACCTGTAATTGTAAATAAACATACAATGGAAATTATTAATAATATTGTTTTAATTGTCTTTTTCATAATGTACCTCCTACTTATTTATGTACATTATAAAGCACATTGAAAAGCAAATGAGATACAAAAAGCAACATTGTATCTCATTTTTCTACTATTTATTTGCTAAAAAACCAGCTGTAAACTCCGCCCAGCTATAATTAGTCATATATTCACCCTTATAACTATTCAAAGCCTTGACTATTCCCTTTTCATAATCATAATAATCACAATTAACTTTTGCTATATCAACGGCATACTGACCATGTCTAATTATTAAAATATTATCCGAATCAATTTCCTTTAACACCCTTAATAATTCAGCCGTTATAATTTGAACATATGATTGGGTACTTCTATTATATGGCGAATCTTCTAATAGTATCGCAGCCAGTTCTTTTTTTGAAGAATTAGCTCCTTTTCTATCTATTAAATATGCAAGCAATTCTTTTGCTTTCGAACGCTTAAAATACAATGGTTTACCATCATAAAAAGCTTCAAAATTACCAAAGCATTGGATATATAGTCCCTTATTTGAATTAACTATTGGAGTTCTTAAGTTATTAATTTCTTTTTCCAATTTTTCTTTATTAATTGGTTTCAAAACATAACCTGAAGCATGTAAATCAAAAGCATTACCCATATAACTTCCATAACCAGTCACAAATATAATATTGGTATTACTATAAGTTTCCTTTAATTTTTTAGCTAAATTAATTCCATTAATTATTGACATTTCAATATCTAGAAAGGCAATATCTATTAGATTATCTTTTGCATACGAGATTGCATCACTAGCATTATTAAAACATTTTAGATTTGCATTAGGAACAACACTGATAATTGCTCTCTCTATATTATTTAATGCATGTTGCTCATCATCTACTGCAATTATATTCATATTATTCCTCCATTTTAGGTATTATTATTGTAACGTTTGTACCAACACCAATTGTGCTTTTTATATCTAATTTTCCATTACACATGATAGTTAATCTTTCTCTAACATTATTTATTCCAATATGTCTTTTTCCATCTAAACAAATTTGTTCTACATCATATCCTATTCCATTATCTACAACTTCAATATAATAAAAAGAGTCATCTTCTCTCGTATTAATATTTATAGTCCCATTCGATATCTTTTTTGCAATTCCATATTTTACTGCATTTTCAACCAAAGGTTGCAATGTAAGAGCAGGTAATTTAAAATCATATACTTCTATGGTAAAAACAATATTTAGTTTATTCTCAAAGCGTAATTTCTCTAACCATAAGTATTGCTTTGTATGCTCTAATTCTTTTATAAAAGGAATTAATCTTTTTTCAGTTAGAGAATCTAAATTGATTCTCAAATATTCTGAGAAAGTAATAATAGCCTCATGTGCCTTAGAATTATCATGGCATAAGTCATCAATAGCACTTAGAGAATTATATAAAAAATGGGGTTGAATCTGACTAAGCATTATTGAAATACGACTTTCTAACAATTCCAATTCTAATTGTTTATATCTCTTCTCTTGTTGAATCTGAATATTAATAAAAATAATAAGTAAGGAAATAGTTATGGCAGCAATGGTAAGCATTATTTTAGGAAAAATTGAATTGATAATTAATGCAAAACCTGGAATTAAAACATATGTTAATAAGGTAATTAATTCACTTCTCTTTAAATTTTCTTTATAGTGTATTATCAAGGCAAAAGCCATAAAGAAAAGACTTCCACCAAGTATATATACAATTCCATGTAATGAACCAACTTTAAAAATATTATCATTAGTAATATAAAAAATTGAATTATTAAAAACCGAGGAAATCAAAAATATATTAGTAACAATGACAATCATTAGCGCAATATTATTTATTGTCCTTTCTCTATTCTTTGATATATTAAGATTTGAAA
This sequence comes from Anaeroplasmataceae bacterium, assembly GCA_031553215.1. Classification (GTDB taxonomy): domain Bacteria; phylum Bacillota_I; class Bacilli_A; order Acholeplasmatales; family Anaeroplasmataceae; genus JAVBLW01. The sequence goes on from JAVBLW010000006.1 coordinate 240,008, forward strand.
CTAAATATTTAATAAAAAAATACGTTAATAAAATACCAAAGTTTTCAACTAAATAGTTTAATATCCAACTTAAATAATATAAGTATTGACTTTTATGTCCTTCATACGATCTAAATATAATATCAAATGTTAATGTCAACGCATGTAATATAAGCATTACTAAAAACAAGTGATTCATTTGTTTTTTACCATTTTTTATTGCGAGTTGAAATAATATTAACAATAAAACGATAACAAGGCAAAAGGCCTCCAAAAAAATATTAAAATATTGCATATAATCACCACTTTTAAGTAGTATATCATTAAATTACATACATTTTCAATCTAGAATTATTTCTTATTTGAACCTCTATTAATATTATGAATGTATTCATGAACGCCTATAGCTACACCTGTATCACTAGTATGTGCATATACACCAATAGATACAGCACCCAATGAATAAACACCTATCGAAATTGCACCTATTGATACTAACCCTACTGATATAGCACCAACCGATACTAATAGGCTAATAGAAATAGCTGATAAACTAATCAATAAACTTATCGCAAGAACACCAAAAGATATTAATCCTAGCGAAACTAATCCAATACTAAATAGTCCCTTAGACACTAATCCAATACTTAATTTTCCACTACTAATATTACCAATTGCGATACTTCCCTTGGCCTTGCAATTGATATTGCTTAGTCCTTTTCCTAAGTTAATATGCAAGCAAGGATCACCTTTTTTATTTATCTTATCGCTAATGAATTCATATCTATCTTTAGTCTTTGTTTCCCTACCAGTATATCCAAATATTTTTTTAATTACATGATTATTCTCTTTCATTTCACAAGAAAGTAATTCATCTACACTACATTCTAAGGCTTCTGATAACTTTTTCATAATTTTCAAATCTGGATTAGCCTCTTTTGTTTCCCATTTTGATACAGCTTTATTACTAACGCCTACAAGATTACCTAATTCAGATTGAGATAAATTTAATGCTTTCCTTCTTTCATAAATGAAATCACCTAGCATTGTTTTTTCTTCCATAATATCGCCTCCAATAATAAAATATATTTTTTCTTGTTTTTTTACAATAGATTACTATCGAACGATAGTAGATTACAATGATTTTAAGAAAAAGTTTTGCAATTTCTTGCAAAACTTTATTACTTTAATATTTCCTCTAATTCTTTTAGACTAGATACTACATAAGTAGCTCCATTATCTTCAAGTTCAGAATCTACAGCATATCCCCATCTTACACCAATAGAATCTATACCACATAAATTGGCACCTATTATATCATGTTTACGGTCACCAATCATTATTACTTCACTTAAATCATTAATCTTAAATTGTTTAATACATTCATCAATAATTTCCTTTTTAGCACTACGTGTACCATCAAGTTCACTACCAACAACTACATCAAAATATTTCATTAAATTATACTTTTCTAAAATTCTATTTGCATAAACACTAGGTTTGGAAGTAGCTACCGCTAATTTCTTAGTCTTTTTTAATGTATCTAATGTTTCTTTTATCCCATCATATACTTTGTTTTCAAAAATACCAATTTCAGAAAATCTTTCACGATACTTTTCAATAGCCAAATTAGCTTTTTCTTCACTAAAATTATAACGTGTCATGAAAGATACTTTTAAAGGTGGCCCAATAAAAGATAATAAATCTTCTATATCCTCATCTATTCCAAAAGATGCTAATGCATATTGTACACATCTAGTAATTCCTTCTTTTAGATCAGTCAAGGTTCCATCTAAATCAAATAAAATATATTTATACATTTATTCTTTTTCCTTCATTGAAGCAAGTATTTCTTTAATATCACCAAGTAATACTTCTACATTATTAACTGGAGTTTCTTCTACAACCTCTTCAGTTACTGGTTCTTCAATGACAGTTTCTTCTTCAGCAATACCTTTTTTCTTGCTAATTTTCTTTTTTAGACTTGTTTGAGCCTCAGTTGCTCTCTTTCTAATTGAAATAACTACTTTTAAAATTAAAAAGATTGAGAAGGCAATTACTAAGAAATCAATTATAGATTGAATAAAAGAACCATAGTTTACTGTTATCGCAGTTTTTATTACTTCAGTTCCATCTTCACTCAATACCTCTTTAGCTAAAACCCATTTTAATTCTGTAACATTAGTTTTAATAAGTCTACCAATTAAAGGCATTATTATATCATTTACCAAACTTTTTACAATCGCATTAAAGGCTGTACCAATTACTAAGGCAACTGCTAAATCTAGTATATTACCTTTGGCAATAAATTGACCAAATTCTTTAAAAAACTTTTTCATATTAATCTCCTATTAATTTAATTCTTCAACATGCTTTAATATAATATTAACAAATTCTTCTTTACTAACAGTTACTTGTTCTTGACTACCATATTTACGGTAAGTAACTAATCCATTTTGTACTTCATTATCACCAATTACTAATTGATAAGGTATTTTCTTTGTTTGGGCTTCTCTTATCTTATAACCTAATTTTTCATCTCTAAAATCATTTTCAAAGCGAATATTATTTTCGGCTAATAAGATATTTAAATCCTTACAATAATCAGTATGTAAATCTAGATTTACTGGAATTACTTTTACTTGTACTGGTGCTAACCAAGTCGGGAATGCTCCAGCATAATGTTCAATTAAAATACCTACGAATCTTTCAATTGAACCAAATAAAGCTCTATGAACCATTACTGGTTGTTTCTTAGTTCCATCTTCTGCAACATAAGACATTTCAAAACGTGCTGGTAAATTCATATCTAATTGAATTGTTCCACATTGCCAAATACGGTTCATTGAATCTTTAAGCTTAAAGTCTAGTTTAGGACCATAGAATGCACCGTCCCCTGGGTTTACTTTATATTCAAATCCCGCTGCTTCACACGCTAAGGCTAAAGCTTTTTCAGCCTTATCCCATGTAGAGATTTCTCCAATATATTTATCTTCAGGTCTTGTTGATAATTCAATATGGAATTTCAAGTTAAATACATTATATACTTTCTTATAAAGTAGGATAACATCGGCAATTTCTTTAGTAATTTGTTCTTCCGTCATAAAAATATGTGCATCGTCTTGAGTAAATGTTCTAACTCTAAATAAACCATTTAAAGCTCCACTTGCTTCATGTCTATGAACTAATCCTAATTCTCCTAAACGAAGTGGGAAATCACGATAAGAGTGAATATTATTTTTATATACTAAAATACCACCTGGACAATTCATTGGTTTAATAGCGAATTCATTTTCATCAATACTTGATGTATACATATTTTCTTTATAGTTAAACCAGTGTCCTGATACTTCCCATAATTCTTTATTTAACATAATTGGTGTTTGAATAAATTGATATCCAGCTTTAGTATGAATATTATACCAGAAGTTTTGTAAAGCATTTCTTAATGCCATTCCTTTTGGTAACCAGAAAGGGAATCCTGGACCATATTCACTAATCATAAATAAGTCTAATTCTTTTCCTAATTTACGGTGATCTCTTTTCTTTCTTTCTTCTAAGTTAACTAAATGAGTATCTAATTCTTCTTTACTAAACCAAGAAGTTCCGTAAATTCTTACTAATTGTTTATTTCTACTATCTCCACGCCAATATGCACCAGCTAAAGATAATAATTTAAAATTCTTCATAACTGAAGTAGATATAACATGCGGTCCTCTACATACATCACTATAATCAGCTTCAGTATATATTCCTACCATTTCGTCATCTACTGCATCAATTAATTCGCATTTATATTCATCAGATGCAAAAAGTTTTTTTGCTTCAGCCTTTGATACTTTTGTATGTTCAATTTTAATATTTTCTTTAACAATCTTCTTCATTTCATCTTCGATTTTTACTAAATCTTCAGGTGTAATTGTTTGAGGAATATCGAAATCATAATAGAAACCTTCTTCAATATCAGGTCCTACTCCAAATTTTGATCCTGGATATAATCGTTTTACTGCATGGGCAAGTAAATGCGCAGTTGAGTGATTTAATACTTCAAATGCTTCTTTATCATCAGTAGTAATGAATTCCAATTTTGCATCAGCATTAACCTTATCACATAAATCTACTAAAACACCATTAACCTTAGACACAACGCATTTTTTAGCTAAGCTAGGTGATATACTTTTTGCTATATCTATATATAGTGTTCCTTCTTCAAATTCTTTAATACTTCCATCTTTAAATTCTAATTTTTTCATGTTATCCTCCAAAAAATAAAAAAAATCGTCCTTATAATAAAGGACGAGATTTACCCGTGGTACCACCTTAGTTCTAGTAAAACTAGCACTCAATACGTTAACGCCGTTATACGAAGTAGCTTTAACTACTTTTCTCATTAGTAGTAATACTATAATATCCCTAAGTAGCTTTCACCATCCTACTATCGCTTAAAGGTTTTTTTATAATATGTTATCTAAATCATTGAAATCTTCTATATTATATTATTATTTCAAAAATAAGTCAATATTATTTGAATCTTACATCTCCAAGATCTACAGCTATTGACAAAGATTGAATTCTATTTAGAATTCTTCCAGCTTTTATTATATCTCTTGAATTATTATAGGTTTCATCTTTTGTTTGTTCAAAGTGATTATTTAATTCATCTGGAGGCAAGTTAGAAGAAATAAATACAGGTAATTCTTCGCACACACGGTAATTTAGAATTGGACCTAAAACCTCATCCCTTAACCAAGAAGTAAGCATTTCTCCACCTAAATCATCAATCATTAATACATCGACAGATTTAAGTTCATTAATAATATCCTCAAATCTTCCCGTAGATAATGATGACTTTAATTCTCTAACTAAATCAGGGAAATACATCAATATACTTGAAATATTTTTCTTTGATAGTTCATTAGCAATAGCACTAAGTAAATAAGTTTTACCTGTTCCATAATCACCATATAAATATAATCCTTTTAAATAATTTGTACGACTAAAATTATCTAAAAATTTATGAGCATATTCACATGCTTTTCTTCTACCTTCAGTTATCATTTGATAATCCTCTAGTTTACTTTCTAAAACACTTTTAGGCATATATAGAGTTTTTATTAAACTATTAGTATTTTTAGTTTTTAAATCCAATTCTTTATATTCACAAGCTACCATCTTTGAAAAATATTTATTATTATTTAAATACGGTACTCGTTTATAACCACATACTTCATTTGCACAATCAGTTAATCCTTTACAATTCTTACAGTTTTCATAATCTTCATTAATACGGTAAAACATATTAACATTATCTTCATTAATATCAAATTGTGTCAAATAAGGAATTTTTTTTGTTTCTTCAATAAATAAGGATAAATCTTTATCATTATATCTAGTCTTTATCTTTTGCATTATAATGTTTCAAATCCTTCCTTAATATTCTTCTTATTATTTTCAGCCCAATCACTAGTCTTAAGCTTTGGTTCTTTCTTAGTATATGATTTAGTTTTTTTCTCACTTTCTGCTATTGGTGGGTTGTTTTTCACATATTCAAATGCTGAATCTTTAGTTATAATATCCATATCAATCCATTGCTTTGCCATTGATTTAAAATACTGAACACTTGGCAATACACCTTCTTTTATTATTAAGACATAATAAATCATAGTCGTCACAACTTCTCTAGGTAAGTCAATATTTCTATATAGCAGATCTATCGTTGTTAAGTATGATTTAGGATAATTCGGAGAAAAGGATTCAAGAAAATCAGGTGTAGAGCGATTTACCACTGATTCCATAAAAAAGTAATTTTTATCCCTTACAGTAGCACTTAATATAGGTGGTGTCTTTGTATTCGTTTTAGCATTATATAGTTCAAGTGCCGCCTTCCTTAGAGCCTTTACATCAAAATAATGATCACTACCAAGTGACCTTTTATATAAAGATTCCATGTCTCCTTCATCAAAACCATAAACAAATGATGTATCAATAATAACCTTTTTGAAAGCTGGAGTTACTCCATTTTCTAAATAACTATCATCTATATTGCACAAAAATTCTTCAAAATCAAATTCATGGTTTTCAATCTTAACTGATTTATTAGGTTTTCTCCCTAGCATCATTGTATCCTTATCAATAGTTTCTAAATCCGGCACTTCTGAGGAAAATACTTCATTAAAATTAATAGTAATATTTTCAAGGCTTTTTCTATCAATTGATTCTATTTTAAAATGATTTTTTAAAATATCATACATTACCTTTCCAATTGTTCCACACAAATAAAGGCCAAAGGTTGAATCCTTCAGGAATTGATTAGGGGTTAATGGCTGTTTAAGTAAATAAACATATTCATCATCCTTAAAAAAAGTTTCCATAAGACCTATAGCTTCTAGCTTTAATCTTGCATCTAAAAAACTTTTTTCATCCATATTCAATATATCAAACAAATTGTGATGAAAATAACTCTCACTTTTTAAATTATTTCTTTCTAATAAACTATTTAATGTAAAATATACACCTAAAGATGTACTTCCAATTAATGGTTGGTATAGTAATGAAAGTGAATAATAATCATCATTAGATAGATTACAACTTGCATATATATTTAATTTATCTAACTTTGTTAATTCTTTCATACAATACTCCTTTTATTTATGAAGGGCTAATCCTATAAATGGCACTCTTTTCGCAATTTCTGCATAAATTTCAGTTATAATTTTTTTAGATTTTCCTAAATCAAAAATCATTTTAGGGATAAAATACATATCAACACTTGTTTCAGATACCGTCATTTGGAAGATTGTAAATGTAACTTCGAAATTTGTTCCTACTACAAATAATTCACCATAATCATCGTTAATATTAGTTACTTCATAACCCATTTTTTTCATTGCATCAATTACTGCATCTTTAACTCTTGAGTAACTTGCTTTATACCAATTAGTTTTCAAATAATCTTTAGTTGCAGTTTCACTTGTTTGATAATATTCTGCCATTTTATTTCTCCTTTATTTGATTTATAATTTTCTCTAGTTGATTATACGATTCTTCTTCTGTAGATGCATTATTAATAACATAATCCGCTAACTTTATTTTCTCTGATAAAGGCATTTGAGCTTCAATTCTTATCTTAGCATCCGAAACACTTATATTATTTCTTTTACATAATCTATCAATTTGAATATCATAATCTACATATACGACAATAGTATAATCACATATCTCATTGTACTTCGCTTCAAACAATAAAGGTACATCTATAAAAATCAATTCTTCACTAGAACTACTTATTATATTTTTTATTTCATTTAAAACAACTGGATGAATAATATCATTTAGTTCTTTTCTTTTTTGTTCATCTGCAAAAATTTTATTACCTAAAGCTTGACGATTTAACTCATTAGATAAAGTAAAGACGTCATTACCAAAAGCTTCTCTTATTTTTTCTAGAGCAGCATTACCTTTTTCAGTTATTTTATGGCTAATTTCATCCGCATCAATAACAAAATAACCATTTTTAATTAAATAATTAGAAATGGTTGATTTACCAGATGAAATTCCACCAGTAATTCCGACAATAACTTTCATAGTATAAGAATTTTAACACTTATTGCCTTAAATGTCAAAATGAATTTTTTGACAATTTGGGCAGTAATATGTGCCCCTTCCGTTAATTTTTGTTTTTAATATTTTTGTACCACAAATAGTACATTCACAGTTTTCTTTAGTATGAACCTTTAGAAAGTCTTGATAATTTCCTTTTACTCCTAAACTTGAAGTATAACTTCTTATCGTAGTTCCTCCATAATTTATAGCCATACTTAATATTTCTTTACTATTTAAAACTATTTCTTCACATTCTAATAAAGTGATATTTGATCCTAATTCATTAGGATTTATTTTTGATTTAAATAAAACTTCATCTACATAAATATTCCCTAGACCACTCATAATTGATTGGTCTAATAATAATGTCTTAATTGGTATTTTCTTTCTAGTTTTTTTATATAAATCATTATACTTAAATTCAAATGGTTCCATACCAATATCCAATAATGGTTTAGTAGTATATAATTCTTCTTCATTCTTAAGTATCATAATTCCAAATTTTCTAGTATCGTGATATCTTAATGTCATATTATTAGATAAGTAAAATATTACATGTTCGTGTTTTAATATTGGATCACTAACACTCTTAATAAAGTACTTACCTTCCATCCTAAGATGACTAACTAGATATATATCATCTAATTTAAATATTAATGCTTTACCAAGTCTTTTTATATCAGTAAATTTTTTATTTATAATACTATCTTTGAAATAATTAATATCATTTTGAATCATCTTTTCATAATTAACTACAACATCAACAATTTTTAGATCTAGAAGAACACCTTTTAAAGTGTTCTTAACTGTTTCTACCTCAGGAAGTTCTGGCATAATTAAAACCTATTATAGAAGATTTTATCTTCATCAAATTTATCTATTTCCTTAAATACATCTAAATTTTCAGGATATCCAATTGCTAGTAAGGAATAAACAAATAAATGAGATGGAACATTTAATATTTTATTTAAAGATTCCATTCTTTCTTCAATGGGATATACACCTAACCAGCATGTTCCTAAATCTTTACTTCTTGCATAAGTCATCATATTCATTTGTGCAGCACTTAAATCGGTAGGCTGCATTTCAGGATTAATTAATCCTTCATATTGACCTAATATACCTATTATTGTATTACAGTTTTTTACAATCATAGAACCTTTTGAAACATGTGATATTTGTTCTATTATATCTAGATCATCAATAATAATAAAATTCTTTGTTTGTTGGTTTCTAGCACTAGGAGCCGCAAAGGCAGCTCTTATTACATCTTTTAATTCTTCTCTAGTTAGTTTCTTTGTTAGATCATATTTTCTAACACTACGTCTTGTAAATATCTCTTTCATTATTTCACCTCGTACCAATTATTTCCAAATGAATATTCCACCATTAATGGAACATCTAATTTAACACAATTTTGCATTAAATCAATTACTAATTCCTGTACTATTTCTTCTTCTCCCTTATATACTTCTAGTATTAACTCATCGTGTACTTGAAGCAATAAGTGGCTCTTAAGTTTCTTTTCTTCTAACGCTTCATCAATCTTAATCATGGCAATTTTTATAATATCAGCTGCACTACCTTGAATTGGAGCATTCATGGCTGTTCTTTTAGCAAATTCCCTTAATTGATACATTGGAGAATTAATATCAGGAATTAATCTGATTCTATTTTTAATTGTTTTAACATATTGATTCTCTTTTGCATATTCAATCGTTTCATCCATAAAATCTTTTATTTCTGGATAAACTTCATAATATCGCTTTATATAATTAGATGCTTCAACATTAGTAATCCCTACATCACTTGCAAGTCCAAAGGCACTTATTCCGTAAATTATTCCAAAGTTTACAGCCTTAGCTTTTCTTCTATCTAATGGAGTAATATATTCCTTATTAAATATTTCTTGCGCGGTTTTAGTATGAATATCTTCATTATTATTAAACGCATCAATTAGTTTACTAACACCAGCCATATGGGCCAATACTCTTAATTCAATTTGTGAGTAGTCGGCTGAAAAGAAACTATATCCTTCTTCTGGTATAAATATTTTTCTAATATTTTTACCTTCATTTGTTTTAATAGGGATATTTTGCAAATTAGGTTCAATACTTGATAATCTACCTGTTTGAGTAAGAGCTTGTTCATAGATGGTATGAACTTTATTATCTTCAAATAATGATTCTCTTATTCCTTCGATATATGTAGAATACAGTTTTGTTAATTGTCTATAATCAATAATAAATCTAATAATATCATGTTTATCAATTAGTTGTTCTAAAACTTCTATATTAGTAGAGTAACCTGTTTTTGTTTTCTTTGAGCTATCTAACTGTAGCTTTTCAAATAATATTACCCCTAATTGCTTTGGAGAAGATATATTAAATTCTTCACCAGCCAAATAATAGATTTCTTTTTCAATGTTTTTAATTCTAGTATTTAATTCTAGAGCTTGTTTATTAAGTTCATCTAAATCTACCTTTAAGCCAGTGTATTCCATTTCTGCTAGTACCTTTGATAAAGGTATTTCCATATCAACCAATAATGATAATTGTTCATTATTTTCTAATTTTTCTTTAATTGATTTCTTTAATATATAGATACAATTAGCTTTTTTTAACGCATGTTCGTATAATAAATCATCTGATGGAATATGTATTTTAGCACCTTTCCCATACACTTCTTCTTCATATAAAACATCATTGTAATTATAGTAATTTGCAATTACTTTAAATTCACTTTTTGAAATAGAAGGATTTAAGATATATGTTGCAAGTAATAAATCAAAGTCTACTCCAGCAAAATCTATTCCTAATTTATTAAACATAACTACTGTCTTTTTATAATCATACGTACATTTATGATTATCCTTATCAGATAGAAATAATTTTAAATCAATACTTTCATTTAATAATTCCTTTTTAATAATAAAATCACCTAAATGATTTTTAAGGGCAATAGCTAATATTTCGTTTTTATGATAATTTCCCTCTAATGCTTCAATAACAATTGCACTATATGGAACTAAAATTGATTTTAAATCTACTACATTATCTATAACTTTATAATCCAAAGCTTTTCTTTCTACTTTAACCTTTAAAGTTAAATCTTTTAATAATGAATTTAATTCTAAATACTCATAAAACTCCTTTAGCTTTGCATAATCTTTTTCTTTTCTTACAGTATCTTCAAACTTAATTTCAATAGGTGCCTCTTGTAATATGGTAACCATTTTTTTACAAATAATTGCATCATTATAATACGTTCTTATCTTTTCTCCATCAGCACCCTTAATACTATCTTTATTTTCAATTAATCCTTCTACACTTTTATATTCCTGTAAAAGCTTTTGAGCTTTCTTTTCACCAATTCCAGGAATACCTGCTAGATTATCTGATTTATCTCCCATTAGAGCTTTTAAATCAATAAATTGTTCAACTTCTAATTGATACTTTTCTCTAAATGTTTCTCTAGTATAATCTTCAAGTTCTGTCATACCCTTTTTCGTTAAGTGAACAGTTGAATCATCACTAATTAATTGAAGTAAATCTTTATCTGATGAATAGATATCAACATGATATCCTTTTTCTATACCTTGTTTACATAAAGTACCTATAATATCGTCCGCTTCATATAAAGGAAGTTCATATTGAGCGATATTCATATGTCTAAGTAATTCTTTTATATGAGCTACCTGCATTCTAAGTTCATCAGGCATTGATGATCTACCATCTTTATACTCACTTACCAACTCATGTCTAAATGTCTTTTTACCAGCATCAAAGGCAACTAATATATTATCATATTCACTATTCGTAAGCATATCAATCATTCTTGCAAAACTATGAATAGCATTCGTGTATACACCTTTAGAATTAGCCTTTAAATTACCCATCGCAGCCATTCCAAAATACGCTCTATACATTAATGAATTACCATCTACTAATATCAATCTTTTCATATGAACACATCCTAACATTTATTCTTTTATTATATCATAAATAGGCGAAAAAAAGAGACCCATTTTATCTAATGAGTCTTTGGACATATATTTAGTACCTAGTTTAATTGTTTGCAATAGCATTTACAAAATCATTTATGTTTTCTTTATTCATCCAATCTTGATTATTTGTTTTACGAAATGGCATCTTACCACCAAAAGATTTTATGCATATTGTACTATCAATAAGTTCTCTAGGAATACACTTATTGATCGTCGGTTCTACTGATAATGGATCACCGTTACATATAAATAGAGCCGTCTTCTTTTCAATAAGTACATCTAAATTTTTTTCGATAAATTTTCTTATTGGTTTATATATTTTTCCCATTCTCACACCTGAGCCTATTACAATAGTATCATAATCTAAAATATTTATTATTTTTTCTTTGACACTAACAATCTTACTATCCGGTAATTTTGACATAAGTAATTCTGCACATTCTAATGTTGCTCCTGATTTGGTTGCATAGACAATTATTGTTTTCACCTTTATCATTCTCCTTTTGAATTAAATTATATCACCATTATATTAGAATAAGAATACTTGTAATTTTAAAATAAAAAGAGGCTTTCTCAAGTCTCCTTAATTATCTTGGTAAAACAATTGGATTTTTAGCCTTTTTACTAGGTTTATATAAAACCATTATATGGCCAATTGTTTGAACAACTTCAATATTTACATCTTCAAATATTTCCGTTGCTTCATCGAATGATATATCCGAATTATTTAATATATTTACTTTCATTAATTCATGTTTTGCTAAATATGCAACAATATCATATTTCATATTATCAGATATTCCATCTTTTCCTATTTGAAAAACTGGATTTAAATCATGAGCTAAAGATTTTAAATAGCTTTTTTGTTTACTAGTCAACATACATTATTCCGTCCTTACTTCTTGATTATATCATATAAGTTTATTTTTAGAAATAAAATCTTTTTTTAACTTCTTTTTTAAGCTCTCTACCTTTAAAAATAATTAATCCAAGGAGTATTATTCCAGATGCCGATAATGTCATTAAAGATGTCCAAAGGGTATTATAAACTTTTAAATAACGATAAAATATGAATTGGACAATACCCATTAATATTAACATTAACAAAGAAATAATACTATCTACAAATATATTCTTTTTAATTAATACGATAAATATACTTACAATCATTGTCGTAACTATAACAAATGGTATCACATAATTAAGTGACCAATAAGTAGGAGTTTTAGCTCCAAAATAATCAATTAAGTATAAAAGAAGCGACAACATAAATGCATTAATAGTAAGTCTACTTACAATATTACCTTTACTAAGTATTAAATTCCTTACAAGTGTCCATGCGTATATTATAGAGAATATCGATATAACTGACCAGTAATAATCTGTTTTATTTATCGTTAAGTAATTTATTACTCCAACAACTATTATAGCGATTATTGAAAGAAATAAGAATATTTTAGTCGATAAATTAAGTTTATGGGTTCTAACAAGCTTCTTATATGGCTCATAAGATACTTCAGTTTCCTTAATATTTAATGGAGTAAAACATATTGGACATGTCTTTCTAGAAGTGTTTACATCAACATTACATTTTGTACAATGTTTCATTATTCTTCCACCTCCAAATCATTTGTTTCTATAATAATATTTAAATTATCTTTAACAAATTGTTTTATTACACCACGAATAAATGTTCTATCAGTTATTCTTGTAGTAAAAGTTAATAAGAATTTATCCATAAATGATACAGCCCCCATATTGATTGGCGTAGATTTTGATGCACCTATAGAAAATTCAAATCGATCAATATATTGATACATTTCTTGTGGTAATTCAACTTTTCCTAGATTCGAAAAACTTATAGTATTAGCATTGGAACCTAATATTTTATATCCTATTTTTAATCCTATTTTTTTAATAAATAGTGGTAATAATCTAACAATATATTTCTTTTCAAACCCTACATTACTAACAAGTCTTGAATGCAAACGATTTTTAGTTAGTTCAGTATCGAAGGTTTCTTGCATGTATTTTATCATGTCAAAAAAATTCAAATCTTTATTATTAAAGTCACAATTTGTTCTAATATATAAAACAAAGTTTCTTATTGAATTACTATCAAAGAATTTTCTTGCATTAACTGGAATAAATAATTTAACATTCTTTTTATCCACTTTTCCTCTTAAATAATTATCATATATCGAATATAAAATACATGCACCGATATATTCAGTTATAGTCGCATTATATTTTTTTGAAACTTCTTTTAGTTCATTTAAACTCATATTAGTATGAATTAATCCACTATATCCAGCAGGATAAAATTTACCTTCAATTCTAAATGCCTTATCTTCTTTTTCATAAGCCGGTACATCAGAATCATAATTTTCAACAAAACTATCTTCTGTTTCAACTAAATTAATTTCAATCTCATTAGTTTTTACCTCTCCAGAATCAGAAATATATATTCCTTTATATGTTAAATAATAATAACAAATAGTTTTGAAGAAATCCATACCTCCAGTACCATCACTTAAGGCATGAAATATTTCTAATGAAAGTCTTCTTTCACTATAACTTAGGGTAAACATGAACCCATTATTCTCATATAATCTAACTGAGTCATATACCTTAGGATTTTCACATTTTATAATTGGTTCATTGTAATTATGTTCAAAGTAATACCAAAAAAAACCTCTCTTTAATTTTACACAAAACGAAGGAAACCTTTCAAGAGCTGATTTCAAAGCTTTATTTAATATACTCTCATCTATTTTATCATTTAAAACAGCAGATACTCTAAAACTGCTGGTATCATTTTTATTATAAATCGCAGGAAACACTTTAGCCGCATTATCTAATTTAAACCATGTCTTTGACATTGTAACGCTCCTCTCTCTTTTTTTATATTATATCACATTATTTAGAAAACTAGATAGAATATTTCATATTTATTATATTTTATGAAGAAAGAAAAAAAATAAAACCACAATTCAATATATGATTGAATCGTAGTTTTAATATTCTTTATATTTTTGGTTAATTTCACTTTAGAAATTGTACTATTCGTTTTCTTGTCTTGCACATATAATAGCTGCAATTATCGCTAAACCTAATCCGGTGAAACCACCAGCAAGCAATGAATAATCAATTTGTGTTCCACAAATAATCATAATAAAACAAAAGAAACAATATATTCCAATCAATACTTGATAAATAATTTTATTTTTCATTTTGAATTCCCTTCCTACAAAATAATTATACTCTTTTATCTAGTTTTTACAAGAAAAAAACATTCCAAATTTGGAATGTTTTTTAATTATAATATACCTTTGATAACTTCTTCTCTTGAAGATTTAGACAAATAAATAGGAGCAATATCAAATACAGTTTTACATCCCTTTTGTCCTTCTTTACTTAATTTATATGCAGCTCTTGCATAAGCAACTAAAATACTAGAAGTAAATTCTGGATTTGAATCAAGTTTAATATTATATTCAACGATATGCTTATTTTCTTCATTCCATCCTGTTTGTCCACTTCTTATTACAAATCCACCATGAGGGATCCCACTATGCTTTTCTTTTAATTCTTCTAAAGAAATAAAGTTAACTGTTGTATCATAATCCTTGAAATATCCCGGCATTTCTTTTATTTCTTTTTCAATTTTTGCTTTATCAGCACCATCTTTAGCAACTACATAACAATCCCTTAAGTGTTTTTCTCTTGTAGTCAAATCTGGATTTTCTCCACTTCTAACTCTTTCTAAAGCTGACTCAACAGGAATAGTATATTGTTTTGCATCAAGAACTCCTTCAACTCGTCTTATTGCGTCACTATGTCCTTGGCTAACACCTTTTCCCCAGAATGTATATGTATTTCCTGTAGGAAGTACAGAACCAAAATACAATCTATTTAACGAAAACATACCTGGATCCCAACCAACAGATATAACTGCTATCTTATTTGATTCTAAGGCATTTTTATTGACATTATTATAATGTTCTAAAACTTTAGAATGATTGTCAAAACTATCTACAACATTAAAATATTTAACTAATTCTGGTGTTTGAACAGGTAAATCTGTTGCACTACCACCACATAATATTAAAACATCTATTTTATCTTTAAAATTTAAAATCTCATCCATATGATAAACTTTTGCAGTAGTTGTTTTTATATTAACACTACTAGGGTCGCGACGTGTAAATACCGCAACTAATTCAGTGTCTTCATTTTGCTTTATTGCACATTCAACACCATATCCTAAATTACCATATCCACAAATTCCAATACGTATCTTCATCTTATTTACACTCCTTTTTTTCATAAATATATTATAGCATACGTTTTTTTAATAAGAATATTTTTATCTATAAAATTAACTTTTTACAAATAATATTCAAAAAATATCTTTTTTTCATGAATTTTATTTAAAATTAAAAATACAGAAACCTATTTTGGTTTCTGTATTTCTTATTAATCCTGTTCTTTTGATTCAATATATAAATCTGCCTTTTGTAATAAAACAGCTAAGACTTTTTCTCCCCATGCAAAATCTGCACTTGAACTTTCGCTTATTCTTATTGTTATTTCAATAGTTTGAGTAACAAGTGAAGTCGGAGCTAAATATGAACCATCACCCCACTGATTATCTAAATTAGCTTTCTTTTCAGTAGTGATTTCATAAGTACAACCATATCCATCTGGTAAGTCCAAATAGAAATAGAAATAACTATATGGTAATGCTTGGAATCCATAAGTATCAATTCCAAAGGCATTATCTATAAATACATACTCAGAACCACTCTTAGTGGCAAATCCCGAGATTACCTTCGATAAATCCTTTTGATTGTCATTAAGATCATTACCACTAGTATCTTTTGCACTATACTTATTTTCTTCATCATACAAGTATATAGTACTTGTAGATATATCTTTAAATGCTGTATATGCTAAGATTGTTAAATATACTGATTCTAATGCTAATTTATTTTCTGATTCATCAAGAATTGTGAACTTAAATCTAACGTTATTTGTTAAATCTAGTACAGCTATATGGTATTCATTTACATAATCTTCAGATTTAGTATATTGATATGCTTCTGCATATATTACATAATCAACATACCAGAATTTTCCTTCATCAGGATATCCTATATAGTCCATGTTAAGTCCAGTATTTGAATCATCAGTCGTACCTGCAACCGAACTAATTGTATAAGTATAACTACCATATGTGAATTGTTTATTAGAAATAACTGCTATACTACTACCCTCTATGGTTGGATCATCAACGCCTGTTTCATAAACATAAGTAAATGATTCATCTACAAGGAATACAATTTTATTAGTATGACCACTATCAACGTATGTAAATTCTACGTATAAATATCTTGATCCATCAATACTAAATTTCTTATACTGATAAATAGTTGCATAAGATTTTATTGTAAAATTTGGGGCATAAGTTGATAGAACTGCATCACTTACAGTACCTACTATATAATAATCTGAAGCTTTTAATGCCTTATCATTATTATATGATATTTGACCTTGATTAACCGTAAATTCGGCACCTTCTTGATTTCCATATAATTCACTATAATTATTTCCTTCTGCACTATTTACATTAATTTCTGTTAACGATGCAACTGTTGCCTTTTCTGACAACTGTCCACCCTCTTCCAAGAAACGAATTTCTTTTAAATAAGCATCCGTACTATAATTTTTTGTTATAGTAATTGTTGGACAATACATTATTCTTGTGTAACTATTATTGTTCCAAGAAATATTTGAATTTGTATATGTTAAATTGAATTCATAATCTCCTGGCTTTGCATCAGCATAGAAATTGGCATAGAATCCATAATATTTACTATCCGCTGCATAGTAAACATTACCTTCTACGACACTAGAACTAGAACATTGAACTGACAAATAATCTTCTATATTTCCTGTTCCAAGTGAATAGAAATAGTCTAATGAATAATAGAATCCAAACTTAGGAGTAAGCTCATTTTGATTACTATCTTCACGTTTGTATATTATTTTAATTGTACCATCAAGATCAATTTCAATTGAATCTAGATATGTTTCTAAATCCTCAGTTAATTTTAATCCTTCGATGGTATATCCATTCATAACTGCTCTTAAATATGTATTCGCATCATATGACTCAATATCATATGTACCTCTATCAGTTTTGGCATCTTTAAATGGATCTAATTCCTGCAAGTAATGAATATATTCTGCTACTACACCATTTTCAGATGTAACCCATATTATTACCTCATAAATCAATATTCCATCAATTATAGTATTTGATGCACCTAAATCAATTTTATTAGCACTAGATACTGAATTTTTATATATTTCAACACTATTAATACTAACTACTGCACGAGGGGATACCGTAATACTATCTAAATATGATGGGCAATTGTTAACAACAGTAGATAATTCTTCATATGTATAACCCCTACCAAATGGAATATATGTTGTATATTTACCATTTTCATAAGCTATAGTTTCTCCATCAAGAACCATTTTGGTTATACTATTACCATCTGTATCAACACGAGTAAACTTGACTGTATAAATAACATTATTAGCCAAAGTAATAGTTATCGTATGCTCTCCTCTTGATAACTCACTAAGTAATCTCATGTCTAATGTTACCGTACCAGTTCCCCATGTACGATTAATTTGATCATATGTACTTGAAGTCGTAGTAACAATCGGCGTTGTATTGAATTCAAATAATCCGCCATTAGAAACTGTTTTACCATCAATAGCAACCATATTAATTAAATTTGTATAATTTGGAATATTTGTTGTTTTTAATGTTAATTTTAATCCACTATCTAATGCTGCAACAGCAGTTTTAATAGTATATGTTTTATTTGCATCAAAGTAATTTGATACAACTGGAGTATCTAAGATATTGTTATTTGCATCCTGAATACTATTTAATTCTAACGTTACTGGTTTACTCAAATATAGATAGATTGTGTATGTATTACTAACCGTTCTATCTTCTGCAATAACTCTAATAGTAGTTTCACCAGGGTTTGTAGCTGATGCTTTAATAGACGTTGATTTTGAAGAATCTAATAATGCATTATACGATATAACATAAGAACCTGATTTAGTATTAATAGTATATGTTAAATCCTTTTCATCAGCATTTTCTGGAATATAGAACGAAATAGTTTTTGTATCATTATTAATCAATTCTTCTGGAGTTGTAATAACAGTATTGCCATCAGAACTAATTAATTCTATATCAAAAATATTAGTTGCAATAGATAATTTTAATTGCTTCATTTCTTTATAGAATGCATAGTTAACTGAATTTACATCTGAAGTGATAGCATTATTATCTTCATCAACTCCACCACGCCATGATGCATTACTCTTTGAATCAGTTAATACATACATACCACTTGTATACTCGTAAGTAGTATCTAACTGACTTAATTCGATATTATCTGGAATAAATGCCCCATTCAATATACCTTGACTACTTGATAAAGCATAAATACCATATCCATCAGTAGCTAAGTTAAAACTTGGAATAGTAAGCAATAACGCTAAAAATTTATCATTATCTATAGTATTATCACTATTAATAAATCGATATTCCGAACTAAAGCTTTGTAATATTTGATACATAACACTAGTAGATAACTGTGTATTCTTTTGTTTTACTATATAATCACTACCTACATATGCAGAAACGTATAATAGGTTAAGACTATCACTCATGTTTTCGATTGATAAATTAACCAACCCAAATACTTCTGATAAGAAATTTGGTTGTTCGATACATAGGTAAACAATTATATTCATTAAGACACTTGAATCACTTGACATATTCATGATTGATTTTAATACATTACCATCTTTATTGGCAATTAATTGTATTAATCCATCTATATTATTATCTCCATCATAATTACCAATAAGTTGTTCTTTAGTAAATAATTTCCATAAATTAATATCTGAGTATGTATTAGCATAGAAAAGCTTAACAATTTCTAAATAATCATTATTTATCTTTGTATCTAGATTAGTAATAGTTGTACCATAAAATACATTATAATACTTATTATATAATTCTAAGAATGACTCATATGATCCAAACGTAGAATAACAATTCTTCACTGTATTAAGCATACTATAATTAGATAAATCAACTGTTTTTGTATTTTGGACTACTACTATTTTATATATTCCAATGTTCCCACTAGGAGCATATAACCTACATGTCATATTACCACTTGCTGTAATATCAAATTTATAAGCACTTGATGTTGGTGAAATAGTTTCTGTTAATGCTGTTCCATAATTTAATGTTAAAGTAGAATTATCACTTACATTTGACCTAGCATAGACATAAACAGTCGAATTGCCAGTAATATTAAACGCTATATTATTCGCGCTAGTGCTTCCAGTACCACTCATATTTAAAATACTATTAAATGTTAATCCATAAATTGTTGTATTGGCAATATTTGATACACTTAGATTGCTACCGGCATTAAAAATAGTAAAATCTTTAGTTGTACTTACTGTTGTACTACTTTCAACGTTTGATAAATCACTTGGATTAAATATTTTGTATTTATCATTCGTTGCATTCTTTAATACATATTTACTTAGTTCATTATTTGAAGTAACATAATTATTTATTCCACCCAAATACTTAGTGTATTTGTTGTAATAAGTATCTTTTATATAACTAGTTGAATAACGAGAAATACTATACGGTACAGTTATTACATCCATACCAGTAACTTCAATCGTGATAATTGCACTCTCTCCAAAGGTAAGAGTATAATTTCCACCAATCAAATCTGTATATTCTACTGTACTTGATGTTGCTGTTAATGTCTTACTTGTATTCGCAACTAATGAAGGATCTGTTAAAGTTAAAGCACCACCAGTACCAGTTACTTTTATACTTGAACCAACATTCGTAGGAATTACTAAACTTGATGAAGGGAATGTAGTAGTATCACTACTGTCTCCATTAGTAACAATATAATTGTATATTGTATTCGCTTGATCAGTATAGTTCTTGATTGTTCCACCAAAAGTAAGTCCACTATATACGTTTGAAGTAAACTCATTATTTAAAGTAGTTGCTCCATTATTATATGTAGTAGTTCCACTTCCACCAGACACTGAAAATGAATAAACACAATCATTTTCACTAATCTTTATTCGAAATTTTATACCATTTCTACTGCTACCACTTCTATATAATGTGTATCCTGTTGGTATTGTTATATAACTATTAGATGTTGATGCAGCAAATGTGTAGGTAGTTCCATATGTAGCACCACCAGTTACCACAGGAGTGATTCCACTTGCATTTTTTACAACAATCCAAGGATATGCAGATGATGCTGCAGATGTAAATGATACATATGCATCCTTCTTTGCCTTCATTACCCAGGCATTTATATTACTATCATATACTCTTTCCCAAGATTCATTATAATTAATTGCACTTTCCCCATCAGTTATTTGACCTTCTGTACCAATAACTAATTCTAAATAATAAATCTTTATTCCACTTCTATTAGCTGTTAAAGTGTATTCACCAGCTTCTAGATTAGTCCATGAGTATTTTTGAATAGAATTTCTTGTAATAGTAGTTGCCGAATTACCATTTAATGTCAATTGGTACGTATTTGAAGTTGCTTCTACATTGGCAATTATGTTCAATGTTGCATAACCAGAAGCTTCATCAGGTACAGTAAATTTAATTGTACTTGTATTCCCTGTTGTAGTTATATTTGAAACATATGTTTCTTCTAAATATGTTGCGTTGTCAACATATCCATTATAATTATTAAACGTAAATACATCTGAATCATTTATTGTATCAACATATGCAGATATATCACTTTCATAACTATTTAAATATTCTTCTATTTCTGCTAAATTTGAATTTTCAATAATATCCTTAATTTGCGAATCAGTATACCCATTACTCTTATATAAGGCTATAAAATCATATAGATAGGATATTTTTTCAATTGGAATATCTTTAAAATATTTATATTTAATAGATTCATCCTTTAAGAAAGCATAATATCCAACATCAGAGTCATAGAGATAATTAATTATGGTTAGCAAATTAGATTTATTATTATCTGTTAATAAGATAATTTTTTGGGTTGTAGTAAGACTACTTTCATGTTTTGTTGTGAATAGGTTGAAGAAGTGTTCTTTTAGAGTATATCCTGTAGAAGCATTTAAAGAATAAGCATTCCCGTAATATACAATTGCTTCCATATACGCACTCAAGAAAGTTGTATTTGAACCCATTGCAGTCATAAATGCTTTTGCAACATTATGATATGTACTAGCATAACCATCATTATCAGTATCTAATAAAGCATTACGCGTTAAATTAGTTACTAACATTTTACCATCATTTGTAGATAGTATATGTTGCATCAAAACATTAATTATTTGAGTTTCATCTAAACTTTCTAAACCTGTAGATTTACCTTTTGTAGTAGTACCATCTAAGTTTATCAAATCATCCACAGAATAATCTATAAATTGAGTCGTGATAACCCCTGTACCTGATCCACTCTTTGATGTTAAGAATGCTCCATAAGTTTCCCATTGATCTTGTTGATACATTATTCCCGTATGAATAGCGGCTGAACAATAAGATACTAAATACTTCGTTTCATAATCGCTCCAATTCGTTCCAGATCCTGAAGTCGATACTATTCCTAGAGCTCTTTCTGAAGTTGTTGTTGCTGTTTCAGCTGTTGAGAAATCATAGTAGTAGTTATTTCCAGCATTTGAATTTTTTAATAAAACAGCTTGGTTATCTGATGGTTTTGATTTAATAATATCTGTTGATACCCATTGACTGTTTGAATCCCCTGCTCCACTTCCACTAGTATTAACGTTATTCCAAATGAACTCATAAATATTAGGATTCTTTTTTGAAGCTATCAAATCAATTAAATAATTTTTATCGATAGATATGAATACAGGAACGTAAGTTTGAATTGTACTAACAGTTGAGTTATCATAAAGAACGAAATTTATACTTCCAGAACCACCATTTTTCCCATTTGGCATTGTTGTCATAAGGCTATAACTTGCACTTTGATATGGTCCAAAATAATATGTTTTCCCAGTTTTATTAGTCGTATTAGTAACATCACTAACCAATTCATCTGGTGTAAAAATAAATCTATTTCTTAATGCCGTACCAACAGCATCAGCTCTTGTTCTACCTACTGTTCCTGTAGGTTGATTATTAGACTGGTAAGTGTTTCTATATTCGGTTGCCACTGCATAAATACCCGGTCTTTGTTGACCAGTGTTCGCATCTATTACAGTTGATAAAATACTATTTAAATAAGATTTCATTGATGAATCATTTTTTATTAAATTCCATAAATCATTATAATTAGTTGAATTAATTGTATAGTTTAAACTTGATATTTTATCATTAGCATCTGCCGTTGCACCGTTTGCTGATGAATAATTATAATCTCTTACAGCGTATGCTTTAGATCCTAAACTTGTAGCATTTAATTGAGCATTTAGATTAGTCGCATCGGTTTGACTTAATGTATATTTTGAATTTATTTGATTTAATATTTGAGTAATTACTTTATTAATATTTGTAACTGAAGAACCATAGTTATTGTTCGCCAATAAATAAGTATAAATATCTTTTAATCCTGTCGCATCACTCTTTAAACCATCATAAGAGATTATTATTTTAGCTATCTCAGAATATGATCCACTTAGATTAGTCAAAATATTTTCTAATACTGTATTATTTATACCAGTAACCAATTGTTCAACTAAATTCATTCTTTCTTTGGCATAGTTATTGTTTGTAAATATTTCATTTAAATTATCAGATGTACTTAATATAGTTAAATAAGATTCAGCTACTTCTACCAATTCTTCATATTCTAATGTATTAATATTATTTTCAATGACTTCTTTAATATAAGCAAAATCAGAATCAGACTCAATAATAATATTAGCAAATAAATCATTATACATTAATGAATCTAATAAACTAGCTAAATTTTCTTCACTCGTATTAAGAGAATCAAGTAATCTATTAATAACCGTTATTCTCATTGAACTAGTTATTGTTGATTTGTTTGTTGAAGTGAAAAATAAATATTTTACAATATTTCTTAAACTATCACTATCTTGAGAACCTAAAACTTCATCTAGAATTTCGGCAAGTACACTTTCATTACAATTAGAAATCCAATTTGAATTAGATAAGGCTTCATTAAGTATTTGTTCATAACCACTTCCATTAAGAACTTTATAATTAGTTAAGAAAGTCCCTAAAGATTGTAAGTCATTCATAAATAATTCCGCAGCGTTTTGGAATGCAATAGTACGCCAACCAATGCTTTCAAGCAAACTTTCATTAATCTTAGTAAATGCAACAAACTGGAAGAAATCGGCTAAATACTTATCAGTTTCTTTTTCTCCGATTTTACTTATATCATCATTAGTTAATTTACCCTCTATTGCCTTTCTGAAGATAAAATTACTACTGAAAACCCCAATATTTCCATATGAATCACTAATACTTGAAAGTGGAGCATACGTAACTGTATTTCCCATGAATGAATCATTAATTCTAGTTGTTACTAAAGTTAAATTTGATGTAGTACTTGCTGGTGATGAAAACTCATAACCAACAACATTTAAAGCATTATTGAAATTAATAAGGAATCTTATAGAAATATATTGTGCCTTTGTTGAAGCAGTTGTGCTTGTAATTGATTCGCTATAATAAATTATACCAATTAATGCACCATTATATTGCCCATAAGGTGATACATATCCAATACCTATATAATCATTATTCTGCTCATTTATCAAACTTAGTATATCTGAATATACTGGATAAACAGTTCCACCAGTAACTGTTCTAAACTTATTAATTGATTTTACATTCCCATAATTAATAGAGTTAGCGATTGTTACTATATTACTATTAGAAATTTCACTATAAAACTTATAAAGCTGTACTACCCCAAATACTCCCGATGCTACTTCTGTACCATATATATTTCCGTAATTAATTGTATTCAAAATACTACATAATCCAATACTTAGTACTCCAGAAGATATTGAATGAGAATCTTGACGCATATTAGCATTATCATTTGTACCATTGTTTTCAACATAGTTAAATGCATATACTTCACCATAATTAATTACGAAGGCTAATAATTGTAAGTGATTTTGGCTTCCGTTATTGTTATATACTGTTTTATTTTCTAAAACGTCATTTCTATTTACAATTCCAGAACTTAATACTGTAGATGATACAGTACTCATATTGATTGCAATTATGTTTCCATTATTTGCACTATCTCTAATTTGAGCATATTTTCCAATACTCGCATAGGCAATACCAGCTGATGTTACTTCATAATTGGTAGTTAATATCCATGTATTATTTGTCATATCACCTAAGTTAAATGTGTTAGATATAACAAATTCATTAAATATACATATACCTGAAATGTTACTATTTCCTTTGGTTACATTTGAAGTAGCTGTTAATGTTGTTATATTTGAATTATATGTGCTTATATTTCCATTATTTATTACATTATCTAAAGATCCATTTAAATCTTTATCATAATTCTTATGTAATGGATTATATAAATCATAATTACTTACATTTTGATTTCTATTTGCATAGCAAATCCCTGAAGCAAACACGTTATAGTATGATGTAGTCACACTTGTATAAACAGTAATATTTCCACCATTAAAGATACTTGTTGCACTGCATCCCTGATTAACCTCTTCTAATATTCCATAAACCTTTAAAGATGCTGGCGTTGTATGATTAGTAGCGTGATTAAGATTAACGCTTATATTTCCCTCATTACTAGCATTTTCTAATGTTATATATAAACCTGATGTTAATCCAGAGTATTTTACATTAGTAAAGAACATTGTTTGAGTAGATGTATAATTAAGATTTTCTAGATTATAAATTGTATCAACAATAACCTTACCATTAGCACTCGTTGCTGATGAAACGATACATGGTGCATATTCCTTTACTAAACTTATATCAATATTCATTGTATAAGACTTGGTTAAATCTTCTTTCCATTTTGATAAATTAGTTTGAGTATTATCATATTTATAGGCAAGATTATAAACACCTTTAAAATATGATGTGAAATTATTCTTTGCATTAACATAGGCAACACCAGCACAATATAAATTTAAATTGTTGGCTATAGTTGTTGTCATAGTCGTTGTGCATTTAAAACTTATATCTCCTGAATTACTTAATCCAGAAGCGATTAGAGTTCCTTTTGAAGCATTTAAGGTTTTATTTATCGCAATTGATTCCGATGTTTGGATGTCAGCATTAAAAACTCCACTTACATATGCAGTTATCCCTGAAGCAAAACTAACAGAGATATCTCCTTGATTATGCATTGATGACACTTCTTTTGTAACACCTAAATATCTACCAATTACTCCCGCTACATATAGCGTCCCATAGTTAGATCCCGATATTATAATATTGTTTTTATTCACTAACTCAATACTATTATTTGATGCTGTAGTTGTATAACCAGCACCAATTACCCCACCAATATGTTGAAGAGAATTATAAGTAGTACCTGTTTTATAATCTGTTGCGGTTATATTAACGGCAGATAAACATTTACCTATTTCTCCAACATTTGATACTGTATAACCAATAACCCCACCAATGCAGTTACCTTCTACATAACCAACTTGGGCAGAACTTAAATTATTTGCTACTGTATGAATGTTTCCATTAATGCTACCAGCTACTGTAATCTTCTTTGCAATAGTAGCACGCCCACAAACACCAATAGCTCCACCAACAATGTATCTACCAAAATTATAGCTTGTTGTACTCTCTGTAGTTGTTAAATTTATATTCCCATAGACATTTACATTTTCAACTTTTCCATTCTCAGCATATCCACTAACAATACCAATTGCCTTTGTTGTTGAAACACTACCGGTATTAAACTTTGAAATTTCATTACTAACATAAATATTAATATTTGATATATTACCATCTAACAAAGGAAACAATCCATAACATTCATATCCGGCGTATACTACGCTATTATTTATATTTGCTCCATAAATTGTTGGAGTTCTAGGATTTGTTTTATTTGCTAATTCAATGGTACAACTTCCATAATTATCAATTCCAGTAAATGTTGCAGAAAAGAAATCATTATACTTATAACTATCCGCAGGCACATCACTTAAATCAATATCATTCATTAAAACGTAAGTTATCGTATTACTAGCAAATAATGGATTCTTATTTGCTAATTCAAAAATATATGCAAAATCTTGAGAAGATTTGATTTTAAACGTATAACCATCTTCACTATCATATTGTTCAAGTCCTCTTAAAATAGGTCTTACAATCCCAAAAGAAACTTTTGTATAACTTTCTTCAGTAAACCAACCTTTTAATCTTAATGTATTATTTAGAGAATTATAATTTTTAAGGTTTTCACCATATAAATTACGACTTGTCGCTGTATATGTTACCCCAACTAATCCATCACTATATTTGATTTTACCATTAGTATAACGACCATTTGAATATCCAGATACATCTGTTGATTCTTGATCTATGGAATGATTATAGAAATATACTCCTGAAATAGTTCCATCATTAGTATTCAAAACCTCACTAAAATCTAGATAATCTAATATTCCGTAGTTTACTATAATACTATAGTCGGTATAGCAATTAGTAATTTTACCACTTTGTTCATTCTTATAGCATAATCCAGAAATACTATAACCACCGCTGGCAGATATACCACCTTTTCTAGATGCTGCATCTCTTACATCCACAACATAGCAATTTTCAACAGTACCACTGTTTTTACCCACTAACGGAGCAACACCAACCATGTTATCTGTTTTTATTGTTTGAATAATGTTTGTACTAATTAATCCGAGATTTTTTATTTGCCCACTATTTGAAGCAAAAAAACTTATGTATTCAATAGCAGCATATGAACTAGAGTTAGATGCTATTAATGTCAACAATGATAAGTTGCTGATTTCATACCCTTGTCCATCAAATGAACCAGAAAATCCATTTTGCTTCCATCCAATAGGGATAAATTCTAACAAATACTTAGATGCTTCATTGAAATTAATATTTGCAATTACTCTATAATTGTATTCTAAAAATTCTGTTCTATCATTACATAATCTAGAGAATGCATATAATTCTAAACCATCTTTTATTGTAATATAATAAGTAATTCCATTCGTATTACCTAATTTAACATTATTGTAAGAGGTATATATTCCATCTGTTCCTTTATTGTAAAAAGCTGAAATACTTACAAATTCATTATTTTCTTCCTCTGCACTTTCAGAAATTATTTCAAATTGGTCACTTTTATAAGCTGTGGTATCACCATAATTTATATCATTAGTTTTTGAAGGAGAACTTAATAATGAAATTCCTACAAAAATAATTACCGATAATAAAGAGATTATTCCTAATTTTATTCCGATTTTTCTTCTCTTATTCATAAAAATTAATTCTCCTTTCGTTAATTTTCAAATGTTACTCCCCAAATTGCTTCTGCTCTATTTGCTTGAACTATATCAAGTTGGAAAGATATCGATACAATAATAGTTTCACGATACCCACCGACAGCCGTCGATAATTCTTTTTCATAATCTCCGTATTTTATTACTGAAATACCAGTTGAACTACCAGCATTAAGTATTCCTTGATAATAGGCATATCCTGTTTCCGGGTCATATTTCCAATTGCTATCAAAATTAAATGGATTTTCAGTAATATCTTTTGCAATTATATCATTCTTCTTTGTTCCTGATGGATAAACTTTGTAAGACATCCAAACATCCTGAACTTTTATTCTTAATCTAACATTTATATCTGTTTCTAACGAAACATTAACACCTAAATCTTTTAATTCAGAATAACCTTCTTCATTATATACTTGTTTCTTACTAGCATAACAAATCAAAACTCCATTTTGATAACCTGCAGTATTTTCATCTATCAATGAATACTTTTTTGTATCTCGATTATAAGTAACCAATTCAATTTCTGAATCCAATATTTTACCAGATTTCCCTTGTCCATTAATGTTTTTATTTCTAGTAAAAGCCCCGTGTACAGTAAGTCCACAAACTACTAATGCTACAAATATAAAACATGAAATTATTATTTTTTTCTTCATAGCATCATCTCCATTCTTAACTACTTACTGTTAGGCTTATTTTAAAATCATAAACTTCATCCAAAAAATCATTCACAGCGGCATCATTAATTTGAACGCCAAAAATATAAACATATATTGATACGCTTGCACCTGCCGCAAGGGTGCCATTAGCACTTTCATTAGCATCATATAGTTCCGCAATCGTATTTGTCGGATTTGAAATCGGACTAGTCGAAAACAAACATTTTACATAAGCCGTTTCAACACTAGATAATCCTTCAATGCTTTCTGGAATATTTAGTCCTTCTTGAGCTACATTATAATTTACTTGAACTACACTCATATTCCTTAAAGTAATATTGACTATAGTCACTTGGTCATTAAAATATCTTGCTTCTGCTTCCGAATCGACATCAAAGAAAGTCAAATTTTCGATTGAGTAATCAAATGAGTTAGTCCCATCTACATTTCCTACTTTATATGTAAAACTAATACCCGTTGTTTCTCCATTTATCTCGGTTGTCTTAGTACCAGATGTAAACCAAGCAAGCATAGAACCTACAGAAACAATTAAAATTGCAGATAATAAAAGCAGATATGCAACGATTTTCCTCTTATTCATCCTGATCACCTCTCAGTGTCTCAGCACTCAATATTATACTATTGATACTTAATTTTTGATATTGATAGCAATTGCTATCTCCTAAAACCGTTGACGCCTCATCATTAAATTCTAAGGCAAAAACAATTGTATATGTAGCCTCTTTTGAAAGTATTCTTTCATTAGAAACAATTCTTTCTTTCAAATCCTTTATATCAGTCTTACCTTCTATAGTTGGAACATAAGAATTATTTAAATCAATTTGTCCCTTATCACAAATGTAAGTTAAAAATACATCTTCTATCAAATAATCAGCCAATGTTAATTTTTGATCTATAACGTTATATAAAGTCTTACCATTTACTTCTACTTTACCTGCCTTTACTTCGTAAAGAACATCCGATTCATCAGCATATTTTACCATTGTATCAGTCACAACATAGGGTAAATTTTCAATCAATGTAGACTCAATTCCAGAGAAAGACATGTTCAACGAAAAGTCTTCCGTTGGGCTAGAAATAACTAAAGCAAAGTATTCAACATCACCAGGAACAAAATTTTTAAACGAAAAAGCCGATGATTGAATTTGCCATTTTGTAGTAGCATTAGCGTCATAATGATACATTTCTTGCTCGTATCCAACATATCCAACATTCATGATAATGCTCTTAACATTAGCTTCATCATTCATAACAAACCACGCAAAAGCTACAACAATACATAGTAAAAGAGAAAGCAAAAAAGTTGAACATATTCTAATTTTTTTAAGCATCCCCTTCACCTCTTTCTAAAAAAAAATAAGCCAGCCACACAACATCCATTAGTCTTGTGCAACTGGCTGCCTCTTTGGCCCTGTAGTTTTGCGTCACTAGATTCCCCTAGTTTTGCCATATTATATCATAGAAATTTTACCATAAGAAATATAACATTGCAATAATTTTTATCAATTTTTTATCATTTTAACATGTCTTTTATAACCATTTTAAACTCAGTTAAATTAAGCGGTTTTGTCAAATGTCCATTCATTCCATTATCAAAAGAATTCGCGATATCATCAGAAAAAGCATTCGCTGACAAAGCAATAATTTTTACTGTTTTGGCATCTTTTCTATCCATTTTTCTTATAATATTTGTCGCTTCATATCCACCCATAATCGGCATTCTTATATCCATAAGAATAAAATCAAAGTATCCATCAGAAGATTTTCTAAAGGCCTCTACAGCAAATTCTCCATTTGAAACCATAACAGGATTAGCACCATATTTACTTAAAATATTTTGCATAATTATAGAATTAATTTCATTGTCTTCAGCAACCAATACATTTTTCTCTCTCAAATCGATATGATCACTATCTTCATTACATTCCTCTTCAGCATATTTATCTAACTTTAATGTAAATGAAAATACCGAACCTTTTCCATATTGACTTTCAACCTCTATTTTTCCACCCATCAGTTCAGTCATTTTATACGCAATATTCAATCCCAAACCCGAACCATATATTAGATCAGTTTCTTTTCTATTTTCCCGTGAATAGGCATTAAATATATATGGCAAACTCTCTTTAGATATTCCTATTCCTGAATCAGTAATAATAAATTTCATTATTTGAAATGCATCATTATCCTCAACTAATTCAATATCAAATGATACAAATCCACCTTCACGGTTATATTTAATAGCATTTGATATTAGATTCATAACAACTTGTTTTAGTCTTAATCCATCAGCATAAAACCACTCATCTATATCATCAGAAACCGATACATTGAATTCCAATTCGCTAGTTTTAGAGACATCAGTATATATTAATTTAATCATATCAGATAAATCACGAACACTAGTTTTTCTCAATCTTAGCTCTAAACTTCCAGCATTCATTCTTTCTAAATCCAATATATCATTTATTATATCTAAAATATGATTAGATGAAATAGTTATCTTTGATACCCACTCAGCCATCTTTTCCTTGTTATCAATCTCTAACTTTGCGATACTATTCATTCCAATTATAGCAGCTAATGGACTTCTTATTTCATGACTCATCCTAGCAAAAAACTCAGCTTTTGCTTCAACTCTTTTTAATAATTTACGATTTTTATTTAAAGTTTTTATATATAAAACAAAGAATATGATTGCAACACTGCTCGTTATAGCAATTACGATACAATATATTTCATCTTTTACATTACTTGTTTTTGTTTCATTAACATTCAATTCATTAGGCACTAGAAAAAAATCATTATCTTCTAATAACAATTCATTTCCACTTTCGCCTATATTACCATTTGCATATATGTAACTAAAAATATATAACACAAACATTAAAATAGCTAATATAACTTTTCCAAAAAAAACCTTTCTCAATTCAAAATCCCCCTGTAGATTTTCCCCTATATCTTTTACACTCTTTTTATTCTAGCACATTTTTTCTTAAAATCATAGTTTATTGACATATTAGAATATGTTTTTTACATTTTTTTTACAAAGGGAGATTAAATTATTGTTTTTTTGTTATTAGTTTTTTATTAGCATGTCGAATATTGTAAATCTATTACATTAAATCTATTTTCCACAAACCATGCAAATTGCAATATTCATATACAGCAATAATTTTTTCATCTACAAGTGTATTAAATTTTGCAATTGGCTCCTTATCTACCTCAAGATATTTTCTTTGGATTCCTAAGTTGGTCTCTAATATTATGTATGCAATATGATGCACCTCTTGCATTGGATGAAGAACAGCACCTACACTAACAACAACCTCAGTATTATTAATTTCAACAACAGGTACATGCTTTTCCTTTGATGCATCTACAGTGTTCGCAACTAATTCCGTCATCTCTTCACCACAACAAAAAACTTTTACACCGCTATCTTTTATATATTCAATTTGATTCTTACAGTGTTTACACATTACTATTTTCATTTCTTTTATCCTCCTATTGATAACAATTATCATTAATTGAATTATAACATAGTTTATCAAGACATTCAACTACTTTGATTAGAAAAAAATCAGTGTAAAAACACTGATTTTTAATAATTGTTCTCATGTAAAATATAGTCAAATTCAATCAAAATATTCCTTAATTCAGAAAATCTAAGTAAAGACAAAGCCGTATTTATATCATACATATCCACACCTATTATATCCTTATCCATACTCATAAGATTTTGATTCTCAAAATAAGCTGCATAATATATAACTTGCTTCATAGAATTGGAACTTATACGATACTTTATAGTTCTTTTTATATTATCTAATAGAACTGCCGTCACACCAGTCTCTTCTTTTATTTCTCTAATAGCCGTTTCAGTTGACACTTCGCCATTTTCAACATGTCCTTTTGGGAACCCTTTTGTACCATTACTCTCGGTAACTAGTACATATCTAAATTCATTATCAACTTTTGTATATAGGATTGCCCCACTTGAAAATTCACATTTCATAAAATCACCACAAGTATATATTAACTTTTTTTGTAATTTTTTGAAAGAGTTTATCGTATTTTAATTCATTTTTTTGTAATTTCTTTAAATTCTTGTCTCTTTATTTGTACATTATCTATCACAAATGGATCTAGATCATTAATCTTAAGATGAATTCTACCATTCACATATTGGTATTCTTTTATTTTAATGTCAGTGATAATAAACTCATTTGTACTAGTAGATGATAGTATAAGTACATATCTTTCTTGAATATTTATTTCAGGGCGATAACCATTAGCAATCAATTCTATTTCTACTGGCATACAAACTTCTAAATACAGTTTATCATTCATAAAGTATGCTTTTTCTATATCTATTTCTTTTAAGTCATACATTTTATAAAAGAAAAATAAATCCATATCTACACCTCACATTTTCCACACTTACTACATCCATTACATATCAACTTACTTCCGCACTCTAAGCAATTATCATAGAATTTTGGTATATATAATTTATCTTGTTTAATTTCATTATCAAATGGATCTTTTAAAACACATTTATATTCTCTACCCTTAAAATTTAGATTTGCTCTATAAGCCATTTGACTTTGAACTTTCTTTGATAAAATTTTATATATCTTAACTTCCTTTTTAAAGTATGTCCCCGTTTCAATAAATGAAAATGAAACATTTTTATTTCTACATTGTATTGCTAAAGATTCTACCCACTTAAAATCACACACGCGATTTCCATCATAATTTTCCCCACCACAGGTTACCTGTTCAATATTAGAATTTTCTAAATATTTAGAAATATCTACACTTCCAATCATTGGAGCAATCATTATTCCTTTATGCTTGGCTTTAATGTCTAGAAGAATAGGGATTCTCTCATCTGCTCTTTCTTGATTTTCTGCCGTCACATTCAATATTACATTTTCATATCCATCATTCCAATCTGGTGGCAAATTATTTTTTATCCTTTCTGGCCTCTTTGTAAGAATATAGAATTTTACATCACTTCTAATCTTAATTATTTTCCAAACATCATTTCTCCATAAATCAGCTTCTTCCAGAAAGAAATCACTAGTCATACAAACTCTTATAAGCTCCCCAGATTTTATTTTATATAATCCGCTTTTGTCTTTATGAAGCGGATAATCAAAGTTCTTTTTCGTTTTAAAAATATTAGATCCATCCATATCCCTTTGCCTATCTAAAAAATACATATAACAAAATTTACATCCTTCACTTTTCTTAATACAACCATGCCAAGGATTCCAAATATCATGCATCACAACACCTTCTTTATTCATTTTTATTTTATCACAACAAAGAAAAAAACGTTATAAAATATAACGCCTTTGTTATTTTGATATCACTTTATATAATAATTTATGTAGCATTTCCGCTTCTTCTAAATCTAAATTAGTACAAGAAAAAATATGCGATGGTATATCTAAAACCTTATCTCTTAATTCTTCACCAGTCGTAGTAATAGTAATATTAACCTTTCTTTCATCATTATCAATTCTTTTTCTAGTAATAAAACCTTTTTGTTCCATTTTCTTTAGTACTGGTGTAAGAGTTCCAGAATCAAGCCATAAATTATCTCCAAGTTGTTTTACATTCATTTCCTTATGTTCCCATAATACCATCATAACTATATATGACGTGTATGTTAAGCCCACTTCATCTAAAAAAGGTTTATATTTTCTAATAATTTCCTTAGAGCTAACATAAAGAGGAAAGCATATTTGGTTTTCTAATTTCAATTGATCATATTTTTTCATAATTACTCCATTAAATTACTTTTTTAATAGCTTTAGCTAATTGGTCAGAACAAGATGTTGGTCTTCTTCCACAAAGAATCCCTTCACACTTACTAATAATATATTCTGGGGTACTTCCATCTAAAAGTCTAGAAATTGTTTTTAAATTTCCATTACACCCATTTGTAAAAGTTATATTCGTTATTACACCACCATCATAATCAAATTCGATTTGACTTGAACAAGTATCTTTTGTTTTATATGTATAATGCATATTATACCTCCATATTAATCATTTTTTCAATATCTGCTTTAATTTTCTCTGGTTTTGTAGTAGGGCTATATCTTTCTACAACTTTTCCATTTCTATCTACAAGAAATTTTGTAAAGTTCCATTTAATCTTACTGTTCATAAAACCTTTCTTTTGACTTTTCAAAAAAGTATATAATTTACTTTCATCATTACCATTTACATCCACTTTAGCAAATTGTTTAAAAGTAATCCCATATCTACCCGTACAAAAGGAATGAATCTCTTCTTCACTTCCTGGGGCTTGATGGCCAAATTGATTACAAGGAAAATCTAATATTTCAAAACCTTTACTATTAAATTCCTCATATAAATCCTGTAATCCATCATATTGGGGTGTAAAACCACATCCAGTTGCGGTATTAACAACCAATAAAACCTTCCCCTTATATTCATTCATACTTATAATATTACTTTCCATATCTTTTATTTCTATATTATATAATTCCATTGCGCTTCCTCCATTCAATCGTGTACAATCAAATTGTATAATATTAATTTTATTTTGTCAAATATTTTTTAAAAAATAAACACTATCATTTCTGATAGTGTCATAAATATTTCTTTTTTTATTTCCAAAGTTTCATTGCTTTAGGATCATTTTCTAAGCATTCTTCTAATGTTAATTCTAAATCTAATGTGTAATCATCTTTCATATCTTCATATTCTATCACTTTAATAACCGATAATTCAAAGCCACTTTCACCATATTTAATCCACAATTCCTGTAGACGTTTATTGGGATGTCCACTCATAGTTAATTTGGCTTTTGTACTATTAAATACAACTCTAGTATCTTTTGATTTTTCTAAAAATGATTCCCCGGTTTCTATACATTTAAATGAAACTATTCCCATTTTCGGTTTACGATTATTATATTCATACATTAATTCTTTTTTCCTTTTCGCATCCATTTAAATCACCATATTAATTATATAAATATTTGCAGGAGAAAACAATCCACGATTTAGAGACTTTTTATAAACTAATTATTAATTTTTGTGGAGAAACATTTCTTATTTTTAAAGAAACAAGATAGATTGTTAATAAAGCAAACGCTAATATTAATAATGATAATCCTACTACTTGTAAACCTGGTATAATAAATATTGTTTTTCCAATTCCTGCCATTCCGAACATAAGTGATAATAATGAATTTGCAAAAATTGTTGATATTAGTGCACCTATTAAAACTCCTAAGAATAATGCAGGTGTAAAGGATATAACAATTTGAATAATCAATTGTTTATTAGAATAACCTAAGGCTTTCATAATACCAAACGTCTTTTTTTCACGCCTTATCATTGAATTAATTAACAAGAACAAAACAAATCCAATTACTATAATCGTAAGAACAATCATTGCATAAGTAACTATTTCAATGGGATTTGCCATAGAAGAGAAAATAGTATCTAATTGAATATCAACATCAAGAGCAATCGCAATATGACTTCCATAATCATTCTTTACTAAATTTATAAATTCCTCGTTGGTTATGTTATCCTTTAAGTATATCGCCATAGCAGTTAATTCTAAGGTTGGTTGCATCTTTCTTACTCCTGCCAATGTAAGAGAGCAATCACTTCCACCAGAAGATAAACCTTGGGATATTCCTACAACAATATAATTATATGAAACTCCTGCAATTTTTGCCGTTACAGTATCTCCAATTCCCTTTTTAATCGATTTACTAATTGATAAACCTATCACTATTTCATTGTCTAAAATAGGATTTCGGCCCTTATAAATATCTTTTGCTGTACTATAGCTAAAATCCTCTAAAATATTACCTTGTGCTTTTACCCCTTCAACAGTAATTGAAGGATTTTCAAAGCGTAATACGTATTTTATTTTATCGTTATAATCATTTGAAATATTATCAACATCTTCTTTGCTTGTACAAGCTAAATAAACATCACTTAATTCCATACCTACCATATCATAAAATGGCTGCGGTTTATCAATCATATTATACTTTACAACAAAAACTATAGATGTGACTAAGCATAATAATGAAACAACAAGAGTTATAACAATATTATTTTTTAAGTTATTTAATAATCTTTTAAAACCTAAATGGATATTTAAAGGCATTTTATGTTTTGATAACGGTAAATGATTCTTTTTGAAACTATGATGTGAATCACCTTGTCTTAAAGCATTAATTGGAGTAACCTGCCTAGTCTTTCTTGCAAGAAAATAGGTTATCCCTGTTGTTAGCAAACATATTAATAAAACCGATGAAATCATAGGTAAAATGTTAGTTGAATTTGTCCAAAGAATTCCTGATGTCGATGCAATTACATTTCCAATAATTGTTCCAAATCCAATAATTGCAAATATCATACCGACAATACTTCCAATGAATGAAATTAATAAAAATTGGATTGTTTGAGCAAAAATTATTTGTTTACTACTATATCCAATACTTTTTAAAGATCCAATACTCTTCATATCTTCACTAATACTAGTAATTATATTAAATCTAACCACAATAAGGGCAATAAATAATAAAATTATAGAAAATAATAATAAAATAGCTGAAATTATATTAACAAATGTTGTGCTAGATTGTTTCGCTTCTTCATAACTGATAGAAAAAACACCCATCGAATTCAATACTTCAAAACGCTCTGTTAATTCTCTATTTAGCTCATTTACTTTATTATGATTATTTAATCTAACTGATATATAGGTATATGCAGTAAATAGGTTATCATTTTCAAAACTATTATAAATTTCAGTTGGCACAAATATTTTCTTCATAGAATTTGTACTTCCACCAAATTCAATATCTTCGAAAAAGGCATATATTTTATATGTATATCTTTTACCATAACTAACAAAATTTATATCATCACCAGCTTCAACACCATGAGACTTTAATACTAATGGGATAATTATTCCATTAGATGGTTGAGAAGATAACTTATCAATTAGTTTTAATGGGTTAACAGAGCTATTTAAAAATTCATTTTGATCAAATACTTCAGTATTTCCTTGAACATTTGAATTCTTAAATTGAAAAGTGACATCACCATAATAAGCTTTTGCTTTAACAACCGCTTCAGTATCTTTATAATCATTAATAAAATCAATTATATCCTCTTCATAATATGACTCTGGCATCATTAAAGTTAAATGACCACCTTTTAAATCTTCACTTTTATTATCATAAAAACTAGAAATACTACTAAACAAAGTCAAACTAATAGCTAACATAAAAGTAGCGATCATAGTAATAATAAAGAAAGTTATTGAAGCTGATTTTCTTTTCTTAATATTAGCTAGGGCAATTTTTAGTATCTTCATAATTACCACCCCATATTAACTAAGAAAGTTCTTATTTTTTCTTTTCTAGTATCATCTTCACTAGTATATTTATCTAAACGTAGTTCTCCTTCAATTATTCCATCACGTAAATATAAAATTCTATTCCCACGTAGAGCAGATGTAATATCATGAGTTACCATTACAACACTTTGTCCACTTTCATTGATACTAGTAAATACATCAAGTACCATATTAGCATTTTTAGAATTTAATGCTCCAGTGGGTTCATCTGCAAATAATATCTTCGGATTATTCACAATTGCTCTTGCAACGCCTGCTCTTTGTGCTTCTCCACCTGATAATTGATTAGGAAATTTATTCCACAAAATTTCCTCTAATCCAACTGATAATAAAGCTTTCTTAGAGGCTTCTATTACTTGTTTCTTATCTTTATTTACTAATAAACCACACATAATTACATTATCTAAAATTGACATGCTATCAATTAAATATATTTGTTGGAAAACAAATCCACAAGTCTTACGTCGAAATAACGACAATTCATCTTGATTAAGTTTGGCGATTCCATACTCGTCATTATTAATAATATAATTAACATTTCCTAAGGTTGGCGTATCCATTCCACTTAAGGCATATAATAGTGTTGATTTTCCACCACCACTTGAGCCCATAATTACTGTAAAATCATTTTCATAAATTTCAACATCTAAATTCTTCAATACATGTTGTTGAACTCCAGCTGTAGAAAATGTTTTAGATAACTTCTCTGTTTTTAAAATTAATTTTTCCATATAAATACCTCACAATTCTATTTACAAAAAAATTATAGCATTGCAATTTTTTTTATACTTTATATATTTCTTATATATTTCTTAAATATAATTAAGAATTACACTAAAGGCAAATTAACCTTAACAATGAATCCATCTTTATCTATAATAGCCTCTAAATTACCATTCATTCTTTGTAAGAAATTATCACATAGATATAATCCTAATCCAGCACCTTCATGTCCCTTTGAATTAGAAGCACGATAAAACTTACAAGTTAACAAGGCTAATTCTTCTTCTTTTAATGTTTGACCAAAATCTTTAAAATATATTTGTAAGTATTCTCTTTTATCTCCAACATTTTTAAAACCAACTTCTATGATAGTATTCGCGTATTTATATGAATTAGCAATTATATTATCAATAATTTGATAGGTTTTTAATTTATCAATCTTTAATAGGCACTCAGGAATCTTGTTTATAAATATAACCTTATTCGAATGATCTGCTTCTTTAATTATATTCTCTATTTCATTTGAAGAAACTTCTTCTATATCAAACTTTAATTTCATAATATCATCAATACTTGAATTAAATAATTCATTGATAAGTTTCTCAATCTCTTCTATTTTATTGTCCATCATATTAAGTTTATTTAATTTATTATCGTCAATCTCCTTAGTAATTAATAGTTCATTGACAGCTTTGATACTAGCTAATGGAGTTTTTATATCATGACTAAGAGATGCTAAAAATTCCTTTTTACTTAATTCTAATTCAATATTCTTTTTATTCGCCTCATTCAATTCATTTCTCATTAAATCAAAACTTTCAGTAAAAGCACCAAATATATTTTTTTTATCCATTGATAATGGAGCATTAAAATTACCTGAGGCAATTGAAGTAGCGAATTTATCTAAAGTCTTAAATGGTTTAATATATATTAAATAATTTCTTATATAATAAATTATAACTATGATACATAAAACTAATCCTGTAATTATTTCAATTATATACAATCTATTTATTGTGTTTTTAAAATACATATTTGTATATATAATAATCTTCCCATTTGAAAAATCAACAATCGTCTCATTATTAGTATAGGCATCATTAATTCTTTGTTCGTTACTTTTTAATTTTGTATCAAAGGTCGAATATACAGGAAAAATTGCATCATTACTATCATCACTTATTATAATAGTATACTCATATTTATTAACTTTGGTATTATTACTATAATTTGAGGAATTCTTTTCAACACTACTTTTTATTTCATTTATAGCAATCATATCATTTTTCATGATTGAATAATTTCTAACCAAAATAATATTGATTATTGTTACTAAAACTAAAACTATGATAATGATAATTATACTCTTTTTATTCTTCAAAAATATAACCTTCTCCCCAAACTGTTTTTATATATTTTGGTTTATTAGGATCTTCTTCTATTTTTTCTCTTATATGCCTAATATGAACATTTAATGTTCCATCAGAAAAAAAAGCATCATCCCAAACATTTTCAAATAATTCTTCTTTTGTTAGAACTTTATTTTTGTTTGCTATCATATAAGTCAATAATCTAAATTCTTTAGTTTTCAATTCACAATCTTTGCCATTAACATAAATTTTCAATTTATCATAATCAATACTGATATTCCCAATTTGGGTTATTGATTTAACCTGTTCATTTCTTTTTAATCTAGCTTTAACCTTAGCTAATAAAACATTTAAATGATATGGTTTAGTAATATAATCATCTCCACCAATATTTAGTGCAATCATCATGTCTTCATTAGAAAGTCTAGCACTTATAAAGAAAATAGGCGTATCATATTTGTCTCTTATCATTTTGCACAATTCAAACCCACTTTTATTCTTTAAATTTATATCTAATAAAATTAAATCTACTTGATTATATAAAAGGAAATCTATAGTTTCTTCAAAGGTATATACAGCTTTAGTTTTAACATCAAAGGCATTAAAGTATTCACATGTAGAATTGGCTAATAGTTCTTCATCATCTATTATTAGTACATCATATTTCATAGTTTATCTCCATCATTATGTCATATGACTATTTTAACATAAAAATAGCGCAAATTTTACTTTGCGCTAATAAATCCTATTTATTTTCTTTCTTTTTATATTTATTATAGATAAAATAAAATGTACTACCACATATAATCAATAAAATCTTCAAACATTTTTGCCTTTTGAATGTGTCACCTTGACCAAATTTTTTATCACTTGTACTAATATCTACAGATGACTTATCAGAAGCTTCAAAATCAGTAGTTTCCTTATAGCGTATACTAAAAGTATATTTGGTATTTGGGGACAAGTTAGTAAAAACATTAGAATCTTGCCACTCTCCACCATTCATGCAATACTCAGCACCTATGACATTAACTAATGTAATTGAATTAGTGTTTCTTATGTCTAACTGTGGAATATCAGGAGTAGATTGTATACCTTTTGAAACAACAACTTTTATATCTAATGCAAAATCATTATAATTCTCTGAATCAGCATTATAAATTGCAGAATAAGTATTTTCTCCCACAGTTAATTTAATTGTACTATCAACCCAACTAAAATCATCTTGTAATGAAGGAATAATATCTTCTAAAGTGTTTTCTTCAGTATATCTTACCTCGATAATTGGATGATTTATATTTGTATAATTATTTTTTAGAATAATAACTTGTATAACATGTCCATTTTGTACTCCATAGCTATCAAAAGTCCTTTCATTTTGGAGAGCTTTAAATTGAAAATTAAGTGATATTCTTTCTACTGAAACTTCTAGCATTAAAGCAAGTCTTTCTTTTATTTGTTCTATCGTGTTTGATAGTTCCATTTCCAGTACTATTTGTCGACCAGTGACAAATTCAAAGTAAACCTCAACATTTTGAAAAGATGGTGCATCAAGGTTAACTATGTTAATATCATTTGGTACTACACTATAATCTAATTTTTCTTCATATGAAACACTTTTAAAAAATTCTAAAATGACTAATATAGAAAATACAAATAGAGTGCCAAAAATGCTATTTTTTTTCTTCATTAAATTAGTTTTACTCATCTTCATCCTCCTTGTAATTGTTTATGGATTTACTTTATAATTTGTTATAACGATAGACTTATTCATTAATAAATCAATTATTATAAATATAATAAAATTTATACTATTTAAATTATAACATAATTAATGTTTACCTCGAAATATAAAGATAAAAAGAGCCATTTGGCTCTTAATTTAAATACAATAATATAGTTCCACCCTCT
This sequence comes from Anaeroplasmataceae bacterium, assembly GCA_031553215.1. GTDB lineage: Bacteria > Bacillota_I > Bacilli_A > Acholeplasmatales > Anaeroplasmataceae > JAVBLW01. Next base: position 282,361 of record JAVBLW010000006.1, read on the forward strand.
TGAACCTTTTCTCCTGCATTTGGTGACTGGTCAATTACAGTATTACCCTCTCCTATATAAACATATTTATAATATGGAGATGACTTAATGCTTTTCTTTGTCATACCTATAAAATTTGGTATTTCATAATAGAATTTATCTATATAATATCTATATTCTTTATCAATTTGATTCTCTAAATCTTTCTTTATTCCTAATGTAGGTAAAACTTGACTAAATATTTCACCAACTAATGGAGCAGCAACAGTTCCCCCATATTGGATTGTATTTTTAGGATTATCTACTGCAATATAAACAGCTATTTCAGGATCATTCATTGGTGCCATCCCTAAAAAAGATAGGATATAGTTATTTGACATATATGCACCATTTTCCCCTACTTTTTGAGCAGTACCTGTTTTACCACCAATTCTATACCCATCAACATATGCACCTCTACCAGTACCATTTGCAACGACAGTTTCTAATGCATATCGCATTACAGCTGATGTTTCTTCACTTATTACTCTTCTTTTAATTACTGGTGTTTTTTCATATAAAACCGTTCCAGCATTATTTTCAATATATTTCAATATATATGGAGTTAACAGATTACCACCATTTACACAAGCAGATACTGCATTTACTAATTGAATAGGTGTAGTTGAGTTCCCTTGCCCGGAGGTAACCGATAGTGTTACACCAAAAAAACCTATAGAACAGATCTATAGGTTTGAATTTATTTAGTTTCAATAATAACTTTATTTTTATTTTCTATTATTGTTAATATTTCATTATATAAATCTATTTCTTCGTCATCAATTTTAAGGCTGACAACTAACGAAAATTGTATTTTTTCATTATACTTTTTTAAATGCTTACGTTCTTTCCACCAGCCTGAAACTGGATATACAGCAATATAATTAGCATTAGCTATTTCACCAGCTGTTCCCAACCATATATCAGAGTGAATAGAACCAACATTTCTAGCATTAGGTCCCAATTTCCATTGAACACCACTCTCTGTATTTGAATCATTATCTTCTATTTCTTCATCCATTATTCTAGAAATTTTACGTTTAAATTCATTTCTGGCTAGTCCGCCATTAACATCAAATCTCAACCCACATGATGGATATCTATATCTATCTTTCCATCCTATTTCTCCTGGTCCGGGTTCTATAAAATAAGATAAGGTAACTTTCATTTCAACTTTTTTATCGAAATTATTTTCCAAAATATTTTTTGGCCACGGAACATCAAAAATCATCATATCTTTCATTTTAACTTCATTGTTTAATAATCCGAAAGGTTGCAATTCAGATTCTATAATCATGTTTACATCGTTATTTCTACATTCAACAGCCCTTTCAAAAGAAGGTATACCATAACCACAAATCCTTAATAATTTTGCATAATCACTTTTTCTAGTGTTATTTTGAATTAACTTTAGCATTTCAGATGTCCAAGTTGCTGAATGAATCATTAATCCTCTAATTGTTTCAACTCTATAATTAGGATATTGTGCGTATAATCGGACAGCAAAATTTGAAGCTTTGGCTGTTGCTAAACTAGTCGCTCTTATAGTATCAAAAAAACCATGTTTAATTGTATCACTACTAATGGTTAATTCAGAGACTTCTTGGGCACTAGCTGGACCAAATCTATCAACAAGTACATTACCACCTTCAAATAGAACCTCTGGTTTTATCGGCCATTTTTTTTGCCACATTATAGAAGTCGTAGAAAACGGTGATAGTGCACCTATTTCTGCTAATGAAGTTACATTAGTCTCTGTATCATGATAAACTTTTTCAGTAAACGCACCTACAGTAATAGCATTCCATGCTTGTCCGGGACTTTTAACACTATATATTGTATTACTGTTAGGATATTGTTTATATGCTTCTACATCTTCAATATTACCAGCAGAAATTAATATAAGTTTCTTTAATTCATCAATTCTTGCATAAGTTATATTATCAATTTGTGCAGACCACGAAGATGGGCGGCCATCATCATAATCGAAATCCTCTGTAACCGCCATACAAAAAACTCTATTTATATATGGGTTATTAATTATTAATGCTTCAATTTGATTGCTTGTGATTGCTCCGTATAAAAGTGGATCATTTTTTTGATTTGAATTTGGCAATATTTTAGCAGATTCTAATTTATGGGTTATTTCAATATTTTCTGAAGATTCTAATTTTGATTGTAGATTATCATATAGACAAATACCTGACATTTGTGTACCATGTCCACCTGGATATCCATCATGTGTTCCCCAATTAGAATCATAGGAAATAATTCCTTTATTAACAAAAAAGTCATCTATTAAAGGGTGTTTATTAATTCCGGAATCTAAAATGCTTATCGCTTGTGTATCAGCTGTTTCATTGATAATAATTCGTTTTTTTAATTCATCTATCCATTCTTTTTGTTCATGTTGTTCCAAATCTAAAAAGAACATAGTTGCCCTTGGAGCATTTCTTATTTCAGCAATATTTGAATTACGTTCAATCAATTCTTTTAAATCATCATAATTTGCCTTTATAAGAATTACTTTTCTTTCTGGAAAGTTAAGAGTTTCTTTTGCTACTTCAATATTTAAATCATTTGCCACTTGTTTAAAAGAAAGTAGTGCTTGATCTACATCGGTGTTTTCTATACCATAAGATGCTAACCAAACTTCACACCATTCTTTTTCACCATGGGGAATTTTTTTCTTATCACTTGTCCAAAAACTTTCAATAATTGCTAGAGAAATCGAATTTATTGAATTTATTAAGGTTTTATTCTTAGGTTTATCAATATCGGCAGTTTCAATATATTTGTTTAACTTGTTTAAAAAATAGCTTTCGGTACCATTAGGAATAAATACTGTTGCCTTCGTTGTGTTTTCATCATCACTTTGAATATTCAACAATCTTATTCCTTTAGACATTGACTCCAAACTTTTTGTAATCAAATCATATCCTGGCGAACTAGTAAATTGTAAATATACCCCATCTTTAGTTGGTAATGAAACCGCACTTCTTTGCTCAGATTCTCTTAAAGTTTTTTCCCATATCGCATCGAATTCATTCTTAAGTTTTGTTGCATGTGAAAAACTATCTCTATTTGGAATATTTCCACCCGGTCCTCTACCAGGCTTTGAAAAATATTGCTCACTATTTTGTTCTAAATTTAAATAAATATTTTTTAGCAAATCCCCACCACCTTTTGTATTATCTTATATGTGATTTTTGACGTTCACCAATTATTTCAAAAATACAATCTTCATTAAATTTATTCTCAGAAGCAAGTATTGACTCTTTAATAAAATCATTACATACCTTCGTTATTTCAGCTTGACTTAGTGATTTGCAAGCTTGCGACACTTGATCATATTTAAAGTCATTAGATACAAATTGATTCAATTTGTTTTTCAATAAAACCACTATCTCTTTTTCAGATGGTAATTCATAATTTATAATATCATCAAACCTTCTAAAGAGTGCTTGATCTAACATTTGAGAATTATTTGTAGCCGCAATAATAATACTATTTGAATTATCTTGCTCTATAAATTGTAAAAATGAATTTAAAACCCTTCGTATTTCTCCAATATCGTTATCTTTTGTTCTTTCAGATCCAATTGCGTCAAATTCATCAAACAAATATACACCTGGAAACTCAGTTATAGTATCAAAAATTTGTCTTAATTTAGAACTGGTTTCTCCCATGTACTTAGTTACCATTTTATCTAACATAATCGTGCACAATGGCAAATTTAAAGATGACGCCAATACTGAGGCAGTCATTGTCTTTCCTGTTCCAGGATTACCACATAATAGAATTTTCCTTCTATTATCTAAACCATACTTTTTCAATTTATCTTGTTGTTTGAATTCAATTATAATTTTTTCTAGTCTATTTTTTGTATTTGATGATAAAACCAAATTAGACATCGAGATATGTGGAATTGTGCTTATGATTAAATCTGTATTCATTACTGCGGAGTTTTTATTTTTTGAAAATTGATTGTTATCTAATATTTTTTTTATTTCTTTTGCTATGCTTGCATGTCCTTTTGAAGCTTCATATGCTGCAATTTGAATGGCAACAGTTCTAAATCTTTCTTCACCTTCAAAATGCGATTTAACTAATAATTTTAAATGTTCTCCACTAGCCATAAAACAACGCCTCCATTATTTCTATCATGAAAATTATAACATATATTTTTTTTCTTGTAAACAAAACATAAAACAATCATATTCGATATTTTTTTGTGATTATCCATTAAAACATCTACCTAAAATAATAAAATATAGACCGCTATAATCTATACTCTATGTTAAAACTATATTTATTTTTATCTATTCTTTCTACATTTGCTTTTGAGACTATAGTCCTTATAACAAGTAGTTCATCATTAGTATTTTCTATATCTATTAAAGCTTGTTTAAATTTTTTAAAATTAGATTCAAATAGTTTTTCTTTTGATATAATAGTTGAACATTTTAATAATTCTTTTTCTATTAATTCAATTTCATCTTTTAGGATTCTTGATTTTAATTTGTATTGTTCTTCTGATGTTCTTTTTTGAATTTTATCTTGAAATAATAAATCAAATCTTTGGTCTAATGATTGCTTATCTTTTTGTAGTTGTTCTAGTTTGTTAAAGTCTTCATCTTTGATAGTGACTTTTTTTACTATATCTTTTAATACTTTTTCATTTGTTAATGATATTAGGTAGTTACAATCTTGATAAAGGAATGAATGTAATAGTTTTGCTTTTATTGTGTTATTGCAAGTATTACATCTATATATCGGAATGTCATATCCACCATATTGACTTGAATAGGTCATTGAATGTCCACATGTGCATCTTACTATATTTTTTAATCTATTATCTTCATCTGAGATATTAAACTTTTTTGATTGTTTTAGTTTATCTTGAACTTGATTAAATAGTTCTTCTGATATGATTGGTTCATGCGTGTTATTTAGGATTGTTGGAGTTTTCTTTTTAGGTCTGTTGTTAGCTCTAGATAGTTTGACATTAACTGCATGTCCTAAATATTGTTGGTTATTTAATATCTTTGATAATGTGTTTGTACCCCATTTATATGGGTCTGTTAGTGCTTGTTTATTATTTCCTAAAGAGTAGGTTACACCTAATCTTAGGTATCTATAATAGCCTGGAGAGTATACTTTATTTTGAGATAATTTCCTACCTATTTGTGTCATGGTTAATCCATTTGCATAAAGGTTAAATATATCTATTACATTTTGTTTTACTTCTTCATCGATTATTATCTTTTTATTTTCATCATACTTATAGCCATAGCAACCATCTATGGACATGTTTTTAGTTTTGGCTCTATGGGCTACTGATTGTTGGATTTTCTTTGAGCATTCTTTTAAATATAGATGGTTTAAGAAACTTCTTAGGGTTATAGATTCATCTTGTGGTTCTATAGAGTCATAGTTATCATCTACTGCGATAAATCTTATATTATTAGCTGGAAAGTATTCTTCTACATACTTTCCTACTTCAATGTAATTTCTTCCTAGACGTGATAAATCTTTTACTATGATTGTGTTTACTATATTTGATTGAGTGGATTGTATAAGTGATTTAAACCCTGGACGATTAAAATCAGATCCAGAGTATCCATCATCGATAAAGGTATCAATTAGTTTGAAGTTTTTATCTTTTACATATTCAGTTAGTTTTAGTATTTGATTTTCAATACTTGAGCTTTTGCCATCTATTCCATCTTCATTGGATAGTCTAACATATATTGCTGCATTCATTTATAAAACCTTCTAACATTTGATTTATGGCATAATAAGTTATATTCATTTGACTTATTATGTTGTGTGAGTTTTTGCTTAGTTGTTTAGTTGTGATGATTACACTTTTTATGGTTGATGAGATTATTTCTCTTGAAAGTAATTCTTCATCTTTGATTGATTCAAAGAGTTCTATTATTTTCTTTGATTGTTGGTAATAATCTTCTTGTTGTTCTATCTGTTTTATTTTAGGGTTTTCGGATAGTTTGATTAGTTTATCTTCAACTTCATTTTTTTCTTCACTATATTGTTTCATTAGCTTTTGGTAAGTTGATGATGGTATTTCATCTTTAGCTTTGGCTTCTATTAAGGTTGATATTAGTTTATCTAATTCATCGTTTTTATTTAATAGATTTACTAATAGAGAGTCTTTTAGAGTATCGGTTTTTGGCTTTTCAATATCTTTTTTTGTGTATTGATGTGAGAATTCTAGGAATTCGGTTTTATGTTTTAAAAGAATTGTTTTTAGGGTTAATAATTCTTGATAGATTATTTTGTCTACTTCGGTTACTTTAATTGAAGTTTTGTTAGTGCAATTTTTATTTTTGCACATATAGACTATGTATTCTTTATTATTGTTAGTTTTCTTTTTTGTAAATTTTAAAGTTTCTCCACAATGACTACATACTAGAGTTTCTTTGTATCTATTTGTATCTAATGAGATTGATGATTTCTTTTTTAAGTTCATTAGTTCATTAGCTTTTTGAAATTGTTCTAAGGTGATTATTTGTTCACATTTATCTTTGAAGATATACATGTCTTCTTCGTTACTTTTGATTTTTTTGTGAACCTTGAATGATTTCATTCTAGTTTTTAATAATCTAAGTTCACCGGTATATTCAATGTTTCTTAGAATTTTTGCAATATGGCTTGCTCCCCATTTGTATTTATCAGTTTCTATTAGTCCATCATATTTCTTAGGTTGTTGGCCATATTTATAGAATAGATAATACATTGGTGAATATATTTTCATCTCTTCTAATTCTTTTGAGATGTCATAGGTTGTTTTACCTTTGATATAGCTTTCAAAGATATATCTTACTACTGGGGCAGTATCGGGATTTATTATCCTTTTTCTTGAATCATCATATTGATATCCGTATAGGGCATTACCTGATGGTGAGATACCATTTCTTGATTTTAGTTCAATTGATGATTTTACTTTTTTTGAGATATCTTTAGCATACCATTCATTGATAATGTTTTTGAATGAGGCAAATTCATTTTCTTTGCCTTCAGTATCGACGTTATCATTTATTGCAATGTATCTTACATCGTGGTTTGGAAAGTATTCTTCGGTGTAAAAGCCAGTATGGATATAGTTTCTTCCTAGACGTGATAGGTCTTTTGTGATTACTAGGTTTATTTTTTTAGACTCTACATCATTGATTAATGATTTAAAGCCTGGTCTATCAAAGTTAGTTCCTGTGTATCCATCATCTATGTAAATATTATAGATGTTCCAGTTACGTTCTTTTACATATTCAGTTAGTAGTTCTTTTTGTGTTTGTATTGATGATGATTCTGAGTCTTGACCATCATCACGTGATAATCTACAGTAGATTCCTACGTTGTATGTAAAGTTTGATAGACCTTGCATTTTTAAACCTCCACAGCAATTTGAGATTCTTCTTCTCTTTCTTTTACTTTTGTTAGTAATACTTCAACAAGTCTTTCTAAGATTGTTGACCCCTCATTTATGAATGTTCTATGTACAACACATTCTATTCCTTCAATGTTGTATATCACTATTCCCTCACCCGTTAAATTATATGTAGCTTGTTCGCTTTTAATGTTATTGAGTTAAATGATATGATTTTATATTTCTTTATGCCACGTTATAATCAATTAATTAAAATATGCATAAAGTTTTAAAATTAGAAAAAGATAATTATAATAAATTATAATTAATATAGTGAACCCTTAAAGTTGGACTTTAAGGGTTCACTATATACTGACATATTTTTTATTATAAAAAAAGAATTAATTATAAAACTTATAATTAATTCTTTAAAATTTATTACTAAAATAGTACTATTAAAATCTTTATAGTATAACTCCATACATATATATATAATTAAGATCTTCAAAATAAAAGCCATATAATCTTGTTGAGAATTCACTACCCTTGAATAACCAATAATAATTATTATCTAAATTAGGTAAATAATTCTTATTGATACTAACATTTTTTATTGAATCATTAAAAGATTTTATAAATTGAGGTTTTGCTATAATTTCATCATTTATATTACTTTCTGTGAATGACATGAATATTGAATTAATTGCTTCCTTATGTTTACCAACATTATATACAACATACATTTCACCCTCACCAAATGAACCTATGTTTCTGTAGTTATAAACATCCTCTAAAGTAGAGGGTAATTCGATATCCCATTTCTTTTTAAAATCTTTTATTTTTACTTCGTTCTTACAGCTAGTTAACCCCACTACTATTAATAAAAATAGGATTATATATTTTTTCATTATTAAAAAATCCTTTCAAAATTTTTGAATACGTACTATTTATAAATTCTTAATTTCAAATCTCCGCTTTGAGTAGTTATATTATAAGTAGAATAAACAATTAGATATGGTATATTTGAAGCCAGTTGTTTTGTTATTTTTGCGTTCAAATTTGTACCTCCATCATCATTATATACAGAACAATGATCAAGATTTCTATCTACTTCACGACTTGATCTTGGATCAATAAGGTATATATAAGTATCTAATGAGCTTTCTGTCTCAATAGTATATGTCGTTTTACTAGTTGGTTTATATACAAATAATCTTGAATAATTTATTATAGCATATGTATTAAAAGTAAAATTTGTTGAACTTGTTTCGTAAATATTGTCATATGATGTTAAGCTAAGATTAGTTTTTACTGCTCCTGTTGATGGAGAAATCGCAACTTTTATTTCACCTGACATTGACGATGAATAAAATCTAACTTTCAATCTATATTGTCTATTAGCATAAAAATAATATGAAATAAAAGCATTTCTATAATATCCACCGTCATCATTAGAAGTTATGAAATTCCCATTTGCATCATATAATTCCAAATATGCATCATTTGGTCCAAATGTTTGGATTACTTTTGTAGTTGATGTCGCAAAATTAATATCTAAATATTCATATTCTCCTTTTCCTAGTGTAACAACTTTTTCTGTATATCGGCTGTTAGAATATATATTAAGTGATTCTGTAGGATTAATTGCAGAACTATCATCATGATTGTTTGTTATTATTGAATAGAACGGAACTAAATCCCCAGCTCTTTGTGCAGTATACATTAAATCAACAGCTATTCCACCAAAACTACTATAGCTACCATCACTTTCATAATCATAGCGATCTTGGATAACAACTACACGTCCGCTTTGAGATTTAGAATAGTGAAATCCATGGATAGCATAATATAAATCCTGATCACCTTTAGATCCCTCATTTGGGAATGCTGAAGTTCCTGATAATGTACTACCATTTTTGATGCTATTATAAACAGACGATGAGAATACACTTGATGTATTTACTGGATAATAATTTGAATCCAAATCTGTGTTGCTTGATGCATGTGTTAATAACTCAGCCGCTAAAACATATCCTTTCAAATTAAAGAAAGCCAATACTGCTGCTATATTCATTTTGTTTGTATTAGGTAATATTACTCCAACAAACGGCACAAAAAGCATCTTTTCCTCTCTATATTTCGATGGAGCATATTCAGAAATTAAACTTGATGTTGTTTCAATCAAATCGTCAATTTTTTCTATTTCTTCAGAGTCAGTTGTTTGTTTTTTAAGGTTTTGATAATACTCTATCTGACCATTTAATTCAGATACTACATCAATATTATTTTTACTTATTAACTCTTCTACTTTTCTATTATTTTCTTCATTAATTGTTTCATTATCCTCTATATTATTACTTTCTACATTATATGATGGTGTAGCAGTTAAATTACCACTCATAAACATTAGTGTAATAAGCGACACAAAACTCATGGACATTATAAATAACTTTTTCATATTTTACCTCTTTTCATCCTTATTTATTCCATTGTATTTTTCTTCGTCATTTCTAATAATTTTTCTGGAACCTTAGGCTGATTAAGCCAAACTAAACATTTGCAGACACTCATCTTTCCTGTTGTTAATGTGAATCCAGATAATAACTTTAATAACTTATTAATCATATATACCCTCCTTTACAAGGATGATTATAAATTTTTTTTTTATTTTTTTATTAAATTTACTCAAAATGTATTTTAAAATGCCTAAAATGCTTTTTTATAATAATTTTCTAGATATCCTAAAATTAGTAAAAGAGATACAATAGCTTCTGTATATGCCATTATAAATGAATAATTACTAATATTGTAATAAGAAAGAAATAGAATAATAAACGATAAAATTGATGTGAAAATTATTCCTTTTAATCGCAACTGTATCGTTTTTTCATCATCTAAAGGATTATTATAATGTCCTACAGGTGCAAAAATTAATATAATAATCATAAAAGGTATTATCAATAAAACGCTAATATTATTTAGCTTTTCATAATTAAAATTTGATATTGAAAATATCAAACCTGCATAAATTGCGATTAAAGAAAAAGTACAACCAATATGGGTTTTTGAATGATAGCCTCCAACTAATCTTCTTGTTATAATAAAAACAACCGAGAACACTACTGTTTCAACGTATCTTTTTGTTATAAGCATTACAATAATCAGTATTAAAAAATTAATAATTGTAGATATTAATACTTCAAAGGAATATTCATAAATTTCTTTATCATCTCCATTAATTATATTTTTTTTGATTAAAAAAAGTGTTATTTTTTTTGCCAAAAAGTTCATTTTTAAAACCTCCGACTTAAGAATAACACATTAATTTAGTTTTTTATTTATATTTCTTATTATGTTTTTTTTAGTGCTTAAGATGTAATAGAATCATTGTCCATTATTATAATGGATACCGAAAATATATAATTTTCACATTTTAATCCAATATATCCCCTATATTTATTGACAATATCTCTTACACTATTTAGTCCTATACCATGAAGGTTAGTATCTGTTTTTGTGGTTTTAATCAGTCCATTTTGAATATCAATATTAACACTTGTTGGATTTATTACATCGATAGCAAGACAGTTATTTAATTGTTTGAATACTAATTCAATCTGTTTTTTACCCAATATTTTAGAACATGCCTCAATAGCATTATCTAATAAATTCCCAATCATTATACACAAATCCATATTATCTATTTTGAAATTTGACATAAAATTAATGCATTTTAATTCGATATCATTCAGTTCCATATTTGTTCTTTTGCTATTTATTAGGGCATTTAAAGAATCATTTTCTGTGTATATAATACTTTCCTTAGATAATACTATTTCACAAATGCGATTAATTTGTTTTATAGCTTCATCCTCATTATATATAACTTTGCTTCTTATCGCAAATAATTGATTTTTTAAGTCATGCATGACTTTATTAGAATTATTCTGTCTTTCTATTAAGTCTTTAAAATATTTCTTTTCTCGCTCTAAATTTTCTTTTTCAAATTCGATTCTGCTCTGGCTTCTTAATTGCTTCGCATAACTTTCAAATAAGTAGAAAATCAAAATATTAGTCGCTACTAGTAAAGTCATAGAAACAGAACCTAAAATACCCATTTTATAATTCAAATTTTTCCCAAATGTCCCTATTAAAACTGCTCCGATAAATAAAGTTACTATCGGAAAAGTAATAATAGCTAGCATCCATTTTAGATTTATTGGATTTTCTGTGGGTTGATAATTGTGACATAGAATTTTTATTATTAAAAATGCGAAAAATTTTGATAAAAGCATACCTGTCGTATAATATATAATATTGTTTAATACTATTCCAATGCTTATTTCTAGAATAATAGATAAAAGCAAAGTGACTAATATTTCAGAAATCGATATTATTAATATAAGAAATATGATAGAAAATACATGAACAGTTCTTCTGCTTTCATAGGATACTGATATTAAAGTACAACAAATAAAAAATAATACTAATTTTAGAAATGTATCATTTATAAATAAAACAAAAACACTATTGGTCGCCATAAATAATAAATAGAAAATACTTAGATTTTTTTTCGATAATTTATTATTCTTTAAAATAGATTTAAAAAAAGTAAAAACAATAAAGGTTTCAAAAATAACACTTATTATATCAACAATAATCTTATCCATAATTAAATACACATTTCCAAGCAGTATTTTTTAAATTGGCATAGAAATTCTTTTCTATTATTGCGACTTAATGGTATATATGAATTACAATTATTTATTTCAATAGAATCTACATTTACTTTCTTTATATGTCTTAAATTTACCAAATAGCTTTTATGAGAGTTTACAAAACCAAAAGAAGATAATTCATCAATGTAATTTTTTAATTTACCAAAATGGATAATTGTTTCTTTATTTGTATAAATATAGATTTTTTTTTGATTAATCTCTATATATTTAATACTAGAATAATCTAATATAATTTCCTCATCATTGACCTTAATTTTTATTTTTTTATGATTATTCTTATATTGTTTAATAGCTCTATTTAAATCAATAGAAAATTCTTCTTTATTTATTGGTTTTTGAATAAATTGGAAAGCATTTAACCTAAAGATATCAGATATGTATTTTGTATGACTTGTAACAAAGAAAACCATACAATTTATGTATTCATTTCTTAAATATTTAACAGTCTCTATTCCATTTAAATTATTCATCTCAATATCCATAAAAACTAAATCAACTGCTTTGTTCTTATTATTTTTTATATATGATATAAATTCTTCACCAGAACAAAAAGTGGAAATATAATAATTTATATCCTTTTGAATAATTACATTAATTAATTCTACCATATTATCAATATATTCTTGTTGATCATCACATATTAAAATATTCACTTTAACCACCCTACCCCTATCTCATATTATAACAAAAGGTGACATGATTATAAAGAATAATTTTTCAATATTTTTAACTAACTATATGCAATTTATATAATCGATACAATACTTTCAAAGTTAATGTATTTGGTGTAATTCTATAATTAACCTCCCCAAAGCTTGAGGTAGCCAATTCTAATGGTCCTACGTTGTTTTTATTAAAAACGATACCAGTTGATTCACCTAGTAAATCTACTCCTGTTTTTTTACCGAATCCATAGGCGTCTATATAACCAAACAGCTTATCTGTACCTAATCTTTCCCCTATTGCCATAAAACCAGGGTTACATGAATTTTGTAATACTTCTAAAAAAGTCTCTTGACCATGTCCGCCGGCTTTCCAGTCTCTTATTCTAGTCCCTGCAACTATTCTATATCCTGGATCATAAAAACCTTCATTTAGATTAAATACTTTTTCTTCTAAACCTGCACTATATGTTACAAATTTAAAAGTTGATCCTGGTTCAAAACTCATCCATATAGGTAGATTTCTATTATATATTGATTGATCATAGTCTTGATAGTTCTCTGGATCAAAGCCTGGATATGAAGTCATACCTAATATTTCTCCAGTTTTTACATTTGTAACTAATCCAATAACTTGATCTGGATTATATCTCGCTACAGCATTATTTATAACATTATCTAATATATTTTGTACTTCTATATCAACTGTTAAATATATATCAAATCCACTATTTGATGATGTATAATAACTGGTCATATCAGGCATAATGTTTCCTTTTGCATCGGTATATACATTTAGTGAACCATTTTTACTCTTCAAGTAATCGTTATATATATATTCAACTCCAGCTAGTCCATCATTATCAATTCCAACAAATCCTAGGGTTGCAGCTAAAGTCTGCCCATATGGATAGTATCTTGATGTATCACTAACTATATATATTCCATCAATTCCTAAATCATTTATCTTTCTTGCAACTTCTACATCAAGTTTTCTTCCTTCAGGTTTTATTAATTCGACACTTACATTCTTATTTAAATGTGCTAATATTTTTTCAAATGAGCATTCTAATAATTCACTAAGTATTCTTGCTGTTTTTACTTTATCTTTTACTTGTTTATTTATACTTGCCAAGGAAAGTGTTAATTTATTACCAACAATTAAATTACCATTTCTATCATATATTTTTCCACGTCCACTATTAACAGGAATTTCTCGACTCCACAAATCATAAGCTCTTGGATTAATTATTCCTGATAGTTTAAACGATATATAACCAAGTCTAATAAATATTGCACAAAAGGCTATTATCGATAGATATATAAATAATACTATTCTTTTTTTCATTAGATAATGCTTCATATAATCACCTATTAATTATATGAGAAAGAAAAGCATAAAATACACACTATATAATAAAAGTGATTTTTTAAAAATCACTTTTATTACTATTCAATTTCAAAATTAGTTTTCTTAAACCAATAATAATAATTTCCAGAAATAGAAGTAAATTTTAGAACACAAAAATCTGGATCAGTATAGCTTTTTTGGGGATATGCATTTTTGTATTTGTTTTGCCAGTATTTTTCCTTAATTTTCATATCCTCACATACCGCCATTGTGCCTTTTAGATAACAACCTTTATATAAAATAGGATTATAAAAATAGATTGATGCTTTATTATTATTTTTAATTAACTCTACAAATTTGGATGAAGTATTTGTACAAAAATATACCTCTTTAATGCTTTCTCTATATTTAGCTCGTAAGACAACCTTTGTATATGGAAAACCATCAAAGTCATTACAGCTTAAAACAAATTTTTTTGATTTTTTATATAATTTCTCTACTTTTTGTATAATATCCATATTGTACTCCTCTTTAACCATTTTAGAACTAAAACATATATTAATGTAGTGATGTAAATGAATGAAGATAATAAAGAATTACTACCTACATTTTATGATTTAACTTCAATGCTAAAGCTTCTTATTATCTTTGCTTTAACAGATGACGATCCTAAATTTATTAAAAATATTATTTATAATGGTGTTTTTTTATATTCGCTTGTAAGAGTTCTAAGTGGCGCTCAAGAATTAAAAAAAAGTGAGTATAGTATCGAAGGACAAAAAGTCTTTGATTTCAGTATGGCAAAAGGACTTTTCTTCTTCGCTCTTTTATTATCAAAATATCTTTAATTATCAAGGTACTTACTAGCTTCTTTAATACTTAAATTACTTAGCCCATCTTTATATTTTTGAATGAATTCTTTTACCCAAGTTATATCAATTTTGGAGTATTCTCTTAAACTCCAGCCAATGGCTTTATTAATAAAAAATTCACCATTATTTAAATTATTAACAATTAGTTTTTCTAATAATTCTTTATTAGTTTTTTCTTTAAATCTTTGTTGATAATCAATAGCTACTCTCCTTAGCCAAATATTTTCACTTAATGACCATGAAATCATTTCTAGTTCTAATGATGGATACTTCAAAACAATTTCACCTACCAAGGAATCAATACTATCTACAGTCTCCCACCAAGATTTATTAATGATTAAATTTTTTAGTTTATCTAAATCTCTATCTATCAAATATTTTCTATTTTGTTCTAAATAAGCAATTCCAATATATTGAGCTTCTCGATAGTCTTTTTCCCAGCATTTTTGCACAAATTGCCAATCAAATTCATAGTTTCTACTTTCTTTAAGAAATGGTTTAATTATTCTATCTAAGAGAGGTTTTGGAATTCCTAAAAAATAGAATTTATTTTTCATATAAGCACCCATTTTCCTGCTTTGTTCTTCATCCTTTATCTTTTCAACTTCTATGAATATTTTATCATACCACATAATACTGCCTCCCATTTATTATAGAATTGTGATTTCTTCACCACATGCTAAATATCCGATTCTTTCCCCTGAAAGATTCTTTAATTTTTGATAAGAATCCTTTGATGTACAGTGACAAGTATAGAGCTTAATTTCTTTATCTTTAATATTATTAGCTATTTCTATAATCGATGGATCATATTCACTTCTTAGATGAAATCCACCTATTACATAATCGGGACTCCCTACTGAATCAATAATATTCAAAATTCCATTATGAGCACAGCCAACTAATAATACCTTTTTGTTATTTTCTTTTATTAATAAACTATGTTCGTGTGTGAATGAATCTAATTCTTTATTTTCGTATAAGGTTTTATTAATGGGTGATAAGTAATGTTTTTCTTTGCATATAAACAGTTCCAATTCATCATTTATTTGATAATTTCCACTAGTTAATTCTACTTGTGGATGATTAATTAATTTCTTTTTTAGTCCAATGTTTATCTTAATCAAATACTCTGATTTATGTTTTTCGAAAGCACTTTTTTGAATATATATCTTTGCCTTAGAATTAATCTTAAGAAACTTGCTTAGGGCCCCACCGTGATCCATATGACCATGTGAAATAACTACGATATCAACATCACTTAAATCTATCTTTAATTCTTGGGCATTTTTAAAAAGAGTTTTATTTGGTCCAACATCAAATAATATTTTTTTATTATTTGTTTCTATATATAACGATAGTCCATGTACTGATTTTATTCTTTTATTGTTAGATGTATTTTCTACTAATGATATAATCTTCATAAATTAGCACCTCATATTACTAATATTTTACCATATGATTATAATAAAAACTCCAAAATAATTTGGAGTTTTAACTTATTTCACAAATCTAATCTTTATTGCAGTCCCCTTATTTAGAGAACTAGTTAATTCTAGATCATAATTATAAATATTACATATATGCTTAACAATTGCTAGACCTAACCCAGTACCACCAGATTCTTTACTCTTGGCTTTATCAACACGATAGAATCTTTCAAAAACGCGTGATTGATCCTTTGAAGATATTCCAATTCCAGTATCCTTGATTGATAAAATATTATTCTTTAATGATATATCAACACTACCATTTTCTATATTATATTTTATAGCATTATCTACAATATTTTTAACAAGCATAAATAAATGATCATTACTTATATTAACATTAAGTGGATCTAAATTTGTGGTTATAGTAATATTCTTTTCTTTTATTTTAGGTTCAAGAGAACTGATAACTTCATTAACAATAGCACTTACTTGTATTTCTTCTATATTAAAATTTAAATTACTTTCTAACTTCGATAATTCAAGCATTTCAATAATAATATTATTCATACGATTAGCTTCTCTAATTGTTTTTGTAGTAGCTGATTTGATTTCCTCTACATCCTCAATAATACCTTCGTTAATCATTTGTTGGTATCCGATAATTGATGTTAGTGGACTCTTTAGCTCATGTGAAGCATTTGCAAAGAATTCTCTTTTCATGATTTCAATATTTCTAAACGTTGTAACATCAGATAATAAAAGAATAACTTTGTTTTCTACTTTAGTAATACTAGCATAATAGGTATTTTTACCTACATGAATATCTAATGATTTGAATTCTTGACCAGTAAGAGCTTTTCTAACTTCTTCCTGTAAGGAAACATCTCTTATTGCATAAATGTAATTTTTATCAATAATAGCTGATTTCGAAACTTTAAGTAAACTAGATACATAGTCATTAACCATTATTATTTTTTCAGTTGAATCTATTACAATCATTCCTTGACTAATACTATTTATAACATATTCAACTTTTTCTTTTTCTCTCATCGTTTCACCGATTTGAGACTTCAATAAATCACTTATTTGATCAATATTATAAGAAATTTCTTCAATACTATCACTATTTGTAAAATCAGGATTTCCTGTAATTAATCTCATTTTATATACAACTTCATTTAATGGTTTTAGTACTTCTTTATTGATTGGCCACATTATTGATAGACTTATTCCTAATATCAAAAGCATTGAAACTAATCCAACCACTATATAATTTTCTACAACCGGAGTAATCGAACTACTTGGTATAGAAATTCTTATATACACACCATTAGCTTCATTAATAGCAGCAACATACATCATATCTATTTTTAAAGTATTTGAATATCTTTTAAAAACTTTTCCTAATGACTTTATTTCCAAGCGATTACTATGATCATCAGAATCGGTAATGCCATTTGTATCAGCAATAATCATTCCAGTTTTTACATCTATAAATGTAATTCTTATGTTCTTATCAGTTTCAGAAAATATGTGTATTACTTCTGATGTATTATCTCCTACATATATTTCTTCTACAAGCCATAAATAATTTTTTAATTCTTTACTCTTATTATTATAATTAACATTAGAAATTGTATATACACTTATGGAAAGTAAAATCAACATCGAAAGAAATACCATTATAGCATTTGTTATAATTAGGCGTTTTCTCATGCTGTCACCTTATATCCAACTCCATAGACAGTTTGAATAATATCATCATAGGTTTTCTTTCTTATAGATTTTATGTGCATATCTAGGGTTCTAGTCTCTAAGGCGTCTATTCCCCAAATTTTATTTAACATTTCTTCTCTTGAGAATACTTTTCCTACATTAGATGATAATAAGCTTAGGATTTCAAATTCCTTATTAGTAAGGGATACTTCATTATCATCTACTAAGCATAAGAATTTTTCAATATCTAATTTAACATTCCTAAAAGATACTATTTTATTTTTATTAAAACGTCTTACTTTGGCATTTACTCTAGACATAAGTTCTAATAAATCAAATGGCTTTTCTATATAATCATCGGCACCTAAATCTAATCCATCTACTTTATCTATAAGCATATGATTAGCAGATATTATAATTATATCTATATTGTCATACATTGCTTTACTTCTAATATCTTTTAGTATTTCTTGACCACTCATATCTGGTAGCATCATATCAAGAAGTATCATATTAGGAGCTACACTTTCGAAATCTTCATAAAAACTTTTCGCATCATAATAACTTTTTACTATATATCCTTGTTTTGTAAGTGTAGCATTAATGATATGAGATATATCTTTATCGTCTTCTATTGAGTATATTAAATAACCCATATTTTCACCACCTAGAATATTTTTTTGTCTTTATGGAAACCATTAACCATGTAAATAACCCATTCAGCAATATTTACTGCA
This sequence comes from Anaeroplasmataceae bacterium, assembly GCA_031553215.1. Taxonomy (GTDB): domain Bacteria; phylum Bacillota_I; class Bacilli_A; order Acholeplasmatales; family Anaeroplasmataceae; genus JAVBLW01. The sequence goes on from JAVBLW010000006.1 coordinate 301,276, forward strand.
TGATCTGCTATTCTCTCTATATATTTTACCACTAAAGTTGTATTAATGGCATAAGATCTTGTACTATCTTTAACAATTAATCGTTGAACTGCTTCTTCATACATTCTATCAATTATATCATCTCTTTGGATAACATCATTTGCAAGCTCAACATCCATGCCTACGTAGCAATTCATAGCATCGTTTACCATTTGAAGAGTAATTGCAACCATTTCTTTAACTTCAATACAAGGTTTTTCTTCTTCATTTTTTAGCTTCAAAGTAAACTCCATCACGTCTTCCGCATGATCACCGATTCTCTCTAAATCAGAAACTAATTTTAGTATCCCTGATACTAATCTTAAGTCTCTTGAATAAGGTCTTTCTTTAATTAAAATGTCTAAGCACATTTCTTCAATTAATCTTTCATATTCATCAACAATATCATCGTTGATGAAAGTACAATTACTTTCATCTTCATATGCACTAAATGCATCAGCAATGTTTTTCTTTACAACATCTGCCATTTTTAATAAAACCCTATTTAGGTTATCCATTTCTCTTTCTAATTGCATATTATCCGAACCTTCCTGTTATATAGTCTTCTGTCTTCTTTTCTTTTGGGCTCTTGAATAGCTTGTTTGTTTCATCATATTCAATAACTTCTCCCATTAGGAAAAACGCTGTATAATCACTTACACGAGTTGCTTGTTGCATATTATGAGTAACAATGATTATTGTATAATCTTTTTTTAATTCAAATATTAATTCTTCTATCTTTAATGTTGCGATTGGGTCAAGTGCACTTGTAGGTTCATCCATTAAAATAACTTTTGGAGACATTGCTATACATCTTGCAATACAAAGACGTTGTTGTTGTCCACCTGATAATGCTAATGCACTATCTTTTAGTCGATCCTTTACTTCTTCATAAAGAGCGGCTTTTTTTAAAGAATCCACAACTATTTTAGTTAAAACTTCTTTGCTTTTAACACCTTGACATTTTGGTCCATATGCAACATTGTCAAAGATACTCATTGGGAATGGATTAGGATTTTGAAATACCATTCCAACATCAGTTCTTAAATGCATAGCTTCCATTTGCATTATATTTTGATCATTATATAATATTTCACCTTCAATACGGCAGCTACTAATTAAGTCGTTCATTCTATTCAAACATCTTAATAATGTTGATTTACCACATCCTGATGGTCCAATAAAAGCCGTTACTTTATTTTCATATAAATCCATATTTACTTTTTTTAATACATGTTTTTCTCCATAGAATAAATCTACATCTTTAACTTTAAATATTTCTTTCATTACGCCTTCACCTCAAAACGATTAAATCTCTTACTTATTAATTTTACACTTATGCTCAAAACGAAAACAACAAGTAAAATTATAATTGATATTGCACAGCATAAATCTGTACTGTTTTTATCTCCACCCATTAATGCCCATATATGAACAGAAAGAGATGTAGATCTTTCAGTTATTAAAATTTTGTCCTTAACTGATGTTCCTATAACGAATATTAATGCAGCACTCTCTCCAATTATTCTTCCTATTGATAAGATTACTGATGTCAAAATACCATTAACTGCATTAGGTATTACAACCTTAAATACTGTTTGAGTTTTACTTGCTCCTAAAGCAAGAGATGCTTGACGATAGCTATCTGGTATAACCTTTAGAGCTTCTTCAGTTGTTCTGATAATTACTGGTAGAAGGATAATAGATAATGTTAATGCCCCACTAATAAGACTTCCTCCATCGGTGCCTGCCACTGTATCCATGATTGGAATAAATATAATTACCCCAACAAGTCCAAAGATTATTGATGGTATACCACTTGTCATTTCAATCATTGTTCGCATTAATTTGGTGATTTTATTTTCTTTAGCATATTCATGTAAATATACTGCAGCTCCAATTCCTAAAGGTAATGCAATTATTAGGGTTAATATAATAAGATAAATTGTTGTAATAATTGATCCTCTTATTCCGCCTCCACCTTCAGTCAATGTCATATCATCTATGGCAGTTGCCATATCCATTATACTTACAATATATTTTGCCCCATTTTTGGCAAAGGCGTATAAGTATACATCATCACTTGGATCTTCTAAATCTTCTCCAGGTCCAGATACTACAATTCTACCAATTTTTTGATTTAGTTTTATTGTAACATAATTTTTACTATTTGACGAGTCATGCATATTTTTTAATGGAGAATTTTCTGAAATATAACTAACATATACTTCTAATTCATTAGCATTATTAGTTCTTTGACTTAATCCTACACCCCATACCGATGAAAAGTGAACGCCACTTTTCTTAGGATCTGTATATCCACCCAAATTATAGTTTTCTCCACTATTCATATTAACTAAGTATTGGTTTGGGGTATAATCACCTGTTATCATATTCCAGCTTAATTTACTAGCACCTTTTGAAAATATGAAAACAATAATTGCAGCTAATACTAATACTCCAAAGCTAGAAAACAAATAGGTTATTCCATTTAAAATAGAGTCTGTTCTTTTTCTCTTTTTCATTATTTAAATAACCTCCTTTTTACAAAATTTAATCCTATATTAGTACATATTATTACAGCTATTAATACTACTCCAACACTAAATCTAATATCATAACCAAGACCTTGACTTTCTCCAAATCCAGTCATCATAGTAGAGGTTAGTGTTCTAGTTATATCAAATAAATTCAGTGTTGGGCCTGTAAATTTGTTACCAGCTACCATTGATATAGCTGTTGCCTCACCGATAGCCCTACCAACTCCCAAAATTATCCCTGAAAAAATTCCTGATTTGGCTCCACGAAGAACAATTTTAAAATTTGTTTGAGTCATACTTGCACCAAGTGCTAGTGATCCATTTACTTGTTCTTGTTTTACTGCTTTTATACTTGTAATACTTATCATAGTTATTGTTGGCATTATCATTATTGCTAAGACCAAAACGGTAGATATGGTAGAAATACCTCCATATGTTTGATACCCAAAGACATTAGCTACATTTTTTACTAAAGCAGTAATAACCCCCACTCCAAATAGACCATATATAATTGATGGTATACTAGCTAGCAGCTCTACTGCCGAGCTTATTATCGAACCAATTTTCTTTGGAGCTATTTTTGCCACGAATAATGCAGTTAGAACTGATATAGGTACCGCTATTAAAGTAGCTAGTATAACAACATATAAGGTATTAATAATTATAAATCCAACCGAATATACGTTTGGTGCACTGTTCCAAGTTGTTCCAAATATAAATTTGAAAAAACTTACTCTATATCCTTGTCCATCAATTGTGTACTTTTTAAAGAACGGTGTCATTCCTTTTAGACATATAAAAAAGACTATAAATACGATTATTGATGCACATATAAGTGTAATGGCTAAGAATATGCCTTTCACTATTTTATCTGTTACTGTTTTTCTTGCTGTTCTTTTTTCCATACGCATAAACACGAAGAAGAATAGGCACGGCCTATTCTATTACTTCACTCCATTTAGTTTTTGATCCTGAGAATATTTCTTTTAATTCTGTTGCTGTAGAAGCTTTGTAAGGATTTTTCTTATTTACTACTGCTACAATTGCATCTACACACATTTTTCCTGCTGTACCTTGTGCTGCAGCCTCTTCAGCCTTTAACTCTCTTGATAAGAATGCAACATGTAATTTACCTGTAGAATCTTTTTCACTTCCTTGAGTACCCTTGTAAGCATCACTACTTCCAGAATGGGCATGTTCTCTTACAAAGTTTCCGCATAGTTTACTAAATTCTAAACTTAATGCTTCTGCCATTTTTTGAACTGAAGTTGATCCTCCAAATTTAATTGTTACTGACTTATTGTCTTGTGTACATACTGGGTAATTTGCCTTAATTGAATCCCAAGTTGGAGCAGAATTTATTCCTGATACAATTCCATCTTTTTCTTCCATTATCATTAACCCTTGTTTAGTTCCCATGAAGGCAACGAATGCTTCAACTATTTGTTGTTCCTTTTCAGTTGCAAACTCACTTCTTGTGATATAATTGAAATTTCTTGTTAATGAATATGATTCATTTAAAACATTTTCTTTTGTTGCTTCAACGCCTTCAAAGCTTAAACCAACTAACTTTGAATCACCCAATGATGCTAATGAAATATATCCGATCCCATATTTATCATTTTCTACCGCTGATACAACTTGTGAATTTCCTGTTTGTTCACTTGCTCCAGGTGCTAACTTTGTATCATCCTTTATCGCATCTGTATAACCAATTGCAGTAAAGAAACCATCTCTTGTTCCACTATCTCTATCTCTTGTATAAACCTTTATTGTACTTTCCTTATCGAAAGAATCCCCACAGCTTCCTAAAGCTGCAATACCTGCTAATGCGCATAATCCATATAATAATTTTTTCATAATTATCTTCCTTCCTATTTACAATTACATTTTATACTTTTATCTTTCCCCAAAATACTCCAACTTAGTAAAGAATTGTAAAGAAAATGTAAAGAAAAAAGGCCGTTGCACTTTTCTAAAGTACAATAGCCTTAATATTATATTTTTTTACCTTTAGTATTGAAATACTTAAACTTTCCGTATCCTACACTATCTTTCTTTCCTTTTGCATAAATACCATACTTAGCACCTATCCAACGCCCAGCTACAGCTTTATATTTATCATTAAATAATTTATTATTAAATCCTAATTGGTATATTCCATCATAGATATTACTATTTTTTAAACTTAAATTAAAAACAATATTACTTTCTTCATAAAGTGCATCATATAAAACTTCATCTATTTCATTCTTAAATACGCCTTTTTTTATTTGTAGGTGATTTACTCCATTAATTCTAGAAACACAAATATAATGATATACCTCACCCATCATTACCATTCCTACTTCATCGCCATCATTTAATAGATTTAATTCTACTAATGTATCAGCTTTAAAATTTAAATGGGTAATCTTTTGTAAAAATAAATTAGGAGCCATATTTAAGCTATTATATGCTAAGTCATTATGATAATAACAATTTAATTTTAAACCATTATCAATTTCATACCAATTATCTTTCTTATTAGCGGGAGTTTGCCATATCATTGATAATTCATTATTAAATTTATCTGATGACGGTATAGAGTAATTACTTTTCTTATTAATTAAATATGGATGGAAACTAACAGGACTACCTCCTAAAAGCAAATCCTTTGTACTACCACATAATGGCCAATCATTATGCCATGTAACTGGTTGTAAATGAACTATTCTTCCATACGCCCTCATATCTTGAAAGTGTATAAATGCCCAATTATCTTTATTATCTAAATCAATTAGAGCACCTTGATGAGGTCCATTCACTAATGTGTCATTTTGCATTAAAACAATTTTTGTTTCATATGGTCCATAGATATATCTACTTCTAAGACAAACTTGCCATCCACCTTTTACACTTCCAGCAGGAGCCATTATATAATAATACCCATTTCTTTCATTAAATTTAGGTCCTTCAATGGTAGGATTATCATTATGTCCATCATATACAATCTTATAATCAGTAATTTGAGTTTTCAAATCATTAGAAACTTCATATATACCTAAACAAGAATTAAAACCAATTCTTGATTTAGCAAAACCAACAGCCATATAACATTTTCCATTAGTCCATATTGGGCACGGATCAATGATTCCCTTACCAGGAATTACACACCATAAATCACTCCATTCACCATACGGGTCAGTGGTGCTTGAAACATATATTCCTTCGTCTGGAAATGGAATTATACAATAATATACACCATCATGATATCTAATAGCTGGTGCCCATGCACCATCGCCATGACATACATCATCAAATCTCTTAAAAGGTATTTCATCATATACATAATTAATTATTTCCCAATCAACTAAATTCTTTGAATGTAGGATCGGAACTCCTGGTGTATGATTAAAACTAGATGCAACCATAAAGAAGTCTTTCCCTACTCTTATTGCATCAGGATCTGAATAATCAGCTTGTAATATTGGATTATTGTATATTAATTCTTTCATTTATATGCTCCTTTAATTTTTTCTTTTGGAATGGTTTTTTTAATAGTTCTAACAAAGGTCCAAATAATACCATATCAATAACAGTACCAACCCCAATAGTAATCTTTTCTTTAAAAATAATAGATAACAATATAACTACTACTATAAATATCACATCAAAAAATTGTCTGACAAACCCCATTTTTTTATTTAATTTTAAAGCTATTGCATCCGCAAGTCCTTCAAGTGGAGTCTTTGCGACACCGCTATTTAGAATAATTAATACTCCAATAGATTTAATAAATACTGATACAATATATAATAACACTCTTAGAATATAATTTTTTATTTCAAAGTTCTTTAATAATTGATATAAAAAGAAATTTAGTATAAAACCTGATATTAGAATAAGCATTATTTGTAGTACTTCATTTTTCTTAAAATCTCTTTTTAAAATCACCACTTGTAATAGAAAATAAATGAATGATCCTATCATTGAAATTGTTCCAACCTTAACCAATGAGATTTTTGATAAGGTTAAAAATAATGCATCATTTGGACCAACACCTACATCAACTTTATAACAAAGTGCTACTCCAAAATATAAAATTAAAATCGCTACAACAAACAAAAATATTTTTTTCATAAACTTCCTCTTATAATACATACATATATTATAATACTACTCTTGTATATTTTATATATAATTCATCTTTTTTTAAAGGAAAAAATAACACAAAGCAGAAATAAAAATAAAATAGATAGTAAATACCATCTATATATATTTTTATTTAATTATTCTCTTCTTCAGAAATATCATTTACTGGTTTTTTTAATCCATCTATCTTAACACTTGATTTCTCAGAATAGTCCCATAATGCAGCATGAATAGCTTCCTCTGCAAGTAATGAACAGTGTATTTTTTCCTTAGGTAATCCATCTAATGCTTCCATAACAACTTTATTAGTTACTTGCATTGCTTCATCTATTGTCTTTCCTTTTACAAGTTCCGTTGCCATACTACTAGTCGCTACTGCAGCACCACATCCAAAGGTTTTAAATTTAACATCTTGAATGATCCCTTTATTATCAATATCTAAATAGACACGCATAATATCGCCACATCTTGCATTACCAACTGTACCTACTCCTTTAGCATCTTCTATTTCTCCTACATTCCTTGGATTATAAAAATGATCCATTACTTTTTCGCTATACATTTCTTTCTTCCTTCCTATTTTCTTTTAAAAAATCCTCATATAATGGTGACATGCTTCGTAATCTTTCAATAATTTGCTTTAATGAATCTATTACAAAATCTATTTCTTCTATTGGATTATCTTTTGATAAGGTTAATCTTAGTGAGCCATGCGCAATCTCATGAGGTAACCCAATTGCAAGGAGTACATGTGATGGATCCAATGAACCTGAAGTACAAGCTGATCCACTAGAAGCACATATTCCTTGTTGGTTTAGTAATATTAGCATTGATTCTCCCTCGATAAATCTAAAGCAGAAACTTGCGTTATTTGGAAGTCGATCTTTTTCATCACCATTCAATCTTGAATAAGGAATTTCCGTTAATACTCTATTAATTAGATAATCTCTAATTCGGGTTTCTTCTTCAATATTATCTTTCATTGATTCTTTTGCAATTGAAGCTGCTTTTCCTAAGCCTACAATACTAGGAACATTTAATGTTCCAGCACGTTTTCCCTTTTCTTGTGCACCTCCATGAATAAAAGAACCAAGTTTTATACCTTTTCTTATATATAATATACCTATGCCTTTGGGTCCATAAAATTTATGACCACTTGCGCTTAATAAGTCTATATTCATATCATCTACATCAATTGATATATGACCATATGCTTGAACTGCATCAGTATGGAATAATACTCCTTTTTGTTTAGCGATTCTTCCGATTTCTTTAATTGGTTCTACAGTACCAATTTCGTTATTTGCGGTCATTATAGAAATCAGAATCGTTGTTGGCTTTATCGCTTTTTCAAGTTCAAAAATATCTATTTTTCCTTTTTCATTGACATCTAGATAAGTAATTTCATAACCATTTTTTTCAAGATATTCACAGGTGTGTAATATAGCATGATGTTCTATTTTACTGGTGATAATGTGATTACCTTTTTCCCTATAGGCCTCTGCAATTCCCTTTAACGCCCAATTATCTGATTCACTACCACCAGCAGTAAAGTATATTTCTTCTGCCTTTGCACCAATCACCTCAGCTGCACTAATTCTTGCCTTACTTATTGCTTGTTGTGCTTCAATTGCAAATCCATGTACTGCAGATGGGTTTGCATAATTTTCTTCAAAGAAAGGTAGCATTTCTTTTAATACTTCCTTGTGTACTTTTGTTGTTGCTGCATTATCTAAATAAATCCAATTTTTCATAATTCTTCTCCACCTTTCGTAAGTTCTGTTTGCCAGTTAATAACGTCTAATAATGTAATTCCCTCTAAAACATTAGAGATTGCATTATCTAATTTTTCCCATACCTTTACAGTTGCACATTTAGATCTACCTTCACAATATATTGCATTATCACCAACACAGCTTGTTGGTGAAATACTGCCTTCAGTGGCCTTTAATATCATCCCTATTGTATAACTTTCTGGTTTCATAATTAATGTATATCCACCATTTAATCCTCGTTTACCTTGGACAAAACCGGCTACATATAATCTAGATATAATTTGTTCCAAATACTTTTCTGATATTTCATTTCTTTTTGCTATATCTTTAATTGATACTGGCTTTTCTTTTCCATGTATCGCTAAATCTAACAATAGTTTTAATGCATATCTTCCTCTTGAAGAAATATACATTTCATTACCTCCTTGCTTCTTACTAATATTATACTATTTATATAGGAATTATGGTATTATATGTTTTTTATTACTTGTTATAGAATTTAACTATATATTAGAAAATAAAAAAAGTTATTGGAAATCCAACAACTTTTTACTACTTCGAAATATCTCTCAATGATTGATGATTATCTATCATATTAAAATATTTAGATATTTTCGTTAATGCTTCATCAATACTACATGATACATCAAATGGTGTAATTGCCTTTCTTTCTAATTGTTTTAATGCATTAAATCCAATTTTTGTGCAAATTACACATCTAGAATCAGATATAAATTCTACTTTTTTTGATAAGTCATCATTACCTGAACATCTCTTTTCACCACATTTATTTGATGAACCACATTCTGATTTATTATTATCTTCTTTTTCTTCACTAATTACTTTTCTTATTTCTAACTTTTTATATGATAGTCCCTCTACTTCATATATAAGAAATTTTTGAGCTGAACCAAATGTTTGATCGATATTTATTTCATCTGATGATGCAACTGCTATTTTATAAGACATACTTACACCTAATTGAATCTTTGAACAGCAACAGAGTAAATATCTTCAATTAATCTAATACCACCAGTATATCCTACATAAAAATCGTCTAATACAACCTTATCCTGTACTGGCCAAGAAATATTCAAATAATGACCAAATAATTTCTCTGTTACTTCTTTTTCATAATAACTTCCTAATATTAAAGGATACCCATGGTAATCATGATTTTTTATTTCATTTTCAATCTTATATCCATCAGTTTCAAAACTTACTTCAGCTTTTATTCCATAATTAAGATTTTCAAACTCTTCTTTTATTTTAGCTTGAAATTGCTTTGGAGTGTCATCAGTAATAAATTGTTTTGCCGGAACAAGTCCTAGATCATTTACTAAAAATTTAGTAATACCTAAAGCATATTGTGCATCAGCTACAACAGAGAATTGTTTTGCCATTACACGAGTTTCAAGGAACATATCAGCATATCTTTCTATTAAGTAATAATAGTAGTTTTCATGTTCGTTAATAACTGATTCGATTTTTTCATTACTCACACCAGCAAATGAACCAACTTCTCTTAAAAACTTACTTGTTTCATATGCTCCTATAGGAAGTGTTGGATAATGTAAGTATGGAATATCTAGTTTCTTTTTCATATTTTCCATGTTTCCAACTGATACCCAAGGAGAAACTAATAGATTAAACTGTGCTTGTGGTATTTTCTTGATATTTTCTAGTCCTCTTTCATAACCAAAAATAGTATTTGGTATAAGTCCTAATTCTGAAACTAATTTTTCTAATTCTCTAATATTTCCTAACCAAAACAAATCTTGATAAGGAACATCTGCCCAGATATTTACAAGTCCTTTTTGTTTTGTTTCAGATTTTTCTAAATATTGTTCGGTAATTGCATCAATAATTTGTTCATGTCCTTTGTAGTTATTCCCTTTAAATCCAGCTGTAGATGCAAATATTACTGGTTTGTCAGCATCTTTAAATTTGCTTACAACATCTTTTGAATCATCACCAACTATTTCAGGAATACAACCTGTTAATACTACATATAAATCAGCATCTATTACTTTTAATGAGTTTTCAATTGTAGTATGCAACTTCTTAACCCCACCAAAAACAACATCCTTTTCATTTATGCTAGTACAAGGAAATATATTTGAAGAAAAATATCCTGAACTACCTATTGAATTGGAAAGCTTTTGAGCACATCCAGGTCCTGAATGAAGAATTGGAATTGCTCTATTTATTGCTTGCACTGTTTGCATGGCACCAAGTGCGCATTTATATCTTTGTTTATCTAATAATTTTGCCATTATTTTTTTGCCTCCTCTAAGAAAGTGTCAACATTTTGTTTATACCACCAATCAGTATAAGGAAGTTTTACACGTTTAGCTAGATTTTTTTCAAAGCTACGATTATGAATGCTATCTAATATCGCTTGAGCAAATTCCAATGTATGTTTGTATCCAAATATCATATATTCATCCGCAACATATACTGCCGGTGTACCATTTTTAATAGCCCATACAGTAGAACCTGGATGACGTGATAAATATAAATCTGGTTTATACTTATTTAAAATATTCATTACTTCATAGTTTTGTTGATCCGCAATACTTGTTTCAAAATCAATGTTATTTTCTAGTAAATATTCCATAGCTGGTGGCACATCACCATTTTCATATTTTTTATCATAATGCCAAGCCAGTGCCCATGTAACTTCAATTCCTAGTTCGTTTAATACACGAGATACCTCAAAAGTATATCCCGGACCCATTCCAAGTACAGCTTTCAAGCCTTTTAACTTTGTTTTAATTTCTTCAATTTGTGGAATATATATTGCTCTTTGTTCTTTAATATAATCTTCTATTAATTCTACCCTATTAGTCACTTTACCTATTTCACGAAGCCAAGTTTCAAACCCAGCAATTCCTAATGGATTAATAGTTCTAATATAAGGAACTCCGTATTTCTCTTCTAGCCCATTTCCTAAATAGTTTCCTAAGGTTCCACAAATACATGTCGTTGCAATAGATTCAGATATATGTTCTAATTCTTCAATAGTAGAATTACAATATAAGAATATTGGGTCTAAATTGAATTTTTTAAACATATCTATTATTTCTGGTCGGGCACTCTCAAAAAAGTTCTTGAAATTAATGGTATCTCTTTTTACTTTTGGAGGCTTTACTATTGAACTTAATACTGCATGATCAGCAATATCAAATCCCGTAGCCCAGATTCTTGATTTAAATCCTTCACAGTGCACCGCAACAATAGGTACATTTATATCTTCTTTTACCTCAGTTACAACACTATCAATATCTTCTCCAATAATTCCTGTAGCACATGAGCTAGTAACGAATATTGCTTTTGGTTGATATCTTTTATTAACCTCTAAAATTATTTTTTTCAAACTTTCAGTTGAACCGAAAATTGTATCTCTTTCATTCATGTCGGTACCAACATAAACAGTGTTATTTGTGACCCCACGTTTTTTTGCCATTACTTTATCTATATAATATGAACTTGCACTCGCTACACTACATCCTGAAGGTCCATGATGTATAACAGCAACGTCTCTTATCGCCGATAATTGTCCTAAAGCACAGCTAGATAGACATGTACTAGATTGTGAAAAACATCTAGAACAGCCTTTTAGTGTACCACAACTACTTTGATTAGCTAAATCACTTATACTTCCAATGTATCCCGTAATAGAACCAATTCTATTTTCTCTTGTAGGGACATTGGAATTATCTAAATTTATTGCCACTATTGTTTCCTCCTAGTTTTCTTCAAATAATTTAGTTGATAAATATCTTAATCCCGTATCAGGTAATACTGCAACTATTGTTTTACCTTTATTTTCTGGTCTTTTAGCTAATACAGTTGCGGCATAGATTGCGGCTCCTGAAGATGTTCCTACTAAAATACCATCAGTTTTTGCAACTTCTCTTGCAGCAATAAACGCTTCATATGTTTCAACTTCAGCTTTCTCATCATAGATTGTTCTATCAAAAGTAGCCGGTATTCTTTCTTCTGGTATTCCTTCAAACGCATGTACTCCAGTTATCTCCTCAGGTGAAGGATTTTCAGTACTTGGAAGTGAATTTGGACCTGGTTGAATAGCAACTACTTTGATTTTTGGATTTTTAGATTTTAAATATTTACCAGTTCCTGATACAGTACCACCTGTACCAACATTAGCAACTAAAATGTCTACTTTCCCATCTGTATCATTCCAAATTTCTGGACCTGTAGTTTTTTCATGAATTAAAGGATTAGCAGGATTTGATACTTGATCCAAGAAAAATACATTTGTTTGTTTTGCTAAAACTTCTTCTCTAAAAGCTTTTATAGCAGCAACGAAGTCTCCTCCAGTTTCTGCTAAAGCTTTACCGATTACTGGATCTTCAGATAATTTAATTACTTCAGCACCAAATGCTTTTATTACTTTAAATCTTTCTTCGCTTACTTGATCTTGAATATATACACGGAATTTATATCCTTTTGATGCAGCAATAGCCGCAACACCTATTCCCGTATTTCCACTAGTTGTCTCTATTATCGTATATCCTGGTTTTAATAACCCTTTTTTCTCTGCATCTTCAATCATTGCATAAGCAATTCTATCTTTAACACTTTGATTGGGATTAAAGTATTCTAATTTAACTAAAATTTTAGCTTCTAAATTATGTAACTTTTCATACCCTTTTATTTCTAATAATGGAGTTTTCCCCACTAATTCTGTTATTGAATTATATATTTTTGACATTATTTTCTCTCCCTTTTCTATTTTTAGATATTATAATTATCTGCAACATCCATAAGGCCATATTCAAACAATATTTCTTCTAGTCTTTCCTGAGTCATTGGAGTAGGAATGACGAAGTCTTTATTATTTATTACTGCATCAGCTAAACTTCTATATTCGTCTGCTTGAGCTGAATCTGGTTTATATTCAATTACAGTTTTTTTATTAATCTCAGCTCTTTGTACAATATTATCTCTAGGCACAAAATATAGTAATTTCGTTCCTAATTCTTTTGCAAAGGCTCTAAGTAAATCTAATTCTCTATCTACATTTCTACTATTACAGATAATTCCTCCTATACGGACATTTCCTGTAGTAGCATATCTTTTTACACCTTTTGCTATGTTATTTGCAGCATATAATGCCATCATTTCTCCACTTGCCACTATGTATATTTCTTTTGCCTTACCTTCTCTTATAGGCATTGCGAATCCACCACAAACTACGTCTCCTAATACATCATAGAATACATAATCTAAATCATCTGTATAAGCACCTAGATTTTCTAGCATATTAATAGATGTAATAATACCTCTACCAGCACATCCAACACCTGGTTCAGGTCCTCCTGATTCAACACATTTAGTACCTTTAAATCCATCTCTCATAATTCTTGAAAGTTCTATATCTTCACCTTCTTCATGAATCGTATCTAATACGGTTTTTTGTGCTAATCCACCTAATAATAATCTTGTTGAATCTGCTTTTGGATCACATCCAACAACCATTACTTTTTTACCACGTTCTGCTAGTCCCGCTGTTAGATTTTGAGTAGTCGTAGATTTACCGATTCCTCCTTTTCCATATATTGCAATTTGTCTTAATTCAGCCATTGTAATTATTTCCTTTCTTTACTTCAATTATTTTCCCTTATGCAAATAGGCTTTGTATTTTATCATAAGTGATTAATTTTTTAATAGATTCTTCAATTATACCTGGAAGTTCAACTGCACTAATACCTTCTTTTAAAAGTGCATTAGCCGCACCATCACCTATTTTACTCACTAATATATATTTGCAATCAATCAGCTTTTTTGCATTATTTATTAGCTTTTCCTCATCATGAGTTCCTGAGTTACAAATAGCCTCTACTTCTCTTTTTTCTATATATGATACTGTATCATCTTCTAATATTGCATAGATTTGAAACTCTGTTGCTCTACCGTAATGTGTATTTATAACAATACCATCGGTAGTAGCCACTGCAATCTTATACAATTCATTTTTTTTAACCATGAGAGAATGTTTCCTTTAGATTTATTCTTCTTTGGTATACTTGATCACCAAATTCAGATTTCCCAGGTACCCCAACTGCATCGGCCCTACATCGCTGACAATGTCTAAATACATCAATGTGCTTTTCAGCATTATGTCTTGCCATATCTATTTCTAAACAAGATGGTGCTTTTACATCGCTTAATTTTGCTTGGGGAATCAAAGGAATAATATTATATATGCTGGCCCCTGCTTCTTTAACAGTCTTGGCTATTTCTTCGATATGATCACCATTTATTTTTGGTACTAACACAGTATTTACTTTAATAGTAATACCAGCATCCGCAACCTTGCGAATTCCTTTTAATTGATTTTCTATCAATATTTTCGCTGCTTCTACACCTTCATATTTCTTACCATGGTAGATAATATACTCATTTAGTTGTGCTTGTATTTCTGGATCAACGGCATTTACAGTTACTGTAAGAGAATCGATTCCTACATTAATAACTTCATCAGCTTTTTCAAATAATAAGAGTCCATTTGTGCTCATACATTTTATTAAATTAGGATATGCCTCTTTAACTAATTTAAATGTATCTAATGCATAACTAGTAGCTAGAGTATCTCCAGGCCCTGCAATTCCTGCCACAGTAATTTCAGGGCAAAGATTAAGAGCCTTTTCTAATACTTCTAAACTTTCACTTGGAGAAAGAACCTTAGAAGTTACCCCTGGTCTTTCTTCATCATCATTGATTGTTCTATCACAGAACTTACAAGCTATATTACAGCCTGGACTAACTGGCAAATGTATTCTTCCTACGTTGTTCTTATGTCCACCAAAGCAAGGGTGTGATTCTTGTAGGTTTTTATATGTATTGCTCATAAGTTTCCTTCTTTCTATTGATTGTCACTAAATAATGCTGTAGATAAATATCTATCTCCTGAATCTGGTAACAATACCACAATTGTTTTTCCTTTATTTTCAGGGCGGTTAGCAATTATACTTGCTGCCTTAAGAGCTGCACCTGATGATATACCAACTAATATACCTTCAGTAACTGCAAATTCTCTTCCTGTCTTAAATGAATCTTCATTTTCTATTGTAATAATTTCATCATATATTTTTGTATTTAATATGCTTGGTACAAATCCAGCACCAATTCCTTGAATTTTATGTGGTCCTGGAGTTCCTGTAGATAATACAGGGCTTCCAGCGGGTTCTACTGCAATAATTTTGATATTAGGATTTTTACTCTTTAAGAATTCACCTACACCAGTAATTGTTCCACCAGTACCAACACCTGCTACGAAGAAATCTATATTACCATCAGTTTGATCCCAAATTTCTGGACCTGTAGTTGCTTTATGTACTGCTGGATTTGCTGGGTTAACGAATTGCCCTAGTATCACAGAACCTGGAATTTCTTGTTTTAATTCTTCAGCTCTTGCAATTGCACCTTTCATTCCTTTAGCTCCTTCAGTAAGAACTAATTCAGCACCATAAGCCTTTAATAAATTTCTTCTTTCTACGCTCATTGTATCTGGTAATGTTAATATTGCCTTATAACCTCTTGCTGCTGCTACAGCTGCTAAACCAATACCTGTATTACCACTTGTTGGTTCAATTATTGTTGCTCCTGGTTTTAATAATCCTTTTTCTTCTGCATCTGTAACCATTGCTAATGCAATTCTATCCTTTACAGAACCAGCTGGATTTAAGTATTCAAGCTTAGCTAGAATAGTTGCTCCTATAATTTCATTTTTCTTTGTATACCCATTTAATTTTAATAATGGTGTACCTCCAATTAATTCTAATGCACTTTGTTTTATTTTACTCATAATTTTTCTCCTCTATCTTTCTTTCCTACTACGCCGATAGGAATTATATGTTTTGAATTATATAACTATTCTTTTTTAGTGTCAATATATTATTAAATATTGAATAATAGTTATTTTTTATCCTTTGTTATAGTTTTTTCCTATAATTAATTTATAGGGTAATTATTGCTTCTTTTATCCTATCTAAAGCCTCTTTTAACACACTTCTTGGACAAGCTACATTGATCCTTTGGAATCCTAAGCCACTATCTCCAAATATCTTTCCGCTATCTAACCATAATTTTGCTTTATTAATTATTAGCGACTCTAACTCTTCGGAACTTAAATTAAGCTGACTAAAATCTAGCCATATTAAATACGTTCCCTCATGTTCTACCATTTTTATCTTAGGTATATCATCTCTTATATATTTCTTTGCAAAATCAATATTATCTTTTACATAGTTATACATTGCTCTATACCACTCTTCACCATACTTATAGGCAACTTCACAAGCTACAAGTCCCATTATATTCAATTGACTATATCCTGATGCATCTATTTGTTTGCGAAATGCATTTCTAATACTTGGATTAGAAATAAAAATATTTGAAATTTGCAAACCTGCTAAATTAAATGTCTTACTTGGTGAGGTACATGTTATTGTTATATCTTCATATTCTTTCTTTAAATTCGCAAAAACGGTATGCTTACCACTAAAAACAAAATCAGCATGTATTTCATCACTTACTACAATTACATTATGCTTCAAACATATATCTCCTAATTTAAGTAATTCTTCTTTTGTCCATACACGTCCAACCGGATTATGAGGATTACATAAGAAAAATAATTTAATTTTTTGTTCTATTATTTTATTTTCAAAATCTTCAAAATCAATATGATATTTATTATCCTCTCCATAAACAAGTGTATTTGAAACAACAACTCGTTTATTATCCTCAATAACTTCTCTAAATGGATAATATACAGGCAATTGAATTAATACTCCATCACCAACTTCTGTTAATGCCTTTATTGCCGTAGCTAATGCATAAACAATTCCAGGTGTTTTTACTAACCATTTAGCATTTATATCCCATTCATAGTGGTTATACATCCATTTTTTTAAAGTTTCAAAGTATTCTTCTTGTACTTCACTATATCCAAATATTCCATGATTAACTTGATTTATTAATGCATCTTGAATATAAGAAGATGTCTTAAAATCCATATCTGCTATCCAAAGTGGCAATAAATCTTCTGGCATACGTCTTTTCTTTGCAAAATCATATTTCAAGCAATTTGTATTTTTTCTGTCTACTATATTATCAAAATCAAGATTCTTTTCTCCCATAAACATCCTCCTTAGATTCTAAAAATGCCTTCTTTAAATCCCCTATCAAATCTTCTACATCTTCTATACCCACAGAAAGTCTCAATACACTTTCAGTAATTCCATTTTGTTTTAATATGTCTTTAGGAACATCTGCATGTGTTTGAGTGATTGGATAAGTAATTAATGTTTCTACTCCTCCTAAACTCTCTGCAAATTGGATAAGATTTATTTTCTCTAGAATTGATTGAGCAAATTCTTTATTTTTTACTTCAAATGTTACCATCGCACCAAAGCCACGACTTTGTCTCTTCATTATTTCATGACCAGGGTGAGTTATTAAACCAGGATATATAACCTTTTTTACTTCTTCTTGCTTTAATAACCAATCAACTATCTTAATTGCATTTGATTGTGCTTGTTCCATGCGAACCGCAAGAGTTTTAATACCTCTTAGAATTAACCAGCTATCAAATGGGGAAAGACCAGCTCCAGTAGTCTTTATATTAAATCGTAGCTTTTCATCAATATCTTCCCTATTAGTTACAAGAAAGCCAGCTAAAGTATCATTATGCCCTCCTAAATATTTAGTACCACTATGTATTACTACATCTGCCCCAAGCTTAAGAGGATTTTGGAAATAAGGAGATAAAAATGTATTATCTACTATCAAAATTAAGTTATTTTTTTTGCTTATTTCACTTAAATATTCTATGTCAGTAACATTCATCATCGGATTGGTAGGAGTTTCAATATATATAGCTTTTGTATTACTTGTAATATATTTTGAAATATCATCATTACAGCAATTAACACTCGTAAATGTTATGCCATTCTTTTTAGATATATTGTCAAATAATCTTATACTTCCACCATATAAATCTGCATCAACTATTAGATGATCACCTGGCTTAAATATTTCCATAAGAGTCGCGATTGCTGCCATCCCACTACTAAAAGCTAATGCGCTAGTCCCACCCTCTAGAGATGCAACAATTTTTTCTACTTGTTCTCTTGTAGGGTTTTGTAGTCTACTATAATCATACCCTGTACTTTTTCCTACCCCTAAATGAGCATATGTTGCTGTTTGATATATTGGATAACTTATTGATCCATAATGTTTATTACAATCACTTTCTTCCTCTAAATGAATGCATTTTGTTGATATATTTATTCCCATATAATCTATTTCCTCCAATTCCTATAGTAATTATATGCTTTATTATAACACTTCTCCACTTTTCTAGGTAATTCAAAAAATATATTAGGGGTTATAGCATCAAGCTATAACCCCTTTGGTTACATCATTATTTTATCTCTAAATTTTGAAACTTCTTCTAAATATTTTTGTCCAATCTTACTTATAGAAGCACCTTTTCTAGCTAGATATCCAATTGACATCTTCTCATCTGTTTTCAATTTTACTGCACAATAATCTTTGCCATTTAATTCTTCACATATGATACCCGAACAAAGGGTATATCCATTTAAACCTACCATCAAGTTTAATAAGGTTGCTCTATCATTAGCTTTAATAACTCTTTTATATTGATATGTGCTTAATACTTCTTCAGCAAAATAAAATGAATTATAATCTCCCTGTTCAAATGATAAACAAGGATATTCTGCTAAGTCTTCTAGTGATATTTCCTTTTCATTTGCAAGTGGATGTCCTTTCCACATATAGACATATACCCCACATTCCAACAATTCAGTAAATTCTAATCCATACTCAATAAATAATTTTTTTAACACTTTCTCATTAAAATCATTTAAATAAAGAATGCCTATTTCACTTCTAAAATTCTTAACATCATCAATTACTTCATGAGTTTTTGTTTCATGAATAGAAAATTCGTATTCATCCATTCCAAATTGTTTTACCATTTCTACAAACGCATTAACTGCAAATGTATAATGTTGCATAGAAACACCAAATTTTTTCTTCACATTAGTTTTCTCAACATACTTTGCATCAAGTAAATCATATTGTTCTACAACTTGCCTAGCATATCCAATAAATTCTTCTCCCTCAGGAGTAAGAACTATTCCACTTTGTGATCTTCTAAATATTTCTATTCCTATTTCTTTTTCTAAAGATTGTATAGCGGTAGAAAGACTTGGTTGAGAAATATATAATTTTTTAGCTGCTTCATTTAAAGAATTACCTGTCGCAACTGCTATAGCATATTTTAATTGTATAAGTGTCATAATAATGTACCTCTTCTTCTAAAAGATAATATCTTGTTTTTAAGTATATTCTATTTTTTATATGTTTACAATCTTTTTTAGAAAATAAAGTCTACAAAAATAATGTTTAAATATAAAAAAACTTCATCTACTGTTTTAGCAGATGAAGCCTTATTATTTAATTATTAAATAGATATTTCAGCAATTTCGGGTTCTTTATCCCCAAGATGCATTCCATTATAACCTTTTTTCTTTAATCCTATAAAGAATACTATTAAGAATACCAATGAAATTATAAAAATTACTACATTACTTATTCCCATTGATATACCAGCAGCCTGATAATCCATACGTACAAAATCGTGCAATATCCACAATGTTAAAATTCTTGTACCAATACGGCTTAAATTTAAGATTGTTGATAAACCTGTTTTTCCAAAACCATATAATATACCTAATACTGCAGCATTAAATCCTAACGCAATAATACTTATACAATCATACTGGAATATATTTTTTATATATTCAATATTCTTGGCCGATTTTATTTGTTCTGCTATAATCTGAGCTTCAGTCATTTTAGATAAATCTGGTTTACTTCTAAACATTTCAACTAAACCATCTAAGAAAACAAATCTAACAAGTATAAATCCTGTAATAGATATAATTGAAACTAAAATAAATGTTTTAACAAAGGCCTTCATAGCACGATTAATATTTCTCGCGCCTAAATTTTGACTGACTATCGTTGATTCACCTTCTTCAAACGCATTAGTAGGACTAGTTACCAATCCACTTAAATTATTTGAAACCCCTAAGGCGCCGACTATTAATCCACTAGTTGCTTCATTATAGTATAAACCACACATAGCATTTACAAAAACTTTACCAAATGACATAACAAATTTACCTAAGAAAATAGGAATTGATATTGCTAAAATAGGTCCAACATAACGCCATCTTAAAGTAAAATCTTTAATATTGATTTTTAATATATTTTTAGAACTAAATAACTTATAAATTGCTATACCAAATAATGATAATTGTCCCAAAATAGTTGCGAATTCTACCCACATAATATTCTTAACATTAAATACATAGACGAATATTAATGTGAAAAACAGTTTAACCACCAAAACTAAAATATTCAATTTAAATATCATTTTAGAATTACCTTTAGATTTTTCAAGACCAATGAAAACTGTATTTATTGTAACAAAAGCCAATTCAAGTAGTTGTAATCTAAAATAATTAATTGTATTACTATCAATATTAGGAACTTGTGCTAAGGAAATTATTGTCCTTGCTAAAGGAACTAATAAAATAATAACTACTAAAGAAACAACAACTCCTAAAATAACTAGAACTGATGAATTCTTACGTGCTTCTTTAAGGTTTCCAGCCCCATAATGTCTAGCAACAATAATTGCCCCTCCGGCTGCAATTCCACCACCAAAAGAAGAAATTAAAGATTTAATTTGTGATAACGCTGATACTTTAGATATACTATCAGCATTTATAGATGCACATACAACACTATCTATCAACCCGTAAAAACTATTAAATAATGCGTAAATTGCAATCGGAAAGCATATTGAAATAATAGTCTTCATTAAATCACCAGTTAATATTTGCTTACGCTTCTTAGCTGATTTTCTTAGTGAAGAATTAATTTTCATTTGATGAACACCTAAGTTTTTCAAATCCTCGATTTCACTATAATAATTATTTAATATATCTTCTTGCTTTACTAATTTATTTTTTAATCTCTTTTGATTTAATGAATCAAACAAGCCTAATTTTTCTTTATTTTCATAGTAATTCAATTTTTCTTTACTTGTTTTAATTTTATAAGTTAATCTCTCAATTTTCTTTTCTAAGGAAATAATCATTTTTGAGGTAATAATATCATCAGTTTTATTTTCCATAATAAAAGTCCTCCAACTACTTTATTATTCTACCCCACATAATTTTTTAAACAAGGAATAATTATCACAAAACAAGCAGTTTTCGACAAGAAAAAAAGCCTATTTAAAGGCTTTGTTATCTTTTTCTTAAAACTCGCATCTTTGCGCTATGTGATCTACTATTTTCTTCTAGTTCTTGTTCACTTGGCAAAATAGGTTTTCTAGTTATCAATTCAAAAGGCGCTACATCAGTAATGACCATCGGTACTCCATCAGGAATATCTAATGTTGATTTTTCTTTAAAAACCGTTTTACATATTCTATCTTCTAAAGAATGAAAGGTAATGACTACTGCATAACCATCACTATTTAACATATCAAGAGCATCCAAAATAGATTTTTCAAACACTTGTAATTCATCATTAACCGCAATTCTTAATGCCTGAAACACTTGTTTTGCAGGATGTCCTTTTTGTTTTAATACTTTAGCAGGTAATGCGCTTTTTATTATATCTACTAACTCAAAGGTCGTATTAATTTCTTTTTCTTTTCTTACTTCTTCTATTCTTCTAGCAATTTGTTTACTAAAACTTTCTTCTCCATAACGGTAAAAAATACCCATCATTTCATGAAATGTGTATTCATTAACTATTTTTTTAGCTGTTAGTTCAGCATTTTGATTCATCCTCATATCTAAGGGTGCATCAAAACGATAGCTAAAGCCTCTATCAGGAATATCAAATTGAAAAGAAGAAACCCCTAAATCATAAATAATTCCATCAATTTTACTTACACCTAATTTATTTAGTTCTTCTTTTAAATTAACAAAATTACTTTTTATTATTGTATAATTATTACCGATTTTATCTAATCTTTCTTTCGATCTAGCAATTGCATAATCATCTTGATCAAAAGAATACAAATGTCCAGTTGTTAATTTAGATAGGATCAAGGAACTATGCCCCGCTCCTCCTAGAGTCGCATCTACATATATTCCATTTTCTTTAATATTTAATTGATTCACTGCCTCATGTAAAAGGACCGAATAATGGGTATACATAAAATTACCTCCAATTTATTATATATATTATAGCATTTTTCTCTATAAATAGAAAATAGATGCCTCTGCATCTATTTCTATTAACTATTCAGCTTTATTTTCTTTAATAGTTAAAACTTGTTTACCCTTGTAGAAACCACAATTTCCACAAACACGGTGAGACAATGTTAATTCACCACAGTTTGAACAAACAACCATACCTGGAACATTCAAAGCTTGATGAGAACGTCTCATACGTTTTTTCATTTTTGATACACGACGAAATGGTACTGCCATAAAAACACCTCCTATGTTATTTAAGTAGATCTTTTAGCGATGCAAATGCCGGATTAACTTTTTCTTCAACTTCTTCCTCGATAACCTCATCAGAGATGAATTCTTCATCATCCTTTGTCATTCTCATTGGTTTAGCAATAAGAATACTAGTTACTACGGCTTCAACTGTGTCCAATGTTTGTCCAACAATTATAGATACATCACCAACAGTGTCATCATCCTCTACGGAATATACTTCTTCTGTCTTTGTCTCTATACTATAAGGGATTGGTTCAAGCGAGATTGCACTTTCCAAAGTAAGGTCAACGGAAATATCCATTTCTACACTATACTTATCTTTACCTATTTCATTAACAACACCAATAACATTAACCATCCCAGCCGTTAAAATATCTTCAAAACCAACTAGTTCTGATTCTAAATTTAGCTCTTCGTTAAATGAATATGGCATTCTTAACTTACGTAGTTGTGCTAGAGTAAAACGCATAAAAATCACCTCAGCATTACAATTATATTTTTTTTGATATAAAAAGTCAAGCAATATTGCAATTTAATTATTTTTTTATGCTATAATATTTTATATTATGTGAGGTATTAAAAAATATGAAAAAAATTGGACTAATCGTTGAATATAATCCACTTCATAATGGACATGTTTACCATTTTAATACTGTAAAAAAAGAGTCCAATGCTGACATTGTTATTGCTGTTATGAGTGGCAATATTTCTATGCGCGGGGAGATATCTGTTTTTAATAAATTTGATAAATCAAAACTTGCATTAGAAATGGGAGTTGATTTAATTATTGAATTACCAACAGTCTTCACTATTCAAAATGCAGATAATTTTGCTTATTATAGCGTCCTATTTTTAAACAATATTATGGTTGATGAAATATGGATTGGTAGTGAAAACAATGATTCATTTGCCTATAAAAAATATTATGATGTTATGAATTTAAAATCTTATCATAAAGATGTCAAAATCGAATTAGATAAAGGATTATCTTACAAACAAGCAACTAATCAAGCATTAATAAACCATTCTTTAGAACCACTTTTAAGTAACGATGTTCTAGGTTTATCCTATTACAAAGCAATTTCTATACTAAACCCTAATATAGAATTAAAAACTATAAAAAGAGTCGGAAATAATTACTTAGATAATAATCTATCAGAAGTATTCTCAAGTGCTAAATCTATTAGGTTAAATCATTCATCAATTAAAGAATATGTTCCTACTTATGTTTATGATTTATACAGTCAAAAAGGATTTCTTGAGCAAGAAAATATTTTCAATTATTTAAAAATTATAATTCTAAATAACCCTAATTTAAAAGATATTTTCTTATGCGAAGAGGGCTTTGAGAACAAACTCTATAAAATAAGTAATTATACTAATTACGAAGAATTCTATACTTCTTTAATAACAAAGAGATATACTAATAGTAGGATAAATAGAATTATATGGAATACACTTTTTAATATTACAAAAGATGACATGAGTAAAATAAAAGAAATCCAGTTAAATTTCGTAAGAATTCTTGGATATAATAATATAGGAAAAGATTATTTAAATACTATTAAAAAAGACGTTTTAATCTATTCTAATCTAAAAAACAATATTAATAAGATTTTTGATATTGAATTAAAAATATCAAAAATACTAGATGTTATATATAATACCACTAATTGTTTATACGAACAAAAAGGTCCATTAAAAAAATGAGTTTAAAACTCATTTTTTTTAACTTTATTTATCATATTAATCAAATTATCTAACATATTTTTTTCATTTTCATTCATTACATTTGGTTCTACTTTTATTTTTTTACTAACATCAACAAAGATTAAGATTAACCAAACTAGCACTATCATTAACATTCCCAACACTGAAAATAATAAACTAAATGAAAAGATAAAATATAATATCAAGAATAACATTGACATAACTAAATTATTAATAGAAATCATTATCCATAAATGGTTATATAAATATACATATATTAGATAATTAATATTTATTTTTTGTGGACTAGCCCAAGAATTTCTAATATTAAAAACTGCCATTTCATTGCATGTTGTATTTATCTTTAAATCGATAATATCATGAACTCTATTGTCTATTTTTTCTACTCTTGTTTCATAACTAACAGATGATAATTTATCATAAAATAATTCTTTATATTCTATAAACCCTCTATTACCAGTTATATGATTTATATATACATGATATAGAATTAAACTCTTTTCTTTAAATAAGATTATATCGCATTTACTATGAGAGGCTTGCCATAATGCAAGTTTTTTTGAATATACATAATCATTGTCAGTACAAGAAGGGTATCTAGTTAATGAGTATGATACTATAGGATCAGTAATTACATAATCATTATGCTTCAAAATATATTCATTAAATATTTCATCATAGTCTTCTTTTACTAGTTTATTATATTCTATATCACCAAATTTATCTATTTTTGGTTGAATAATTATAAGTGTTATTACAATTATTGATATACCTGCTGATATTAACGATAGTATAAAATATGTTAAATTCAGTTTTTTAAGAAATAAAAATAAATATAAATTAAAACCAACTGAACATATTAAAGCTATAGTTAAAATAATAGTCATCCAAGGTTTTATCTTATTAAAATATCTTAGTACTTGTTCTTCTCTTTTTACTCGTCTTTTTAGCATATTAGTACCCCCTATTACTAATATGCCCCGTTTTTATTTTTTTATTAATTCATATTTATAAATAGCACAAATAGTCGTTGAATCAACTATTCTACCACTTGAAATCATTTCTCTTACTTCAGCTAATGTAAAATACTCAATCTCTAGAAACTCATCTTCATCGAATTTAGTTTCTGTCTTTTCTACATCATCAGTATAGAATAAATAAACAGATTCATTTGAAAATGCACAAGTTGAATAAATTTTTCCTAGAGAATGAATACTTCTAGCCTTATAACCAGTTTCCTCTTCTAATTCTCTAATTGCACATTCAGCAGGATCTTCATTTTCTTCAAGTTTTCCAGCTGGTAATTCATATATAATTTCATCTACAGCATATCGATATTGACGTTCCATAATAATCTTTCCATCTACAACTGCTAATACTTTCGATGCACCACGATGCTTTACATATTCTCTATATGCAATATTGTTATTTGGGCATAGTACTTGATCATTATAAAATTCAAGAATTTTACCTTTATATACTAAAGTACTCTTCAATTGTTTTTCTTTTAAATTCATAATATCACCTATAATTAAGACATGTCTTAATTATAAGAAATCAAAGAGTAAATTGCAACAAAAAGAATTTACTTCAGTAAATTCTTAATAATGCTTTTTTATTTAATTGACTCATAATATAATTTAATCGTTTCGTATTTATTATCAAATATATGATCATAAGATATTTTTAAAAGTACATACCCTTTTTTCATATTATATGTCCCATGAATTATCGATCTTTCTGGTTCGGTATTTTTATTATAAATACCATAATTTGTACCACCACCCCAAGAAAATTCTATTTCAAGAATTTCTTCATTGTGTACTAATGTTCCATAACCATATCCACCATCGTATATAAAAAATTCTATTTCGGGGTCTTTTGAATACCATCTTGTATTAAGTCTATCTTCCGGCCATGTCCTCCAAGGTGCTTTGCATGATAGCAATGAAAACAAACATAATGCTACAATTACAATAAATGTAAATTTTTTTAATTGCTTCATATCATAACTCCTCTTTTCATATAACATCTATTGTAATACATAACTGATTAATAATAAATAGTTCAGATTATTTTTATACTAAAAAAAGAGATTAATTGCAATTAATCTCTAATTCATTTACTTTGAAGCTTCAACCATTAATTCGCACATTGTATTCGCAAATTCAACTGCATCATTAAGTGGTAATCCTTCTATTAGCAAAGCTTGACCATATAATAATGAAGCATATTGTCCTATTTTATTAGGATTATTTTCATAAACTTTTTCGATTGCTTTAAATACTGTATGATTAGGATTGATTTCAAGAATTTTTTGTGCTTTCATTGAATGTCCATGTTGGGCCGTTAAAACCTTTTCCATTTCGAAGCTAATTCCATCTTTGCTTACTATACATACCGGTGAATCAGATAGACGTTTTGAAATAACAACATCAACTACTTCATCTTTAAGTGATTCTTTTAATGCTTCAATTAAATCTTTCTTTTCTTCTTTTATTTCATCAATTTTCTTTGCTTCTTCTTCACTTATTAAATTTAAATCACCTTGATTAATTGATTTAAATGACTTAGAATCATACTCTTTTAATACATTAATTAAGAATTCATCTACATCATCTTTAAATACTAAAACATCATATTCTTGTTTTTTAACTAAGTCCATTTGAGGAAGTTTTAAGACGCTTTCTTTATCTTTACCAGAAGCGTAGTAAATTTCTTTTTGATTTTCCTTCATATTCTCTACGTATTCTTTTAAAGTAATCATTGAATCACTATTTAATGATTCAAACATTAATAAATCTTTTAATGAATCTTTTTTTGCACCATATTCTTCATATGCTCCAAATTTTAAGTGAATACCATATGTATTATAGAATTCTTGATATTTTTCTCTTTCATTTTTTTGCATTTTTGTTAATTCAGATAATATTTTCTTTTCTAAGCTACTAGCAATCTTACCTAATGTTCTATCTTCTTGTAACATTTCACGACTAATATTTAAGCTTAAATCTGAACTATCAACTAACCCTTTAACAAATTTTAAATAGTCGGGAATTAATTCTTTACATTTTTCTAATATAAATACACCTTTTGTATATAGTTGTAATCCCTTTTCATTAACTTCATCATTCATTATGAATGCAGGTTTTCTTGGAATAAATATTAGAGAATTATATTCTACATTTCCTTCTATTGTAAAGAACATACTAGCAATAGGATCTTGATAATCCATAAATTTTTGTTTATAGAAACTATTTAATTGTTCATCATCTACTTCGTTTTTATTTTTCTTCCAGATTGGAATCATTGAATTAACAGTTTCTAATTCAAGAGTTTCTTCTTCATTTTCTTCTCCCTCATTATTAAACTTTGTAACCCAAGTCTTTATTGGATAATGAACATAATCAGAATATTTTTTAATTAAATCTTTTATTGTGTATTCATCCAGATATTTATCATAATCAAGATCTTCTTCATTATCACGAAGATATAAAACTATTTTAGTCCCATCTATTTCTAAAGAAGTTTCATCTATACTATAACTTTCTAATCCTTCCGATTTAAAAATATATCCTGTTTCTGATAATGGTGATTTAGTGATAACTTCAATTTCTTTTGCTACCATAAATGCAGAATAGAATCCTACTCCAAATTGACCAATAATATCAACTTCAGATTTATTTACATCTTCTTCAATGCTCTCTAGAAACTCTTTCGAACCACTTTTGGCAATTGTACCTAAATGTGAAACTAATTGATCATAAGTAAATCCTATACCATTATCTAGAATAGTTAATTTTCTTTCTTCTTTATTGGCCTCAATAACTATTTGATATTCAACATTTTCTACCTTACTATTTGTCAAACTTAAGAAATGACGTTTATCCATGGCGTCAGATGCATTTGATATTAATTCCCTTAAGAATATATCCTTATTCGTATATATTGAATTGATCATCAAATCCAATAATCTTTTCGTTTCGGTTTTAAATTTTATTTGCTTTGACATTTCTATTCGCTCCTTTTTCAACTATTATATATCTTATTTTTGGCACTGTCAATACCAATGTGCCAAAAAAAATATTTTAAATTAAAACGTTTTCTTTTTTGCATTTTATTGCACTACAAGTAAATAATAGGAGTATAATTTTATCAGGAGATGATTTTTATGGGAATTTTATTAAATTCTACCGTGGACGTATATGAACTACTAACACTTCTTGGGTTTGTCATAGTTGTTGGTATGATTTTTGGTAAAATATTTGAAAAATTTAAATTGCCAGCAGTAACTGGATATATCGTTGCGGGGATTATATTAGGCCCGACACTAAAAATTATCACTCCTGAGGTAAAATCAGGTCTAGAAATACTTTCAAACATCGCAATTGCATTTATTGCATTTTCAATAGGAACAGAACTTTGGATACCAAAATTAAAAAAATCAGGTAAACAAATTGTTATCATTACCGTTACACAAACATTGGTAACATTCCTAGTTGTATTACTTACACTTCTAGTATTCCAAAAGCCATTATGGATGGCATTGACATTAGGAGCAATCGCAACAGCAACCGCTCCAGCATCAATTATGATGATTGTAAAAAGATATGAATCTAAAGGTGAATTAACAGATACATTAATACCCGTTACAGGACTAGATGATGCGACAGGTATTATAGTTTTTGGATTATGTCTATCAATCGCAACATCACTTAGTATAGGGGCTAAAATATCTATTGACGCCGCTGTTATTGAACCATTATTAGAAATATTTATGTCAGTTCTTTTAGGATGTATTTTAGGAATTATTTTAGGACTATGTGCTAAATATTACATATCAAAACAAGATAAAGGTGAAAAACGTGTACAATATCTAGAATTAATCATTGCAGTTGTTTTAATATCCGTCACTATTGCACATTTCGGTATTCCAATGCATGGTTTATTCGGATTAGAAAAAATAAATATTTCATCTATTTTAATGCCAATGCTTTCTGGGGTAGTGTTTACAAATATGATTAACAAAGACAATTATCGTCAACAATCAAAAGCTGTTGATTTATTCACCTCACCGCTTTTAGTAGCATTCTTTACACTAGCTGGGGCAGACTTAGATTTCAAAGTATTAGCAAGTTCAGCCGTAATAATCACAAGTATACTTTATGTATTAGCGAGAACAACCGGAAAAGTATCTGGAGCATATCTCGGATCCAAAATGTCGAAAGCTAGTCCCAAAGTAAAAAAATATTTAGGTCTAACACTTCTACCACAAGGAGGAGTTGAAATAGGGCTAGTTATAACCGCTACAGCAGCTTTTAAAGCAATCGGCCAAAATGATTACGCCGCGACTATTCAAACCGTTGTAATCGTTGGTATATTCATATTTGAACTTATCGGACCGGTAATGACAAAGCACTTCCTTGAACGTGCTGGAGAATTTCATTATAAAGATCCCAAAGGCGAAGACTTCCATTTCTAATAAAAAAAAGACATTCGGAAATGTCTTTTTTTATACCTATTTTTTTGTTAATGCCTTTAAATTTTCATACTCTTTATTTAATTTTTCCATTTCTAATTCATGTTTCAAGTTCTCTAATTGTTTTATCATTTCTTTCTTTTCTTTTTCTCTTTCCATATACAATACTATTCTTTCATTTTGAACAATACATTTAAATATAATAGAAACAATAATCATTATCGTCGAAACACTCAAAAGAATAATTGTGATAAGTAGATATCCATTTCTAAAGAAAATATTTCCACCTTCTTTATACAAGCGATGATAATCAATAGATGTTGAATTAGTTATAAGAACAAATATACATTCCAATGCAACAACACAAAAAGCAACTATGCTATATAACATATTTTCTTGTAATTTAGAACTTCTAATAATTAAGAATACAAAGTAAGATATAGTAATTACACCAAGCACTGAAAAGTACATCGTCTCCGTAGATCTTCCTATACGTGCAGCTGAATCAATTGTAAATATGTTAAATATTGTTAATAGTAATACTAATGCAAAAGCAAACCAATAATTTGTTTTTTTCATATTATTCACCGATTTCTGCTTTTAATTTTTCATAATCTTTTTTTACTTTTTCCATCTCTAATTGATGTTTCATCATTTCCAATTGTTTTATAATTTCTTTCTTTTCACTTTCTCTTTCTATATATAATTTTACTTTTTCCGATCTAGCAATAACAAATACAACAAAAGTAGCAACTATCATAACAGCAGATATAACTATAAAGAAAATCAATAAAAACCACTGGAAATCACGATAATAGAAATAGTGATCGCAATATATAGCCATGTATAAAGAATCAGCTACTATAACAGAATATACTGCTAAGCAATATATTATATTCTTTTTCACCAATGTATCCTTAATTATGAACACAGAAATTCCCAATATAGTAAACGCACTAAATATCGACATTATTATTGGCTCAATTGATCTGCCAGCTCTTATACAATTAATCAAAATTAGAACGTTGAATATAGATTCTACCACTAGCAGCGCAAAACAAATCCAATAATTTACTTTTTTCATATTATTCACCTATTCCTCTTTTTAATTTTTCATACTCTTTATTTAATTTTTCCATTTCTAATTTATGCTTTAGGGTCTCTAATTTTTTCATCATTTCTTTCTTTTCTTTTTGTCTTTCTCTATATAATATTATTCTTTCATTTTGAACAATATATTTAATTATGATATTTACAACAATCATCACAATAGAAATACTCAATAAAAGAATCGCAAAAAATTTATACTCATTTCTAAAGACAAAATTTCTAGCTTTTTTGTACATATAATAGTAATTAATATGAGACGAATAATTAGTTATAATGATAAATATGCATTCTGCTGCTACAGCACAATAAACAACTATGCTACTTATCAATTTATTTTGTAGTTTAGATCCTCTAATAATAAGAAATAGAATATATGCAAAAGTTATTATAGCAAATATTGAAAAATATATTATCTCATGTTTTCTTTCGCCACGGATAGCAGAATCAAGTGTAAATGCATTAAATAATAACATTAACACCATTAAAGAAAAAGCAATCCAATAATTTACTCTTCTCATATTATTCGCCTATTTCTGATTTCAGTCTTTCTATATCAGCCTTTAATTTTTCTATTTTTGATATTTTATTTGAAACTCCATTATTTTCGGTAAATTTTGTAAAATAACTAGCAATATTTAATCCAGCATACATGATAAGCATCATAAATATATATGTGCTGAACGTTCTAAATGTAGGCACAAGCATTTCATCCATTCCAATCATTGCAAACACATTGAATAATAAAATCATTCCAACAAATCCAAACACAATACCCGTCATAATTTGTTTTCCAACTTTCCAAAAATTCAGAATAAAATCCACAATTCCTGCAATTACTAAAAACAATGTAAATACAAACGATGCATCAATAAAGAATACTTCTGAATCTCCAACTTGTTTCACAAAGTCTATCGAAAAGTATGCCCCAAAGCATAGAAATACCGCAAAAGCCACTATATACACAACATTTATAAAATTTTGATTATTTTTTTTCATTTCTATCTCTCCTAATATAATATATTTTTTTATTTTTTGATACTACTAAATTTCTCAGGATACATTAAAGATACTTCATATGCTGCGTATCCAATAATAACTAATAATACCATGTATCCACCAGCTAAAAAATTCATATTACTTTCTATTAATGTAAATATAAATGTTAAGAATATTGCAATTAACATTACTAATGAAATATAAAAATATTTCTTTTTAGTATTTTTAAAAGAATTATCCCCCTCAACAAAGTACTCAACTAGAGCAAATGTTATTAAACAAATCGCTCCGATAACAAATATGATATTTGATAAGAATAGTATTAAAGTATAAAATGAATTAATGCTGTTATCAAAAATACAGCCATATCCCGATAGAGAAACTGTAACATTATCAAACAAACCAAATCCCGATAAATAACTTGGCATTTCTACCTTTTCTTGTATTATCTTAGCAAATAATACTAGTAATAATAAAATTCCAATACTTCCTCTTACTATTAAAGGGACAATGTTATTTCTTTCTTCAACAGCTACGCTTTCCTTTGCCTGCATAACAACAGGTTCTTCTTTTCCACCATCAAACTCACCTAAAAGCTCGTCAATCGAAACATCTAACACTTTAGCTAGTTTGGGAATTATTGTAATTTCAGGTACACCTCTACCTGTTTCCCACTTCGAAATAGTCTTATTACTGACAAATAATAAGTCCGCCAATTCTTGTTGGGTAATATTCTTCTCTTTACGTTTTGTAACTATAATCTCCGCAATAGTCATTTTTCTCCCTCATTTCAATATTATTATATCATACGCATCAAAGAAGTAAATTCCCTCTTAGTAGAATGTATCTACGAAGCGTAGATAAGAAAAAAGTCGCACAAATGCAACCTTTATTCCTCCTCGACTTTATCTGTTTCTAATAAAGTACTTTCTAAATTTCTATTCTTTTTTGATGTTATTTTCTCTATTTTAAAGTATCTATTAAAATAGTTTTTATCCGTTTTCATATCAATATATGATAATACACAAATTATTCCTGCACCTATTACATCTAAGATTAAATCTTTCATTGTATCTCGTAAAGCATTTCTACCTACAAACCCTACTCTAGTAATATTATCAGAATATCTTTGCATATTACTTCCAGTTATTCCGTCCGCAGTCCATTCTACTATTTCCCAAATAAGTCCACATGCTAATGATAGACAGAAAACAAATAATACTAGGAAGCCTGGACTAACTTTCATAGGTACACCGTCTTTTTCGTTAAATAAACTAAATACTACAAATCCAATACAAGCGATAAAAGCTCCACTAATAGTATGAAGGACACTATCCCACCACCATATTTTTATATAGAATTCTGCGATTTCACCCAATAATACTCCGCCCGAACAGTAAGCAAGAAAGAAAATTTCAATTCCAATAGGAATGGATAATTTCCAAATTTTATTAATAAATACCGGAACGTATGATAACACAATCAAACAAACAGCTTGTGCAATAATAAATACATATCTACTATCTTCTCTTTTATCATTTGTTGAAATCAATCCA
Organism: Anaeroplasmataceae bacterium; assembly: GCA_031553215.1. Classification (GTDB taxonomy): domain Bacteria; phylum Bacillota_I; class Bacilli_A; order Acholeplasmatales; family Anaeroplasmataceae; genus JAVBLW01. The sequence continues at coordinate 335,218 of JAVBLW010000006.1, forward strand.
TAAATTGAGTATGCAATCAATAAAAATCCAATAACTCTTACTATCCAGTAAAATGTAATTCTAAATTTTTTTCCTGTGCTTTTTTCTTTCATACAATTACATTCCTAAAACTTTTTTACAATAATCTATAATTTCTTGATCCTTAGCATTTTCAAAGAAATACTTCTTAAATGTATCTCTATTAATAGTACTCTTCAAAAATTCTTGATCAATATTCTTTAAAATATCTATCATTTTTGTATGTGTAACTTCTTTAACCTTATTTAGAATTTCACGATTAGCTTTCATTGGAACAGCTCTTTCTCTTGGATATCCTAAACCACGTTCTCCAGTAAATAACTTTTCAAAAACATAGGCCAAATTAACTTCAGCTGCCCATCCAAATCCTTTTGCAAAAGGTAAGGCTATAGCATTTCCATCATTAACTTGTCCAAACATAAAAGCATCCGCTGGATCAATAATTAATCCACATGTTACTTTTGGAAAACTATTACAAGCTAACATCGCACCCATACCAGTTCCACATCCAGTGACTACGAAATCACAAGCGTTTGAATTAATTAAAATACCTGCAAGCAATCCATTTTGAACATAAGTAAGTGATTCAGAATCAACGTTAATCATTCCATAATTATGGACAACATGTCCCATTGGTTCTACAACATTTTTCAATGTGTTATAAATAAGTTCATTTTTTGCCGCCTGGCTATTTTCATTTATTAAAGCAATTCTCATTTTTCTTCCACCTCTATAAAATACTTTTTGTATTATAACATATTTTCTATGATAATGGTATACTTTAAACAAAAGAAAAGTCCCATCTTTCGATAGGACTCTTCTACAAGATGCCAAATACCTTGGCTCTTTATTAGCGACGTTCTTTGATACGAGCAGCTTTTGCAGATAATGTTCTGATGTAGTGTAATTTTGCACGACGAACTTTACCCATTCTAACAACTTCGATCTTGTCAATATTTGGTGAATGTACTGGGAAAGTACGTTCAACACCAATACCGTAAGACATTTTTCTAACTGTGAAAGTTTCACTTACTCCTCCACCTTGACGTTTAATTACTAAACCTTCAAATATTTGGATACGGTGACGGTCACCTTCGACAATTTTAACGTGAACTCTAACATTGTCCCCTGGACGGAATGCTGGTACGTCTTTAATGTACTTTGCAGTAATTTCAGCTATTAACGCTTGACCTTTTGCTTTTGCCATAAATTTCAACTCCTGACTTCCAAAGTTCATAAATAAATATATTTAGCGGAACATTGTGTATATGCTGTATCTAACAGCCCTATTATTTTAGCATACTATGTTTTACTTTGCAAGTTCTTTTTTTATTTCTTCTAGCATTTTTTCTTCTTTTTTATTCATTTGATATTTTTCTAATAAATCTGGTCTTCTAATATAGGTTCTTCTTATACTTTCCTTTTGTCGCCATTCATTTATTAACTTATGATTACCATTTTGTAATACTTCCGGAACATCATATCCATTAAAACTAGCTGGACGAGTATACTGTGGATATTCTAAAAGTCCACAAGAATGCGAATCTCCTCTATGACTATCTTCAAATATTGCACCCTCTAATAATCTAATAATACTATCACTAATAACCATAGCTGCGAGTTCTCCACCAGTCAAAACATAGTCACCAATTGAGATTTCCGAATCCACCATATACCTTATTCTTTCATCAAAGCCTTCATAATGACCACAAATGAAAATTATTTCTTTTTTTTGTGATAATTCTTCAGCTTTCTTTTGCTTATAAACTTCTCCCTGAGGTGTAAGTAAAATAACATATGAATCTTCTGTTTTTATTGCCTTTAAACAATTATCTACTACTTCACAAGAAAGAACCATACCAGCACCTCCACCGTAAGGTGTATCATCAACTTTATGATGTTTGTTGGTTGAATATGTTCTTAAATCAACTATTTCTACATCAACTAATCCTTTTTGAATTGTTCTTTTTATAATTGATTCACCTTTAAACCCATCAAACATAGAAGGGAAAAGTGTAACTATTTTAATTATCATAGTAAACCCTCTATCTCATTAATGACAATCTTATCTTCTCCTACTGAAGTTACAAATTCTTTTCTAAAAGGGATAAATTTATTCTTACCATTAATCTCAGTCACAAGCATATGACCTTGAGGAATTTCTCTTACTTCTTTTACAGTTCCTCTTAATTGATTTTCTTGGTTATATATCGGTAATCCTACTAATTCATGAAAATAGAATTCATCTTCTTCTAACTCAGTTAAATCTTCTTCTCTTATCCAAATAAATGAATTTTTATATTTTTCTACTAAATTAATGTCTTCCATATTTTTAAATCTAACTAAAATAGAATTGTCATAATCCTTAGATGATAAAACCTCAACCTTAATCATTTCTTTTTTAAATTCTATATATAAAATACTTCCTTTATAAAAACGATCAAAATCACTTAAAACTTTAATTTTTAAGTCTCCTTTTAATCCATGAGTATTTAATATTTTACCAACAACAAAACCTTCCATAACATTACCTCGAGCCTAATTATTTCCCTAATTATAACACATTAATTGAAATTTATTAAGCCTATACCGTTATATTTTTAAAGAATATACTATAGTGGTGATCCTATGTATTTTATCATTCTTATAATCGAAGTTTTTTTGTTAACTATTTCATTATCCATTGACACATTCATATCAGGAATAGCATATGGAAGTAACAAAATTAAAGTTCCCCTCTCTTCCCTTATTCTTATAAACTCTATTTGCTCATTGATATTAGGAATTTCCTTATTTTTAGGATCTTTTATTTCTAAATACGTTTCCTATAATTTGACACTTGCAATTTGTGTTTCAATTTTAATAATTTTAGGAATTATTAAAATTTTTGATTCATATATTAAAAACCTAATAAAGAAACATAACGGCCTAGATAAAAATATAAAGTTAAATTTCTTTAGTATGAAAATAACCCTACATTTATATGCAGCTCCTGAAATTTCTGATTTTGATAAATCAAAAATACTATCTTTAGGTGAAGCTATAGCCATAGCTATTGCGCTATCGATAGATAGCATAACCGTAGGCTTTGGAACTGGATTAATGAAAATTTCAGTTTTTAAAATCTTCTTATTAATTATATCAACTTTTATATTTGGATTTATCTCCCTTATTACCGGGTGTAAAATTGGAAATAAAATAGCTGATAAAATTGACACAAATATAACTTGGATAAGTGGAATAATTTTAATAGCTCTTGCCATTATGAAGCTTTTTCTATAAAAAAACCATTGAAAAATCAATGGTTTTTTAATTATATTACGATTTCTTTTATTTCATTTTTCAATAAAGATAATAGGTAGCAATTTATCTTCTTATCTGATTTTGTTTCTACATATTTCTTATAAACACCTAATTGAGTTATATATTCTTCATGTTCTACATTAGATAACTTATAATCGATTATGTCAATATGATCATCATAAATAACCAATAAGTCAATAATACCATGATAAGATTTTTCATCTAGAGTACATATAAATTCATGTTCATGATATGTTTTTGCTTTTCTTATATTTTTAAATATATCATTTGATAGAACTTTAGTTAAAACATCTTTTGTAAATGAACTACATGATATTTCATCTATATTCATTTTACTAAAGTCTAACACCTCTAATGCCTCATGAATATCAAGACCTAAATTAATATTTTTTCTGGTTTCATTTGAAATAATCATATTCATTTCTTTTGATATTCTTTCCTTTTTGATAATATTAAATTTAGGTAAATTAGTTTGATATTTTATTTTTTCATTATCACTATTTTCATAATTTTTATTATTTATTAGATAATTACGGCTAAGTTCTAACTGTTCAATATCTATTAATTCACTATAAGGATTTAATTCCTTTTCTAGCATAAACATAAAATGATTAAACGAATTATTATTAGAACGTAATCTATATTTATCTTGATATGCTAATTTAGGACTAACAAAGATCATTTGTTCTCTTGCACGAGTTAATGCAACATAGAATAAACGTATTTTTTCACTAACATCTTGGTGATTAGCTCTTTCTATACCAATTTTCTTTATGATTGTATGTCTAGCAGTTTTATCAGTTGTTGGAATATATAATCCTAAATCTTGAAAGAATCCAAAATTACTATTATAATCTGCCTTATTATATCCTACCGCAAGCATTGTAAAATAGCATATAGGAAATTCTAATCCTTTTGATTTATGAATATTCATAATCTTAACTCCAGGTGCATTAGTATTATTCATATTATACTTGATTTTATCTTCCCCATCAAAGACCGTTGATATATAATCTTCAAATTCAAAAAGACTTTTACCAAGCTCAGAAGAGGAGATAATTAAATTTCTAATAACTTCAAGTTCAACTAGAGATTCATTTATATTTCTTATCAATGGCAATTTTTCATAGACATTAAACTTCTCTAATAATAAATCATATATCTCCACATTAGAAATGCGATCAATTTTTCTTACTATTTCTTCTATTATAGCCGATATAAAATTATCTCTATTTTTAGTGATTACAATTTTATATAGTTCTGTATCATCCACTTCACAAACAAAACTTCTTCCTACGCTCATAAGGGCATGAAAGTATTCACTATCATATTTATGATAATATGTCTTATTTATAAGTTTTAATAGATTCTTAATTACTAAGGATATTACACTTCCATTAATTGCAGTATCAGCGTTAATAGCGGTAGGGATACTAAAAGATTCAAACACTTTTTTAAACAGTTCAAAATGAGTACTACGATCAATTATGACACAGAAATCACTATATTTAGCTTTCCTAAGTACTTTTAAATCTTTATCATATATTTGATAACTATTCATTTTATATAAAATATCTTTTGCGATTACAAAAGCTTCAATTTCTTCTTTTTTATATCCATTTAAATCTTCACCCATATATTTTAATATCTTCATATTAAAATCATTTTGCCAAGATCCCTTATTATGATAATCTTCTAATCCATAACTCATTTGATGTTCTTTTTTATATAGTGCATCACCATATTCATTATCCATTAATTGATTAAAGATTAAATTAATATTTTCTAAAACTTCTTTTCTAGAACGAAAATTTTTATTTAAATCTATTTTATATCCACCATTATTATTTTTATAGTTTTCATATTTTTCTTTAAAGATATATGGGTTAGCATTTCTAAAACGATAAATAGATTGTTTTATATCTCCAACCATATAAACATTATTGTTTTCTATTTCTTTTATAAATTCTTCTTGTAAATCAGATGTATCCTGATATTCATCTATTAATATTTCATTTAATGAATACTTTATTTCATCTTTAATATCACTATTTTCTTTTACTAATTTAATTGCTAGTTTAGCAATATCAGTAAATTCATAGATATCATTTTCAAACTTATATTCATTTATTGTCACGAATAATTTATATAAAATTTGTAAAATAAATTTAATATATACCTTAGTTCCTTTTATATCATTAATCATATATTCTATATCAGGATAAATTAAATATTTATCATTTAAATCTTTAATATTTTTAGAAATAATTGTTTTATCATTCTTTACTTTTTCATCTAAACCTTTTGTAAGTCTTGGAAGTTTCAACTCTGATAAGTATACTAAATAATCATTATATGTTTCTAGTTCCTGCATTTGATTAATGATTTGATCAAAATCTTCATATAATTTATCTTCTAAATTATCTCTTAAACAAATCATTTCATATATAATACTATCAACCTCTGTTTTAATAATATTTACATATTCTTCAGTTAGACTTATCAAATAATTATCGTTAAAATATGTAGTTTCATACTCTTCAAGATATTTAAAGGCATCGCTTTTTAATTCAATCTTTTCACTAATTTTAAGAATATATTCACTTAAGAATTTATCATCTTTCGCTTTATATAGATTTAAGAATTCATATAATGTAGAATTATTTTCCTCATACATTTTAGATAATATTTCTTCAATTATTTCTCTTTTCTTTTCCCTTATATATAAACTATCCGCAATCGATAAATTAGGTGATATGCCTAATTTATAATAATACTTCTTTACTAATTTAAAGCTATAAGCATCAAAGGTAGTAATATTTGCTGTATCAATTTCATCAGCTAAAAAAGATATCTCAGAGTTTTCTATTACTTTTTTTCTAATCCTTTCTTTCATTTCTCTAGCTGCGGCATTTGTAAAAGTTAATACTAGAAAAGATGAAACAGGGATTTTATTCTCAAGTTTTTTTACAATTCTCTCAGTTAATACAGCAGTTTTACCACTTCCTGCACCAGCTGATACGATTATATTAGAACCACTTTTTACAATCGCTTCTTCTTGTTCCTTAGTCCACATCTTCTTCACCACCCGCTAAAAAATTATTACTTTCTAAGTCGACATAATCAGTATATTTTTTGAAACACACATCATTAAATTCACAAAATGTACAAGACTTATCATATCCATTTATCTTTTTCGGATTGATATTAAACTGTGCTTCTTCAATTTGATTAAAAGCATCTACAATTAGTTTCTCAACTAGCATATATAATTCATTTTCTTGATCCTTAGTAATTACCTTGGCATATGACGCAAAATTACCTGATTTTATAACCTTCATCTTAGCAATATATTCGCTATCATGAAACTCTTTATCTAGCTTGTTTAATAAAGACATTTCATTGGTTGAAAATCCAACTAATTTAAAAGATTCTGCCATATCTTCCTCTAATACATCAATTGCGATTTTTTGAAGATAAAATCCAATGAAATTAGGATTTTTAAATAATTCACTCTTCTTAATCATATATAAATAAATCGGTAATTGAAGATTAAAGCCATCACTTATATTATTTGTACTAGCTTCATCCCTACCTGTTTTATAGTCAATAATTGCTATATATGTATAATCTTCTTCAACTTTATATAGTATTTTGTCGACAAATCCTGTAAAAAATAATTTATTATCAAAATATGATATATTTATGTTTTGCTCGCATAAAACGCCGTTTAATTCGCTTTTTCCTTCTTTTTCGTGATTATATTCAACCAAATTTTCTAGAACATTTAAAGACAGTTTACAAAAGAATTTTTCTTTGTTATCTTGGCATATTTCAAGATGTTTTGTAGAAGATTCTAGGAAATTAAATCCTTCTTTATAACTATCTTGTAATATATTATGGGCATATGTCCCAATCTTAGCAGCTAAGCTTTGTTCATAAGTACCAATACGTAATATATGTTTTAAATAAAATGAAAATTGACATGAATAATAATCTTTTAAAGATGAATACGATAATTTTAATTCATTCTTCTTTAACTCAGTATATATATTTTCATCTATTTTTTTATAAGAATTATCATATTTGTTATAACGAATATTTTTGTAGTAGTAATTATTTACAATTTCACTTTTTATATTATACTTAACTACATCATCATATTTTTCAGATATTATTAATCTATCTTCTATTTCACTTACTCCAATAATATCATTTTTCTTTATTACCTTCATATCTAGTTCTTTTATTAATCCAGATGGTAAATAAGTATCAAATGATGATTGTAATTTATATGTAATAACTAGATTTTTTATTTGATAAATTTTTCTAATAATGGTATTCTTTCTAAGAATATTTTCTTCTATGCTAGTATCTAATCCAATTTTTTGTTTAATTTCATCATTTATATAATCAATATCTGTTTTTATTTTTACTACCTTATTTTGATTAAAGCCAATTAAAAAAACATAGTCATTATCATTAGATTCATAGTTTTCTAATTCAATAAATTCTATTGATGTATCATAAATAGTTTCTTCATATGGAATATTTTTTAGTTCCATTTTTAAAATTTCAATCATTTTATTTGGAATTATATCATTTATTTCATAATCATTAAAAATATCAATAATGTCTTTAATAAAAGGATTTTGTCGAAATTCTTTTCTAAGTTCTGATATAACTGCATTTACTTTACTATATTCATTTATAAGTTCAAATAATCTTTTTACTATTTTAGTACTAAGAATATTTCTTCTAGCATCAATAGAAATTGGAATATTACAAAGACTTGCTAAGCGTTTGAAAGAAAATTCATATTCATTACTGAAATTAGCTATTTTTATATTTTTATATTCTATTCCTTTATCTAATAATTTAGAAATTTCAAGGAATATAAAACGTAGTTCATTATCAAGTGTATCAAATTCAAATATTTCACATTCTTTTGATACTGTATCATCAATTTGAATGAAATCAATATTATTGCACTTTTCTTTTAATATATCGATAATTCTATTTATTTTCTTACTTGTTGGATAACCTATGAAAGTTATATTTTTATTGTGAATTTTATTTAAAAATAAATGTTGTTCTTGTAATGCATTATTGATTATTAAATAGTTTTTCATTTTTAATAATTCAATTAATTTTAAATAACCAAAATCATTATTTATATATCTCATATTCTCAATATAATTTTTAGCCACTTCAGGTTTAATATTATATTTTTCTACTAATAGTAAAATGGCTTTTTTAGAATAAGAAAAAGTAAGCCCTTCAACTACTGAATTAAGAGACATAAATGTATAGTCTTTGAAATCGGCTATATTTTTAAGAATATTTCTTTTTATATTACTATTACAGATAATTATTCCTTCTTTGATATCGATCATATGAACACCTCGTTTTTTATTATAGCATACTAAAAGAAAAAAGACATTTCTGTCTTTTACTTTTCTTCAATATTCAAATGGATTTTTACGCCCTCTTTTGACGCCTTAGCATAAAGAATTGTTCTAATTGCTTGTGCAATATGTCCACCTTTACCGATAACTCGTCCTAGATCGAATTTTGATACAATTACATTATATGAATATGTACCATCTTGCTCACCATTAAATGTAATCACAACTTCTTCGGGAAATGAAACTAACGGTAGAATCAAGCTTTTAATAAGCTCTTCAAAATTTACCATACTCACACCTCACTACTTAGCTGATTTTTGAACGTTTTGACTTTTTAAAATGTTCTTAACTGTAGTTGTTGGTTGAGCACCATTGTCTAACCATTTTGTAGCTAATTCTTTATTAACATTTACAGTAGCTGGATTTGTTAATGGATTATAAGTCCCAACGATTTCTAAAAATTTTCCATCGCGTGGTGATTTAGAATCACTTGCAACGATACGATATTGAGGGGCTTTTTTAGCTCCGAATCTTTGTAATCTAAGTTTAACTGCCATAATATCACTCCTTTTATTTTTTAACAATCTAATTATATCACAAAAAAAAAGAGTGTCAAGTTTTTTTTCTTGACAATTAAAAAATAAATGAATTTAATCTTTCAGACGAGATATAAGCTTCTTTTATGCTATTATTTTGCTTAAACAAATTAAGTATATTCATTTCTTCTTTTTTATCACAATATACAATAGCATAATTATTTTTATTTGAGATGTAGTAAATGTTTGCACGCTTGTTTGTTAAAATTTCTGTTAAATTATTTCTTTCGAATTCTACGATAATTCTTGCTCTCTCTATTTTCATATTATTCCCTCTATAATTCTATTTTCTTTGTTTGTTCAAACTTATTAGACATTGCCTTCTTAACTTCATTAATAATTACATCTAATTTGCTTTGGAACATACTTTCTATTTTCTTATATTTTGTAACCAACTCATTAGTAAATAATTCGGCTTTTATTTCTGATAATTCTTTTTTATATTCCTCTAAATTAGGATGATGTTTCCCATATTGTAAGGCTTCAGCGTATTTTTCTTTAGCTTTATCAAACTTTAATATAAGATCTGACAAAGAAAAATTAATCTCTGCTTTCATTTCTTTAAGTAGTAAAAATTCATCACTTTGTTTTATTGAATCAACTAAAGCATATGCTTTATCAATAATATCATTATATTCCAAACTTATCATTCCTCTTATTATTTTTTGTTAAAATATGAACCCAATGAAGATAATAGCGATAATCTATTAGATATCGTTTCTAACTTATCAACTGTTCTTATCTTCATATTTTGTTTTGCTTCAGCTATAAACTGATTAATCATCGATGGATCATAATGCAATATTTTATACCACCTTGGGTTATATCTTAAATATTCTAAAAACATGGGATTTTCATACATATATTGCATGTAATTATTTCCTAGTACCATTCGTCAAACTTCTTATCAAATAATGGATCTCCGGTTTTTTTAGCAGCACTTGCAGCTGTAGCTCCTCCACCAAATACTCCAATTAATTCAACAATTTTTTGAATACTACCAACATATTTGGTAATGGTGTCCGGATTTATTTTCTTTAAATATCCCATTGCATTTTTTATCATATCTTCTGTAGAAGATTTAGATTCTTTCGCTGCTTCTGATGATTCACTTTTAGCTTTAGAAGAAGTTTCTTCGGATTTTACATTTTCCTTTTTATCCTCTATTTTATATTCTTCCCAAACCATATCATCATTTAAAATAGTCCAATCTTCGTATATTTGTTGCCAGGTTTTATTTCTATTTTTGACTTCTAGTTTTAACAAAGGGTGTCTTTTTATAAATTCTTTAAATTCTTCTAAATTAGTTGCCACAAATATCACTTCCTATTGTAATATATGACAAAATTCTTTTTTTGTTAATTATCCAGCAATTTTTATTGTTTCTTCTTCATTATCTAATTGAACATTTGATATATTTTCAAATCTACTACTGATTTTCTTACTTGTTGTATTCAGATCTTTAACGTTTTTACTTACGCTGTCAATACTATTAGCAAGCTTTTCCCATCTTATTTGATATCTTTCAAATTCTTCTGATAACTTAATAAGCTCTTCTTGAATTATTTTTGAATACTTATCTCTCTCCATATTCTTTAATACGACTTGTACAGTTGTAAGAAGACTCATTAAAGTTGTTGGACTAGCAATCCATACTTTTTTATTTTGACTATGAGCAATAATGTCTTCATGATATGCATTTATTTCTGCAAATATTGCCTCACTTGGTAAAAACATTATTGCTTGGTCAGCTGTAACAGTCGGAATAATATACTTTGATGATATATCATCAATATGTTTTTTAACATCTTGTTTAAATTGTTTCTTTGCTTGTAATCTTTCTGTTTCTGATAAATCTGGATTAAACATTTTTTGATAATTTTCAAGTGGAAACTTAGAATCAATTGCAAGTTCACCAAGTGGTTCTGGCAAATGTAATATACAATCTACTCTGGTTCCATTTGATAGTACGTATTGTTCTTCAAATATTCTTCTATTATTTTCTCCAAATAATGATTCTAAAATATTATTTAGTTGCACTTCTCCAAATGCTCCTCTAGAACGTTTGTCTGTTAATACATCTTGTAATGATACAATATTTGTTGATAGTTTTTCTATTTGTTTTTGTGCATCATCTATTTTTTGAAGTCTTTCCATAATATCAACGAACGTCTTACTTGTTTTTTCGAATCCTTCAGTCAATTTCTTTTCAACTTTATCGTTAAGTTTATCCATTTCCTGATTTAATCTATTAGTATAATTATTAATTTTTTCATCTAGGAACTTCATCATATTTTCTTTGAACTTTTCTTGTTCTTTTAAATTGATTGTATTATTAGTAGTTAAATTAGCAATTATTACTTCTTTAAAAGTAGCTAGTTCTTTAATTACCATAATATTTATTTTATTTAAGTCTTCTAGCATTGCTCTATTATTCTTATTTAATTCCTCTATAACATCTTTGTTATTTCGATTGAATTCTAAATTAAATTCTTTTACAATTGCTTCTTTTTGATCATTTAGGTATTTCTCAACTTGGACAATTGAATCTGATTTCTTTTTAAGAATAATCACACTTTGCATGCCTATAACAATAATCAATAATCCTATAATTACATATTCCATCAAAACACCACCTAATGAAAAAATTATATCATTTTTTGTATTCTATTGCAAAGATTTATTACTATTTATCTTAGACGCTGAAATACTTATTATTTTTAAAATCAATAAATAAATTAAATAGAAGAATGGTATATAAATTATAAATCCAATAATATATGTTTTATAATTGTGCATATCTATAGCGATAATATTCCTAAATAGGCGTAAGCATAACATTGCTACTATACCAGCAACGATGTGCATTAAAACTTTCAAAATGAAAGAACCATATTTTATAATCTTTTCTTTATTCAATACATATACGCTTATACATATTGCAAAAATTGAAGCTATAAATGAACTTACTATAACTCCTTTATAGCATATATTTCTTATTAGAATGACATTTCCTAAGTATTTAAGTCCAAATGACAATAAGGTAGCTAATATAAGAATTTTGCCCTTATTTATTCCTTGCATAATACCTATCAAAACTTTATTCATTCCATAAGATGCGATTAATATCGAACTATATTTTAATACACTTACTCCAATTCCATCCCCCTGATAAAAGAAATGATAAATTGGATCTGCAAAGATAAAAAAGATGAATACCATTGGTATTATCATCATATTAGATAAGAATAAAATTTTTGATATTCCATTAGTTTTTTCATCAATTGCATTTTGTTCATTAGCCCTGGTTAGATTAGGCAATATTGCTGAAGCTAAAGATTGTGCTAATATAATAGGGATAATAATTAATCTGCTTGTTTCAAAAGAGAATGCACGATAATAATCTAACACATGCGGACTACTACAATATTTCATAAAGGTTACTGAATCTATCATTTGATATACCGAAAGGAATATAGTTGTAAATCCAATACTTATACATACTCTAACTAAAGTTCTTTTATATTCAAATTTTACTTGTTCTTTTATTCTATATTTTTTGGTAAAAAAACTTAAGAATATTAAGGATACTAAACTACCAACAAATGCCGCACCAACCGCAATAAAAACTGCATATTTATAGTGCATTTGCCTTACCTTTATTATATAGTATGTTGATATTAGGATAATCGTCACTCTTATAAATTGTTCAATAATAATACTTATAGAGGAAGGAACTACTCTAAGTGTTCCTTGTAAAAATCCTCTAAAGAAACATAATAATGGAGTTACTAAGAGAGATAAGCTGACTACTCTTATCGCAGTAATAATATCAGTTAAATCTGTAACCTTATTACTTAATTGAAGTTTTACATATGGTACTGCTAAAGCATTTAAAAGTAGAAAAGAGATTACTCCTATTATTATCATTAATATAGTTGTTTTACGCAATAAATAGGAAGCCTTTCCTTCCTCGTTATTAGCCATTATTTTACTAACTAGTTTACTTGTTCCTGGAATCAGTCCCAATGTTGTAATATCAGTAAAAAATATATACGGTACATAAGCGTAGGTATATAAATTTGTCCCTTCTTTTCCAACCATACGGGCAAACGGGAAAATAAAGATTAATCCTAAAATTTTTACTAAAATATTACTGAAACCTAAAATAAATGCTTGTTTATAGATTCTTTTGTACATCAAATCACCATTTTTATTATTATCATTTATTAATTATTTATAACTTACAATCATAATATATATTGGGAGTGATTTTCGTGTTTAAACAAAAAAATAATTCTGCGTATAATTCTAATGGATATTATGAAAATTCGCAGTTTCAACGACTTTACTATGAAATAGAGGAGTTAAATAGAAAACTACGAAATTTAAATAATCGTCTAAGACGTGTCGAAGGTTTTCTTGGATTAAGAACGGATGATAAATATGAAAAAGATAGTTATTCAGATGAATAAATAAAGGCAAAAGCACAGCACACTTTTTAAAACTTGCATATCTTATTATTAGGCAAGGAGGTGTCTGTATGTATTACTATGGAATGGCAGGGGGATACCCTCAAGGATATGGTTATAACCCTTGTTGCTGCCAAAATCAAAACCGTGGAGGATGCGGATATGCTTTAATTTTAGTGTTATTTATCCTACTTGTAATCATTGGTGCATCAGCTTGGTACTAAAATAATGGAAATTTATTTCGCCTTGTGTTATAATACATAAGGTGATTATTTTATGTACTTAAGTAAAGATATTATTAGAGAAGGAAATCCGCTTTTAAAGCAAAAATGTAAAGATGTCTCTTTACCTCTTAATGAAGAAGATTTAAATATATTAAAAGGTTTATACGAATATGTAATTATTTCTTCTATTGAACAATTAGTTGAACAATATAAAATTAGGCCTGGTGTTGGTATAGCTGCTCCACAAGTTGGGGTTTTAAAGAGAATGTTTGCAATCAATTTCAATGATTTTCTAGATGAAAACAATAAAAGATATTCAATGGCAATTATTAATCCGACAATCATTAAAAAAAGTGATGATTTAGTTTATTTACCTGGTGGTGAAGGATGCCTTAGTGTTGATAGAAACACTGGAGAACTTATTACCCCAAGACATTATGAAATAACATTTAAAGCTCATATATATGATTTTAATACTAATAAATTAAAATCTACTACTATGACTTTAAGTGGTTATCCTGCAATTGTTTTTCAACATGAATATGATCATTTAGATGGAATACTTTTTACTGATAAAATGTATCCTAATCTAGATGCCTCACCATTATATGAAATTGATGATTCCGAGACTCAAGAATAAAAGCTTCAAATTGAAGCTTTTTTTATTTTTTATTTAATTCATACATTAGTATTCCACCTGCAACACTAACATTTAATGATTCAGTATTATCTAATTTTATATGAAGATTTTTTAAATTTAACTTCTTAATTTCAGTACTAACACCACTGCCTTCACTACCTAGTATAAGAGCAAACTTTTGATTCTTATTAATTTCATCAACCGTTTTTCCATTTTCTACATCAGTACTATATACATCGTGAGTATCTCTAATTTTTTCTATAAATTCTATCTTGTCCCCATGAATAAAATTAAGCTTAAAAATAGCGCCTTGACTGCTTCTAATGACTTTATCATTATAAATATCAACCATATTATCAGAAATAAAAATAGTTTTAAAGTTAAAAGCTACCGCACTTCTCATTAAGGTTCCAACATTTCCTGGATCTTGGAGTTGATCTAGTATTAAGATTTTATCAGATAAATCCTTTTTTTCTAGCATTTTACAAACTCCAATTTGATTTACAACAGTATTAGTGTTACAAATCTTTTTCATAACTTGTTCACTAACTAGTTGTCCATCTAAATTTTCTTTGGTTGTATATGCCTCAACAAGGACATTTTGTTTTTTTGCTTCTAATACTAGATGCTCACCTTCAACTAAAAACAATTTCATTTCCTTACGGTACTTAGCAGTATTAAGTTTAGCTATTTCTTTTATTCTTTCATTATTAACAGATGTAATCATACTATCATTTCCTTTATGAAAATTATAGCATAAAAAAGGTGGATTTTATCCACCTTATTTTTTATTAATAATTTGAGTTTTGTTTACCTTTAGATACTAATTTCTTAGTCATAGATCCACCTACTGAACCATTGCTTCTTGCAGAAGCGTCAGCTCCTAATTGAACACCAAGTTCACTTGCTGTTTCAGCCTTCATTGCTTGGCTATCAACACCTTGTTTACCTTTTGAAACTAATTGTTTAGTAATTTGCCCTCCAACACGACCATTGTCTCTTGAAGATGCATCGGGACCGATTTGAACTCCTAATTCATCAGCAACCTCATATTTCATGTTTGAATTATTTTTTGAATTCATATTGCTGTTTGTATTTGAGTAAGATCCATTTGTAGAAGTTTTATTGCTATTTGCTGCCATATTACTTCACCTCCTTGCAAATATATATTTTGCAAAAAGATTAAATTTTATACATACTATGACAAAATATTGTTATTTTTATAAAACTTCTCTTACTTCTAGCCCTAATAAGGTCAAATCTAGGTCAGAATTTACATCAATTTCAATTGATTTTATATTATTTACCGTCTCTTCTATCATTGCTTCATAATCAAAGGCTTTTTCATATGCTTCACATTTTTCAATTTTTGGGTGTGTAGCTGGAGCTTTTGGTACATAAACTGTACAACAATCTTCAAATGGTTTAATAGATAAATCAAAAGTTTTAATCTTTCTAGAAATTTTAATTATATCATTTTTATCATATGTAGCTAATGGTCTTATAATGGGCATGCTAGTCACACTATTTATTGTATTCATACTATAAAGAGTTTGGCTTGCTACTTGACCAACTGATTCACCATTTATAATAACTAGGATATCACGTTTCTTTGCTAACTTATCGCAAATGCGGTACATCATTCTTCTCATAATTGTTATATTATATGATTCAGGAATATTATCGAGTAATGCCATATGTATTTCTTTAAAAGGAACCATATGTAGTATGATCTTATTATTTGGTGCATACTTAGCCATTATTTTAACTAAATCAACCACTTTTTGAGCTGACTCAATGCTTGTTAGAGGTGTAGATTCAAAATGAATACATTCAATTTGAATACCTTGTTTTTGAGCAAGATATCCACAAACTGGTGAATCAATTCCCCCGCTTAACATAACTAAACCTTTTCCAGCCACTCCAACGGGGAAACCACCCATACCTTTTATATCATTAATATATAGATATGTATAATCTTCTCTTATTTCTACATGAAGTGTAATTTCTGGATTATGAACATCCGTCTTAATATTTTTATTATTAACAAGAAGATGTGCACTTACTACTTTAGTTACCTCTTGACTAGTTAAAGGAAATTTCTTATTTGCTCTTTTAGTTTCAGTTTTAAATGTCATTGGTTTTTTTACTTCTTCATTGATTAATTCCAATGCTTTATTTTTTATATCTTCTAAATTATTTTCACATCTAACTACCAAGCTATATGAAGATAATCCTGATACCATATCTAATCCTTCAATTACTTTATTATAATCTTCATCTAGTAGATCAATATATATTCTATCATGGGTATTTCTTATTATCACATTTAGACCCTTTAATTTTAAATTTACTAATCTATATAGTCTATTTAAAAATTCTTGTTTATTCTTACCTTTTAACGTTAAATCACCATAACGCACTAATATTTGATTATAAATCATATTTTCAACTCCAATATATGCGTATATTGTATATTATTTAGGACTAAAAGTCAAAAAATGATTTTTTATATTATCTGCTTTTTAAGTATTTTTATGTTAAAATAATTCTAGGTGATTAATTTGATTAGATTTGGAAATATAAATGATTTAAATGAAATATTAGAATTAGTAAAATTAGTAAAAATAGATATTAAAAATAGGAATTTAAATATTTGGCAAGATGATTATCCAAATATCGAAATTATTAAAGACGATTTAAATAATAAATCATTGGTTTTCATATTAGATAATAAAATAGTTGGATTTATGGCTACCCTGCCAAACAAAGTGGATTTATTTGAAGATTCTTTTAATATTCATAATAATTTTTTATTCTTCACTAGAGTTATGGTGAATCCTAATTATAGAAGACTAGGTATTGCTAAAGAAATGTTTGAACATGCATTCAAATTGGATTATAGTAGTTTTCGTATTACTGTAGTAACAGAAAATACTAATGCGAAGCAATTATACATTAATCTAGGCTTCAAATTAGTTGGCAATAAGGAATATCCTTGGGGTGCACATGAATTATATGAGAAAACAAAATAAAACTTGACTTTAGATACTATTTTTTATATAATAGAAAAGCATGGGTAAAAAGCAGCTGTTTCTTTGGCTGTAAAAACATCTTATCCCTATAGGAGGAGTCTAAGTAACCACGGCTGCTTTTGGTGAAATGACTAATATTAGATGTTCTACAATAAAAAGAAATTCGATTCTTTTCTCCCCATAATAAGACATACAGGAGGAAAATAAAATGTCAAGATATACAGGACCAAGCTGGAAAGTTTCTCGTCGTTTAGGTTATTCAATCAGTGAAACTGGTAAAGAATTAGCTAAGAGAGATTATGCTCCAGGACAACACGGACAAAAACGTTCAAAATTAAGCGAATACGGAACTCAAATGCAAGAAAAACAAAGAGTTAGATTCACTTATGGAGTTAGTGAAAAACAATTCCGCAAAACTTTCAACAATGCTGCAAAAATGAATGGTAAAACTGGTGAAAACTTCTTAAAATTATTAGAATGCCGTTTAGACAATGTAGTTTATCGTTTAGGATTTGCAAGCACTCGTGCTCAAGCTAGACAATTAGTTAACCACGGACATATTCTATTAAATGGTAAAAAAGTTGATATCCCTTCTTACCAAGTATTACCAGGAACTACAATCAAATTAAGAGAAACTTCTAAAGATTTAGTTATTTGCAAAGCTGCATTAGAATCTAAATTCGCTAGAGTTGAATATGTAACTTATGATGAAAATACTATGACTGGTACTTTCGTTAGAGTTCCTGAAAGAAATGAATTCTTACCAGAAATTAACGAACAATTAATCGTTGAGTTCTACAATAGATAATAATTAAGAGGCAAATGCCTCTTTTTTTATAATTTATTCTTAAAAAGAAAAAATGCTTGGATACAAGCATTTTTTTATTAACTTACTGAAATTGAATAAATATACGTTTCATTAGTTTTTTTAGCAATTGTATATGTACCCGCAGTTGTTATAGTTATTGTATAAGTATCAGTATCAGTATCTACACCTGTAACTTGATAAGAATATGAATTTGTTCCAGTAATTTGTATTATGCTTCCAGCTGATTTTCCAGAAGCTTGAATAACTAGAGTTACTGGTCCAGTAGTTGTAAATTGAATTGAACCATTACTGTCTAATTTTAATCTTCCATTACTTACAGAACCCGCTATAATAAAGTAATTACTAGTAGCTCCATCAGTAGCAAAATTATGTGACTTTGAATTTGCAATTGCAATTTCATATGCTTCTTCTGCATCAGTTAATATCTTTAAAATATCAGCACTAATACTTAATTTTTGATTTTCTGATAACGCGTTATATTTTGATCTTACTTCTGCAATTAAACTTCCAGATTGGACAGTTACTATACCAATACTATTAATTGCAGTTTTTACTTGTTCAATAGCATTTAATGATGTATACTCAGCTTCTGCCGCTACCAGTACATTATAATTTGTAACTTGTGATTTTTGACCTTGTGTCAATAAATCATACATTTCTCTTGCTTCTTCTATTGTGGTTAAAGATGCAAGGACTACTGGATTACTTATTTGATTTATTTTGTTAATAACATCAGTGACAGCATAATTTGAATATGCAGATTCTGCGGCTGTTAATACACTGTAGTTTGTAACCTGGCTTTTATAATCTGCTAATAAAGAATTATATGCAGCACGTGCAGTTCTAATACTTTGTCCTGAAGTGCTTGTAACACTTCCAATTTGATCGATATAACTAATTACTGCTTGAACGGCTAAACCATAGTATGTTGAAATAGCAGATGTTAAAACATCGTAATTTGTAACTAAAGCAAGTAATTCTTCAGTTAAAGATGAGCATACAGCAATTGCAGCTTGAATTGCATTATAACAAGCCGTAGTATAAGCAATTGTACCAATTTCATTTATCTTAGCAATAGCATCATCTACTACTTTCATTTTTAAGTTTCCTTCTTTGATATTATATACACCAACACCAGCATTACCTAATACAATGTCTTTCAAATATGTTGTTGAATTAACTGTATATTGATATGTTGGAGTATAATCAGTTGTTGAAGCCATATTAACTCCACCCCATGCAACTTCATCAGAATCAACTTTTGATGTAAAACAATTTTCATAAATTATACCTTTAAGATTCCATGATCCAATATCTTTACTATCAATAGAGCAAACTGGTTGTTTTGCATTCTCAAATATTGTATTTTCTACAAATACTTTATTTCCAAAACGGCTGTTTATACCAGTACCCATTATATTGTAGTAATAATTATTATAAATATGTGTTGTTCCAGCTCTTAATAGAGGAACTCTTGAGTTTACATTTGCATAAATGTTATGGTGAAATGTAATATGTCTATTATATGTATCTTTATCAGAGTATCCAGCAAGACCTGTCTTATAACCATCATGGAAATAATTCCATGAAATAGTTATATTGTCTGATTCTTTCTTTATATCTAACATTGCATCATATTTATCCTTAACAGATGCACTTTCATTTAATATTGTTTGGCCAGCTGATGTTGTCCATTCAAGTTGACTATAAAATTCACAATGATCAACCCATACTTGCTTTGAATCAATAATTCCGATTCCATCACCTTCAGCCGCTGAAGCTAAAACATGATGTATCTCTAAATTTTGAACAATAAAATTATTACATCTTTCTATCCTAATTCCGATTCCATTTAGTGAAGCGTTGCTCCCTAAACCAATTATTGAAACATTACTAACTTCTTTAAATAAAAATTCTTGTGCCGATGCACCAGCAATATTCATTTCACCCTCAATATATATAATCATTGGTGTTGTTGATTTTTGTGCTGGTAATATATTAATAAACTCATTTGCAGTTTTAACAACATGGATATTAGCTGCTGTTGCACCTTCTCCACCTGTTGTCCCAACTCCATATCCTTCTAATTCAAAACTAATATCATTTGATGTTGCACCAGATTTAACTGGGCTTTGTCCAGAAACTCCAGTACCAAACACATATGGAATTTTTCCTAATTCTATTTTTCCACCAATCAATGTTGGAGGTATTACAGTCCCACCTGTATCATCCTCATCAGTGTCATCTCCACCTGTATCATCCCCACCAGTGTCATCTCCACCAGTGTCATCTCCACCTGTATCATCCCCACCTGTATCATCCCCACCTGGTGTTTCAGTATCTCCAGTTATATCATCTTTGTTTGGATTGTCATTCCCGCCACATCCAACTAACCCTAAACCTATAAACATTGCTAATATAAGCAAAATAAAGTTTTTTGTTCTTTTCATCATATTACCACTCTCTATCTTTTGACTTTATCAGTATATCATATTTTTTTTATAATGAAAAGGCTTTCACTTATCTTTTTTCTTTGGTTATTTTCTTTAATAATAATTCTAATATAATTACAACTATTACAAGCAATAAGGACCAGGCAAAAACCTCATTATACATGACATTATTTTTTGCTGTTACTAATTTTTTACCTATTGAATTATTAGTTTGACAAATAAATTCAGCCATAATTAATACCTTGAAACATAAACCAATAGCTTGAATAAGCGCTGTTTTTATAAAAACACCTACTTGTGGAAGTATAACTCTTCTAACAATCATGAAATTCATATTGCTATCTAACTTCCACACTTCCATTAAATCCTTATCAATATCTTTTACACCCTCTAATATTGCTTGATATATTATTGGAATAATCATTAAACAACTTATAATAACGGGTGAATTACTAATACCAAAAACAACCATTATGAAAACTATTACTGATGCTAAAGGAAGTGTTCTAAGTCCTACCATTATTGGATGTAAGAATTCTTCTATTGTTTTAAATATTCCTGATATCACCCCTAAAAATGTCCCTATTAGCATTGATATCAATATTGATATTATAAATCTATAGAATGTACAAAATAATATTGTATAATTTTTTTCTTTAGAAAATAAAGCAAAAAATGTCTTTAGTGTCTTATTTGGTCCAGGAAAAACTAACGTATTATTAAAATATTTTGAATATAAAAACCATGCTAAATAAATGAATAAAAATGATAATATATAGAATTTATATTTATTAATATGCGTAAAAACCTTCATCTGGTAGCTTTCCTCCAATATATGATAAATCATTTTGATAACATGCAATTATTGCCGACTTTGAATTCTTTGCGGTTTTAAAATTAATATTACAATTAGCAATCGCATTTGATAAAATAGCCGGTTTCGGTAA
Source organism: Anaeroplasmataceae bacterium (assembly GCA_031553215.1). Lineage (GTDB taxonomy): Bacteria > Bacillota_I > Bacilli_A > Acholeplasmatales > Anaeroplasmataceae > JAVBLW01. Next base: position 357,164 of record JAVBLW010000006.1, read on the forward strand.
TCCGTATTCAAGTTCTTCAGCATATTCTGATGTTGTTAAACTTTCCTCATTTGCAAACGTACATGATTCTTCTAATAAATTCAAATATTTTTCAATAAAAGGAAGATTTTTTTCAAAAAATTTTTTCTTTATAAAAACTCCAGCTTGTGGATATCCAATAGAACCTGACATATTTTTATATTCTTCAAGAATATCAATTGTTTGAACTGTCTTTCCATTTTTTGCAATAGATGTCTTAGCAGCTGTAAGTGATGGTTCTGCCATCAAAACAATACTATCATTTTCTATAATAAGTTTTTCCATTGTACTACTAGCATCATCCAAATATGTAATTGATTTATAATTAACGCCCTTTGCCATTAAAACTTTGTTTACAATCATGCTTTGCACTTGTCCTTCACCAAACAAATACAAGTCCTTATTATCCAAAGTATCAAAATTAAAATCACCCGTTCTTGCACTTGCAATATATACATTTCCCCAAGTAACATTTGCTACATATACATATTTTTGGTTATTATTGTACATTCTGATACCCATATCACTAGGTGCATATATAATATCATATTCTTCAGAAGCAAATGCGGATACTAATACACTAGCTCCTACATTTTCTACTGAGATTTTTTTATTTCCTATTTCTTTATAATCGTGTTGAAGCATAGCTTGTGCTAACGCAGGAGATCCATTTGGAACGATTATTTTAACCATTTCCTTTTCATTACATGATGTTAAACCAATTATTGAAATAATAAATAATAATGTTAAATAAATTTTTTTCATATATACTCTCCTTTTTATACTATTTTAGCACTTATATTAAAATCTTAATGTAATATATATTACACTTTATAAAATAAATTTCTATGTTATAATTATATTGGTGATATTTATGACATATACTGCTATCGGGAAGAACCACCCAATATTTAAAGACCTACGAAATAATATAAAACGTCCAAAAGAGGGACAAATTTTTGCAGAAGACCTAAATACTTTGGAAATAGCTATAAAATTGAATTTAAGAATAAAACAATTCTTTTATTGTGATGATATTCAATATCATGATGAAACTAAAGAAATTATTAATAAAGCCTTTAATATATCTGATGAAATTTATACAATTTCAAATTCTAACTTTTCATTATTAGCTCAAAAAGAAAATTCAATCGGTTTTATTTTCCAAATAACTCTACCAAATTATACTATAGAAGAATTCAAAAATAAGAATTTTTTACTAATTGCTAATTCTCTTGAAATACCAGGAAATCTAGGTACCATTTATAGGACTTTAGATAGCGTAAATTGCGATGGTATCATTCTAGTTGATCCAATTACCAAATCAAACAATCCTAAGCTTACACAGGCTTCTAGAGGCTCAAATATAATTATTCCAAACATTGAAATGTCTTATACTGAAGCCCAACGATTCCTTGTAGAAAACAATTTTTCAATTTATCTAGGAGAACCTAATTTGGGTCTTGACTATCAGTCATACAACTATAGTGGGAAAATAGCTTTAGTTATTGGAAATGAGCGCTTTGGAATAAATCCAAATTGGTATAATAATCCTCACTATAAAGTATATATTCCGATGGAAGGCAATAATAATAGTTTAAACGTTGGGGTAGCCGCATCCATATTAATTTATGAAGCTTATATGAAAAGACGAAAAAAAATAACATAATTAAAAAGAGGATAAAAAAATCCTCTTTTTAATTATATTCGCTTACATCAAAATCATAAACATTTCTAATAACGAATAACCCAGGATATCCTCTTAAATTAATTCTTATTGTTGCAATATTTTCTTTTCTTCTAATACAGCCTGCAATTTTATTAACTTCTAAAATAGATTTAGTATGACATATTATTTCTTTACGAAAAATGCCGCCAAAAGTAATTTTAGAAAATTTATCATTTACCGCAATTGTTGTATGACGGTATGAAAGATAAACTAATACATTAAAGAATAAATAAAATGGCAAAATACAAAGTGTATATAGACCTAAAAAATGAATAGATAACATAATTAATGGAGAAATTGCTATCAAAGCAATAATATTAGGTAATAACAAATAATGTTTTAATGATTTTTTAACTGGTTTCTTAATATTAAATTCAATATCCTCTACCTTATATTCAGGAAGCATTTCATCTATTACCTTATTAATAGCATCAACATTACCAACTGGTATTGCACATGCTAAAACTTGTACATTCCCATTCTGGTTATTTTCTGACATCGTTAATCCAACTACTGCAATTTTTAATGATCCCAATTTTAGCCTTTTTTGTAAAATACTTTGCGTTAATTCAATTCCATGTGTTTTCGCAATTGGAATCAAATGACTCTTCAAATTAATTAATCCATAACTAATTTTAATATTATCATTCTTTCTTTCAATGGAAAAATTTCCATATACAATTATATATATTAGAAATATAAAAAGTCCTGCTATTAAATAGAAAGCGATAAATACTATCGGAATAACATAATAATGCTTATAAAAAGATGCTGGAATAATAGAAAAAATAGTAAGAAATAAAGTTGAACATATTAAGCCTTCTGTAAGAAAACATTGCTTAAAAATAGTCGAAGCCTTTATAATCTTCTTTTTCTCTTTAGTTTCTATCACATTACCATCAATATTATCAAAATCAATAAGCTCGTCATTTTTTACTTTATTAGTAATTTCTTCAATTTTATTTGCTAAAATAATTGCATCTTCTTTATTTAATGTAATAACAATCTCTTCTTTAGAGAATGTTGTTGCATTTCCACTTCCCAATTTAATTTTTGATATTCCAAATATACGATCTACTAAACTTCTTTTTATATTAACAATATTAATTTTTTCATATGGGAGAATCACTTGTTTTTTTATAAAAAAAGTCATTTCATAATTTATCGCTGTTTCAGAAAAATAATAATATTCACTACGATATATTAGGTAATTAATTAGAATACTAATTATAGATATAACTACCCATAAAGAATATAGTAATATTGCAGTAGTCGTCCTACTAAAATCCATCTCAACTTCCTCTTCCGGAAGGAAAAAGACAATCGTTACAAATACTAGAATTACCAACATATAAGCAATTACATTAGAAAATACCTTCCTAAAAGTCATGTGATTCTTATTCATTATCGTATTCCGCCTTCAAATTAGAAACTAATTTTTTCAAATCTTCAATCAATATATCCGCTTCATCCATTTGAATATTTGTTATTCTTGCTGAACTTCCTGCTGTGAATATTATAATTGTAGACATTTTAAACATACGATCAGTTATCCCTCTAAATACTTCAATATGTTGCATTCTAACAAACGGTACATATTCAGTCTTCTTAAAAACAACTCCTCGTTTTATTTCAATCATTTTATCAGTGATTTTATATTTATAGTTAGAATATTGAATTCTAGGAAATATATATGCATAAATAAGGGTAATAACCAGCGTAGCATAAACATAAAAATACACTACTATATCGATTATTACTGTACTTATTTTTCCTATTTCATTAACCATATCATCATAATAATTAATCAATAATCCTGTGGCTAATAAAGCTGTTATTAATGTAATTATTACTAGAATACTTCGTAATATTATCCACTCTAAAATTGATTTTTTGCTAATATTCTTATATTCCATTTTATTCCTCCGATAGACAAAAAACTTCTAAGTATGACAATTGAATTTTCAATTATAACAATATCTACTTAGAAGTTCTTCTTATTTTATTCACACAAATTTGCCATTTCAATAAATTTTGCAGCATCTAGGCTAGCTCCACCTACTAAAACACCATCTATATTTGGTTCCTTTATTAATTCTTGTATGTTTTGTGGATTAACAGAACCGCCATACAATATTCTTATATTTTCACTTATTTCTTCATTATATAATTCAGAGATATATGTGCGGATTAAACCACATTTATCATTTGCTACTTTAGCGGAAGCTGTTTTACCAGTTCCAACCGCCCATATTGGTTCATATGCTAATATTACATCAGACATATCTTCAACTTTAACATCTTTTAAAGCTTCGCAAACTTGTCTCTTTAAAATTATATCTGTATCATGATGTAAAAACTGTTCTTCAGTTTCACCAAAACAAATCATTGGAATAATGTTATTATTTACAGCCGTTAAAACTTTCTTATTAACATCAACATCAGTTTCTCCGTTATATCTACGTCGTTCATTATGACCAACTAGTACATATTTAACGTTAATACTTTTCAACATCGTTGCTGATATCTCTCCAGTGTACGCACCATGATTTTCATAATGCATGTTTTGAGCACCAATTCTTAAATTTTCGCCTTGTCTTTTTACCAAAGATACAAGAACGATTGCTGGTGGAAAGATGATAGTTTCTACCTTGTTTTTATCAGGCAATAATTGATTAACTGCATATATAAACTCAAGTGCTTCATCGTATGTTTTAAACATTTTCCAATTTCCAGCCATAATAGGCTTTCTCATAGCACTTCCACCTTTATAATTAGTTTTCTAAAATTTGGGCAATATCATTAATTGCTTGTTCAGCTTGATCTCCTGTAGCTACTACTGATACATTTTCACCTGATGGAATTGCTAACGACATTAATCCTAAAATAGATTTAACATCCACAACTTTATCATGATAATGTAGATTAATATCTACGGCATACTTAGAAGCCGCTTGAACAACCTTTGCAGCTAAACTAGCATGTAATCCCACTGTACTTTTTACAACAATTTTCTTTTCCATTCTCTTTTTCCTCCTAAAACATTGGCGGAGTACTTATCCAAAGTACTTTCACCATACTATTTGAAACATTCATTAAATAATGTTCCTGACTAGCTCTATAATAAAAGGTTTCACCCTTTTTTACCTTATGTTTTTTCTTTCCTAATACAAGTGTAACTTCACCTTCTAATACAAATCCAAATTCTTCACCTGGATGTGGCTTATCAGTGATCGACTTCCCATTTGGTTCAATTTCTATAATTATTGGTTCCATTTCATATTTTAGTGCATTAGGTACAATCCAATTAATTTTATGCTTTAATTGCTGATCATATTTCTCGAAATATTCAGTATTAGTAAAAACTACTTTTTCATCAACCGAATTACTAAAAAATTCACTTATATTTGTCCCCAATACTTCTAATATATCCAACAATGTCTCAATTGAAGGTGATGTCAAATTGTTTTCTAACTGAGATATATATCCCTTGGTTAATTCAACACGGTTTGCTAATTCTTCTTGTGTTAAACCATTTTCTAATCGAAGTTCTTTTATCTTACTTCCAATTTCCATAACTACTTGTTATCTATACATTCTACCCCTGGAAGAGTTTTTCCTTCAAGATATTCTAATGAAGCTCCACCACCAGTAGATATATGAGATACTTTAGAAGCATATCCAAATTGTATTGCAGCAGCAGCACTATCTCCACCACCTACTATTGTAATTGCTCCTTTTAAATTAGCTATTGCTTCACAAACTCCGATTGTACCAGCTTCATAATTAGACATTTCAAATACACCCATAGGTCCATTCCAAACAACTGTTTTAGCTGTTGATAATATTTCGTTAAATACTTCTAAGCTCTTTGCACCAATATCTAATCCCATCTTATCAGCAGGAATATCTTTTACAGATACGGTTTCAAAAGGTGTTTCATTACTAAATGCAGTTGTAACAACTGTATCAACAGGTAATACTATTTTTGAACCAGCTTTAGCTAATAATTCTTTTGCTAATTCAACTTTATCATCTTCACACTTAGATTTTCCTACATTATATCCTTGAGCTTTTAAGAAGGTAAACATCATACCACCACCGATAAGAATCTTATCAGCTTTTTCTATTAAACTAGAAATAACTTCGATTTTATCACTTACTTTTGCTCCACCTAAAATAGCAACAAATGGTCTAACTGGATTATCCACAGCTCCACCAATAAATTTTATTTCTTTTTCTAACAAGAAACCTGCTGCTGTTTCAGAAATATTAGCCGCAATTCCTGCATTTGAAGCATGTGCTCTGTGTGCAGTTCCGAATGCATCATTAACAAATAAATCACCAAGTGATGCCCAATATTTTCCTAGTTCTTTATCATTCTTTGACTCTTTTTTACCATCAATATCTTCAAATCTAGTATTTTCAAACATTAGAATATCGCCATCATTTAATCCAGCAATTGCATCTTCTAACTTTTTACCTCTAGTTTCAGGTATAAAAGCAACTTTCTTATTAAGTAAAGTTGATAATCTTACTGCAACTGGAGCAAGTGAATTATCTTTTTTATCTTCTTCACTTTGAATACGTCCTAGATGTGAAAAAACAATTGCTTTCCCACCATTATTAATAACATATTCAATAGTTGGTAATGCTTCCACAATACGATTATCATCTGTGATAACACCATTTTTCATAGGAACATTAAAGTCAACACGTATTAATACTTTTTTCCCTTTTACATTTAAATCTGTAACTATTTTCTTAGCCATTCATATCAGTCCTTCCGTATAATCAATGACTTTCCATTCACCATTATATCATTTATATTACGGATATTCAATTAAAAAAACACCAAAACTTAAATTTAGTAAATTATGTAAATACAAATTATATCAATTCAAATATACTTTTTTTATAGTTTATTATTTCTTTACATTTGTTTAGATTTTTATTAATTTTTTGATTATTATTATAAATTTCTAAATATTTACCATTTTTAAATAATACATAAATACTTTCCTTATTTATACCAATATTAATAATTTCAAAAAAATTGAGATAAATTATTTCGGTCTCTAATACTAATTTAAATAAAAGAATTTTTTCGTTTATAAAAATAGGAATTTGTGATTTTAAACTTGTATATTTTTTTACATTTTTGATGTAGCTTTTCAAATCAAACAAATTCTTTTTACACAGTAAACCCAAATATTTTTCTCTCCTATTATATATATGCACTGAATTATTTAAATATATTTCAGTAAATTCGTATTTTTCGATGTAATATAGCATTGTTTTCACTCCTTTTGATAAAAAAAATCACCTTCCGGTGATTTTTTAATTATGCATTTAATCTTACTTCTGTTTCAGCATCAAAGAAATGTGATTTATTCATATCAAGCACTAATTTAACTCTTGAATCAAATTTAATATCATCACGAGCTGGTACAGCAGCAATAACACTTGATCCACTTATAGTAGCATAAATGTTTGTTTCTGCCCCTAATAATTCAGCGATATCAACTACAGCTTCAATTACAGCATTTGGATAAGTTTCGAAGAAAATTGGTTCACTTTCATCATGGATATCTTCTGGTCTAATACCTAACATAACGTTTTTACCAATATAGTCTTGAGCTTTTAATTTGGCAAATTTTCCAGCTGGAACTTCAATTTGATATTTTCCATTTAATGTAACGAATGTTCCGTTTTCATCAACAGTACCTGGAATAAAGTTCATTGGCGGTGTTCCCATAAATCCAGCAACGAACATGTTTACTGGTGTATGATATACTTCATTCGGAGTACCAACTTGTTGAATATATCCATCTTTCATGATAACAATTTTTGTAGCCATTGTCATCGCTTCAATTTGGTCATGTGTTACATAAACAGTTGTTGAATCCAAACGTTTATGTAATTTTAAAATTTCTCCACGTGTACTTGCACGTAATTTTGCATCTAGATTTGATAATGGTTCATCCATTAAGAATACATTCGCATCACGAACGATAGCACGTCCTAGTGCAACACGTTGACGTTGCCCTCCTGATAATTCACGAGGTTTTCTATCTAAATATGGAGTTAATCCTAAGATAGCAGCAGCTTCAGAAACACGACGATCGATTTCTTCTATTCTCATACGACGAATTTTTAAACCGAATGACATATTATCATATACTGACATATGTGGATATAATGCATATGATTGGAAAACCATTGCAATACCACGGTCTTTAGAATTTACATTATTCATTAATTTATCACCAATATAGAATTCACCTGTTGTAATATCTTCTAGACCAGCAATCATACGTAATGTAGTTGATTTACCACATCCTGATGGACCAACTAATACTACGAAATCTTTATCTTCAACTTCCAAATTGAAATCAAATACTGCTTGAACTCCATTTGGATACACTTTATTAATATTTCTTAAACTTAATGTAGACATTTTTATTCCTCCTAATTACTAACAAGCATATTTTACATTAATTATTGAAAAAAATAAATGTGCAAATTGCACATTTTTTATATTAAATGATAAATTATAAAAGCATCACAAAATTCTTTCATATCGTACCCTGTTGTTAGATGAAATTTTTCCAACTTATTAATCAATGTATTACGATGCATGAATACTTTTTCTGCGGTACTCGAAGTATTCATATTGTTTTCAGCAAATATTTTTAATACTTCTAGCATGCTTGAATCACGATAATATTCACCTAATACAACTTTATCCAAGTCTTTATAATATCCTTGAAGAACTAACTCCTTTATAAATGTCTTTTCATCATAGATATTTCTTTTAAAAATATTCTTTTCAAAATAAGATCCTATTATTTTTTTTTCAATATTCAAATATTTCATTTCTATAAATTTTTTTGATAGATATACTTGAATGTTTTCCTGTAAATCTAGAATAATTGATTCCATAGATTCCATTATATCTTCATCATTACTATAATCATGTATTACAGTTAGATATTCAGTTTCTATAAACTCCACATTGTTTCCAAGTAAACCCTGTACAATGTCTTTTATATTAGATAAATCTTGACTATTGTAATTTTTAATCAATATATATTTTTTCATTGCCATACAAATTTACTCCATTCTATATTTTGATTATAACACACAAAAATAAAAATGCCATAAAGCATTTTTATTTTTTTATACCTCTTATATCGAATAAATTACTAGCATAATGTCTAATTAAACTATTTCTTTTTTTATATTCAATAAAAGTATGTTTTATTAATTTTTCTATATCTTTTTGGAAATCTTCAAACAAATAATACGATAATGCCCCAGGAATTGTATTCACTTCATTAAAATAAATTTTATTTCCCTTCATCATGTAATCAACTCTAACTATTCCACTTAGATCAAATATCTCATATATCTTTTGAGATATTCGCTTTACTTCTTCTTCTAGACTTGTATCAGTCACTCTTTTATGAGTGCTTTCTTTTACTCTGCTAATATATTTATCGTCAAAACTTAACATTTCATTTTCTTTATTTACTTCCTCTAAATATGAATATACTATTTCATCAGTTTTATATAAAGCCATATTATACTCTTTAAAATCTTCTAACAACTCTTCTATAATTACTTTATTATCATATTTAAAAGCTTCTAATAAATTTTCTTTTATTTCATCATGATTTTTGCATATACTTATACCAATTGATGAACCTAGCCTAGCAGGCTTTATAATACATTTATCAAATTTTATTGGAATATCGTTTAAATGATCTAATTTGGTATATATTTGTTTTTCTACGATTGGCACATCATAATTTTTTAAGATTTGATGTGTTAAGCCCTTATCCATAGTTACTGTACTTGCGTACATATTACTTCCTAAATATGGTATATCATAAAACTCCATTAAAGCGCTACTCATTCCATCTTCACCATTCATCCCATGATTAAGTATAATCATAGCATCTATGATGTTCTGTTTCTTTTTATAAGTAAAGCCTTTTTTAGTAAATGCTATCTTTTTTAATTTTTTATAATTCTTTTCTTTGAAGTTTTCTAATTCCATTTCATTTGCTAAAAATAGTTCCCCCTGTTTACTTATATATATTGGATATACTTCATATAGTTTATCTATTTTTTCTTTAATTTGATACATTGTAATTATTGATATATCATGTTCAGTGCTAATACCACCAAATAATAAACCTATTTTTATCATATTAAAACCCCTTCTTATATAGATCCGGCAAATCATTTTCTATTAACAATACCGATTGTATTTTAGTTGATATATCACTATATGCATTGTATGCTTCCTTAAAAGAATTAAAAACATATGTATCAACATTCAAATTTATCAACTTATTATAAAGATTTTTAGTCTCATTCTTACCTACTAAAAATACCTTATCAACAACTTCCTTAATCTTTTGTGCATATTCTTCGTTAGCACTATTCATTACATCCTTCATTTCAACAAATCCTGGTGTAATAAGAATCTTTATTCCTGGATATTTTTTCATCTCATTTAATGCATTTTTAGCACCTTCTAAATTAGAATTGAAAGAATCATCCAATATTATATTTTTCCCCTTTTTGGTAATTTCAAGTCGATTTTTAACATTTTCTATTTGTAATATCTCCTCATATATAACATCTCTATCTAATCCAAACTGATTTAAGCAAATAATAGTGGCCAATAAATTTAAAACATTAAAAACTCCAACTAGTTTGGTTTTATAATGATAAAAGAACTCATTATTCAAAAAGACATCAAATTCAGTAAATTTATCTTGAATTATATTTTTGGCTTGGTATTCACCATAATTAAAACCATAACTAATTATTCTATTTTTAAAATCATGATTGCGAATAAATTCATTTTCAAAATTTGCAATTGTAATTTGATTTTCATCTAGCATATCAGCAATTTTACATTTCTCTTCAATAATATTAGCAATTGTACCAAAGGTATCTAAATGCATATATCCAATAGAAGTTAAAATAGTCATCTTAGGCCTTACAAAGAGCATCAGTTCTTCTATGTCACCTAAATGACTTGCGCCCATTTCTGTTATAAAATAATCATATTTTGATAATTCTTCTTCATTTACTATTCGGCTTATTCCCAACATAGTATTATAAGATTTTTTTGTAAATAAAGTCGATTTATATTTTTCTAATATTTTACCAATATAATATTTAGTACTCGTTTTTCCATATGAACCAGTTATTGCAATCTTTAAGCCATTATATTTTTCTAATTTAAATTTTGCTTTTTTTAGATATGAATTATTTATTTTATTTTCTATTTTTTTAGAAATTAAGAAAGTAATTATTGATACGAATTCAAAAAACATTATAAAAAACATTATAAAAATTTTATTTTCAATTATTAATAAAGGCATTAATAATAGATTCAAAATCAAAGTTCTTTTTATCCTATTAGTAAATACAAGTTTTACTTTACTTTTTAAGTAAAAAAAACCGCCATATAAAAACATAAAAGTATATCCAATCATATCTACATATTTATTATCTGCAAATATCAATACTGCGAATACTCCAAATATAAATAAGTTTATATACATATAATTCCTAATGAAGTATCTAGTATATTCTCTAATATAATAATGTGATTGTTGATATATCTTTAACATATGTATGCTCTTAAAAATTAAATATATAAAAAGAAATACTTTAAACATTTATATCCGTGCTTAAAAAGGAATCAAGCACAATCGTAAAAAAACGCTTGTTTTCTATATATGGAAAATGACCAGCTTTTTCGATTATGACTAAGCCGCTGTTTTTTATATTATCATTAAGAGTCCTAGCATCCTTTAATGGTGTAACTGTATCATTCTCTCCCCACATAATTAATGTTTGAGATTTAATATCCTTGAGAATTGGTGAAAGATCTTCATTTATCGCCTTTACTATCATTTCTCTCATTACTGCCGTAGCACTTTGATAATCCTTTGAGCCCATTTTAATCCATTTAATGTTTAGTTTCTTTAATAGTTTGTAAGTTTTTATCTTGAATTTCTTTTTAAAATTTAATTTTTGTTTTATACCTGCACTATCTACCAAAATTATTTTTTGCACATCATATAAGGAAGCATATTTTATAACTATTCTTCCACCATAGCTATGTCCCAATAAAATCGGACTACTAATATTTAATTTCATAAATACTTCATGAAATATCTCGGTTAATTCAGTTATTGATAAAGATTTCTCTGGTTCAGGAGACTCACCAAATCCTGGTAAATCAAATCTATATACCTTATAATTTTTAGTTAGATGAGAATATAAGTCATTCCATGTGTATTTATTAGCGCCCCAACCATGAAGTAATACAATATTTTCACCTTCACCATCACAATCATAATTTATTATTAAATTGTCGATTTTTACTTCCAAAATACCAACTCCACTATAATTAACTATATGCTATAGAAAGAAAAAAATTCCTAAGCTGAGCTTAAGAATATTGAGTGGTTAGATTTTTTAACCATTTTTTTTGTTTAATAAAAATATTTCCTAAAATAAGTTTTACAACATCTGATAAATGCGCTATGAAATATATTTCAACAACCGTTAAAGAAAATCTTTGCGCATTTACACCTAAGATAATCGCAATTGGAAGACATATGAAGTAGGTTGGAGATTGATCAACAATAAAAGCTCTAACAGTATCTCCACCCGCTCTTAACGTAAAGAAGTTTGTAGCAGTAAAGCAATATACCGTTATAAATATTGATGTTACACGAAGTATTTTAATGACTAATATTTTTGTTTCTGGCTCAGGATTAAATAATAGAACAATAAATGGAGATGAAATAGCCATTAATAATCCTAGGGTAATTCCCATTAATAAGGATAATCCTCTAAACCAATTAAATTCTTTTAAGGCTTTATCAAATTTACCTTGTCCTAAAGTATTTCCCATAAATACTGCTATACCAGTACCTAATCCAGAGAATACAATAAAAAACAAATCACTTATGTTTTGGGAATATGCATATGCATTATACCAAAGATCATTTTTATAGGTATAAAATTTAATAACTAATATCATTCCTAAAGCCCAGCATAATTCATTTAAAATTAATGGCATGCCTTTTTTTATAAAATTTATGATTAATTGCTTACTAAAATTAAATATTTTAAATAAGCCTTTGAAGTATTCTTCTTTTCTAAAAATAAGAACTATTATGAAAATACTAAATTCAATTATTTTTGAAATTACTGTTCCTATTGATGCTCCACTAGCACCTAGTTCTTTAAATCCAAAATTTCCATATATTAAACAATAATTAAAGAAGATATTTGCTATAATTCCCATAACAGCTGCGAATAATGATACTTTTGGTAATCTTAAATTTCTAAATGTATTTGCAAGTACGGTGTTAACTACCATTAAGATAATCCCAAAACGTAGGTAATATAAATAATCATATCCATATTTTCTCGATTCTGGATTTTGAATAAATAAGTCAATTATTCTATTCCCACAAATTATCATAATTATTAAGGAAATAATTCCAAAGATAATTGAAAATAAAAGTGATATTCTAATAGTTTCCTTTACTTTATCATCTTTGCCAGCTCCGAAGAATTGAGATATAAAAACGGATGCGGCTGCACCAAGACCCATAAATGCAAAGTTAAAAACGAAGATTAATCTGTTTGCTGCACTTACACCATTATAAGCGTTAGCATTCCCACCATAATTATTTACCATAAGACTATCAACATATCCCGCTAATGAAACAAAGAGTTGCTGAAGCATTATCGGAATTATTAAGGAAAATACGGCAATATAAAATTGCTTTGTTCCAATATATTTTTTCATATTTTTTACCTAAAAAGGATTCTACCCGATAGAATCCTCCATTTCTAATTTTATTAAGCGATTTAATTCTACTGCATATTCCATTGGTAATTCCTTACTAAATGGTTCAATAAACCCCATAACTATTGTTTCAGTTGCCTGAGCTTCAGTTAAGCCTCTACTCATTAAATAAAACAATTGTTCTTCGTTTACTTTACTAACAGTAGCTTCATGTTCAATATACATTTCATCATTTGCACCTTCATTAGTTGGAATTGTATCACTATATGATATTCCATCTAATATTAAAGTATCACATTCAATATGACTTCTGGCACCCTTAGCATTTGGACCGCAACTAACCTTACCACGGTAATTAACTCGTCCACCACCACGGCAAATAGATTTAGATATTACCGTTGAAGTAGAATTTTCTCCTAGGTGAATCATTCTAGCGCCAGTATCTTGATGTTGGTTTTCTGCTGCGAATGCTATTGATACCGTTGTACCCTTAGAATTTTTACCTTTTAGGATACATGCTGGATATTTCATATTAATTCCTGCACCGATGTTTCCATCAATCCATTCCATATGACCATTTTCTTCAACTAGAGTTCTTTTTGTAACTAAGTTAACTATATTTGTTGCCCAATTTTGAACGGTTGAATAACGGCAATATCCATCTTTTTTTACATATATTTCAACTACCGCAGCATGAAGTGAATCTTTTGAATATTGAGGGGCTGTACATCCTTCAACATAATGAATACTTGCACCTTCATCCACAATAATTAATGTTCTTTCAAATTGTCCCATTCTTTCAGAGTTAATTCTAAAATATGATTGAACAGGTTTTTCCACCTTTACACCCTTTGGTACATATATTACTGAACCACCAGACCATACAGCACTATTTAAAGCCGCATATTTATTATCTGTTGGAGGGACTAATTTTCCCATATATTCTTTAAGTAAATCTGGATATAATTTTAAAGCTGTATCTGTATCTGTAAAAATTACTCCAAGATCATCTAATTCTTTTAGAGTATTATGATAAACAACTTCACTTTCGAATTGAGTAGATGCACCTGATAAGTATTTTTGTTCAGATTCAGGAATACCTAACTTATCAAAAGTTTCTTTTATTTCTGCAGGTACTTCCTCCCAAGCATTTTCGGTTTTTTCAGTTGATTTAATATAATATGTATAATCATCAAAATTAATTCCTGATAAATCTGGGCCAAAATCGGGATTTTGTTGTTTATTAAAAGATTCGTAACTCTTTAAACGAAAATCTAGCATCCAATCAGGTTCATTTTTGGTACTACTGATAAAACGAATTACATCTTCATTTAATCCTTTACCTGAATCTAATACTGATTTTGTATCGGTTACAAATCCATATTTATATTCTTCTACTAGATTTAAATCCTTATCTTTTTTCATTTTCATCACTCACTTCTTGAATGGCTTTTTCAATAGCTTTCCATGATAGTGTCGCACACTTGATTCTAGCTGGAAATTGACTTACTCCGGTATAGGCAATTGCTTCTCCAAGTTTTTCTTCCATTTCTAAAGAAACTTCTTCACCTTTTATCATTGTGTAAAACTCCTGGATTATTTCATTTGCTTCAGTTAGTTCCTTATCTTTTAGTGTTTCGCTCATTACACTCGCACTAGAACAACAAATAGAACATCCATGTCCATCATGTCTGATATCTACTACTTTATTATCTTCTACTTTTAATTCGACATTTATATCATCGCCACATGAAGGATTATTAAAGTGAACATGATGATAATCATCTAGTTTTTTTAATCCTTTGTTTTTAGGATTCTTGTAATGATCCATTATTACACTGCGATATAACTGTTCAATATTTCTACTCATATTTATTACCTCTAAAAGCCTTGAAAAAACTCCTTAGCTTTCTTTACATTCTCAACTAATCTATGCACATCTTCCATTGTATTATAAAAATAGAACGATGCTCTAGTTGTAGATATTTGATTTAACCATGCTGTACAAAGCTGTGCACAATGATGACCTGCTCTTATACAAATTCCACCTTGATCATAGATACTAGCTGCATCATGAGGATGAACATCTTTAATATTAAAGGTTACAATGCCTGTTTCACAAGTTTCATTATATATTTCTACATCTGGTATTTCTTTTAATAATCTAATGGCTTCTTTAGCAAGCAAATTTTCATATCTTGCAATTTCATTGAAATCATACTTACTTAAAAAATCACATGCTTCTCCAAGTCCAATTGCTTCGGCAATTATTGGAGTACCAGTTTCAAATTTGTATGGAGTTGCTTTAAAAGACATACTATCTTTAGTAATTATATCAGCCATATCTCCACCAAATTCAATTGGATACATTTGATCTAATAGCTCTTTTTTACCGTATAAAACACCAATCCCTGTTGGCCCGCACATCTTATGTCCTGAGAAAGATAGGAAATCACAATCTAACTTTTTCACATCTACTCTCATATGTGGAACTGCCTGTGCACCATCAACACTAACGATAACTCCTTGCTTGTGAGCAATATCAATTATTTCTTTTATTGGAGTCACATATCCCATTACATTACTTACATATGTTAGCGCAACAACCTTTGTTTTAGGTGTTAATACTTTTTTGAAATTTTCGACAGTAATTCTTCCATCTTTATTAAGGGGAATATAGACTATTTTTGCTTTTTTTATTTGCGCAATGTTAAACCAAGGTAAATGTGATGAATGGTGCTCCAATTCCGAAGTGATTATTTCATCACCTTCATTAATATTAGACATACCATAAGACATTGCCACTAAATTAAGACTAGCAGAAGTTCCCCTAGTGAAAACAACCTCTTCAAAAGAAGAGTTTATAAACTTGGCTACCTTATGTCTAGCATCTTCATACATATCAGTTGCTTCATAGCTTAACTGATATACACCTCTATGAACATTTACTCCTAATCTTTGATAATAATCATTTACTTTATCAATAACGCATTTTGGTTTTAAGCTCGATGCGGCACTATCAAGATAAGTAAGATTGGGATTATTTTCAAGTACAGGAAACATATTTCTTATTTCCTTTATATTTAACATTTAAATCACCCGATTAATTCATTTATTTTGTTTGAAATTTCTTGTTTCAATTCTTCATTTATAATTGTTTTTAATACTGGATCAATAAGTCCCGAAAGAATCAATAAGAATGCATCGGTTTTTGATAACCCTCGACTCATTAGATAGAATAGTTCATCATCACTCATCTTACCAATGCTTGCACCATGATATGCCTTAACATCATATTCATCGATTAATAAAATAGGTCTTGTTATAATTTTAGATTTTTCACCAACTATAATACCTTTACTCAATTGACTGCAATTGCATTTCGAGTATCCATTTTCGATTTTTCCAACTGTATTAAAATTAATTTTTGCATTATCGAAGGATACACCTATATTATTAATAATACTAAATGTATATTTCGCCTTATGATTTATCGTACAATTGATTTCTTGATTAATATTCTTAGCAATACATAAATATTTCATATTTACATTAGCATTTTCACCAATTAAATCTACTGTAGCATCATTTTCTACTTCATTTATAGATATTTGTACAAATTCAACACTCGAATTTGTATCTATATTTAAATTTCTTTTTACTTTGGATATATTTGTAGATATATTTTGATATTTAACATTTGAATTTTCTTCTATATTCAAATTAATTGTAATATTTGATAAATCCTTTTCTACAATTAAAATATTTGAATTCTTCGCTACCTTAATATCAACAACAATTTCTTCAGTATTACCGGATTCAATATATAGAAGATCTGTACCTTTTAAATTGATTGCTTGACTATCTTTAATAATTAAATTCATTATTTTTTGGTAGCACATGTTCCTAGAAGAACACGTTCTTTTTCGCTTTCTTCAAATATATCAATTCCAAGTTCTTCTTTTACCCAATCATATCCAAATTGGTCTATCTTAGCAATAAGTTCTTTTCCACCAGTTTTTACAATACTTCCATTAATCATTATATGCACAAAATCTGGTTTGATATAGTCAAGTAGCCTTTCATAGTGCGTTATTAATAAACAACCAAAATCCTCACTAATCATTGAACTAACATTTTCTCCAACAATTCTAAGCGCATCTACATCTAGCCCAGAATCTATCTCATCAAGTAATCCAAAACTAGGTTTTAACATCTTCATTTGAAGAATCTCGTTGCGTTTCTTTTCTCCACCACTAAAGCCTTCATTTAAATAACGATGTGCTAAATCACTTGGCATTTTCAAATCATCACAAGCTTTTTCATATTCCTTAATAAATTTAAATAATGAAACATCTTTTCCACTTGTAGATTTCATAGCAGTTCTAACAAAATCGCTGTTAGTAACCCCAGTTACTTCACTTGGATATTGGTAACCTAAAAAGATACCATTTCTAGCTCTTTCATCAACAGGCATGTCTAAAATACTTTTTCCATCAAGTAGAATATCCCCACTTGTAACCTTATATTTTGGTTTTCCCATTATTATATTAACTAAAGTTGATTTACCAGTTCCATTTGGACCCATAATTGCATGTACTTCGCCAGTGTTCATTTTTAATGATAAACCCTTTAGTATCTTTTTACCATCTATAGTTTCAGCATACAAATCTTTTATTTCTAAAGTTTTACGCATAATTTCCACTCCTAAATAAAATATCATTTTATTATACAATATTTTTTTTTATATTTCCAGCCAAACGCTCAAAAACTATAGCTTCCTATTGAATGTTCGTCCGATTTCTTTTATTGATTTATTAATATCTTTCTCAACTTTAATACTTAAATTTGACTTGTCTATTAAATTATTATTATCATCCACAAGAGTAACAATCTTATCTAAAGATAAATGATTTTTGATAAAATCTACCGATTTTAATTCTACATTAGCTTTACTATATATATTAATTCCAACATAACCTGAAATAGGATATTCATACACTTCAAAACTAATTATGTCTAATTTGGATAATTCTTCTACTAATGATGTAGATTTTTCTATTTCCATAAGGCATACAACGCTAATAGGATCATATATATTACCATTTTTAAATATATAATTAGTGTGTGATGCATTACTCTTACAGTCACTATAATTCTTCTCGGCAGCATTATCTATTCTATTTTTATTAATATATAAAATATTATGTTTTATTTCTAATACAAAGGGGTCTACATTATGTTTTTCTAGCAAACTGGTTATAGTTATATAGTTTTCATTTCCTATTGTTTCACAATATAAATATTCCATCTTCTTAAAATCATAAACACAAGCCCCATTCATAAATATAACTGGAAGATTATATTTTATATTTTCACAATTTTTATAAAACATACCTGGAGTTTCACTACTAAAGAAAACCACTTTCATTCCATCTCCAATTAATTTATTTAATTTATAAAAAGAGTATCCACTAATATTCCCTTTTCTCACTAATCTGTCAATATCTAATATATATACCGAGTTCCTATTCTTATTTACATAAATTGTAAAAAAGTTAACAGCCCAGGCAATTATTACCCCATATGAAGTAGAAATTATTCTATTTAATCCGAATTGCCAATTTGGAATCCCATCCTTTGGACCAATTGTTACACTCAAATAAGTTAATACCGCTACGAAAGTTGCTCCTGGTTGTTTAGCCGCAACTGTGAAATTAATCATAAATACTATCATAAATGAAATAAACGCATATTTTATCAAAAGATAAACAGTATTATTTAGATGGGGTAAATTATGCTTCATTACCTCCTCATATATGAGAATTAATGCAATACCGTATAATCCTCCAATTATCGACCCTACGATACGGTTTTTACCATATGATACACTTGTTTTTCTATCTGCTTGAATTGAATACGCTGCCGCTAACCCAGCAAAAAATGGGGTATACCAGCCAAACGCAAAATCACTATTAAAACTAGATATTATTACATAAGTCAGTGCACATAAGAAAACTGCAATAGTCGTCTTAATATTACTTAAACCAATTTTAAACATACTTCACCTTCCAATTAAAAGGCCAAGAAAATTCTTGACCCATTATTTTATTTATTTAATTATACTATTATTTTATCAAATATACAATTTCATATTTTCGTTAATAAACAATAACCTAAAACACATATTATAATTAACCAAAACAAGGAAGTATTATTTATTTCACAGTTACTCATAATATTCACCTAATATATAATATACTTCTTTTTTTATTCCTGTATAGTTATTAACCTAAAAATTTCGAGCGCAATAAATCAATTTCTATTTTATATTCCAATTCACTATCCCAAGGTGTTTCCAAGAAGAATGGCAAATGAGATAATTTAGGGTGATTTATTATTTTAACTATGGCTTCTAGACCTATTGTTCCTTCACCTATTTTTGCATGTCTATCTTTATTTGAAGCAAATGGCATCATAGAATCATTTAAATGAATTGCTTTAAGTCTATCTAAACCAATAATATTATCAAATTTTTCGATTACTCCATCTAAATCATTTACAATATCATAACCAGCACTATATACATGACAAGTATCTAAACAAACACCTAATTTTTCATTCAAATCTACTTTATCTATTATTGATTTAATTTCTTCAAAGTTTCTACCAATTTCACTGCCCTTACCACTCATAGTTTCTAATAAAATAGTTGTCTTCATATCGGGATATATAACTTTATTTAAAGTTTGACTTATTAAATCGATTCCCAATTCAACCCCTTGTTCTACATGGCTACCAGGATGAAAGTTATATAACGCATTAGGAAAGTGTTCCATTAAAACTAGATCTTCCGTAAAACATTTTATTGCAAAATCTCTAGTGTTTTGATCCTTACTACAAGCATTAAGTGTATATGGAGCATGACATAATAATGTTGTAAAATTATTTTCTTTTGCAAATTGTAAATATTTATTTATATCAGCCATATCAATTTGTTTCATTGATCCACCACGTGGATTTCTAGAAAAATATTGAAATGTATTTCCATTTATTTCTTTACACACTTTAGCAGCTGCATAAAAACCTTTACTTATTGATAAGTGACTTCCTATTTTTAACATATTGCACCTCTTTTTCCTTATTATAACATAAAAATAGTCTTGCAATGCAAGACTATTACTTTAAAATAAATTTGTATCTGCAAAATCATCTTTGTGTTCGAATTTTTGCAATAATTGTTCAATTGTAAGATTTTTCTTTTCTTCACCTGAAATATCAAATACTATTTTCCCTTGATTAAACATTAACAATCTATCACCGTAAGTAATTGCATCTCTCATATTGTGAGTAATCATTACTGTAGTAATTTTATTTTCTGTAACTATTTTATTTGTTAATTCTAAAACAGTTTTTGCAGTTTTTGGGTCAAGTGCTGCAGTATGTTCATCTAAGAATAATACTTTTGGCTTCTCTAATGTCGCCATAAGTAATGTTATAGCTTGACGTTGTCCACCAGACAAAACACCAATTTTGGCAGTCATTCTATTTTCAAGTCCTAATCCTAAAGTTGCTAATTTTTCTTTAAACATTTCTGTATCTTGCTTTTTGAATCCCCAGCGTAATGTTTTACCTTTATTACGTCTCTTAGCTATTGACATGTTTTCTAATATTGACATATTAGGAGCAGTTCCTTGATACGGATCTTGAGCAACTTTTCCTATAAAATATGATCTTTTATGTTCAGGCAACTTAGTAACATCTTCATTATCAATAATTATTTTTCCATCATCAGGTAAAAATACCCCTGAAACAATGTTAACAAACGTAGATTTACCACTTCCATTACCACCAATTATAGTTACAAATTCTCCATCTTTTATTTCTACCGATATATCATTTAACGCAATTTTTAAATCTTCTACATTCCCAGTTGGATTAAAAGTTTTTGTAATATTTTCAATTTTCAACATATTAATCACCAACCTTCGCAGATTTGTTTTTGTCTATTTTCGCCTTGAGTTTTGCTGTCTTTTTCTTTATAATCGGCAAAGCCAATATAAACACTATAATTACCGCAATAATTAATTTCATATAAAAGTTTGGTAAACCAGTATATTGAGAACTATTAATTATTATAAAGTATACTACTGTACCTAGTGCAACCGATATTATCCAGTTCAAAAATGATCTTTTCCCGAATATTGCTTCCCCTATAATTATCGCAGCCAATCCTATAACAATTGTACCATTTGCATGATCTTTTGTTATTGTACCATTTGCTTGTGCAAATAAAGATCCACCAAGTGCTATCAATGCATTTGCCAAAGCTAATCCACCAATTATCATCATTGTTGTATTTATTCCTTGAGAACGAGCCATCTTAGAATTCATTCCAGTCGCTCTCATTGACATACCAATTTCAGTACCAAAAAACATATATGTAACTGCAACAACAATAACTAATACAACAACAAGTAGTAATACAACCGCATTGTTTCTAGGGGTAATTATTTGATCAACAACACTAAAAAATGTTTTATTTTCACCTAAAGTTATATTTACTGATGATTGAAATGATTTTAATGTCATCTTCCCCGGTAATGCAATACCCATAACTAAGTAAAAAATTGTTACTAAACCTGACATAGTAATTATCCCTGATAATAATTCAGGTATTTTTAATTTTGTATGTAACAATCCCGTTACAACCCCAGATAATGCTCCACCAACCATGGCAATTAATGTTGCAACATACGGATTAACACCAATAATTATTAGTGCTAATGAAATTGCTCCACCAAGTACAAAACTACTTTCCGTAGTTAAATCTGCAAAGTCTAATACTCGATACGATATAAATACACCTAGTGCAAGAAAAGCATAAGGCAGTCCTTGCATCAAGGTTGATATAATAAAATCCATAAAATCACCTATTCAGCGTTATATTTTGTTTTAATTGAAGCAAGTAAAGATTGTTTACCCATAGTATTTATACTAGTTTCATTATATGCAAATACAAAGTCAGTAGTTTGAGTTCTAACTGCCATATCTTTTGTATTAGAACCATTTAGTATTTCAATAGCCATTTCACCTGTTATTTGTCCAAGTCGTGTATAATCAATTGATAAAGTTATTGTTCCACCAGCTTCAACCATACCTTCTTCACCACAAACAACAATAACCCCTCTGCTTTCAGTAATATTTTTAACAACAGTCATATTGTTTGCTATAATATTATCAGTTGGAATATAGATAGCCTTGCAATTAGCAGTTATTAAGGAATTAAGCGCCGCAGCAATATCTGATGGGTCAGTATTATTTGCTGTCACAGTTTGAAATCCTTGACTTTTTGCATATGCATCTGCAACCTCAACTTGAGCTCTAGAATTTACTTCTGACATTGTATATAGAAAACCTATTTTTGAAATACTTGCATCAAACTCTTTTATTAATCCTATTTGGTCTTCAATTGGATTAATGTCACTTGTCCCAGTCACATTTTTCCCAGGTGCATCATTAGAATTTACTAATTTGGCAACAACAGGATCTGAAACTGATGTAAATAATATTGGTAATTTTTTTATACCCGCATTATATGCAGCATTTTTTAATGCTACAGCAGCTGGAGTAGCATTCCCCATTACTAAATCACAGTTATTAACAAGGTAAGCTGCCATTGATTCCAATTGTGTTGCATCTGCTTCAGGGTTTCTCACTACAAATTCAACAGTCTTTCCTTCTGGAATATTTGCTAATATTTCTTGTTTAAAACCTTCAGTAGCCTTATCAAGTGCCCCATGTGTTACATATTGTAAGATACCAATTTTATAATTTTCTTGTTCAGTATCAATAGTACCTTCTGGTCCCGTGTATTTATTACCACATGACACAAGCCCTACTATTCCTAATAGCCCAACAAAGGCTAATAATATCGTTCTAATTTTTTTCATATACTTATTCTCCTATTATTTTTTTATGACATTTTTATTATATCATTTTATGTATTAAAAACAATGTTTTTTTGAAAACGTTTTAATTCATATAAAATATTTTGTAAATATAAAAAGGCCCAATTAAATTGAGCCTTAATTTCTTAGTAATTAGAATTGTTTATTAGCCATTTCCATATATTTAGCATATCTCTTTTGTGCATCTTTTAAGTTTGCATCTAAAAGTTGTTGCGCTTTATCTGGATTAGTTTTTACTAATTGAGAATAACGTCCTTCATTCATTAAGAAATCATTATATTTTGACCAGTCTGGTTCTTTAGAATCCATAGTGAATGGATTTTTACCTTCTGTTTCAAGTTCAGGATTAAATCTGAAAGTTGGGAAGTATCCGCATTCTGTAGCTAATTTTGCTTCATTTTGTGACATGTATAATCCACTCTTAATATTATGAGCGATACAAGGTGAATAACAAATTACAATTGAAGGTCCTTTATAAGCTTCTGCTTCTTTTAAAGCTTTAATTACTTGATTTTGACTAGCTCCGTGACAAACTGTAGCAACGTAAACGTGTCCATAGCTCATTGCGATTGAAGCTAAATCTTTCTTCTTACCAGGTTTTCCACTTGCAGTAAATTTAGCAATTGATCCTGTACGAGAAGATTTAGATGATTGACCACCTGTATTTGAATAAACTTCAGTGTCTACAACTAAGATATTAACATCTTCGTTATTAGCGATAACATGGTCTAATCCACCGTATCCGATGTCATAAGCCCAACCATCTCCACCAATGATCCATTGAGATACTTTAACTAAGTAGTCTTTTAATGACATAATGTCTTTTGCATATGCAGCATCAACATTTTGTAATGCATTAATAATTTGAGGAGCTAAAGCTTTAGTCTTTTCTCCATTTGCTCTATTTTCTACCCATTCAGCACATAATTCTTTAGTAGCAGCATCCATAGCGTCATAGTTATTAACCATAACGTTTTGAATTCTATCTCTTAAAGTTTCAACAGCCATTCTCATACCGAATCCAAATTCTGCATTGTCTTCAAATAAAGAGTTAGCCCAAGCTGGTCCTCTTCCTTCTGCATTTGTAGTATAAGGAGTTGAAGGGAATGATCCTGAATAAATTGATGTACATCCTGTTGCATTTGCAATTAACATACGATCTCCGAATAATTGAGATACAGCTCTAACATATGGAGTTTCTCCACATCCAGCACATGCTCCATTAAATTCAAATAACGGTTTAGAGAATTGAACATTCTTAGCATTGTTTGTACCAGCAACTTCAGTTTTATAAGTAACTTGGTTGTAGAAATAATCAGCTTTTGCAGGTTCATTTGCTGCTTTAGCTAAAGCGATTGTTTGAGGTTTTAATGCTTTATTTTGGATTTTGTTTCCTTCAGCATCTTTTCCTGGTTTTCCTGGACATACTGTTATACAAACTCCACATCCTGTACAATCAAGAGGTGATACTTGTAAAGTATATTTATATCCTTTAAATCCAGTTGCATCTAAATAGTTTACACCTTCTGGAGCTTTTGCTGCTTCTTCTTCAGTAACTAAGAATGGACGGATTGTAGCATGTGGACATGCAAACGCACATTGGTTACATTGAATACAGTTTTCTGGCATCCATAATGGAGTATGTGTAGATACATCACGTTTTTCATAAGCGGCAATTCCTTGAGGCATATGTCCATCTTTATATTCTTTGAATACAGATAATGGTAATGTATCTCCTTTAATTGCATTTACAACGTCAGCGATTTCTCTAACGAATTTAGGACGTTTAGAATCTATAGTTTTAGTTTCAGCTGTTAAAGTCGCCCATTCAGGTTTAACTTCTACTTCAACTAATCCACTTCCTCCTAAATCAATTGCTTTATGGTTAGAATCAATTAATTCTTGACCTTTCTTAGCATATGTTTTAGTAGCAAATTCTTTCATATGTTGTTTTGCTTCTTCATAGTCCATAATGTTTTGGTTTAATTTGAAGAATGCTGATTGCATAACTGTATTAACACCTAAACCTGAACGGAATCCACATTCTTTAGCTGCTTTGTATGCATTAATAATGTATAATTTAGCTTTTTTCTTAGCTAATAAAGCTTTATATGAATTTGGTAATAATGCTTCTATTTGTTCAACAGGAGTAATAGTATTTAATAAGAAAGTACCACCATCACGTAAACCATCAATCATATCAAATTTATTTAAGTAAGAATCTAATGAACATGATACGAAGTGAGGAGTATTTACTAAATAAGTAGCTTTAATTGGATCTTTACTAAAACGTAAATGTAATCTTGTAGATCCTCCTGATTTTTTAGAGTCATAAGCTGCATAGCTTTGAGCATATAAATCAGTATAGTCTCCTACAATCTTAGAGATGTTTTTACATGCTCCAACTGTACCATCTGATCCTAATCCGAAGAATAATAATTCAGTAGTATCTTTACTTGTTACGTCGATATGATTTTTAACATCTAATGATTTGAAAGTAACGTCATCATTGATACCAACTGTAAAACGATTTTTTTGTTCTCCAGCTAAGTTTTCATAAACAGCGTTTACCATATCAGGAGTAACATCTTTTGATGATAATCCATAACGTCCACCAATAATTACTGGTGCATTTTCTTTTCCATAGTATAATGATTGAACATCTAAGTATAATGGTTCTCCTAAAGATCCTGGTTCGATAGTTCTGTCTAATACAGCAATTCTCTTAACTGTTTTAGGCATTGTAGCAAAGAAATATTCACTGCTGAAAGGACGGTATAAATGAACTTCTAAAAGTCCTACTTTTTTACCTTGTTTAGTTAATAAATCAACAACTTCTTCAGCACATTGGTTTACTGACCCCATAGCAACGATTACATCAGTTGCATCTTTTGCTCCATAGTAAATAAATGGTGCATAGTTGCGTCCTGTAGCTTTGCTAATTTCAGTCATATATTCTGCAACAATTGCAGGAACTTTTGCATAATTTGTATTTTGTAATTCACGTGTTTGGAAGTAAACGTCATCATTTTGAGCACTTCCTCGTGATTTTGGATGTGCAGGATTTAGGGCTTCAGCTCTAAATTTTGCAACTGCATCTTTGTCTAATAATCTTTCTAATACTGCATAATCAATTGGTTCAACAGTGTTAACTTCATGAGAAGTTCTAAATCCATCAAAGAAGTGTAAGAATGGAATAGAAGCTTTAATTGCAGATAAATGTGCAACTCCTGCTAAATCCATAACTTCTTGAACTGAATTTGAACACATCATTGCAAATCCTGTTTGACGGCAAGCCATAACGTCTTGATGGTCACCGAAAATTGATAATGATTGTGCTGCTAAAGCACGTGCAGATACGTGAATAACTCCTGGTAAACATTCACCAGCAATTTTATACATATTTGGTATTTTTAATAATAGACCTTGAGATGCTGTATATGTAGTAGTTAAGGCACCAGCTTGTAATGAACCATGTACAGTTCCAGCTGCCCCAGCTTCAGATTGCATTTCAACGATTTTAACTGGCATTCCAAATAAATTCTTTTTACCTTGGGCAGCCCATTCGTCAGTATACTCAGCCATTGGAGTTGACGGTGTAATTGGATAGATTCCAGCTACTTCTGTGAATGCATATGATGCATAGGCAGCAGCGTAGTTACCATCTATCGCCATTCTTTTAATATCTTTGCTCATAAATTTCCTCCTGAAATACTCATTTTTCTAATAAGTTTTTCCCAACAAGTATTATATCCCATTTTTAATATTAAAACAACCCATATTTGATTTTAGAATTAAAAAGAAATACAACGAATATAGTCATATTAACAAAAATAACGAAATATTATTTCGTCATTTATATATTTATATATTTTATTTTAAAAACATTGCTTTTTATGACGTATAAAATTTTATTTAATATTTAAATTTAAAATAATTTTTTATATTTTCTAATGATTTTATCAAAATTTCTTCTTGATCAATATTAATATCATCTATTAAACTATCCAACATATTATCATGGAATTCTTTATGAATTTTCATAACGGAATTAGCCTTTGTTGTTATATCAATCAAAACTTTTCTTCTATCAAATTCATCATTAGCTCTTTTTACATATCCTTTACTTACCAAGCGATCTACTGATATTGTCAAACTTCCAACTGTAATTCTAAGTTGCTTTGCGACATTTCCCATTGTTTTTTCTTGTGTTCTAGTAATTGCTTCTAAAACATGTACTTCTTTCATTGATAAATTCACACCAGCTTT
The DNA here is from genome assembly GCA_031553215.1 of Anaeroplasmataceae bacterium. Classification (GTDB taxonomy): domain Bacteria; phylum Bacillota_I; class Bacilli_A; order Acholeplasmatales; family Anaeroplasmataceae; genus JAVBLW01. The sequence continues at coordinate 385,011 of JAVBLW010000006.1, forward strand.
TTTCAATGATTCTTCTTCAATTTCTAGTATATGATTAAAAACATCCATCAATAACTCATTCAATATCGTCTTTGTGTTATCCAATATACCACTCCTTCATTTGAATATCAAAATATATTTCTAGTATATCATAAAAAAAAAAGAAATACAAATTTTTGCATTTCTCTTTACCTTTATTCTATATCATTTTTAAGGAAATAATCGGCACACGCTAAAACTGCTGTTAAGATACTGAAAATCCCACCTAATACTGCACCAACACCAAGTTTAAAATCTTTTGCTATTTCAGTAGTATAGTTTAAATGTCTAACTACAACTGGAGTCTTGAAAATGAAAAATATTATCGTTGCTACTAACGCTATTCCAACAAGAAGAAAATTTATTTTCTTATCTTGTGATCTAACTACTTTAACGATTGAGATCACTATCATTGCTATCGTTAATATAAACAATATAATCCCTAATATTGAAACATTTAAATCCATTTCATTGGCTTTTCTACCAAAAATGATGTCTGTTCCTCTAAATGTATAACTTGTTGTTGTATCTTTAAATACTATTGCAGTAAAAAACAACATTATGAAAGCTAATATAGATGTTACAACGCTTATCATATTGACAATTTTTCTTGTATTCATACCTTTTTTACCTCACTTTCTATGTAATGTATATTTTTTTACCAACCTTTTTATTGGCTTTTTTATTTTGTGCATTTTTTGTCAAATATATACAAAAATAAAAAAACATTTCATATTAGAAATGTTTTATTGTTATTTTTATTATTTTTCAGTTACAATTTCTGCAGCTGCACATCCAGCAGCCAACAAGCAGAAAATACCACCAAGAATTGCACCAATTCCTAGACTATATAATGATTTTACTAATTCATAAGCAGTTGAGTCCATATTTAGTACTAGATTCGTTGTAAACATAAAGAATATTATCGCTGCAAGCACTGCTGCAACTACGATAATTAAATTGTACACTTTATTTCCTTTGCCAACCATTTTTAATACAGAAAGTACTATAATAGCCACAAGACAAAGAAGTAAAACTATTCCTACAATTGATACATTATCTCTATCCTTGCCAAATATAATGTCAAATCCACTAGCACCTCCACTGCCAAATAAACCAGCATCAACCTTAACAGCATCTAAAAATAACATGATTACTGCAAGCACTGCTGAGCACAATGCCCCTAAAGTAAATATTTGTTTCTTTTCTAATTTCATTTTTTCTCTCCTCCCAAAGTAATTATAGTATACAATGTCTATAGGGACTTGTAAAGCGTTTCCATTGATTTTTTTACATTAATTTCCTTTTTTACATTTACTTACAAACTATTTAATTTTAGTTTATATTTATTATTTATTTATATACCTAATATAAAAAAGAAAAAAAGAGCAATTGCTCTTATTCTTCATTTCTTGAACGAGAATCAAATTTCTTTCTCTCGTTTGTATTTAAAATTTTCTTACGAATTCTTATGTTTTTAGGAGTTATTTCAACTAGTTCATCATCATTAATAAATTCTAAACATGATTCTAAAGTCATAATTTTCGGTTTCTTTAAAACTACAGTGGTATCCTTTGAAGAACTACGAGTATTTGATTGTTGTTTAGCTTTAACAACATTTACAGCTAAATCAAGGTCCTTATTACATTCTCCAACAACCATACCTTCATATACTTCTACACCTGGTTCAATAAACATTGATCCACGATCTTCAAGAGCTCCGATTGAATAAGCTGTTGTTTGACCAGGAGCCATAGAAACTAATGCACCAGTTGGACGCTTACCAACTTGAACATTTTCCATTACACGATAATCAAGGAAAGTATGGCTAATCATTCCATAACCTTTTGTAGCAGTCATAAAATCTGTATTAAATCCAATTAATCCACGAGAAGGAACAGTGTAAATTATTCTAGCTTGAGTTTCAGTATTACTCATATTTTCCATAATACCTTTACGATTTCCAAGCATTTCAATAACTGATCCAATTGATTCAGCAGGAGCATCAATTACAACGTATTCATATGGTTCCATTTTAATTCCATTTTCTTCTTTGATAATTGCACTAGGACGAGATACTTGGAATTCAAATCCTTCACGTCTCATTGTTTCAATTAGAATTGATAAATGTAATTCACCTCTACCAGAAACAATCCATTCTTCACTTTTACCAAGACGTTCAACCTTTAAACTAACGTCTTTTTGAACTTCTCTAAATAATCGTTCTTCTATTCTACTAGCTGTTACAGCTTTTCCATCTTTTCCAACAAAAGGTGAAGTGTTTGTACCAAAAGTCATTTGAACAGTTGGTTCAGTTACGGCAATAGGAGGTAACGCTTCTTCTTGTCCAACTGTACATATTGTTTCACCAACACTAATATCAGTAAGTCCAGATATAGCAACTATATCACCAGCTACACCTTCTTCAATTTCAATTCTATCAAGCCCTAAAAAACCAAATAGTTTTTGAATTCTAAATTGTTTTATAGTACCATCAAGTCTCATGCAACTAACCATTTGACCTGTTTTAATTGTACCACGAGAAACTCTACCAATTCCAATTCTACCAACGAAATCATTGTAATCTAATAATGTTGGTTGAAATTGTAGTGGTTGTGTTGCATCCATTTTAGGAGCTGGAATTTCTTTTATTATTAAATCAAGCACGGCATCCATACCAGTAGTTTGCGTTGTAATATCATGTGACAAGCTAGATGTATTATTAACAGCTGAAGTGTATGCAAGAGGGAATTCCAATTGATCTTCATCTGCACCTAAATCGATTAATAAATCTAATACTTCATCAATAACTTCAAGCGGTCTTGCTGAAGGTTTGTCCACTTTATTCACGACAACTATAGGTTTTAAACCAGCTTCTAAAGCCTTTTTTAAAACGAATCTTGTTTGAGGCATTGTTCCTTCGTATGCATCTACTACTAAAACAACTCCATCAACCATTGTCATTATTCTTTCTACTTCTCCACCAAAGTCAGCATGACCTGGGGTATCAAGAATATTTATTTTATAACCTTTATACTGTATAGCAGTATTTTTAGCTAATATTGTGATTCCACGTTCTCTTTCAATATCATTAGAATCCATTGCACGTTCTTCTACAGCTTGGTTATCTCTAAAAGTGTGTGAACTATATAATAATTTATCAACTAACGTTGTTTTACCATGATCGACGTGGGCGATAATTGCAACATTTCTTATATCCATAAAATTTCCTTCTTTCGCTAATGTTTAGCAGTAGAATTATACCACAATAAAAAGCGTTTCTTTTATGAAAACGTTACGATTATTTTACTTTACGATAATTTTTTAAAACTACCCCATAACAATAAACCATATCTGAATCATTTTTATCGTATGCTTTTTTAATTAATTCTAAGTATTTTACTGCTTGTTGATAATCATTTCTAACCGCAAAATCAACACATCTTTCGTAAGATGATAAGAATAATGGATGAGTCATATCAAACAAATATTTTACAGTATCTGTAATTGAATCGTTTTTTGATAGCATTTTAAAGAATGATACCAAAGACTTAGGAACCTTTTTAGTATTTGCTATTTCATTATCTTCCCCAGTAGCTATCTCATATAATTTAGATAATTGGTATCCACTACAGTATTCTAAAATTTCAAAATATTCCTTTTCGTCTGCATATGTATTATTTAATTTTATCAAAAGCTCAATTCTCCATAGAAAACGGTTATCTTTTTTTGTAAGTTCTTTATTTAAACTTAAGAATAAATTTCTTAATTCTAATAAATCATCACTAACGTCGTCATCACTATTGAATTTTTTGTAAATTTTTTTAACCATTTGTAAAATTTCGTTTGCTTCATTAGCATCAGTTTTTACATTTGATAAACGATATAATAGTTTGTTGGCTTCCTCATAGTATGAAGTGATAAGATCAGCCATTTTAACTTCTCTAGATTTTATTTCATTATTAAAATAAATATAATATTTAAAAGAATCTTTTACAACCAAATCTTTCTTTAATATACAATATCCTATTTTCGAATCTTCATATATTCTTTTTACTGGGTGTCCTATAACATCATTCCTAATGTATTTTAATTCACGCAATTGTTTATTTTGGTTAATATTAATATAGTTTTTACTATCAGTTAAAATATATGATAATGCATATAATGAATCAATACTAACAAACATTCCTTGTAATAAAGAATACAATTTAATAAGATTTTTTCCATTGCTACCTTCAGTTTCTAAAGATCCAATAATTTCTTTTTGTAATTCATTATTATTTTCTAATGAACTAATAGAAGCTAGAAATGGATAATATTTTTTATCTCCAGCCAAAATCTTACCATTGATTTTTTCTAACAAAGTCTCGTTTTCCTTAATTTTGTTTAACATAATATACACTTCCTTAATATGTGATTCCACATTTTGTGACAATAAGTGATTATAGTATACCATCTTATTGACAAAAAATAAATATTTTTTTGTTATTTTGCCATCTAGAATGTAATATTATGCAAAAAAAGAGGATATTTTCATATCCTACAATTCTTTTATTATTACCGTTTGTTTTTTCATACTTTCTTTGATATCAATTATTCGTTGATTAGAACTACCCTTGAATCGTAATTCCAATGATCTTTTATTTAAAACAAATGGTCCATCAACTAAGTAATCAATATCATTTAAAAATAATTTTATACCTTCATAAACGTTAGATAATTCCAGTAGTTTTTCATAAGTATATCCTGTATAAACAATAATATCATATTCTTTTTTTATTTGTGATGCAACAAGATGACACGCATACGCTTGTAAGAATGGATCTCCACCACTAAACGTTACACCTTTTAGATATTTAGTAGAATTAATTGTATTAACTAATTCATTAATATTTTTCATGTATCCGCCATTTATATCATGTGTTTCAGGATTATGACATCCCTCACATTTATGCTCACAACCTTGGGTAAATATTACATATCTTATTCCAGGTCCATCCGTTATCGATTCATCAATAACTCCAGCAAGTCTAATCTCTTGTAAGACCATGTTTTACTCTTTCTCTTACTTCGTTTAATTTTGCATTATTAAAACGATCTAAAGTACCTACTAAGTAACCCGTAATACGTCTAATTCTTTCAAAAGAAAGTCCTTCTTCTCTTCTTCCACATTTTGGACATACATCGTCAATTATTCCGTTGTATCCACAAACTGGATCTCTATCAATTGGATGATTAATAGAACCATATCCAACATTGCTATCACGCATCGCACGGACAATTTGAATAAATGCTTCCAAATTTTTTGATGGATCTCCATCAAGCTCTACATAAGAAATATGCCCAGCATTAGTTAATTCATGATATTTACCTTCAATTTCTAACTTTTTGAAAGCTGATATTTTATAATATACCGGAATATGGAAAGAGTTTGTATAGAATTCATGATTAGTTATTCCTTCTAAACTACCATATCTCTTCTTATCCATTTTAACAAATCTACCAGATAATCCTTCAGCTGGAGTTGCTAATAAAGACCAATTTAATGAAGATTTAAGACTTTCACAATCCATCTTGTCTCTCATAAACTTAATTATTTTCAATCCTAATTCTTGACTTTCTTCACTTTCACCATGATGTTTACCAGTTAAAGCTACTAAAGTTTCAGCTAATCCTATGAATCCTACTGATAAAGTACCATGTTTTAATACTTCTTCAACTGTATCGTTCCAATCTAGTTTTTCACTATTTATCCATACACCTTGTCCCATTAAGAATGGATAGTTATATACATGTTTACTAATTTGCAACAAATATCTTTGATATAATTGATCAATACATAAATCAAGTGTTGCATCTAATTTTTTGAAGAATGCAGGAATATTTTTATTTGCTTCGATACCTAAACGAGGTAAATTAATTGATGTAAAACTTAAATTTCCACGTCCTGTTACAATTTCATTTTCAGTATCAACGTTAGAAATTACACGAGTACGACACCCCATATATGCAATTTCGGTATGATAATTTCCTGGTTTATAATATTGTTTATTGAATGGAGCATCTAAGAAAGAATAATTAGGGAATAATCTCTTAGCACTTACACGGCAAGATAATTCAAATAAATCATAATTAGGATCACCTACATTATAATTTACCCCTTCTTTTACCTTAAATATTTGAATAGGGAATATTGCCGTTTCACCATTTCCTAATCCATTTTCAGTAGCAATTAATAAATTTCTTATTACCATTCTAGCTTCACATGATGTATCCGTACCATAGTTTATTGAACTAAATGGAACTTGTGCTCCTGCACGTGATTGCATAGTGTTTAGATTATGAATTAATGATTCCATTGCTTGATATGTTTGTTTATCAGTTTCCTTATAAGCTTCTTTTTCTGTAAAGTTTATAATTTGTTCTAATTCAGTATCATTAAACTCTTTAGAAAATTCTTTTTTGAAAGCCGCAATGAATCTTTCATTTTCACACATTACTGGAGTATTGTTTTCAACAAATTTAACTATTTTTTCAACATCAAAATCAGGTTTTAAAATAACACAAACTTTCATTAAATTATTTCTATAATTCTTGCCATAAGTTTTTCTAACTCCAGGAGCCATATCATAATCAAATGCTGGAACACTTTGTCCACCATGTTGATCATTTTGATTTGACTGTATTGCAATACAAGCTAACGCTGCATATGTACCAATACTTTGTGGCTCTCTAATATGACCTTGTCCTGTAGAAAATCCATTTTTATATAATTTTGTTAAATCAATTTGGCAACAAGTCGTAGTCAAATGATAAAAATCTAAATCATGAATATGAATATCACCATTATCATGAGCTTGAGCGTGTTGTGGTTTTAATAAAAATTTCTTTGAAAATTCTTTTGAACCTTCACTACCAAACTTAAGCATAATTCCCATGGCTGTATCACCATTAACATTAGCATTCTCTCTTCTTATATCATTTTCTTCTGACTTATCAAATGTAATTGATTTAAAAATATTCATTAATTTTGTGTTATTTTCGCGAATATTTGTTCTCTCTTGTCGATATATAATGTATCTTTTTGCTACATCTATATATCCTTGTTTAAGTAATACTTTTTCTACAACATCCTGAACATGTTCAACACTTGGAGATTTTTCATCTAGAGAATCTAATGTTTCGTATACATCAATCGCTAATTTTTTAGAAACTATTCCACCCTCTATGTTGCAACTTTCAAAAGCTTTTACAATTGCTTCTTCAATTTTTCCTAAATCAAATGGTACTTTTCTACCATCCCTTTTCGTAATTTCTTTCAACATAATCTCCACCGCCAAATATAATTTATATACTTAAAGTATACGTGTTTTAGGATTATAAGTCAATTAAATTGCCATATGAAAATATATGAAAGCCACAAACAAAAAAGGGTTATGAAGTAATTTCACAACCCTTTAAATTTTATAGATTAGAACCCGAAAAGTCTATTTGAACAACAGCATTTACCATTACCGCTGTTATTATTGTTGCAATCGATATCTGGTGCATTTGAGAAATATATTTCTATCGCTCTTTGAATTAAATTGTCTAAATCACAGTCTTGAATGATTTGTACTGGATCTGTGTTAATAAAAGCTTGGAAATAATCTAATCCTGAACATGCATTAGATCTTTTAGTAATTCTAGCTACGTCATATACTGCAGTAGGTAAATTACATGGTGTAACTACCAACTCGTATACTCCTGGACATTCTTCGATTAAATCGTATTTAAATAGTGTGTTACATACAACGATTTCATTTTTACATTTTTTGTTATTTTGCATTTTTATTTTCCTTTCTATATTTTTGTGGTTATCTCTAACCATAATTAGTCTATGAGCAAAAATAAAATATGTTTAGGTGATTTCATTAAATAACAAAAAAGGGCATTTCGCCCTTTCTATAATGTATGTATTTTAAGTGTATCCGTTATACCAGGACCAACCTTTGAACCTGTAGTGATAACAACATTATCACCTTTTTTAACAAGACCTGTTTCTAATGCCTTCTCAATAGCATAAAGGAACAATTCATCTGTTGTATCTTTAGTATCAGCTAATACTGGTTTTACATTCCATGACAAATTAAGTTGTCTACACGCCTTTGGACTTACAGTAATCGCAATAATTGGGCATTGTGGTCGATAAGCTGATATTGCTTGTGCCGTCATACCATGCATAGTAACACAAATAATTGCTGATGCATTAATTTGATAAGAAGAACTAACAGCTGCATTCGCTAAAGAACTCACAAAGTCAGTACCTAAATTTAAATGGTTACGATTAAACCTTTCAAAATAATTTATATCTTCTTCAGCAAATACGGCTATATCACTCATAGTAGAAACCGATTCAACTGGATATTTACCGGCAGCAGATTCCCCGCTTAACATAATACAAGTCGTTCTATCATAAACAGCATTTGCAACATCACTTACCTCTGCTCTTGTAGGACGAGGGTTTTGTTGCATAGAATCAAGCATTTGAGTAGCAGTAACAACTATTTTACCAGCTCTATAACATTTACTTATCATATCCTTTTGGATTGCTGGTAATTTTTTGAAGGCTACTTCAACACCAAGATCTCCTCTTGCTACCATTACTCCATCAGAATATTCAATAATTGAATCCATATTATTAACACCTTCAGTGTTTTCAATTTTAGCAATTATTTTAATGTTTTCTCCACCATTATCATCTAATAGTTTTCTTAAATCTAATACATCTTGTTTTCTTCTAATAAATGATGCAGCAATAAAGTCAACATCTTGTGATATACCAAATAAAATATCTGCACGGTCAACATCACTTATATAAGGCATATCAACAATAACTCCAGGAATATTAATACTCTTGTGATTACTTGTCTTTCCACCATTTAAAACCTTACATACTAAATCTCTACCATTAATCTTGATTACTTCAATTTCAATTTTTCCATCATCGATTAATATTTTATTTCCTACTTTTATATAGTCAGCCAAATTAGGATATGTTAAACCAATTCCTTGTTCTGTTCCAACTTTATTAAAATCTGCATATAAAGTAAATTCTTGACCTTCTTGTAATTCAACACTACCGTTTTCGAAATCACGAAGTCTTATTTCAGGACCTTTAGTATCCAATAAAATAGGGATATAAACACCTAATTCATCATTCAGTTTTTTTATACGATCCATTCTTATCTTTTGTTGTTCATGTGTTCCATGAGAAAAATTCAAACGAGCACAATCAAGTCCATTAATAACCATTTGTTTTAATTTTTCATAATCATCAACTGCTGGTCCTAATGTACAAATTATTTTTGTTTTACGCATATAATCACTCCTATTTTATTACAAATATATTATACCATTTTTTATTATATTTGAATCATTTTATTAAAACTAACAAAATTTCACATATTCTAAAAAAATTAATATTATCTTTTGATACTACGACAGAATATGCTATCCCTACCACAAACAATTGAATCTATCAATTCTTGATCAAAAATTGTATATTTCGTAATTTTTTCTTCAATTGTTGAATAATCATAAACTGTATACAAATCATCTTTTTTCAAAACATAATATTTTTGATTAGCTGTCGTATACTCGATATAATCATGCCATATTGTCTTTACATATTTAGAATCGCCTTGATAAACTGTGTACTCTTCAATCTTTGATTCTTTCACTACTACTTCAAAATAATACTCCGAAACACTAAATCCGTGTGTAGTTCTGAAGCCAGAAATGGATTTAATATTTTTTTCAACTAAATACACTTCCACGTCTTGTTCTTCAAAAAACTGCATATCAAATTCTACATCATTATTTTTGTTATGTACATCAACATACAGTGGAAAATCATCATAATCATCAAGGAAAAAAATTTCACTCAATGACATCCCTGCGTTCATATACCAAGAATACCTTGGATTATTAAATTGTAACGATACCGCATAATGACTTTCCTTAAGTTTCCCTCCCCACATATCTATAAATATTATTTGACTATCAGCATCTTTTAAAACATCATCGTTTATTTCAACTTCTTTATCAAAAAATATTAGTTCGTTATACTCATAAATTATTTCTTTATCATTTAACACACAATAATCTTTATCATCATAGGAAAAAGTCATTACAAAAAAATCATCATTATATATCATTCTAAAACATAATTCATTATCATCATTATTTATTAGAACAAATTTATAATTGCAAGTTATTTCGCCAGAATAAGTATATATTTTGCCATTTATTTCCTCTTCGTGCATGGCAAAACCTTCACCATCAATAAATATTTCACGAAATGGAGGAATCTCAAAATCTGAAGATAATGTTTCTGTCTTTTTTAATGTTTGAGCAGAATATTCAAAATCCAAATGATCAGAATAACATGAAAAATTCACATCTCTACCTGCATCTTCACCGGAAACAAATCGATCATTATATTCAACTTTCTCTACATCATAAGAAAGAAATCCATACCATAGAATAGTATAATTTTCATAATAGTATTTGCAATAAATATCCATATTTTGATAAATCATAGTATTCTCATCTATTTCTTCTGCAAATTCGCTATCCTTATAATATCCATAGCACTTATACCCTTCAATAATAGGCGCATCTAACAAACTAAGTCTTTCATTTTTATTGATTGATTTGATCTCTATCAATATATTTTTATTATAAAAACTAATATCCACTTTTTCAGTTAAACCACTATTTTTCCCACAGCTTACTAAAAATAAAAGGACTACAAATAGATTAAAAAACATTTTTTTTATAACAATCACCTCTAAATTATAACACATAAAATTATAGCATACATGTTTGACGAATACAAATCACTGATGCTTTATTTTTTATTATAAACAACTTTTCATATAAATTAAAAAACAACCAATTCCAAAAACTATTGATTGTTTTTATATTTTATTACTTTTCTTCTTTCTTATTAGCTAATAGTTTACCGCCAACTAAACCAGCTAATACTGATTTAACATCTAATCCTGTAGCTTTTTCTAATCCTGCAAATATTTGATCACCATTTCTAGAGATTTCTTCTGCTAATTTAGCAGTATTTCCTTCTCCATACATAGTTATTGAATCAATTCTACTGAATCCTTCAGCAATTGGTTGAGAATATGCTTTTACAATTTCTGGTAATACATTAGAATCAAGAATCAATTGTAATGTTGCAGCTTCACCATATTTTTGCATCGCTTCAGCTTTCTTTAAAATTGCTTCGGCTTCAGCTTCCCCTTTTGCTCTTATACCAATAGCTTCCATCTCAGCAGCAATTTTAGCAGCTTCAGATTTTGCTTTAATTGCTTCAGCTTCAGCAAATGCTTTAATTTTTAGAGCTTCGGCTTCTTTTTCTTTTACAACTCTTTCAGCTTCAGCTTTAATTTTTTGCATTTCTGCTTCACGTTCAAGTTCATATTTTTTAGCTTCAGATTCTTGTTTCTTAACGAACAAATTTGCTTCAGCAGCTTTTTCATTAGCATATTTTTCAGCATCTGCAACTTTATTTATTTCTGCTTCTAGTTTTCTTTGCTTAATTTCTACTTCTTTATTTTGTAATTCTATTTCTCTTTCACGTTGTTTAATTTGAGCATCAATTGTTGCTTCATTAATTTCTGATTGACGTTTTTGCTTTTGAATTTCATATGAAGCATCAGCATCAGCACGTGCCGTTTCTGATTGCTTTTTTAATTGAGCTTCTTTTAACTTTAAATCTGTATTTTGTTCAATAATCAATGTTTCAGCTGTAATTCTAGCTCTATTTGCCTCTTCTTTAGTTTGAGAAGCAACTACATCTATTTCTCGCTCAGAAATAGCTTTTGCAATAGCAGCTTGTTTAGAAATTCTTACAGTATTATCAATCCCTAAATTCTTAATAATATTGCTGTTATCTGAGAATGTTTGAATATTGAAATTAACAACTTCAATACCAAGTTTTGCCATATCGGGTACAACGTTATTCATAACTTTTTCAGCTACACCTTGACGGTCTTGAACTAATTCCTGAATTTCAACTGTACCAATAATCTCTCTCATATTCCCTTGAAGAACTTGCTGTAATTGCAATATTAAATCTCTTTCAGTCATATTTAAAATAGCTTCAAAAGCTCTATCTAACATTTCTGGTTTTGTAGAAACCTTAAGGTTAGCAACACCATCAACGTTAATATCAATAAATTCCTTTGTAGGAATAGTTTCTTCAGTCTTAATATCTACTTGAAATACCCTTAAACTTAATGAATCTGTCCTTTGCAAAAAAGGAATTCTTAATCCAGCTTTACCTATTAATATTTTTCTTTTACGAAACCCCGTAACAACAATAGCTTGGTCTGGACGAGCTTTTATATAGCTCATCGCAAATAATATAAGCAATACAATTAAAGCTCCAATAATAATTATTATAGTCATTTCTCTTTTCTCCTCTTTTTTTCAAATATATCCAACATTTATCGATTTTTTTCTACATTGAATACTTGATTGAATTATAACACATAAACCATTCAACTTCTATAACATTTTATGTAAATATTTATTTATAATTCTAAATTTTCATTGTTTTTTAAAGGGAAGAAAATATCTACTTTAATAAACTTATTTTTAATTTTCTATTATTATATTTAAATAAAAACTGATATAAATGTAATATCAGTTTTTACTAATTGATTTAATCTTTTATTAAAGTTTGTAGAATTTCATCAACTTCATCCTTGAAGGCTATATTATCCTCAACAGAATTTGAATATGAGTTCATTTGAAGATTACTTACTTTATCCGCATCATCATAATAATCAGGATCTAGTCTATCATATTCTTGCGACTCATCAAATTCTGTAAATTCTAAGAACCATCCTAATATTTGAGGACCAGGAATTCTTATATATACATAATTCTCATCACTGCTAGTAAATGCTGATTTACTCTTACTTTCAGCTGAATTACTAGTACTGCATCCAAAACAGAATATTCCCCCTGATGTTGCTGATTTAGAGTTCATATAATCATTAGCAATCTCGCTTGATGTATTTTCGGATTTTATTTTAATCGTAATATCTTTTGCTACCACAAATCCAGTCGTAAATGCTGGTAAAATTCCGCTATTTGGAATTTTTTCATTTCCCTCAAAATATTTTAATGCTTTTTCCTTTGTCAAATCAGTATTTGATTTTATATTTGTTGATAAGGCGTAGAATTCCTTACTCATTTTGAAAATCGCTGGATTAAACCATCCACCTCTTTCAATACTTATCTTTTTAGCCCTTAACCCAATTTCAACGCTACTACTAAAATCCTTATTTGCCTTAGATTCTGAAGACTTTGAGCTGCTTGAACTACGATTTGCAGAAAAAATCCAAAATCCTGTTTTCCAAGATGACGATGACGCACTATTCTCACTTGCCTCTTGATTCATAGATTCAATTGTTGAGGAAGTCATAATAATATCCATAAAGTCATCTGGTACTTCCCTTTCAGATATTAATTCTTTTCCTTCTACTTCTTTATCATTTTCCGCTTTTACCACACCGGTGATTAGAGGTTCCAAATAATCTATATCATTTTCTAGCAATTGTATTTGTTGATTATATTTTGAAATTTGGAAAGTATAATCTTTGCTTTGCGCTTCAGCATATTTGCGAGATAAATCTGTATATTCCTGAATCGAAGATAATAGTTGTTGCTGCTTATCAAACATTTTTCCTGTATCATCTACAACTGTATCAGCAATTTCACCAAACATACTTATTAATGTTTTGTCCGTTTTTAATCCCTGTTTTGCATCATCAACATTCTTATAAATATCTAGAGCTGCCTTAAAAGCATTTACAGCATTTGAGCCATATTGTTTCATCATATCGACTTCATTCTTATGATATTCATTTTCTTTTTCTTTTTTTGCTACTTCAAGTCTTCTCAACTCTTCTGGATCAACTGTTTCAGCACTTAATAGACTCAATTCAGACTTCAATTTGGCTAAGTTCTTTTTCTTTGATGAATATTCTTCTAATAGCTTTTCTTTTGATGATAATAAGTCTTTTGGACTTAAATTAGGTTTTAAGGCATTGAACCAGTTACTAGGTTGAAAACTAACTGGATAAATATCGCTTGATCCGTCTAGAGAACGTCTTTTACTAATTCTCATTTTTTGTTTAGTAATTTCAAGCGTTTCAGCCGGAGATGAAACATTCAAAAATCCTAATAGCGTTAATACTTCGTGATAAAATCCCCTTACTATCGCGTCATTATAAAGATTATTGATTTCCTCATCTTTTACTAATCCCTCTGATGATAACCACCTTGTATATTCTTCTAAATTCGAATCTTTTTTACACTTATTATATTTATCATTTTTTTCTTTTTCCCATTTTATTTTCCCATTAAGATATTCTTCGTACAACAACTTAGCAAATCCCATTTTTGACTGTTCAATTTCTTTATCATTTATAGTATCCTTAATCTTATTTAAAAGCCAAGCACGAATATTTTTTTGGTCTAAAACGAAATTTTGTAAAGACTTTAATTTAGGTACATAATTATTAACTATAGTTTCATAATTAATTGATAGTTTCTCCCCATTGCTACCTTGAACAATAGGACTCGGATCAAACATTTGATTTGATAATAGAAATTCTGCTTCTTGTACAGGATAAGGCTTAGAGATTGTACTATAACAATCCTCAATATTGTACTCATAATCTACGGCATTTAAGCCTCTTGTTGGAAACTCCATTGAAAACAACTGGTTACCTGTACCAAAAAGTTCATTTAGCTTTTGATACAACGCAAGTGTAACTGGAGCTTCTGAATCCTTAATAAGTTTTTCAAATTCTTTTTTCTTTGCATCATCTGGCATATTTCTCACCCTTTCTTTCTTTAATTACATATTAACACAGTATATTTTAGAAAAAATGCGGCATTTTACATTTTTGTAATGGAATATTTATCATCAAAGTTTATATAAAAAAAGAAAAACAAAGCAATTATGCCTTGTTTTATAGTAAAGTAGAACGATTTTAGAATGATAAAAAAGAAAAACGGCTCAGTTGAACCGTTATTTTTTAGCTGGCGCACCCAGAAGGATTCGAACCCTCAACCTTTTGATCCGTAGTCAAACGATCTATCCAATTGATCTATGGGTGCGTAAATGGCGGTCTGGACGGGACTTGAACCCGCGATCTCCAGTGTGACAGACTAGCATGTTAACCACTACACCACCAGACCAGTTTACAGCCATTTCATTATATCATAATGGAAATGGCTTTGCAACCTCTTTTTTTACTTTTATTCTACTAATTCTGCAAATCTTGCAAATCTCTTTATTGATTCAATAACATTTAAACATGCTTTTTTAGTTGAATATACTTCACCTGTCATTACTAATCTATTTTGAGCATTGTATAATTTAAATTGGAAATTACCATTTTTATCTTTAAAAATGTAGAAATCTCCTGTATATACTAAATCTCTAAATCCTTCTAATGATGTTTTGCATGTTGCAAGTGTTTTATATGCTTTACTATTACAGATTTTACGACCATTTGAAGCTTTTAAAATATATTCATAACCATCTTCTACTTTTTCAATTATAAATTTACCACTTGAATCTGGACTTACTTCCACTTCAATTTTTTCTGCCGCAGTATGTGTCGTAGAAACTGTTTCATCAAATATAACAATATCAGTCATTACAAATTTTTCAAATGATTTACTAGCACTAACAGCTCTAGCTTGTGCTTCATAATTAGCACTTTGTGCTAATATTCTATTAGCTTTAGTAATTAATCGGAAGTGAAATAAACCGTGTTTATCTTCAACAACATCAATTTTTGCTTCTCCAACATTTCTTTTTAATGTTTCAATACCAGCTCTAGCACCTTTTTCACTTGTATATGGCTCACTTAGGATAAGTGCTTCACCGTTTGATGCTTTTAGACGATAACGGAAGAAATCACCTTCTTGGAATACTACATATTTTCCTTTATATCTATTAGATGTAGCCTTTTCTTCTACCTTTGGTTCTTCTTCAACCACAGTTTCTTCTACTTGTTGTTCTTCAACCACTGTTTCTTCCACTTGTTGTTCTTCAACTACTGTTTCTTCCACCTGTTGTTCTTCAACTACTGTCTCTTCTACTTGTTGTTCTTCAACCACAACTGGTTTTGTTTCAACTACAGTACTGTTTTTATCTACAATTTTAAGTGATGCTAATTTATCCTCATCAACTTTTTCTGCCTTCTTTTGTTTTTTACTTACTGTAGTTCCACTCTTTGCTTCTTTTTCTTTCTTGCTAACTTTTACAACCAATAGCACAAATAGTGCAAATAGTACTACTACAGCAGCTATTATTGCATATGTTACTGTTTCTCCTAAATCAAATAATTCAAATAAATACATACGTATCGTCTCCTTCAATATCTTTCTTTATTATAAGTCAAAAGAATAATTTATTCAATTGCAAAACATGTTTTTCAGTATATATTCTGTTGAAAAATGAAAAAAGAATGATTTTCATCATTCTTTTACAATACTAATAATTTTTTGTGCGACACGTTTACCATCAACCATTGATCTAACAACTGTATCAGCACCTCTAACAATATCTCCACCAGCGTAAACATCAGTTACTGTTGTTTCATCTTCAGTCGCTATAATATATCCGGCAGGTACTGTTTCTATTTTATTTTTTAATGTGAATTCTTTAACTGGATCTTGCCCAATTGCTACTATAATATTAGAACATTCGATAGTTTCATATTCACCGCTTCCAACTGGAGCAGGTCTTCCTGTTTTATCAGGTTCACCAAGAATCATTTTTTCACATTTTAATGCTTTTACTTTATTATTCTCATCAGCAATTACTTCAACTGGATTAGTTAAGAATTGGAATTTAACTCCTTCTTCAATCGCTTCATGAAGTTCTACTTTACTTGCTGGAGCTTCTTCTAAAGTACGACGATATACAACTAATACTTCATCTTCACTAATTCTTTTTGATGTTCTAGCCGCATCCATTGCTACATTACCAGCACCTACTACAATAGTTTTACCAGTTAATGTTACAGATTCACCTTCATTATAAGAAACAAAGGCATTTACTTTTCTAAGTAATTGATTTGCATCATATACACCGATAGCATCTTCATTAGGAACACGCATTTTTTTGCTTCCAGTTAATCCTATTGAAACAAATACTTTATTAAATCCTTGGGCTTTAAGTTCATCAATAGTCACATTAGACATATCTGAATTAAATTTAAATTCTACACCAAGTGCTTTTAATGTTTCAATGTGATTTTCTAAAATATCTTTTGGTAATCTATATTCAGGAATACCATATGATACTACTCCACCAGCATGTTTTTCTTTTTCAAATACTGTTGCATGAATCCCATTTTTTACTAATTCCATTGCACAGCTTAAACCAGCAGGTCCAGCTCCAATAATAGCTACTTTATAATCTTCAAAATGATCACATTTTTCTAATTTAATAGTTTTGTTATCATTAACAAATCTTTCTAATCCACCAACATTAATAGGAGCATTTTTTGCATTTAAAACACAATTCCCTATGCATTGTTTCTCATGAGCACAAACTCTAGAACAAATAGGTGAAAAATTACTTTTTGTTAAAATAAGTTCATATGCACCATCAATATCTTCTTCTTTTAATTTTGCAATAAACTCAGGGATAGGTAAGCTTGCTGGGCAACCAGTAACACATCTAGGTTTTTTACAGCTTAAACATCTTTTCGCTTCTTTAAATGCTTCATCACGAGTTAAAGTTTTATTTACTTCTTCAAATCCTAGTTTCATTTCATCTACTCCTGTTTATAGGCTTTATTTATTAAATATAAATCGGCTAGCCCAATACTAATCATTGCTTCAACAACGACCGTTGCCCTTAATATTATAGCACAATCGTGTCTACCTTCAATAACTAAATCAACTAATTTATTTTCGTTGAAATTAAAAGTTTCTTGTTTTTTAAATATGCTTGGTGTAGGTTTTACAAATACTTTGACATTTAAGTCATTTCCATTAGTAATTCCACCATTTATTCCACCGTTATTGTTAGTTTTAGTTTTTCCAGTTTCATCAAGAATCGAATCATTGAACTCACTACCTAATAAGTTAACACCTTCAAAGCCTTTTCCAAATTCTACACCCTTTACAGCACCAATACTAAATAATAAATGCGATAAAACCGCTTCAGTTGAATCAAAAAAAGGTTCTCCTAATCCAGCTGGAATTCCACTAACATTAATTTCAATTATTCCACCGATACTATTCCCATCTTTTAGGGCTTTATCTAAAACTTCATCAAATAATAGAGGATTTTTTTCACCACCTAAATTTGTGATTTTAGGATCATAGTTAAAATTAGTAATTTTCTTTGCAACAACACCAGCCGCAACTATTCCTGTAGTTAGACGTCCTGAAAAATGACCTCCACCACGATAGTCTTGATATCCATTATACTTCACATTCGCAGTATAATCAGCATGTCCCGGTCTTGGAGTTGATACAAATTGTGAATAATCTTTACTTTTTGTATTGTTGTTATTGAATTTTAATAAGATAGGAGCTCCAGTTGTATAACCATTAAAAACTCCACTTTCGATTTTCACTTCATCTGCTTCAACACGAGGAGTCGTTCCTTTTTTACCAGGTTTTCTTCTCTCTAAATCAATTTCAAAATCTGCTTCTGTTAATTTAATTCCACTAGGAACACCATCAAGTAGCACTCCAACAGATACCCCATGAGATTCTCCAAAAATACTTACTTTAAATAAACGTCCAAAACTATTCACCTTTAATCACCTCTTTTGTATATTCTAAAACTTCGTTTAAATCAATTTGATTTGTTTGATTAAACCAAATATCTTCAGCTTTATCAGCTTGAGCTACAAGCATCATTAAGCCATTATAGCTTACTTTATTATAACTCATTAACTTTGTAGTGCTTGGATTAAATATTATATCTACAACACACTTAGCTTTACTAGTTATATCTTTAGATAACGGTGAATCATTAATATTAGGATACATTCCAAGTGGAGTTGTATTAATTATTATATCTTCACTATTAATATTATTTAGTTCTTCGTATGTAATAGTATTATCAGATTTGGTTCTACTAACACTTATGACATTAGCATTTAAATCTTTCAATACTTTTACTATTGCTAAACTTGCTCCACCAGTACCTAAAACATAACAATTTTTATTTTCTACATTAACACCAAAATACTCTAGTTCATACATAAAACCAAAATAGTCAGTATTATAACCAACTAGTTTGTCCTCTTCTAATTTAATTGTGTTAACACTACCAATAAATAATGCTTCATCGCTTATTTTATCAAGATATTTCATTACCTCTTTTTTATAAGGAATTGTCACATTATAACCGCTATATTCTCCTTCACGTAATTTATTAAGAATCATTTCAAGCTCACTACTATTACATTCCAATAATTCATATTTACAATTTAAATTTTTAAGTTTAAATAACTTATTATGAATTAATGGAGAATAACTATGTGAAAGATGTTCTCCCAATAAAGCAAATTTTTTCATTATACCACTACTTTTCTAATATTTTCTTTTGATAATCCTTACTAGAAGTCAATACCCCTTCAAAGAATGTCAAATAAAACTCATTTAATTTTTGATCATTAAGTAAATTGAGATTTTTATCAATAATATCTTTTTCACGTGACGTATCTAATACATCCATATTATTTTCTTGCTTATACTCCGCAACCATTTTAGCTGCTTCCATACGTTTCTTAAATAACTCAATCATTTCTTGATCTATTCCATTAATAATTTCACGAGCAATTTCTAATTTATTCTTCATATTCTACAATTCCTCCAACACTTTCAAATGTTTCAAAAAAATGTGGATATGATTTTTTTATTGCACCAGCATTTTTTATTTTAAGTTTTCCATCGCACATTAAACTGGCAACGGCTAAAGACATAACAATTCTATGATCATTATGAGAATCTAACTCTAATGAACCTTTTAATCTCTTTACTCCAGTAATTGTCATAGTATTAGGGGTTTCTTCCAATATTGCACCCATTTTGTTTAATTCCTCAATCATGCAAGTTACTCTATCACATTCCTTAATACGTAATCTTTCTACATTTAAGAAATTGGTTGTTCCTTCACTAACTGATGCAAGAACCGTTAAAATTGGTCCTAAATCTGGTGATTGAGCAAAATCAATTGTACATCCTTTTGGAGTTACTTTTTTTGCATGTAAAGTTGTTCCTTCAAATTCACAAATACCGCCAAAATCTTTTATATCATCTAAGATTTTTTTATCTCCTTGAAATGAATTTTCATTCATATTAAGCATGTTTATTTCAGCACCTAATGTAGAGGCAACTGCCCAGAATGCAACTTGGGAATAATCTCCCTCAATTGTATAATCGGCTGGAAGATATTGCTGATTACCTTTTATAGTAAAAGTACTATAATCAGTAGTAGTTATGGAAATACCAAATCTCTTTAACATATCCATAGTTAAATCAACATATCCTTTTGATTCAAGTTTAGTTGTAATAACTATTTCACTGTCACCATCTAATAAAGGTAGTGCATAAAGTAATCCTGTTATAAACTGACTACTTACATCTCCTCTAATTTCATAACGACCTGGTTTAATAGCATTATATACCTTCATAGGTAGGTAATCCTCTGATAGTCTTTCATATTTTATACCTTGTTTATCAAATAATTCAGTATAAATATCTAATGGTCTTTTTACTAGATGATTATTCCCTGTAAAAGTAACTGGTTCATCGATCACTAATGCAATAGGAATCATAAATCTAATAGTAGATCCTGATTCGTTAGCGTTAATTACATCTTTTACTCTTTTAACATTACTACCAGTAATAACTAAATAATCACTATATTCTTCAATAATTGCTCCACAAGCTCTCATTGAATCAATAGTCACTTTGATATCTTCTGAATAAATAACGTTTGAAATAACACTTTTTCCTAACGCTAAAGAAGCCGCAATGATTGCTCTATGTGACAAACTTTTTGATGGTGGGATTATTACATCACCTTTTAATTTATTAGGAGTTATAGTTACGTTCATTTAAATCATTCCTTTTACATCTTCTTCTTTTATTTTATGAATAACTGTTTCGCCAAAATTCTTTATTAGTATAAAGCTTATTGTACCAGCTAAATTCTTCTTATCATAAATAATATCTTTTAAATATTTTTTATAGTCATATTCTTTTATAATAAAATCATAATTCTTTAATATATTCATCATCTCATTATAACATGAAGCATCCGTTATCCCAAGGTCAATTCCAAATTGGATTGCCATAAGCATTCCAAGACCAACGGCTTGACCATGCTTGTAACCTTCTTGCATTTCTATAATATGCCCGAAAGTATGTCCGAAATTTAGAAGCATACGGTCACCCTGATCAAATTCATCAATTTCAACAACACGTTTTTTGACCTTAAGACTTTCTTCGATAATGTCTTCAGTAATTACTACACCATGTTTAATACTATCTAGCAGAGGTTTATTTCCAATAGCACCATGTTTGATAAGTTCACCCATACCACAAACAAATTCATCCTTTGGTAAGGTATCTAAAACTTTAGGATCTATAATTACTCTTAGAGGCTGTTTAAACGCACCAATTATGTTTTTTCTATTATAGAAATCTATTCCAGTCTTTCCACCAATCGAACTATCCATTTGACTAAGTAAAGTAGTTGGAACTCCAATAAAATCTATTCCTCTATAAATTGTACTAGCTACAAATCCAGTTAAGTCACCTATTACTCCACCACCAAGGGCTACTAGTAATTGATTTCTTCTGATATCTAAGTCAATTAGTTTTTCACAAACTTCTTTGTACATATCAAAATTCTTACTTTCTTCACCAGCCGGAATTACGATACTTTTTACAGTAAACTCTTTGCTTAATTCTTTTTCTACTCTATCTAAGTATAAAGGAGCTACATTTGAATCAGTTATAATATATATATTTTTATTTTTGTATACTTCCTTAATATAAAAAGAAAGATGATTTAATAAATCATTTTCAATTATAATATCATAAGATTTATCACTTAAATTGATATTTAACTTTTTCATTATTCCATCTCTTTTCTTTTATTTGTTGAACGTATAAATATTTCTTTTAATTTTTCTATATCATTAGTTTCTAATGATAATTTTAGAGCATCTAATTCTTTTTCAAAATCTTCTATCTTCTCTATTAAATAATCTTTATTCTCAAAGAAAAGTTCACTCCATAGATTTTCATTTATCTTAGCAATTCTTGTTAAATCACGATATGAATCTCCAATATAATCTTTTGTATCATGTTCAGTATCAGCATTTACTAAAGAAACAGCTATTGCATGAGTTAATTGCGAAGTATACGCAATCATCTTATCATGTTTAACTGGTGACATTATTGATATTCTACCGAACTCTAAATCTTCACCTATTTGTTTAATTATATTAACTGCACGTAGTGTATTGCTTTCTACCGGACATATTAAGAAATTAGCTTTTTTAAACATTTCAATATTTGAATGTATTATTCCACTTTTTTCTCTACCTGCCATCGGATGATGACCAATATACTCAGCATTATCACATAGCGAAACTGCTTCATCAATATATGAAGTTTTAATACCACATACATCGGTAATAATTTGATCTTTTTTAAATTCAAGTCGATATTGTTTTACAAACTCCAAAACCTTCTTTGGATATAACCCAATAATTACTACATCACTTTTAGCTATATAATCTTTTGGATTATTACTTCCACTAATAATATACTTATTATCCATTGCATATTTTATAGTTTCTTCATTTGTATCTACACCATATACTTCATGGCCTTTCTTTGAAAGACCTAAAGCATATGAACCACCAATTAGACCTAACCCAACAATTAATATCTTCATATTATTGAATTTCTTTATCTACAATTGGTGCAATTAGACGTAATTTTTTCATCATTGTATCAAATTGTACCGGAGTTAATGATTGTGCTCCATCGCATAATGCTTTTTCAGGATTATTATGAACTTCAACAATAATACCATCAGCACCCACTGCTAAAGAAGCTTTTGATAATGCTTCAACCATACTTCTTTTTCCTGCAGCATGTGAAGGATCCACTACTACTGGTAAATGTGATAATTCTTTTACAGCTAATACAGCAGATAAATCTAATGTATTTCTTGTATATTTTTCGAATGTTCTAATTCCACGTTCACATAAAATAACCTTTTCATTTCCACCAGCCATAATGTATTCCGCAGCCATTAACCACTCTTCAATTGTAGAACTCATTCCACGTTTTAATAAGATTGGTTTATCAATTCTACCTAAAGCTTTTAATAAATGGAAATTTTGCATATTTCTAGCACCAACTTGAATAATATCCACATCAGCAACGAATCTTTCAATTAAATCAGCAGATTGAATTTCAGTTACTATAGGTAACCCTGTTCTTTCTCTAGCGATTTTTAATAAATCTAATCCTTCTAATTCTAATCCTTGGAATGCATATGGACTAGTTCTTGGTTTGTAAGCTCCACCTCTTAAGATATGAGCTCCACTTGCTTTAACATCATTCGCAACTTCAGTAATTTGTTCTGGAGTTTCTACTGAACAAGGTCCAGCCATTACTACGAATGTTCCTCCTCCAATTTGAACACCATTTACATCAATTACAGTTGGTTCAGATCTAAATACTTTACTTGCTTTTTTGAATGGTGATTGAATTCTTGTAACTTCAGAAACACCTGGTAATGCTTTTATATCTTCGATATCAACTAATGAAGTATCTCCAACTACACCTATTACTTTGAATACATCTCCACTAATATCCTTTACTTCAAATCCTTGACTAACTAATCCGTCTACTATTTCTTGGAATTGTTCACTTGTTATTTCTCTTTTCATTTTTACTATCATATACTTTTACCTTTTCTCTTTCTATTATTTTTTCTATTTTACATATAAAAAAGACAATCATTATATCTTATGTATAACTCTTGTCCAAAATTTCAAATTATTTTCTTTAGATAAATCATAAACAAGATAGCCACAATCGCTTTTTTAATTACTGCCTTAATCAGTCTGCGGCTATGTCCTCACATATGCGAGGAAGTGCTAAAAAGCACCACTGATGGTACTAACTAAATCGGCGATAGCCGTAAGTGATTTGATTTATTGATTTAGTCGCTAAGAATGCAGATTTAACTGACATCTTAACTGTGTTATTCAATACTCGTGCCATTTAAATCATCTCCTTTTTATATATTATATCACATTATTATTAAAGGTCAAATAAAATAAATTCTATAACTATAATTTCTATAGTTCGAATATGAATTAACAATATAAAAGAAAAGACTATCGATATTTCTATCGATAGTCTTTAACAAATGCTACATAAGATTTGTTAAGAATTAAAGAACACTAACATTAACTGCTTTTTCTTTTTTAGTCTTAACATCTTTTTCAACTTCATAAGAAACTTTTTGTCCTTCGTTTAAAGTTTTATAACCTTGAGTTGTAATTGCTGAAAAGTGAACAAATATATCATTTCCATCAGCACCACTTATAAAACCAAAACCTTTTTCAGCATTGAACCATTTTACTGTACCTGTATTCATTGTGTTACCTCCTTCTACCTTTTTCCTATAAAAAAAAGCTTAAATTTGTATCAAAATACCTTTAGCATTTGATACAATCTAAGCAAACAAGTTCTTTCATACATTGCTATTATACCATGTTTTTTGTCTTTGTCAACAAAAAAATAAAAACTCTAAGCAGAGTTTTTACTTTTTCATATATCCTAGTCCTATTGTACCTGGTCCAGCATGTGCTCCAACTACAGGAGTTAATAGATAATCCTTGATTTCTAATAAATCAGGTCTTGCTTCAAGAATTATTTTTCTTGTCTCTTCTATAGCTGGTTTGTTATTAGTATCAATCAAGAAAACTTCAATATTCTTTAAATCTTTAATTTCTTCTAAAAATGTTTCAATCATTAAAGAACGTGCTTTTTTACTAGTTCTTGTTTTTGCTACAGTTCTAACTCTACCGTCAGGATCTAAATCTAATAATGGTCTAATAGAAAGCATTTGGGCTATTGTTCCACTTACCTTACCTAATCTTCCATTTTTAATTAAAAAGTCTAATGTATCAACGGCAAAATAAATGTGATTATTATTTGCAACATAATCCATTCTCGCAATTATTTCTTCAATTTCTTTACCTTCATCTGCCATTCTAGCCGCTTCTAAAGCCATATATGCTTCAGGGTATGCCAATGTACGTGAATTATAAGAATGGACTTTAAATGTTTCATCACAAACATCCTTAGCAGCTAATTTTACACCTTCATTTAATCCACTTAATGGTATAGCAATTGTAATTACTAATACATCTGTATATCCTTCAGATTTTAATTTTTCAAACGTTTCTATCATGTGTCCTAAAGAAACATATGCCGTATGAGGAAATGATGATTTATCATTAGCTATTATTTCATAAAACTCTTCAGCTTTTAATTCTACATAATCATCATATTTCTTATCACCAAACAAAATAACTGATCTAAAAACATCAATTTTGTATTTGTGATTAATATAATCCAATCCTGCATTACTGCATACTATTACTGCAACTCTTCCCATAAAAACAACTCCTTATTTAATTTCATTATAACATATTATATAAAAGAAAAAAGAGTAAACTACTCTTTTTTACTTAACTACAATATTTACCAATTTTTTAGGAACTACGATAGTTCTTAAAACCTCAACACCAGCAAGGTATGGTTTTACCTTTTCACTTGCTAATGCCATCTTTATTAGTTCTTCTTGACTTACGTCTCCAATTATATCAATTTTGTCTCGAATTTTACCATTTATTTGAATAACAATTGATACTGATTCACTAATTGTAAGTTTTTCTTCATAAGTAGGCCACGCTTCATAAGTTATTGTATTATTATAACCTAATTCCTTCCATAATTCCTCACCTATATGTGGACAAATACAAGCCAGCATCTTAATTAATCCTTCAATGAAACCAACATAAACTTTTTCTGCTTTATATGCTTCATTCATAAATATCATCATTTGAGATATAGCTGTATTAAAATTAAGAGTTTCAAAATCATTAGTAACTTTTTTCACTGTTTGATGATATACAAGTTCTAAAGACTTGTCATATTCTTTTGTAATTCTTTGTTTATATTCATCTTGAGTAATAAATCTATATACTCGGTCCAAAAACTTTCTTGAGCCTTCTAATCCTTTGGTAGACCAAGGTAAGGAAGCTTCAAGAGGTCCCATAAACATTTCATATAATCTCAATGTATCGGCACCAAATTCTTCAACTACAGAATCTGGATTTATTACATTACCTCTAGATTTGGACATTTTTTCTCCATTTTCTCCTAAAATCATTCCCTGATGGAATAGTTTTTTAAATGGTTCTTTTACCGGAACAAGTCCTTTATCATAAAGATAGTTATTCCAAAATCTTGAATATAATAAATGTCCAACTGCATGTTCAGAACCACCTAAATATAAATCAACAGGCATCCAGTGTTTTAATAATTCTTGATTAGCAAATTCATTATCATTATTTGGATCAATGTATCTTAAAAAATACCAGCTTGAAGCCGCAGAGCCTGGCATCGTATTTGTTTCACGTCTACCAATTTGACCTTTTTCATTAGTATATTTTATCCAATCAGTAGCATTATCTAAAGGAGATAACCCTCCATCCTTAGGTTTATAATCAGTCATTACTGGTAATACAAGTGGCAATTCTTTATCATCAAGTATTTCATCATGATCATCATAGTGAACGATTGGAATTGGTTCTCCCCAATATCTTTGTCTAGCGAAAATCCATTCTCTTAAACGGTAGCTTACTTTAGCAGTACCAACCTTGTTTTCTTCTAGCCATGAAATCATTTTAGTGATTGATTCTTCTTTACCTAATCCATTAAGAAAATCAGAATTAATATGTATTCCATCATCTTCAAATGCAGATATATTTATATCTCCACCTTCTAATACTGGAATAATTTCTAAATTAAATTTCTTTGCAAATGCATAATCTCTAGAATCATGTGCAGGAACAGCCATAATTGCACCAGTTCCATAGTTACTTAATACATAATCAGATATCCAAATAGGAGTTTTTTTATTATTTACTGGATTAATGGCATAAGCACCAGTAAATACACCAGTTTTTTCTTTTGTATTTTCAGTTCTTTCAAATTCAGATTTTAAAGCACATTCTTCTTTATACTTAGCTATTTCAGCACTTTGTTCCTTTGTAACTATTTTATCTACTAATTCATGCTCAGGAGACATAACACAGTATGTGGCACCAAACAAAGTATCACATCTTGTTGTGAAAACTATAAAGCTTTCATTTGTATTAAAAATATTAAATTTAACGTGGGCACCTACAGATTTACCGATCCAATTTCTTTGCATTTCCTTTGTTGATTCAGGCCAATCAATTGTATCTAATCCATCAATCAATTTTTCAGCATAAGCAGGGATATCCATAACCCACTGTTTCATATTTCTTCTAATAACTGGGAAGCCTCCACGCTCACTTTTTCCATCAATTATTTCATCATTCGCAAGAACCGTACCAAGTTCCTCACACCAATTTACTGGCATATCGACTTGTTTTGCTAATCCATCTTTATATAATTGTTTGAATATCCATTGTGTCCATTTATAATATTTGGGATCACATGTAGAAATTTCTTTTGACCAATCAAAAGAAAAACCTAACATTTTAAGTTGTCTTGTAAATGTTTTAATATTAGCTTCTGTAAATCCATCAGGATGGTTTCCTGTATTAATTGCATATTGTTCTGCAGGTAATCCAAAAGCATCCCATCCCATTGGATGTAATACGTTGAAACCTTGCATTCTTTTTTTTCTGCACACGATATCTGTAGCGGTATACCCTTCAGGATGTCCTACGTGCAATCCATTTCCAGATGGATATGGAAACATATCTAAAGCATAAAATTTTGGTTTAGAAAAATCCCAAACATTCGTATAAAATGTGTTGTTATCATCCCAATATTTTTGCCATTTTCTTTCAATTTCTTTATGATTATATTCCATACTATTACTCTCCATTATCTAAATCTATAATTTCTTCTATTTCAATCATTTCAATTTGTTCATTATCTTCATTATCTTCATTATCTTCATTATTTTCGTCGTCATTTTCTTCATCTTCTTCGTCATCAAAATATTCTTCAATATTTGTATTTTGAAGAACATTGAATGCAATACACGGTATTATAATTAAGGACACCAATATCAAATTGAATACTGGTAAATCTTCAGAGAATGTTTCAATACTAATCGAATTCAAATATATTATTAATATAATGCCTATTATAAATACGGTAATAAAAAATTTTACTTTTATTGAAAATATCTCAATATCTGCATAAAATATATTTTCTATTTCTTCAAGTATTACTCCTATAACTGGTAAGATTATAAAAAGAACTATAACATAAGTTTTGTACGTAGAGCTTATCATGTAAAGACTTCCAGCAGAACCTATAGCAAACACTATTACACTAAATGCAATTAATACTATAATTATGGACATTTTAAATAAATAATAACCATGTCTTTTGCTCATTTACACACAAAAACCTCTCATTGTATTCAAATTATATTAATATTTAGATTATACACTAAACAACCAAAAATATCAACGTACTACGAGAGCGTAGAAAATCAATTTACATTTTGAATAAAAAAGAACTTCACGAATTAATCATGAAGTTCTCCTGTTTTAGAATCCAAAGAATTCTTTTGCGTTATTATAACATACATCTTCTACTATTTTACCTAATGTTTCTAATTCAGAAGCAGGATATTGTCCTGATTCAACTAATTCACCTAACATTTGGCATACTAAACGACGATAGTATTCATGACGTGGATAAGCTAAGAATGAACGTGAGTCAGTTAACATACCTACAGATTGTGACAATAGTCCAACTTGCATTAATGTTTCTAAATTTTGTCTCATTCCGTCTTGTTGATCCAAGAACCACCAAGCAGTTCCTACTTGAACTCTACCTTTAACTCCTTCTTTTTGGAAACATCCAGAAAGAACTGTTAAAGCATAATTATCACGAGGATTTAAGCAGTAAAGAATAGTTTTTGGTAATTCATTAGTTTCATCTAATGCACCAAGTAAAGCAGATAATTTTGGCATATATGTAGCATCTTCGATAGCATCATATCCAGTATCTGGACCGATTTTCTTTAACATGCTCTTAGAGTTATTTCTAAGTGCACCAATGTGATATTGTTGTGCCCAACCATATTTGTTATATTCTTTACCTAAGAATACTAGTACATACCCTTTATATTTATCTTCTTCAATTGAAGTAATAGGTTCGTTCTTCATACCTTTAGCAAAAATTGCATTGGCTTCTTCATAAGTAGCAGAAGCATAATGTACAACGTCTAGTGCATGGTCAGATAATTTTGATCCCATTTTATCAAAGAATGCAATACGTTCAGCTAATGCTTTACATAACAATTCTAATGAAGTAATTTCATATCCAACAACTTTCGCTAATTGATTAACCCAAGTTCCAAACCAATCAAGTTCAACGTTAATAGCTTTATCAGGACGGAAAGCTGGTCTAACACTAGTTTTTAATGTTTTATCAGCATTCATTTTTTCATGCCATTCTAATGAATCAACTGGATCATCAGTAGTACAAACAGTTTTAACATTAAATTTATACATCATTTCGCGTGCAGTTAAAGTTTCTAATGTTTTATTAGCAGAGTCCCAAATTTTGTCAGCATTTTTAGTATTAATGATATCATCAATTCCAAAATATCTTTGCATTTCAAGGTGTGACCAATGGTATAATGGATTTCCTACAAAGTAAGGCATAGATTCAACAAATTGGTTGTATTTCTTGCGGTCATCATCTGGTCCAGAAATAGAATCTTCTTCATATCCTCTAGCACGTAATGATCTCCATTTATAATGATCTCCATAACGGTCACCAGCTCCTAGCCAAACTTCAGCTAAGTTTCTGAATTTCTTATTTTCATAAATTTCTTTTGGTTGCAAATGGCAATGGTAGTCAATGATTGGCATTTTTTCTGCATGATCATGATATAACATTTTTGCAGTTTCAGTTGTTAATAAAAAGTCTTTATCCATAAATTTTTTCATGTGCATATCTCCTATTATAATGTAACTCCATCTTTGAAAATAGAAATTTCACGGAAGTTATTTTTTTCATTACATGTTTGTTTTCTTCCACTTGCTACATCTACAATTAAATCAATAAATTCATCTAATAGTTGATCCATTGATTTTTCACCAACTAAAGCCCCAGCATTGAAGTCCATCCAGTTCTTCTTGCGAGTTGCTAAATCAGTATTTGTTGCTACTTTAATTGTTGGAATAAATCCACCAAATGGCGTACCACGTCCTGTTGTAAATAATACAATATGGCATCCAGCAGTACCTAGAGTTGTTGTAGCTACAAGGTCATTTCCTGGAGTTGATAATAGGTTTAATCCTGGTTTTGTTGAAACCTCACCCATTTTTAAAACGTCCATAACTTTTGAACTACCAGCTTTTTGTGTACATCCTAATGATTTATCTTCTAAAGTTGTAATTCCACCATTTTTATTTCCTGGAGAAGGATTTTCGTATATAACTTGATCATGGCTCTTGAAATAATGTTTGAAATCATTTACTAAGTCTACTACTTTGTCAAAAGTATCTTCATCTTTAGCACGTTCCATAAGAATATGTTCAGCACCAAACATTTCAGGTACTTCTCCTAAAATAGTTGTTCCACCTTTAGTTACAATGTAATCGCTAAAGCGACCAAGTAATGGATTAGCAGTAATACCAGACATTCCATCTGAACCACCACATTTTAATCCTACTTTTAAACAGCTAATTGGTTTAGTAACACGTTTGTCATTTTTCATAACATCGTATAATTCTTTTAGCATTTTGCTTCCAACTTCTACTTCATCTTCAACTTCTTGAATTATTAAGAATTTTACACGATTTTCATCGTATTCTCCCAAAGTTTCTTTAAAAGCTTTAACTTGATTGTTTTCACATCCAAGTCCTAATACTAAAACACCACCAGCATTTGGATGCTTAGTAATATTTTGTAAGAATTTCTTTGTCATTTCATGGTCACCACCCATTTGGCTACAACCAAAAGGATGATTAAATGTGAATACTCCATCAATCATAGATGTATCATTATTGCTTTTAAATTCATCAATAATTAACTTAGCTTGACCGCTAACACATCCAACTGTCTGAACTATCCATAATTCATTACGAATACCTACATTACCATTTGCTCTTTCATAAACTTCTACAGTTTTATCATATTTTGGAGCAGT
This sequence comes from Anaeroplasmataceae bacterium, assembly GCA_031553215.1. Classification (GTDB taxonomy): domain Bacteria; phylum Bacillota_I; class Bacilli_A; order Acholeplasmatales; family Anaeroplasmataceae; genus JAVBLW01. Next base: position 416,599 of record JAVBLW010000006.1, read on the forward strand.
AAAGTCAACATAATTAGGAGTGAAATCATAATCAAATGCATCACTTAAATTAGTTTTGATATTATGAACATGAACATGTTCACCTTTTTTAATATCAGTAGTAGCATGACCAATAGGACATCCGTATTTCATTATATTTTCATTTTCTTTTATATCTACTAATGCTGCCTTGTGAGCTTGAGGGATATCATTTAATAATGTAACTCCCTCAATTACTTCACCCTTTTTGAAAGGACGAAGTGTAACCACAACATTGTCATTAGGATTTATGATTATATAATCATTCATTTTAACACCTACAATTAAATCATTTTTAATGCTTCACGCATATTTTTAGTCATGATTTCATATAGGCAATCAGTAACATATGCATTAACACCAGTAATAGCATTTAAATCTGCTTCCCAATGATCATTCATTCCAAGTACAGCTGTAACTATTTTGTTGCAAGCAGCTTTGCTTCCATCAAAATCAGCCCATAATGTTTTGAATAAATCTAAGAAACATTGGTCATCAGCTAATTTAATATCTTCATTACCACGTTTACCTTTATAGAAAGCAATTAACGCTGCTAAACTAAATAATGAACGTTTAGGGAAAACATTTAATTCATTTATATTTTGTAATACAGAAGGTAAAATTCTTGTTTTATATTTTGTTACTGAATTTAAAGCAATACTCATTAATTCATGACGAACGAATGGATTTAAATAACGTTCTAATACGCTATTTGCAAATGACACCATTTGGTCTCTAGGAATATCAATTGTTGGAACAACTTCTTCAAATATGAAATCTTTAACAAATTTTCCTAATTGTTCATCTTCGATAGTTTCTCTAACTGTATCTATTCCAGCTAAATATGCAACTGGAACTAAACAAGTATGAGAACCATTTAATATTTTAACTTTTCTTTCTTTATATGGTTTGATTGAATCAACGAATAATACGTTTAATCCTGCTTTAGGAGCTGGTAATTTAGCTTCTAATCCTTTTGGACCATCAATTACCCATAAATGGAATATTTCACCAACAACTAAATTATTATCTACATAACCTAATTCTTCAGCGATTTGAGCAGCTTCATCTCTTGGATAACCTGGAACGATTCTATCAACTAAAGTATTATAGAAACGATTTGCATCAGTAATCCAGTTAATGAATTTTTTGTCCATACCTTTAATTTCAGCTAATTTTAATAATACTTCTTTTAAAGTATCTCCATTATGATCAATTAATTCACAAGGAATAATTTCTAATCCTTTTTTTACATCTCCATTGAAAGCATTATAACGTGCTTCTAATAAAGCCAATAATTTTCCTGGGAAACTAGTTGGTGTTTTTGTGAAATCAGTATCATTTTCATCTAAAGCAATACCAGCTTCAGTAGTATTACTAATAATGAATTCTAAGTCTTCGCTTTTTGCATAATCTAAATATTTTTGATATTCAGTAAAAGGATTTAATGAATCTCCAATACATTTAATAACTTGGTGTTGTTTTACAACTTCTCCATTGTTTAATCCTTGAAGATATAAAGTATACATATTATCTTGATCCGCTAATTCTTTTACACGTCCAAATGGCATTGGTTGTACTACTACTACAGATCCATCAAATACATTTTTATTATTCATTTCATCTAAGATCCAATCTACGAATGCACGTAAAAAGTTTCCTTCACCGAATTGCATAATTCTAATTTTTTTGTCTTGTTTGCTAACAATTTTTTTGCTTAAATTTTCCACGTTTTTTTCCTCCGAATAAGATTTCAAAAAAAATCTTCATTATCTAATATATTTTATCACGCTTATTTTTTATAGTCAATAAACACACCATTTTTTTTACTCTTAAACAGCAATATTTATCCAAACTCGTGAGCGGAATCTCCACAAGTTTGCTATACACCTAATTACTTGATCTATTATTGTCCCAATCCACGCGCCATATAAACCTAGAGGCGTCATATAACATAACACAAAAGAAGCAAGCGGTCTTATAATAGCAATTGATATTAACGATGTTGTTGCTGTAAATTTAGTATCTCCTGCTCCTCTTAATATTCCGGTTAATACCCACTGAATATTTTGCGGAATACTAGCAATAGCTGCCAAAAGCATTATATTTGCAGCCTGATTCGCCTTATAAGTAGTTTCTGGATTATATAGTGAAATTGCCTGTTTTCTAAAAATAATCATTAAACTACATACAATAAATGCAGATATAACGCTAATTGTCATACATACCTTAGCATAAACAATAGCTAAGTCCCTCCGCTTTTCACCCAATCGATGACCAATGAGTGCAGCTGTACCAATTGAAAAACCATCTGCAATGGTAAAAATTAGCGAATTCATATCATTACATACACCATGTACATATTGGGCATCAGTTCCAAGTTGATTTACTATTACACCAAAAAGAATAAATCCAAAGCGCATAAAGCCTTGCTCAAGTAATGCGGCAGGAAAGAAATGAAGGAATGTCTTCGTCGTATCTTTATCTTTAGCAAATAATGATTTTATTTTAAATTGCAAAAAATCATCACTTTTCATCACTGCCATGAAACTAATAATACAAGCAACTGAATTACCAATAACTGTAGCTATTGCTGCACCGGCTATTCCCATCTTAGGAAAACCAAGATTACCATTTATAAATAAATAATTAAATATAACATTTACGACATTAGCTACAATATTAGTAATCATACTAATTTTGGTATGTCCAACTGATCTTTGACAAGCATTTACCGTAAGTCTTAAGCCATTAAAAACAAACCCTGCTGATAAAATGGATAAATAAGTAGTAGCATAATCAATAGAATCTGACTTCGAACCCATTAACACACATATCGGCCTAGCAAAAATAATTATCACTGCAGAAACAGATAAAGACAAAAAGAGCGAAATCTTTATTCCAAAATGCATAGTAGCATTTGCCTTCGCTCTATCATTTTCACCAAATCTCCTTGACACCATAGTTGTTATAACAATATTCAAAGCTGTAATAAATGATATTATTAAAAAATAAGGCTGCTTTGTAACTGTTACTGCCGCCGTTGCCGCATTACCAATACCACTAACCATTATTCCATCTATCATCACAACAAGACTAACTAAAAAACATTCTAAAACAGCTGGCCATATCAATTTCATAGCTATAGAGGTAACACGAGAAAATTTAGGGATATCTCCTTGTTTTTCTTCTTCTTTTACATATCTATTTGTATTAAATAAATTTAATGCAGCCATTATTTCACCTTCTATTTATGGTAAATTTCATTATTATTTATTTTAAAGCCTCTATATATTTGTTCAAATAGTATTAATTTCATTAATTGATGTGGAAAAGTCATTTTTGAAAAACATAATCTAAAGTCGGCCCTCTCGATTACTTCACTCGACAATCCAAGTGAACCACCTATTACAAATGAAATATGTGAGGAATGATAATTTTGAATTTCAATAAATTTATTAGCCAATTCCTCACTACTAAGCATTTTCCCATTTAAATCCAAAACTATACAAAAAGATTTTTGGGGTATTGTATTCAAAATACGATCACCCTCGATTCTTTTTATTTCTAGCTCCATTGCACTACTACATTTATCTTTTATCGGCTCATCCACTAATTCAATTTCTTCTACTTGAGTATATCTTGACAGTCTCTTAGAATATTCCGCAATACCATCTTTGAGATATTTTTCTTTAAGTTTTCCTATACTAATAATAGTTATCTTCATACTTCTTCTACCTTTGTTGAACTTTGAGATGTATAAATAAAATCTATTTCACTTACATCTACCCCAATTGAAGAAAATACTCTCTTGCTAGTTAATTCAATTATTTCATACAAATTGCATTCCTCGGAAATATGAGCATAAAAAACACGTTTTGTTCTATTCCCAATTACTTGCGATAATATATATAATGCATCTTCATTTGATAAATGACCATGATTACCTAATATTCTCATTTTGGTTTGATATGGTCTATCACTATTCATCAAAATTTCTGGATCATGATTACATTCAAAAACATATACATCAGCATTTGATATTGCTTCTAAATGTTTTTGATGTACATATCCAGTATCTGTGATATAGACAATTTTTTTATCATTGTGTTCTACAATAAAAGCAACCGGATCACAAGCATCATGGAAAATTGGTATCGTTCTTATAATTACATCATTTATTTTAAATTCTTCGTCATTTGCTACATATATAACATTAGAACAAGATATTTTATCTTTATACTTTTCCTCTAAATATTGATGTGTCCTTTTGGTAATGTATAGACCACAACCAAAAAACTTTAAAATTGCGCCCAATCCCGACACATGATCAACATGTTCATGGGTTACTAATATGGCATCAATTTTATCATAGTTTATTTTATTTTTTTCTAAGACTTCTAGTAATCTTTTTTTGCTTATCCCTGCATCAATCAGAATTCTTGTATTACCAGCTTCTATATATGTACAATTTCCCTTTGAACCACTTGCCAAAACACATATCTTCATATTCTCACCACTTCGACAATTATAGCATAAATAATTAAAAAATACACCTATTTGCATAGGTGTAAATTTATTAAGATGGTAATACTACAGACCAATCGAATGTTCCATCAAACCAACCTTCATACATGTAATTATCATTTATGTTATAGTTGTCGATAGTACGTTCTAAAATATGAATGTAGTTCTTTAATTTTGAATCATTTGCATCATCATTTGCAAAATGTAATTCAGGCAACATTGTGAATACTCTGTAATTTTGGAAATTGTTTGAAACATATCTTGAATAAACTCCAGAGAATACATTACCAATAGCAGTTTGCTTAGATGATTTAATCGATTTAACTCCACCATTTAATGTTTCATAGAAATATATGAACAATTGATTTGTTGAAGGATAATCAAAGTCACTATAAGAATTAGCATATAAATAACGTTGTGGTTCTTCATCATCGTCATCATTATCTGGTTCGATAACAATTTTTAGATGTTCATATTCTAAGTATTGTCCATCTTCATCACTTTGGCTATCTGAAGAAGGCAAGAATTGAGAAGATTTTGGTTGAGCAACACTATATATATTAAGTATGTGGTACCCATACGTAGTTGTACATAAATCTTCGATACTATCTATACTTTCACCCGTAGAGGTAAATTGAAGGTATCCTTTATCTTTAATTGACGCATCATCATCTTTGAAGCGATTATATAAATTTTTTACTTCATCAGCAAATTGACTAACATAATTAGCAGAAGTGATATAAGTAATTTCTCCTAAATCTTCAAATTTTAGAGTAAAGTTGAATTTTTTATATGAATCCCATGTTACATTACCTTGTGAAGGTACCTTATAACCATTATTATATGCAGTAACAATATATTGTAGTGCTTCAGAATAAGTTAAAGATAGTGATAGAATTTTCGCTTCACTAATAATTGCTTGCGATAATTCTAATAATGCACGTTTAAATTCATCTCTTTTTGACTCATTTGGTAAATTTTGAATATATAATTCAGGGTTTACTGCTTCACCATTTCCTTCATCATCAACTGATATTAAGATATGAGATATTTTTGTAGTAAAACTTTCTTCATATATTTTTTGTGTGATATTCATTAAATTAGTGAATAATTTATCATCTTTATCAAAATTCACTCCATCAGTCGTATGACTACCAAAATATGAATATAATTCAGTTCTTGCATTAGACGCTAAATAGTATTTTTCTAGAACTAAAGCTCTTGTTGAAAAACCATATTTTAATGTTAGATATGCAGATAATCCTATTTTTTTGGAATAAGAAGTCTTACCTTTTTTAAATGATTTGATGTCACTATCAAGTTCATCAGTATAATCAGAAATTGTATCTGACTCGATTTTAGCAACAAGTACACTATTAGACATTGCATATTCATTTACTAAATATCCAATTGCTGTATCCATACCATATAGTTTTTCCATTTTTTCAAATAATTCTTCTGGAGTCATAGAATATTCAACATCATTATATGTAAAAGAATATACAAGATTTTTATTGAATTTATTAGCAAGTTCATAATCACTATAACTAGCATTATATAATGCAGCAATTACTGGATCATAAATTTCTAATGCATTTGCATCATAAATTTCATCATATCTATCACTTACTAATTCACTTTGATAAGTTGATGTATTTTTAGAATCAATTAAATACCCTAATGTTTCTTCTTTCTTTTGTTCAAAAACTGCTTCATCACCAGCTTCAAGTTCTTCCCATTCAATTATTTCAGGAGAATTTATTCTATAAACTAAATAAAAACTACCATCTAAATTTCTTGCTTTTGAGAAAGCTTGATTATCTTCCATCTTTAAGAATACATCTTCAAATTGTGAAGAAAGTGCACTCAATTCATTTTTCTCATTATTAACGATAAAATTAACATAGCTACTTTCCAAATAATCCTCAGCATTTAATTTTTCACGATATACATATTGTGCATTATAAATGTTTATGTAATCTTGGATTATATCTTCTTGACTTTGATTTAAATCAATATATGATTTTCCAAGTACTTCATTCATAATCTTTTCAGCTTGCGCTTGAGATAAGAATTTTATAACAATAGCTTGACTTGTGTTATATTTCTTACCATAATTATGATAATAACCACGAATATCATCTTCAGAAATATAGAATTTATTCTTTTTTCCGTCAACATATTTCTCGTTATAAATCTTTTTTATTTCAGCTTTTGCATATTTTTCCAAACCAATTGAATATGCTTTGTCTTTTACTAAAACTTCTGGGAAAGTAGCAACGAACACTTCTTCACCATCTATAGTTTCAATAGAAACTTGCAACTGAGATTCAGTCACAATTTTTCCTTCTTTAAATCTTTGATCAATATATTTTTCGATAGAAACTCTCTTGCTATCTTCAGTAAGTTTTTTGTATGCATCTACAGTCGATACTCCATAGATTTCAGAAATAATTGTTTCATTGATTTTTTCTTTATCATCCGCATCATTCTCATAATCACAAAGAGCAATTACATCTGCAAATAATTTTTCCTTCATATCTTGGTATACAACAGAAAGTGCATCTTTTCTCAAATAATCATATAATTCTCTGTTGGTAATAGATGCATTACTAATACTAGCATAAACACTATTATCAATAGTACCATATGGAACTTCCTGGTTCACTTTACTTGAACTACAAGAAGCAAGTGTAATAATACCTAGAAGACATACCATCAAAGAAAATAATCTTTTAATTTTTTTCATATTAATCTCTGCCTCCTGTTAAAATATTACTCCACCAATTAACAAAATTATTTCCCATATCTGTATCTGTTAAATAATCATCTGAAATTCTTCTATTAATAGCCATCATTTCGACTAATCTATCAGCATTCTTTTGATCAGTGAAATCAATTTGACCCAGTAAGTTATTTAATAGTAATTCACGTTGAGTAGCTGAATCATTATATTTTTCATAAACTGGTAATAAATACGTTGTTAATGCTGTTGTGATTGAAGAAGGGAATAAATTTGTACTACTAGATTTCAAATATTCATAAACGAATAATTTTACTTGATTAAGTGAAATTATTTGATCATCATTATAAATATTGGCAATATTAAACATTTCATCTTCATACTTTAAAGAAATATTTAAATATATACCATTGATGTCATCACTTTCTAAGAACTCAGCACTTGATTGTGCAGTAGCAGATGTGATAACCAATAGATTATATCCATCTTTAGTAAGGAATCCACTCTTACTTCCATCTAAATATGCTGATGAATCAATGTATTCATATGGGAATGAATCTTCAAATCTAAAATCTGAATCGTTCTTATATATTTCTCTTAAACGTAATTTAAGATCGTAAGGGATAGCAGTTTCCCCAAAGTTTTCTTCGGTTTTATTAGTAGTGTCAGAATACTCAGTTACTGATATATATAACCCAGCACGACGATATTCTGCCCAAATTGTTTCAGGTTCTGTTGGATCATATTCAGTTACACCGTCTTCATATGTATCAATACCATTTGTAAAACGTTGGCAACTATTATATTCTTCCACCATTGTTTCAAGTAATGCGGCTTGAGAAGATTTAGAGTTTTTCATTCTAGTAATAAAGTAATTAACTAGTTCTAAAGCTTTTTCTTCATATGTAACAGTCGAATTATAAATTGTTTTTGTCCAATCAAAATCCTTATCAGGTACACCATCTTCATCCATATCTACATAAACTAATAAGTTTTGAGCTGATATATTAAATTCATTTTCATATGCAGCTGCTGCATATTGTTGCATTATTTCAAATATTGCATCATTCTTTGCGTAATTTGTTAATATCTTCTTTGATGCATAATTCAATTTATAAAAATTGTCAATTATTGTATCTACATCTGCTGAATGGAAATATAACATTAAGAAATTATATTTTCCTAGAGTAGAAGGATAACCTTGACTTGATAATTGATTATTTGCAAAAAGATTTAAAACTGCTTCTAAATTTCTCTTATAAGTGTCAATTTCACTCGATTTTATACTTTTATATTCCTCAGAATCTTTGATAGCTTTTCTACTTAATAAATCTATAGCTGTAGCTGTTCCACTTCTAACTTCCAATATATTAAAAATTTCTTCTAATTTATATGATTCACTATTTTTCTTATATTTAATAGTAAATAAAGTTTCTTTTGATGGAGCTTTTTTATGAGTTTTTGAATATGAAGAATTTTTTTGAGCAAAACAAATTTCTAAAGCTTCATCAAAAATATATACTTTTACTTTTCCTACTTCAGTATTTAGATAATCAGTAGATTTAGTTTGAGTAATTTCTGACCATATAAGTTCATCAATAATTCTATTTTTTAGATCTTCATTTGTAATTTCATCTTCATCATCTTCATTACCATATAAAACCATATCTTCTGCTATTTTAGTTTCATCAATTTTATACATTAAATAATAGTAATCACCTAAAGCATATCCATTTTGTGTATAGCGTTTATACCCATCTTTTTCTTCAAGAGGTAAACGGCTACCAACATAAACACTTAGACCTAAGTCAATGTCATTTAAGTCTTCTGCTGTGTATGTAATACTTTCTATAAATTGGTCATCCCAATTAGCTATAAATTCAACAGGTGTTGTAGTATTACCATTTTCTAAATATTTAACTAAGATTGCTTCTGTGATATTACGTCTTGAACTAGTTGTACTAGTAGCACCAATTGCATTTGGAAGAGCATCACGATATGTATAAATGTAATTGCTTATTTCAATGTATAATTCAAAAATCCCCATCTCACCAACGATAGCTGATAAATTGAAGCATTTATATGAATTACTAGCAAGAGATATATCAAATTCATCATAGTATGTAGAATATTCTCTAGTAGTTTTTCCTAATTGTGGAATAAAATAATAACTATCTTTATAAACTTTTATACCAAAAGCCTTAAATGTTGTGTTGATTTCATCTTGATTAAAGAACCTAATCATAATAAGCTTACTTTCAATATCGTACTTATAATGAGTGTTATAATAATCCTTAATATCCGAAGGCGTATAATAATATTCATCTTCAGAATCAGCATCATCATTATAATCATCTATTTCATCCTTTAATAAATGATAAGCAAGCAATTTTTCTGCAACAACTTCATAATAATTTGAATGAAGTCTTGTCATATAATACGTTTTTCCAGTAATAAGTGTAGTATCTCCTGCCTCATTAATTAATTCAGCATTAGTTAATTTGACACCTTTTTCCATATAGTAAGAATCAATGAATTTGTCTTCTAATGTTTTACGATATTTTGCATCATAAAGTTTTAAATCTTCAACATCAGTTATAGCATAAACTTCTGCTAATGCTTCTTTCTCTAATTCATCTAAATATCTTTCTTTTAAAAGAGTATCCCCTGTTTTAGAAATCTCTTCTTTTATTTCATCAACGTAGGCTTTCAAAACAAATGATGTAATTTTTTCTTCTAAAATATCATTTGCAGACCACTTTAGTTCTTCCCATAGCTCACCATTCGTTATTGAATAATTTCCACTAGTGGCATATATATCAGAACTTTTTAAACTAGAAAAAGACCTGCTTCCATTTCCACAAGATGCTAAAGTAAGTATTGTAAATATTGAAAGGATCATCAAAGCAAATGGCTTAATTTGTACCCTATTAATAAATCTTTTTATCATTAGTAATTCTCCTTGTAATCATTTTCATAAAATCATAGCAATTTATATAATATCATTATACCTGTCAAAAATCAAGTTATTTTTTTGTTTATCACTATTTCACATAATTGAATTAATTAGGCTTTTATAATTCCCATATTCGACTTTTTACAATATATTATAATGAGAACGAAAAGGAGGGAAAAACGATGGCAAACAATTGTGGTACTTCATGTACTAACGGCGAACATGGTTACGCTTTAATCTTAGTTTTATTTATCCTTCTAGTAATCATTGGTACAGCTTGGTTAGTATAACAGCCTTAAACCTCATTTTTTGAGGTTTTTTATTTGTGTTTGTATATTTTGGTTTTATCTAGAACTCCTATCATATCAGTGAATGACTGTTCTTTAGTTTTAACCAATTCTTCTTCTAAAACTCTAAACTTTGAATCTAATGTGTCAATATACCAAAGCAATAAAGCTTCTGCTGTTGCTGGTTTTTTTGCTGAACCAAAATTTGGTTGACCATGATGTGATATTATCATATGTTGCAATATCAAGGTTTCCTCTTCTTGTTCATATCCTAGAGCAATTGCAGTTTGGTAAATCTCTTGTGAACCTATTACTAAGTGACCCAATAATTGTCCTTCTATTCCATATTCGGTATTTTCGATTCCAGTAAATTCTATAACTTTACCTATATCATGTAGTATTATTCCAGCATACATATAATTCTTATCAAAAAAATTATAATTTTTCAAGAATCCTTCTACCAAATCTAACATACCCAAAGTATGATAAGCAAGACCTCCAATATATGCATGATGTAATTTTGCTGCTGCTGGGTATAGATAGAAGTCATCGTGATACTTCTTTATCAACTTTCTTGTTATATCATAGATGATCTTATTATCTATCTTTTCAATATACTCTTCAATTCTTTTTTCTAAATCACAATAATCAACAGGTGCACTATTCATAAAACTTCTAAACACCTTATTTTTCAATGTCAGATCTTCTATATCGTTTATACTTTTTACCTCTGTAACAAATGCAGTATTCTTTTCTGAATTAATATATTTTGCAACAACGAATTCATAAATACTTCCTATAGTTACTAAAGCAAATTTATCTGTCTCAATTTTTAGATTTTTCTTAGAACCATCTTCTAGTGTAACAATTAAATTAAATATTGCATCGTTTGAACTAACCGAATCAACTTTTGCAAATATTGTCATCATTTCTATGTTTTCCATATTTTCCCTCTTCTTCTATATATTTAATAATTTCTTCTTTTTGATTTAAGAGATTACCATTTATTATTTCTATAATTATCTTCTCTTGCAAATCCCCTATCCAGCTACCATCCAATCTACTAATGTGTTCTTTTATCTCATTAACACTAATATCGACGTCTTTAAATGAATGAATAACTAATTCTTCTTCAATATTATTTATTTCATCATCCGTTAAATAGTTCCTTTTAATCAGACGATTTAGATTATTAATATACTTTATTTGTTCAACTCCATATAAAAACATATTTAGTGCACTTATATCTTTATCCATTAAAAAGATATATTTTTCCATCTTTTCTTTATCTTTTTTTGTAAATGGCCAATCCTTAAGAATTTCACCATTAAGGTAGAAACAAATCGTATAGAATTCTAAGACATTAGAAGTAATTATATCATTTTCTACAATATATTTAATTCCTCTTTCTAATCCCTTAAGAACATTTTGAAATTCAATGCTAATCATTAATTTAAAACATTCGTTATTTTTGTTATGTCTTATTATTTTACCAAGTTCTTGCATTATTCTAAAATTAGAAAGATTAGCTACTAATTCCTTTTTCTCTCTAATTGCATCAAGGGTGCCTTTTTCAATTTGGAAATCCAATTTTGAAACTAAATAAAACGCACGGAGCATTCTAAGTGCATCCTCTTCAAATCGATTTTGAGGAATCCCTATCGCTTTAATTGTTTTATTTTTTAGATCCTCTAGACCATTAAATATATCTATAACATTTCCATTAATATCCATAGCTAAAGCATTTATAGTAAAATCTCTTCTCCTCAAATCTTCTTCTATAGAATTAACATTATCTACAATTGGGTGTCTATTGTCAAAATATTGGATATCTTTTCTAAATGTTGTTATTTCGAATTCATAGTTATCAACTAGAACACAAACAGAATTATATTTTAATCCAGTTTCCTTACAAGATGAAAATATTTCTTTTAAATTCTTAGGCAAAGCATTCGTCGCAATGTCAATATCATTTAATTCTAAGCCTAAAATTTTATCACGCACATAGCCACCAACAAAATATGCTTGATAATTATTTTCATTTAGTTTTTTTAATATTGAAACAGCTGCTTCGACGTACTTCATAAAATCACCAAATTTATTATATCATAAAAATAAAAAGTTGTTTATGAAAACAACTTCTAATCTAATAAAAATATACCAATTCCGATTGCATTACCACCAACATGGCATCCTACTACAGGAGTACATGGTGATTCCAATAACCCATCAATTGAACTAGTTTCCTTTAATACAGTCTTGAAGAAATTCAATAATTCATCACCTGTATATACGATATATGCAAAATACTTACGTCCTTTAACATATTCATTGAATCTATTTGTAACTCCTTCAAGTGCCTTTTTTGTCGTTCTAATTTTTTCTACTGCTTGAATAGTTCCATCATCAAATAATTCTAAAATAGGTTTTATTTTCAAATATTTTCCAATAAATCCTGCTGCCCCAGATAGACGTCCGTTTTTTACCAAATATTCTAATGAATCAACTGCAAACATAATCTTATTATTTTCTCTCATGTGATTTAATGTTTTTAGTATCTCTTCAGTTGGCTTGTCCTCTTCTAGCATTTCAGCTGCTTTTAAAGCGAAATATCCTTCATTAAAACATACCGTTCTGGTATCAAAAGGAATAATATTTATTTGGTCCTTTAATATACTTGCGACTTGACAAATTCCATTATATGTTCCGCTTAACTTAGATGATATAGTTGTCACTATAACTTCTTCATATCCTTCAGCAATATATCCCTCAAAGATTTCAAGCAATTCCCCAATAGAAGGTTGACTTGTTTTAGGGATTAGCTTTGTATCCGTACTAATTAAAGAATAAAATTCATTAGCTCTTATTTCATCACCATCAGTAAGTAGTTTTCCATTCAAATCAATTTTAATTCTAATTATTCTTATGTCATGATCATTCGGATAATAATCAAGGCAACTTGTTGAAGTTGTGGCAATCAATCGTTTTTTCATCTAATTCACTCCAATATATGAAAATTATATCATTAAGTATTTTATTTTTCAACAAATTATTTAGAGCCGAAATTAGTTATGATATAATATCGATATGGTGATTTTATGAGAATGATGAAAGATACAATTGAAAATCAAATAGTAATTAACAAATCTAAGTTCATAACTACCTTAATCAGGGTCGATACTATTGAAGATGTTGAAGCAAATTTAGCTGCAATAAGAAAAAAATATTATGACGCAACCCATAATTGCTATGGTTATATACTTGGTACTAAAGGAGAAATTCAAAAGTGCAGCGATGATGGAGAACCAAGTAAAACTGCCGGATTTCCTATTTTAGATGTCCTACAAAAACAAAAAGTAACAAACATTCTATGTGTTGTTACTCGATATTTTGGTGGTACCCTTTTAGGCACTGGTGGTCTAGTTAGAGCTTATAGTTCATCTGCCAGTGAAGCCCTTAAATTACCTATTTTCTATGCTAAAGAATCTCTATTAAAATTAGAAATTAAACTTAGTTATTCCAATTACAATAATATCTTGTTTTTCCTGAATAATTATACTATATTAGAAACAATTTTCGATTCTGAGGTTACTATCATTACAGCAATTAAACAAAGTGATAAAACGATGTTTTTTACAGATTTAACTAACCTAACAAATGCAAAAGTTGAAATTACTGAACTTGGATTTCATGACATTGAAGTGATTCTTTAACATATTTATTTTTTGTGCTTTCTCCACCACGTATATGACGTACAAGTTTATTATGCTCTAACAAGTCCTTTACCTGTGTATAAAGATCATAATCAATTTGTCTCAATTTTTCTGTCAAATCTTTATGAACTGTTGATTTAGAATAACCAACATATAGTGCTACTTCCCTAACCGTTGATTTATTTTCTAATATCATATTTGCCATATTCTTAACTCTATTAATTATCTCTATGTCCATTATATCCCCTCTAGTATATTTTATGTAAAATTAAGAAATTTATACGGATAAAAAAAAGACCATAAGGTCCTAGATTATAAAATCTATTTTCTTATGGTTTTTTTATTTCATACTACTGACTTCAGTTAATTGTTTTCCATAAATTATTGTTGGATCAACATAAGAAGAATTTATTAATAATTCAATAAATACATGAATACCAGCTTCGTTATCTATAACTGATGTACCAGCAGTACCAATAGTACTATCTTCAGATAATTCTGCACCTTCTAATACTGATACAGAAGATAATGAACTGTACTTCGTATACACATTATCATCATGATTTACAATAACTGTATATCCATTTAATTCATCATATTCTACTTTTGAAACAACACCAGCATACATGCAATTTACAGTAAATTTAGTATTATCTTGTTTTGCATATCCTACACCAGTTGATTCAATAAATCTTTCACCATTAAATATTGCAGCTTTTTCTAATTTTGCATCATCATAATTGCTATCAAAAAAAGTTCTAACTGTTATACAATCTTCAGATACTGGAGATGTAAAATAATATGTTGTTGGAGTAATTGGACCAGTATTTCCTCCATCATCAGGTAATTCTGTTCCTCCATCATTTATTACCGGGACATCCGTAGATAATGCATAGTTTGCAATAAAAATCACGCTAACAAATACGACAGACAAAATTCCTACGAATATCAATAGATCCTTTTTTTCACGTATAAAATTAAATATTTTTTCTTTCATCACTAATCACCTCAACTTTATTATTGACAGTTGATGAAAGAATATACAAATTTTATCGATTTATTGTGCTAAGGTATAAAAAACAGCAATCATTTCAGTTAATAAAAAGGACATAATGCATGACAAAATAACATACATACATCTAATTTCAAACACCTTACCCGGTGTGAATATTTTTTCAATTTTAATAGCTCTTAAGCATCTAAAAGAGATTATATAAAATATACAAAAAAATAACATATACAAATATAAATTCATTATATCACCCACAAAATTATAGCACATAAATAAAAAAACTCCAAATATAGTGAACCCTTAAAGTTGGACTTTAAGTGAAATTAATTTAATACTACATTATTTAAGGATTGATGTCTATATTGTATAGGCGTTAATCCTTTTAATTTTGTAATTATTCTTTTGTTGTTGTAATAATCTATATAC
>JAVBLW010000018.1:0-6098 GCA_031553215.1 Anaeroplasmataceae bacterium
AAGTGATGAATCCTATATGATCGCTATGTATAATGAACCAATTCATCAAGAACAGGATGGCGTTTGGAAAGACATTGACAATAGTTTAACTATTAGCACAGCAAAAGAAAGTGAAGATTTTGAAGGGCTTGAAAACAAAAATAATAATAAATTTAAAGTTAAGTTTGCTAGAAAATCAACTTCTAATAAGCTGTTGACAATAAAAAATGGAGATTCAGTAATCTCATGGTCTTCTGTAAAAGAGATTAAGAACTCAAAAAAAATCAAAGATAATACATCAAAGAAAAAGGATAATTCTATTGATACGTTGACGGAGATGAAACGGAACACTCATTTACCGGAACAGGAGTAATGGATGAAGACGGCTTAGGCTATCAATTAACAAAAAATGTAAGCTCTAATGAATGCACCTTAACAGATAAACATAAAAACAAAATGCTATTTAGCAGTGCAGGGTATTTAAGAACAATAACCGATTCAAACAATAATGTATTAACTATATACTATGACGCTGGTTCAACACTGATATCATCAGTAATTGATGGTGCCGGAAGAAAAACCACATTTACATATAACTCAAAGAAATACCTAAGTAAAATAACCGATCCATCTGGCAGAAGTACAACATACAGCTATTCCAGTACCTATAATGGACCAATAAGCAGTGAAGAAGGCGGATTTCTTAGAACAGTCACCTATCCTGATGGTACAAGCACTAATTATACATATTATAGTGACGGAACCATGGAAACAGCAAAAAACTCAAATAATATAGGGGTACAGTTTCAATACACCTCTGATGCTTCAAAACGTGTAGCTAAAGTTACAGAAATGTCAGGTACAAAAGCCGGTAAAAATATAAAATTCAGCTATTTATCAGATGGAAGAACTACCTGTCAGGCAACAGGTGTTGACGGAATAATGGACACATCAGACGATTTGATAACAACATATTGTTTTGATGTAATGGGACATTTAACCTCAACCTATAGTGAAAATATAAATAAAACAGCATTTTATGACGCATATGCTTATGAGTATGATCCGGACGCACTAGGAACCCAGCCCATAAACCCTGGAAATGTTAATAAAATAATGAAAAGCAGTAAAGGATATAAGGCAATACCAAATGAACTTTTGAATCATAGTGCAGAAACAGACAGTTCATGGTTCACAATAAATCCTGTAAGCAGTATTTCATATTCAGCATCAAGAGCAACAGATTGTGTATATATTGGAAAAAGCTCACTAAAATTAAAAGTTGACCAGGCCACAAATGAAAAACTGGTAATGAAACAAGAAAAAAGAGAATTACCTTATGGTGCAACATACACTTATTCTGCATATGTAAATACTAATGATATTGTTGCAAGTGCAGGAGATGGTGGTGCAGGAATATATGTTGAAACGGTTACCCATACCGGAATAAAGACAAGAAAATATGCAGAGTTTGTAACAGGAACAACAGATAAAAACATTAATAATGGTTGGAGAAAAATACAAGTAACATTTACTATTCCACAGTATTTCTATTATGCAGAGCTTGGAGTTGAGCTAAGATATGCAAAAGGTACAGCATGGTTTGATGCAATGCAGCTTGAGAAAGAAGAAACCTCAAGTGCATATAACCTATTAGAAAACAGCGGATTTGAAAACGGAGCATGGAGTACATTAAGTCTGACCAAAGGGCAAATTTACACATCAGGTGCAAAAGAAGGCGTAAAATGCTTTAGATTTGAAGGAAACTATATCAATAAAAACAGAATAAGCCAAACCGTTGAAATAAACAAATCAGGCACTCAATCCTATGTATTATCAGGATGGGCAAAAGCAAGTTCAGCTCAATCAGGTGGAAATAAAAAATTCGCATTAGGAGCAACTGTAAGATATACTGATGGAACCACAAAAACAGATGAACTAAAATTTAATCCATATAATACAGACTGGCAATATGTAACCGGAGCAATATTTCCTGATCCTGCAAAAACAGTTTCCAATATAACAATAGAAGCAATATATGACTATAACGTAGGGGAGGCATGTTTTGACAGTATAGCACTGGTATCAGATTTATCTTCAACCAGTTATACCTACGATGCTAAAGGAAACCTGCTTTCAACATCCCAAACATCAAAAACCACATACAGCTACACCAATGATAATAACATATCAAAGATAATATCACCATCCGGTTATAATTATCAATACACATATGATGATAAAAATAACCTGACAAGTGTAACAAGTGAAGCTGGTGTTAAATCAGATTTAACCTATGATACATACGGCAATCCATTATCTGTAAAAACAGGAAACATAATAAATACAGCAACCTATTTTGATGGAAATTATCTAAGTACAATAAAAGATACAAGAGGAAAAACCACATACTATAATTATGATCCAACCAAAGGTTTGCTTTTAAATAAAATGGATGCCAATGGAATAATAACAAGGTATACCTATGATTCAGCCACGGATAATCAAATATCTTCATATATTGACATAGACAGAAATGGACAGGCAAATGCCCAAGACCCAAAATACAGTCTAGTATATGCAAATAAGAGATTAAAAACTATAAACCATAATAATTTTAATTACAATTTAGACTATAATGAATTTGGAGAAATACTTTCAATTAATGTAAATAGTACAAAACTAATTAATTATATATACAAGGGTGACAATAGAAAACGACAGATTGTAAATTATTATGGAGTATCCCTAGAATATGCATATGACAACTTGTTTAGAATAATCAGCAAAAGATATAACGGAAACATAATATATGAATGGAAGTATGACACCCAAGGGAATATATATAAGTTAATTGACAATGCCAATAAAATAACTTACAATTTTGAATATGATAATGGTGGAAGATTAATCAGGCAGATAAGTTATAGCGGGCTAAATTATGAAATAGGATATGACATAGAGAACAGAGTTAATAAGTTAAGCTATCAATTTGGTAAGGAACCATCTAAAACGCAAAAAATAACTTATGGCCAAGATAATAGAATACAATCCTTGACATTATTAAATAATTTAGGAACTTCGTATAATTATGACAGTATAGGTAGAGTAACAAGTCAGTCATTAAACCTTAATAGTCAGGGAACGAACAAAATCACCCAGAATTACACATACCTTGCAGGAGTAGGAACCAACAGTACTTACATGGTTGAAAGTATAGAATATAATAAAACCATAGGAGGAGCTACAAGCCTGACAGGTTCAAAATTAACTTACACCTACGATGCTTTAGGGAATATAGAAACAATAAGTGAAGGCGGAGTACTAAAGTTAAAATATTATTATGATAATTTAAACCAATTAATAAAAGAAGAAGATTACAGAATAAATGCAATAACCACATATAGCTACGATGTTGCGTTGTGGTGAAAAAATTCACTTGCCCATTTCACTGGTGATATTTCATGTAATACATTTACAAGCAATATGTAATCAAATTTATTATCAGACAAATCATCATCTGATGTATAGTGTCTTACATGACATTTGATTTTATCTTTAATATACAAGTTGTAATTCTCATCATCTAAGTCATATGTAAAATACTCCAAAAAATAATTATTGTTTTGGTTAAGTAACTTGTCAAGTATTACACCAAAACGCCCTTTACCAACCCCATAATCTAAAATCTTTAATGTTTCACCTTTTTTAAGCCTATCATTTATTTTAGTGAAGATAATATTAGTTTGAGGGTCATTATTGCCTGTAATAACGGATTGAGGAGTATAAAATAAGCATTGTTCAAAAAATCTGTACATTTCCCACCCAGTTATATCTTGTAAAAAATCAATCAAATCCTCTGTTGTTCCAATGATGGAATTATATATGTCTGCATAAAAACCACCTGTTTGCCCTCCCCGTTTCTGTATTTTTCCATCTTTTACGTATATCGTTTCATCAAATTCAAAAATAGGTATCAGATGAATTGAATGAGTCGCAACCCATAATGTTGCATTAGGAAGCTCCTTTTCTATTGTTGTAACAAACTCTATTACTTTATCTAAATGAAGATGCAGTTCAGGTTCATCTAAAATAATAGTTAAATTTTCATTTTTTCTATAAGCTGACAGTGACGCAAGAAATATACTTATATAAAATAAATTTCTTTCACCAGGCGATGCCTGATTAAAAAAATAGTCACGAAAAGCATGAACGTCTTTTTCTTCACTTTTGACAATCATTATATTTTTAATTCTCAAACCATTTTCCACTTATTCTCATAATAAACCCTCCCTCACTTCATATCAAAATTTATTTATAGAAGTAAACAGCCTCCATTATAGATACTATATATTTAATTTTTTATGTATATCAACATTATAGTGCATTTTATACAAAATGTATATATTATATCCAACTTATACCATTATAAATAAACTTAATTTACTTCTATAATTCTACACTTTATCTAGTTGTATTATTAATTAGCTTAAGTTATAAAATAAGAATCAAGTAAATACTAAGTATTATGTTCAAATCTTTGTCGACTAGATCTAATCTTAGCTTTGACATTTACAAAAGTATATTTGGGAATTAATACCATTCTTTGCTAATGGGTATAAAATAAACTTAACTGAAATACTACTATATTTGGGTATTTTCCAAGAAATATGGAAGTTTTTCTTTTATTACATTTAACCCCTGATAACTATTTTGATAAATTAAACATCGTTTTTGAGTCAAATCGAACGGAACATCATTTATATTTTGTGTTAAAATAATAACTGGTTTTCCTAATGTATGGGCAACTCCCAATTCATACATTACATTTGCATTTTTATTTGTTATATCTGATATAATTATCTCTGCTTCACAAATCCCCCTCCAAATATCTTCTAAAACATCATGTCCATATAAATTATCGGCTCTGGATACAACATAACCCTTTTTTTCACAAGTTTCTTTTACAACCTCATATGTATCATTAGACCAGCTTTCGGAAAAAGGCATTATTGTAAAAATAGAATTATTTATTACTTTTTTATGTCTACCACTAAAATGAGGAGTTACAATCATTTCTTTGTTATATATATGATATTGATTTAAATTATCTGGATTTAGTATATTTGTTGGCGTTGTAATTATATCAGTTTGAATGTACAAAGTAGTGGATTCTGGCTCAGGCTTCCTATACTTTGGAATATATTTGTTATAATTTACGTGACAAATATCAACTTTATTACGTCCAAGTTGGTTCATAATATAAGCTGCAATTAACATTTGATTTCCCATTATTTTTTTGCCACCTGATACATCAAAAATAAATTTATTATAATCGGTATTTTCTATAAATATATTTATTATTTTAAGATAAATATCATATATCTCCGATTCATCTTGATTAAATATAACGCAACTAATTTGTGAAATTGATAGATTACAATATTTTTGAATTTTATCAGCTTGTGAAACTGTTTCTTCTGAGCATATTAATATAAGTTTTTTAGGTTTAAGAATTTCATAGGTAACTACATTCACTTCCGGCGTAAAGCCAACTAAACTTACTAGTACATCATAATTATCAAACTTTCTTTTATTTTTAATATTTTTAACAACAAATGGTAATACTTTCTTAACATAATATTCTTCTGCTAATTCAAGTTCACCTTTATCAAGTAATGAAAACCATTCACCTTTAGTTTTTTCAATATTATCCATTAAATATTCTCCTCAAATTATGTATTTTTTACTATATTCATTATATTACTTATATATTTTAATGTCAATAATTGAGATTTTCTTGTCTTAATGTAATAAATTACTCATCCTTAATTTTACAATTTAAAATGTATCCCATTTCATAATTCGCTCTTTTGTATTACTCATTACTATATACTATAAACGTGCAAAAATGGATACATTTTTTTTACAACTATAAATGTGCAAAAACGCACCCATAAATTTACAATAAGAAAAAATCAAAAAAACTAAACATTTATGCAAATTCCTAGTATAATAAAGTTTGCACACCACATTACAAAGGAATGATGATAAATGTTTAGCAACTTAATTATAAACGATTTTAAGGAATTATTCAACTTTTTTCAGTTACTTAATTT
>JAVBLW010000016.1:0-2655 GCA_031553215.1 Anaeroplasmataceae bacterium
CCTATTAGTACCGACATTATAGCTCCAGATATTCCTCCAGATATAGCTGATGTTAAGAGACCTATTCCAAAGGATTTTGCTGCCGGATCACCAAATACTATTGCTATTATAGCCGTAAATACTATGAAGGCTACTATTACCCACTTTAGTATCGTTATAAATCTACTCCATGGTTTTTTCTTGTATCCATTGGTAGGGTCATAGTATGGATCTGGAGTTAGTTCTGTAGTAGTTAGTATGTTATATCTATCTAGTTCTAAGTCTACTGGATTATCTGCACATACTGCATGTAGGTTTAATCCTCCAATAGTGTCCATGCTTCCTATTATTCTTTCTATTGACTACAATCCAATATGATATCCACCCTCCATTTCCAAGTGTTTTCTTTCTTCTTTATCCTTGATGATTGTATTCAAATTCAATATCTCCATATTTAGATAATAGATTGTCTCTTATCCAAGTACAGTTATATGTAACATTATTTTTGGTGATACTTTTTGGATTTAGATAGTTACTTTCGTAGGTATATTCTTTTTGTACTACATATGTTTGAAAACTTGCATTAAATTTTGAGTATTTAGTCATTCTTCCTAGATCATCACATTCTATTTTTTTATAAAAACTTCCATTATTTGATACCGTGGTTATTTTGTTTATGTCTTTAGCATAAAAAAGACCCGATAAAGTAGATTTTTTTCTACCTTACAGAGTCATGTATGTCTTTAAATAGTATAAAATTTATTCGTTTGTCATATAGTAAATATCTAACATTTCATATAAATCATATTCGGCATCAATATCATAAAAATCATTTGATAATTTCTCTAATTCAATATGATCCTCATGCGATAGTTCTTCATATGACTTATTTATAAGCAAATCAAACTTTTCAATTAATTTAATTAGTTTTTTGTTTTTTATAAGTTTAGTACATTCTATCAAATATCCGCTTAATTTGATAGATGAATTATTTAGGTATTGTCCAAAACCACCGTTCATGACTTCATCAAAGAGTATTCGCATAACAAAATATACCTTTACCCTTAATGGAATATTATTAAAATTATTATTTATTGCTCTTCCATACAAATAGTCATAATTATCATAGAACCATTTTTCTGGTTCTCCTACGAATTGCAAATTGTCCATAATTATTATTCCTCCATTATAAATAACCTTTTTAAATTAGTTTAGGAAATTCTCTACGTTTTTTTAATCTACCTTCTTTTATAGCTAATACATAGCTATCAGAAGCTATTACTGTTGGTTGATGTTTTTTTTCTTTATTACTACATATTTTTTTGAAAATCTCATAAAAAGTATCCATTTTATAATCAAACTCCCATAATAGCCCTGCCACGCTTTTCATAACATAGAAATTATCTTCTAAGACTAGCTTATCCAATACTTCTTTAGCAAATTGAATATCGGTTGCAAGAAAGTCACTATACTTCGATAGTTTTTTTGATAGTTGTTCATTTATTTTTTTTGTTTCTTTCCATCTATCCGTAATTATTGCATCATAAGCCTCACCTTGAGCAATTGATAATTCTATAAATTTTTCTATAAAATTTTCTTTTGTAATATCCATATTATCCTCCAAACATATTCAATATTCTAATTCCCTCGCTATATTGGTATTCGAAGCTTGTTCCTCGTAAACCAATTCTAAATCTTGAGAATTGCCCTGATTTACTACTATAGAAAGAACTTATTTTTCTATGTACTCCTACATCAACTGCTCTAATGTTATTTGTGTTATGTATCTGCTTTGCAGTAAATCCAGAGTGCTTCATTTGATTTTGCTCTACAATATGATGCCATTCTTTACCCTCACCAGCAGGTCCTAGATGTCTTTTTAATTCATCAAATGTATCGAATCCAATTCCATCATCCACAATATTCGCCGCATCAGCTACATTATCACAACAGTTATGAACTAGAACATTTGATTCACCTACATAATAAGTATGATAATCACTTACTTCAAAATTATAAGTATCTTCTGCTATTTCAAGTTCTTCTCTAGTAACTTTAGATATTTTTACTTTAGTATCATTATATAATAAAATATCCATTCCTTCAACTAAATCTTTTGCAGGTAAGAACCCAAATAAAGGACTATAGAAAGGATGTTCTTTTGTACATGTTATTTCTTCATTATTAATATATACATGTATCCATTCTTCAGTTTTATTTCTAAACAACCTAGTTACTTCTTTTAATTGTCTATCTCCTGTCTCTTCATTATATGCCCAAACCTTATCTCCGATTTCAATCTCTTCTATAACTTTGTGACCATGTTCTGTTAATACTAGAGTTCCAGCTATGAAACATTGACTTGCTTTTTCCACAGTATTATTTACTACATTTGTAGTTTGATTTACGGTTGCCATGGCTGATGATGCACAGAACATTAATGCTCCTACTATGAATCCATCTAAGAAGCCTGATATGGCATTGTCTATTGCTCCTTTGAAGAAATTATTACCTTTTACTACTGATATTACCCCACCTATTAGTACCGACATTATAGCTCCAGATATTCCTCCAGATATAGCTGATGTTAAGAGACCTATTCCAAAGGATTTTGCTGCCGGATCACCAAATACTATTGCTATTATAGCCGTAAATACTATGAAGGCTACTATTACC
>JAVBLW010000004.1:0-32606 GCA_031553215.1 Anaeroplasmataceae bacterium
TGATTCTAAACTTATATCACTTAAATCTAATGTTTCGCTACCATATACAAGTTGTATTCCTTTCAATGAAATTGATGAACCTGTATTATTGTATAATTCTATAAAACTATGTGATATTGGAGTATCACTTTTTCCTCCTCCGCCATATACCTGATTAATTATTAATCCTGTATAATCTATTTCTTCTTCTACTGGTGTTTCATTTCCTCCCGGTGTCTCATTGTTTCCTGGTGTTTCATTTTCTTCACCTGCTGGTTCCACTATTTCTGTATTATCTTTTTTTGTATTATCATTATTGCATGCAGTCATACCTACTGCAAGACCTGCAGCCAATATACCTAATATAATTTTCCTTTTCATAATTATCTCCTTATTTCTTAACTATAATAGCACAAAATAACATGTAGATATATTTGATTTTTGTAAAGAAAAGTAAAGAAAAACTATGTTTTCACATAGTTTTTTTAAAATACACATTAGATTATCTTTCTTATTATTACATATAAAATTAATGGTCTATCATCATTAATTTATAAAATATGTTTTATAAAAGAATTCAAGCCTATCACTATATCTTCATATGTTTTTTCAAAATTACCATTATACCAAGGATCAGCTATATCCCTTGATTCACCGGCATACTCAAGTAACATTTTCACCTTATGATTCGGATCATTTTCTATTATTTTATATAAGTTACGTTTGTTATTTTGATCCATTAGAATTATATAGTCAAATGAATCATACCATTCTTTTCTAAATCTTTTCGCTTCTCGCATTTGATAAGGGATATTATATTTATCTAATATTCTTTTTGTTCCATAATGGATATCTGATCCTATTTCTTCACTACTTGTAGCAGATGATTCAATAATAAAATTATCCTCTAATTTCATATCTTTTATCATTTTCTTAAAAACATATTCCGCCATTGGAGATCTACATATATTTCCATGACATACAAACATTACTTTTATCATATTTTCACCTTATTTTATTATGAGTTCAATTGGACAATGATCACTACCAAATACGTTGGTATGAATTTTTGCATCTAATATAGAATCTTTTAATTCGTTATTTACTAAAAAATAATCTATTCTCCAACCGGCATTATTAGCTCTGGCATTAAAACGGTAACTCCACCATGAATATTTTATCTCATCCGGATATAAATATCTAAATGTATCAATAAAACCACTATCTAATAATTCACCAAACTTACTTCTTTCTTCAATTGTAAATCCGGCATTTCTTAGATTTGTTTTAGGATTTTTAATATCTATCTCTTTGTGTGCAACGTTTAAATCACCGCAAACTATTACATTTTTTCTATTTTTTAAATCAATTAAATATTTTCTCAAGTCATCCTCAAAGACCATTCTATAATCTAATCTTTTCAGTTCTTCCTGCGAATTAGGTGAATATATCGTGACTACATAATACTTTTCATATTCCAAAGTAATTATTCTTCCTTCATCGTTATATTTACCACCAATTCCCAAAGTCACATTTATAGGTTCATATTTCGTGAATATAGCTGTTCCTGAATATCCCTTTTTTAAAGCATAGCTAAAATATGCATAATACCCCTCCAAATCAAGATTGACCTGTCCCTCCTGAAGTTTTATTTCTTGCAAACATATAAAATCAGGGTCTTCATTCTTAAAAAAATCCATAAATCCATTATTTAAACATGCCCTTAATCCATTTACATTCCAACATAATAATTTCATATATACACCTCATATTTTTATAGCATAATATTATTTGTCTATTATTTTTTTTTAATCTTTAAGGATATTACTTTTCCCGTCTGTTTAGACTTTAGAAAATGCATTCCATATTCTTTATATTTTTTCATTATTTTTGATGTAATTATGTAATTAGTCCGAATAGTAGTTACCTGTCCATCACTTAGTTTAACTTTAACATCTGTATTGTAACTTCTACCTGAAATATATGATTTATGTAATACTATTTCACCATTAAGTAAAATAGCATCCTTACATATTTCTTTGGCTTTTTTATGTATCTTAAGTTGAATCTTTAATCCAATAATGGCCAAAATAGTCAATAGCACAGATAATACTGCTGTACCAATTCCCACGTATGTCTCATATGTGTAGGCATAGACTGAAAAACAATACATTAATATGCAAAACATCCCAGATACAAATATTACAATGTTTGACCAGTAATTATCTCCATCGACCGTATCTATATATCTTTTATATTTATTATATTGTTCATTCATGTTATCACCCATTTCCTTAAAATAACATTATAATAAAAAAATACCTATATCTCTATAAGTATTTTATCATATTATTCTTTTTTGATGGTAGATAAATTTGATTTAGTATATTATTGAAAATACAATTTCCAGAATCACTAACCCCAAAACCAATCCACTAATATATATCATCCAAAATCTCTTTCTAGCCTTAGACCATTTCACTTTTGTATCATATTTTTTTATAGTAACCAAAGGTTTTGCAAAAAGTCCCATTCTAGTAACTAATATTTCCTTATCTCCAACTTGATAAACATAACCACTTTTAAATCTATCAACAGGTTGATACCTTACCCCATTTTCAATAACAGTGGGTATCTTATTAACTACCGAAACCTCTAATTCATTTACTTCTCTTGTCGCCATATTTATAGCAATTACTTTCCACGCCATTTTATTGTTCTCCTTTAATCTTTAAATCATTTCTCATGTTTCTTAAATTTATATATTCTTTAATTATTATAATTGGATAAGAAACTGCACTTAACACACAAGAAAGGGTCACTCCAAATAAGAAAATTACCATTGCGATAATAAATCCAATTATTGCAAATATAACTTTTACTGCGATTAAAAATATAAGACCATCTAAATCTAATGAGAATATAACACCTGGAGCCTTAAAAGTAAAGTCTAGTGCCCATTCCATAATTTCCCTTATATAAGTATCAAATATTAAACATGAAATAAATGCATAAAATGCATATCCAAATATTAATGAATTCATAAATTTATTTAATGTAATGGTTGTCCCAAAGGATATTATTAAGAATAAAATGAATGGTAATATAGAAAAAATATGGCTGCATAAAATTTTAGTCTTTTGAGTCTTACATTCTTTTTCTATTTTATATATAATTATATTTTTTTTCTTTATTTTTTCCTCTTCTTCCTTCACCAAACAAGAAGCGCATTTTACAACAGGTGTAATTGTCCCAAGATTATCATTTGTTACAGTTATACCACAAGTTTTACAAAAGCCTATTGTTTTAATTTCAATTTCCTGTGAATCTATTACTACAAGAGGTTGAACATTGATTACATTATTGTCACAATTTTCATCTTTGGTATCGTTTGAGTTCTCACTTACACTCATATCTATTCCTATTAATTCATCTATTGTTATATTAAATATTTTAGCAATTTTTGAAAATAACAAAGGATCTGGCAATGATTTTCCTGTTTCCCATTTACTTACAGCTTGTGGAGAAACATTAAGTTCTTTAGCAAACTCATTTTGCTTAATTCCTTTTTTCATCCTTAAATATTTTATATTGCTACATAAAAAATTTTCTTCACCCATGATAAATACCTCTTCTCTTACCTACTATTATACTTTAACTGTTAAATAAAACTCAATCAACTGTTAGTTGTTTTCGATAATCCGTTAGTTGTATAAGCCACTATTATAACATTTTTTAATTCTATGCTTTAAAATATCTATCAGTATCTAAAAATACTATTATTAATGTATAAAAATTATCTTTTAAAAGAAAAATAATAATATCTTTTAAGAGAGGGGTGTCTCATATAAAACCCAACGAATTAACAAAAGCATTAAAGGAACATTTTAATAACGATGCTTCTTTTGTTATTGAAGAAATAATAACTTCTAATGCAAAATATAAAATTATTTATTTAAAAGGTGCGACTGATAATGGCATAATAATAGAAAGCATTATTAAACCACTAAATCAATTTGGAATAACATATGGTTTCGAAACGAAAGATTTTTTAAATTTAGAAGATTCTATTACAGATTTAATCAAAGGAAATGTAATCGTAATAAATAACAACAAAATTTCTTTAGTTAATTGCCAAAAAAACCATTTGCGCAGCATCGAAGAGCCAGATAGTGAAAAAACACTTAATGGTTCAAAGGATGGATTCATTGAATCATTAATAACAAATATCGCATTGATAAGACAAAAATTACCTAATCTAAATCTAAAGTTTAAAAGTATAACATTAGGAGAAAATATTAAAACCAATGGCGCTATTGCCTATTTAGATGACATTGTTGATAGAAATCTTTTAGCTGAGGCCGAAAAAAGATTGCAAAAAGTAAAATTAGATGGAATCTTTGATGTACACTATATAATTGAAATAATTAAAGATTCACCACGATCTTTTTTCAATACAATTGGTGAAACCGAACGTCCAGATTCTGTTTGTGCAAAATTACTCGAAGGTGGAATTGCTATACTTATAGATGGATCACCTTGTGTCATTTTACTTCCCTTCTTATTTGCTGAAAATTTTCAATCAAATGATGATTATTATACAAATTTTTACTATGCTTCTTTTTCAAGATTTATTCGTTATTTAGCATTCATTATAAGCATTTGTGCACCTGCATTCTATATTTCCTTTGTGGCATTTAATCATGAATTAATCCCAACTTTTTTAGCTTTGAATATTGCCGCTAGTTCTTCTTCCGTTCCTATGACTGTTGTTATGGAATGCATTCTTTTTATAATTTTATTCGAGTTATTACGTGAAGCAGGATTAAGAATGCCATCCAAAGTCGGCCAAGCACTGAGTATTGTTGGTGCTATAATTATCGGCCAAGCTGCTGTGGAAGCAAAGATCGTTAGCGCACCAATAATTATTATTGTCGCAGTCACAGCTGTAACTGGTTTTATGACTCCCAAAATGAATACATTAATAGGATTTTTAAGACTTTTCATGATTATCGGTGCTTGCCTTTTTGGGATATACGGAGTACTAGTTGTGTTCCTTCTCTTCATAATAAAACTATTTTCTATTGATACCTTTGGAGTTCAATATAGTGGTAATTTTTTTACTCTTTCTTTAAAGAAATTAAAAGACTCATTTATACGTGCGCCATATGATAAGTTTAATAAAAACAAAAAAAATGAATCGAGGAAAAAGAGATGAAAAAAATAATTATACTACTATCAATTATTATATTACCACTACTAACTAGTTGCTATGATTTTTTTGAATTAAAGGGCGTTTCCTTTTGTTTCGGAATAAGCTTTGACTATGATCAAAAAGAAGATAAAAAATATTGTGTTAATATTGAAACCGAAGTCATAAAGAATCATCTGTCTCAGACAGACTATGAATCTACAATTCACGAAACAAGAGGTAATACATTTTCTGAAGCCTACTCAAATCTAACCTCTTCTACGTCAAGCCGTATTGACTTCACTCATTGCCAATTAATAATTATTAATAGTAATATAGATTACCTAGATTTAAAAAATTTAATTGCCAGTCTTTTTGATAACATTCTACTCTCTAACGGCATTTATATACTAATGGCTTATGATGGCGATGCAAAAGATATATTAAAATCAGAATCCATAACAGATGCATCCCTTTCTTTTGAAATTATCTATGCCTTGAAAGAAGATGGACATTATTATGACAAAACTTTTAAAAAATCTATTTCTGATATGTATAACGACTTCTATTCAGAAACCGGAGGTTTCCTATTGCCTACAGTTATATTAGAAAAACAGGATGATAAAGATGTTGCCATTCTTACAGGTGCCCTATTATATAATAATCATCAATTCATAAGACATTTAGATAATGATGAACTCAGATATTCACTATTTGTTGGAAAAAAGATTGAAAAGTTTTTGTTTAATGTGAACATTAATGAACAAACCATAAGCTTATGTGTCAACCCTTTTAAACTTAATAAAAAAATTATCGATGGAGAAAAAATCAATTTTATATTTAATTATAAACTTCCAATTACGGTCACTGAATCTTTTGATATATCAAAAAATAATTTAAAAACAATTGAAACTATTTTAGAAGATAAAATAAAAAATTGTTTCCTTGAAAATCAAAAAAATAGTATTGATATTTTTAACTTAACTACTTATTTATATAAGTATAACTACTCTATATATAAAAAGCATATCAATAATATTAATATAAATAATTTTATTTTTTCAATAAGTATAGAAATTAATATAATAAATGAAGGGGTAATACGATGAAAACATTTAATTCAAAACAATACTTCGCTATGATAACTCTATTCATTTTTGGCAGTTTTATTTTATCTCATGGTAATAGGTTAGCTGAGCAGGATACCTGGATTGCTATTTTATATGGTTTCTTAATAGCTTGCCCATATATTCTTATCATTGCTTATGTCTGCACAAAAAATGAAGGATTAGATGGCTACGAAATCTTTGAACGATATTGTGGAAAATTTATTGGAAAGTTATTCTCTTTCTTTTTTATTATAACTGGAATTATAATGGGGATTTTTGTTTGCCGAATATTCATTGAATACGTACATTTAACTAATCTTAGACAAACACCAGAACTTGTTATTGGCTTATTAATTATTATAGTTTGCATTTATGCCGCAAACCAAAATATTCAAGTAATTTCTAGAATAGCTTCTTTTTTATTTATAATCTTTATTATATCATTTATCTTTGTTTGGGTTTTTTCCTTTGCAAATGTAAATCTTGAGAATATGATGCCTATAAATCATACAACTAGCAAACAGATGTTTAAGGCTTCCATGGATACCTTTTTAAATCCTTTTTCCGAAGCTTATATCTTATTAATTTATGGAAAAAACTTAAAAAAAGGATCTTCTCATTATAAGACACTTATCATTACTTTCATATTAATTACTTTATTCTTGTCCTTTAATTCTTTAAGGAATGTCTTAATTTTAGGAACTCCTGCATATAATGATCTATATTTCCCTTCATATATTTCAAATACTATTTTGAATACTGGTGCTATTTTTGAGAGAATCGAATTATTATTTTGTTTTTTCTATATTTTTTGTATTTTCATTAAGATAACGCTAGGCATTAAATCTTCTATAATAGGATTAAAATTTCACTTTAAGAAAGCAAATGAAAAATATTTAGCTTTCTTTATTGGAATAGTTGTACTAATAATAGCATCTTTTGGATTCAAGAACATTGACCATTTTTTTACAATAAGCTATGGACATTTTAGAGAATATCTAAATTATATTTTAATGGTAATAGTATTTATTATCTTTGTTCTTACATTTATTAAAAGAAAAAAATATATCAATATAAAAAATACGGATTAATTTGATGTTATCCGTATTTTTTATATTTAATCTAATTCTAATTCTATATTATACTCTTTGAACCAATAATCTATTTGATAGAAATATGCAAGCAATTGATCTTTTCTCATTAGTTGCCCATACCACGGAGTCTCCAATTCTTTTTCATCATTTATTATTTCTAATAATTTATTTTCATCAAATATAGTATACAAAATACTATTTTTATCATCTAATACATCTAGCAGCATCTTTTTAATAATACTACTATATTTTTTACTTCTCGTTTTTGGATATGGACTTTTTGTTCTTGAATATATTTCTCTTGGAAGAATATCTTTACAAGCTTCTCGAAGTAGAGCCTTTTCAGTATTATTAAAATATTTATACTTGAATGGCACATTATACAGGAAGTTTACTAGTCTAGTATCCCCAAATGGCATTCTCACTTCTAATGATGCGCCCATAGTCATTCTATCTTTTCTATCCAATAATCCTGTCATAAAATACTTCAAATTCAAATAACTCATTTGTCTTTCTTTTATTCTTTCTTCTGTATCTGTAGATAATATTGGAGTAGCGTCTATTATTTCATTATACTTTTCATCTACAAATTTCTTTATATCCATATTTAAATTTTTGTTTATTATACTTTGCCTAAAATCTAAATTCCTAATCCATGGAAAAGATTTATTATCTTCTTCATTACGATAAAACCATGGGTACCCACCAAAAATTTCATCTGCACCTTCTCCAGATAAGGCCACTGTATGCTTACCTCTAATTTTCTTTGCTAACCAGAATAATGAGGCATCCACATCTGCCATACCTGGACCATCCCTTAATATTACTGCTGTCTTTAAATAATCGACTAAAGTATTTGTATCAAGTACACAATTAGTATGATTAAATGATTTTGATTTCACCATATAATCTATGTAATCTTGATCGTTTGATGTTTCATATTTATTACTCTTATATTCTTCATTATTTCCTTCATAATCTAGACTATAAGTAGATAAATTTCTTTTTTCATCACTTACAAATGAACTAACTATACTAGAATCAAGTCCTCCTGATAGAAAACACGCTAATTCAACGTCACTAGATATTTGGCGCTTACAGCTATCTTCAACTAAGAATCTTATTTGTGAAATAGTATCTTCAAGATTCTTTTCATATGGCTTTGCTACAACATCAAAATATTTGGTTATCTTTAAACCATCCTTGTCATATGTTAAATAATGACCTGGTTTTAACTCATATATTCCTTTATATAAAGTATTTCCAGGACTATGAGAAGGTCCTAAACCAAGTAACTCATATAATCCATTTTTATCTACTATAGCCTTGTTTGTATAATTTAAAATAGCTTTTATTTCACTAGCTATAATAATATCATTTTCTACGATTGTATAATATAAAGGTTTTGCCCCTATTTGATCTCTTGCAGCAAATATTTGATGATTATTGCAATATACAAAGGCAAACATTCCATTTAATTTATTCAGACAATTTTCCTTATGTAGCATAATCATTTTTAATAATATTTCTGTATCACTATGAGAATCTACTGTATAACCATTTTTAATTAAATCATTTGTTAATTCTTCCCTATTATATAATTGCCCATTATATATTAAGTGATTATTTAATATACTCATTGGTTGTTTCCCATTTTCAGAATCTAATACGCATAGTCTTCTTTGACCTAGCGAAAAATTTTCTAAAAATAAATATCCTGATTCATCAGGACCTCTTTTCTTTAATAAATCAGTAGATTCAATAAATTTTTGATAATCTACTTTTGTAAAAAAATTACTTTTAATTAATATTCCTGACATTTTTATCACCACTATTATTTATATTAAAAAATTCATTTTTTGTGATTACTTGTAAAAAAATATTTATTATGCTATCATTTTAAAAGGTGATAATATGAAAAAATTAGCTTTAAAATTAATCAATTATTATCAAAAAAAGGTTTCTCCTAGTAGCACAAAGAAATGCCGTTTTTTACCAACTTGTAGTGAATATGGCAAACAATGCTATTTAAGGTTTAATTTTTTTTATGCTTCATGGCTAACACTGGCTAGACTTCTTAGATGCAATCCATTTCATAAAATGGCTTATGATCCAGTACCAGAAGAAAAAAAGTATCGCTATAAATACGATACTTTAGAAGACACTATAAATAAAATTTATTTTAATAGTTTATTACATAGCCATTAGGCTATTTTTTTATTAGATAGGTATATTCTTCATCTATTTCAACAATACGTTCTTTATAAAGATTACCTAAAGCTCTTTTAAAAGCTTTTCTACTCATTTTAAATTCCTTTAAAATTTCTTCACTACTGCTTTTAGCTGTAATTTTTATTTTTCCACTATGCTTATTTAAATAATCAATTATTATTTGTGCATCTGAATCAATAAGTTTTTCTTTTTGTTCATTTAAAGTACCATAATATTCATTATCTTTAATAGCCGTAATCTTTATTGTTTCAGGTTGACCTAAACGGTACTCTTTGCGTAATTGAGCTTGGGGAACGAAGATATGAGCTTTTTCTTTAGTAACAAAAGAAATTCCTGCTTCACTAATTCTACAAACCGTAGCATTTACTTGCTCATCTTTTGCATATCTCGCATCTTTATCAGTTAATTCTAAAATTTCAAATCTATTCAATGGTTTTGCAACAATAGTATCTTTTTTTAGCTTTATACTAACCAAAAGCTCATCATTAATTTCTGGCCATTTAGATTCATTATATGGTAAATAATCTTTAGAAATTAAGATATCTTTACCAGAGTTAATGTTAACAAATACTCCAGTATCTCCAATTGTTTCAACAACTTTAACAAATCCCGGTTTTGATAGAGTAACAAAGGGTTCATTCATAGATGCAGTAATACGACCTTTTTTATCATAATATACAAACACATCAACTTCTTCTTCATCTTCTAATTCTCTATTTGCTTCACGGAAATGAAGTAATATATCAGTACTTCCATCCGTTATCATATATCCTAAATCTGATTTTCTTACTACCTTTAATCTGTTAATTTCACCTACGTTAATCATTTCTTCACCTAATTTCTATCGCCATCTTTGTAGTTGCGATCAGTTTGTTTTAAATACATTTCTTTCTTTTGTTCAAATGGAACACTTTTCTTTTTTGATTCATATTTTTTAATTAAATCTTTTTCAGATATTTTTTTTTGATTTTGGTTATTCATTATATTATATCCTTTTTGATTCCCATTTTTTCTAATTCTTTTAAAATATATTCCATATTATTTGCAGATTCATATGTGCCTTTAATACCATGTCTTAATGTTATTGGTACATAGAATCCTTGTTCTGTAGATATTGTTATTTGAGAGGTATATTTATTTTTTTCTTGACGTGTATAAGCTTTTATTGCGCTTAATTTTATCATGAAATCCTCTTCCTCATCATATTTCTTTAACCATTTAGTCAATCCGTGAAAGTATAACATATTATCATTTGTAATTGTCATTACAAAAAATCTAAGCTTTTTATCTAAAAGGATTTTACCACCATTTGGCTCTATCTCAATAACACAAGGATATTTACCTCTTAACTTTTTTGCAGTTCTTATTTCTAATACAACTTGTTTTTGATTCATATTTTCACCTATAAAGAATTTTTAATTCGATTAATAACTTCATCATATCCTAAAACAAGTATTACATCATCCATTGATATTCCACTAGTTTTATGAGTAACCATAATTCTTAATGCATGATAGAATTGTGTTATTACTCCACGGTATAAACTAGGATCCTTCATATACTTCTTTTTGTCTGTATAGTTTAGTTCCTTACTTAAATCTTTAATTGTTTTTTCACTACCATTTTTTACTTCAGTAAAGTAATTTACGAAAGCATTAATAATTTCTGGTAATTCTTCCTTATTTACATTTTCATATAATGATTCTTTATATTCAGTATCTTTTTCAAAATAATCATTATATAAGAACCCAAAAGTATTCATAAATTCACTATAATTAACTAAATCTTTTCTATGCTCTGCAGAATTTGGTCCTTGAGTTTTAAAAATTTGTTTAACAAATTCTATATTATCTTTAAATCTTTCGTATAATTCTATATCAAATTCTTTTGCCCAGCTAAGTAGATTAGCTACATTATCTTCTAGACTAGTATTGTATATAATTTCACTTGATATACTATTCAACTTTTCTAAATCATACAAAGGCCCACTTACTCCCATATTTTCAAAAGTTATTTCAAACTCATTGATATCTTTATCAGGATTTGCTAAGTACCATTCTTCAAAGTTGGAATTAATCAAGGTATATAAATACACATATAGGGCTTTAATTGGATATCCCTTTTCTAAATAATATTCAGCACTTGATTCAGGATCTTTTCGTTTAGATAATTTTCTTCTTGATTCACCATCTTGTTTCATAACCGGTGCAACATGTCCATATTTAGGTAATTCAAATCCCAAAGATTGAAATAACTGAATATGTATCGGTAAACTAGATACCCATTCATCACCTCTTATTACATGGGTAGTTCCCATTAGGAAATCATCGCAAGCATGAGCAAAATGATACGTTGGAATTCCGTCTGTTTTTAATAATACGAAATCATTGAAATTATTTTCCATCTCAATATCTCCTTTTATTAAATCATTAATACCAACCCTTGCAGGAGAATTAACAGGAACCTTAAATCTTAGGACGTATTCTTTACCTTCACTTATCAATTTTTTAGCTTCTAAATAAGTAATATCACGATATTTTGCATATTCACCATAATATCCAGGCATAACTTTTAATTCTGTTTGTTTATTTCTAATTTCTTCCAATTCTTCTTCTGTACAAAAACATGGATATGCATAGCCTTGTTCTACTAAGTATTTTGCTAACGTATGATATATTTCAACTCTTTCAGATTGGATATATGAACCATAATTTCCTTTTTGTTTATTAGGACTTATAACACCTTCATTTATCTCTATTTGAAATTTATTAAATACTTTACATATTATATCAATACTTCCGTCAACTTCTCTTTTCTTATCAGTGTCCTCGATTCTAAGCATAAAAACACCATTATTTTGGGAAGCAATTTTTCTATTAATTAAAGCGGTATATACTCCCCCTATATGCAAAAAGCCAGTTGGACTTGGTGCTAATCTTGTCACGACAGTACCTTCTTTTCTTCTAGGGAATTGAATATATAAATCTTTTTTTGTTTTATTTATATTGGGGAATAATAAATTTGCTAAATTATCCATTAGTAATTACCTTCATTTCATAAAAATTATATTTTATTATACCATACATTCTAAAAAATTGGTATAAAAATATGGCGTATTTCTACGCCATAGAATTATTTTGTTGTGCTTCCAAATCCACCATTACGAATATCTTGTACATCATCATCATAAGTAATTCCGTATTCAATAAATATTCCTTGGGCAAAACCAGTTCCTTTTTTCAATTCAATAGTTCTATTTTCATTTGTGTCATTGGTAATCTTAATAAAAATGTGACCTTCATTATTTGAATCGTAATAATCGCTATCAATAATTCCCACGGTATTGTTAAGTTGCATTCTAAATTTAAAACCTAACCCACTTCTAGGATACACTTTCAATACATATTCATTTAACATTCTCACTCTTATTCCTGTTGGAATCTTAGCAGTTTGTCCAGGATTTAATGTAACATCTATTGGCATAAAGAAATCATATCCGGCACTACCTGCAGTAGCTCTTTTTGGCAGTTTTAAATCCTCATAAATCAATTTGATTTCTTCATCAGTAAAATTACCAAAGGAATCTTTAAAACCTTCTAGGAATTGTTTTTCGCTTACTTTTTCGAATTGTCCTACTCTTTTCATAGTACCTCACTATTTTAAAATAATTTTATTTTCTTTTTTTGTTTTCTTTATATCAATTACTCTTTGATTTGTGCTACCCACCCATGGATAACTTTCTTTCATTAATTCTATCATGAATCTTCCATCACATAAAACATCAATATAATTTAGAATTTCTAAATCTTTTATTTGTTCATATGTATATCCTGTATATAACCATATATCTTTTCCAGGAAATTTAGTTCTTATTTCTCGCGCTAAAGATAATATCGTTTGTCTATTATCTATATGCAATGGATCTCCACCACTAAACGTTATTCCTTCAACGTAATCTTTCCTAAGCTCTACAAAGATTTCTTCTTTTGCCATATCATCAAAAGGTATACCACCATTAATATCATGGGTAATAGGGTTATGACATTCAGGACATTTATGAGTACATCCTGCAACCCACAATACCACTCTTATTCCTTCGCCGTTAAGCATATCATCTTTAGTGATATTATGATAATTCATTACATACTCTTCCTTTCCTTTATTTCCGCCATCTTAGCATCATTTAATCTTGTATCACCTTTTACACGTGAATAAGATAAATAACCATTCATTCGTTCTATTTTAGTTACATTTTTTGAACCACATTTTGGACATGTTTCCATAGCTAATTCTTCATATCCGCATTCATCGCAATATGATAAAGATAAATTAACACCTTCATAATATCCTAATTTCATAGCTCTACGAACTAACGTTCTAATCGCATTAATATTATAATTTATTGGATATTTTACATATTGGATTTTACCACCATTTGTATATTCCCAGAATTTACTTTCCTTATCTTGTTTTTCTATTGGTGTAATATCTTCACTGACATGACAATGGAATGAGTTACTAACATAAGCTCTATCACTAACATTTTCAATTATTCCATATAGCTTTCTAAATTGTGTAACTTGTAGTCCACATAGGCTTTCAGCTGGAGTTCCATATATTGCATATAAGTGTCCGTCTTCTTCTTTGAATTCTTCAACCTTTTGATTAATATATTTCAATGTTTCTAATGCAAATTCTCCGTCTTCAGCGATACTCTTACCGTTATATAATCTTTGTAATTCATTTAATGCTGTATAACCAAAAGATGCTGTAGCAGCTTTTAATAATGGTTTTATTTTTTCATCTGGTTTTAATGTTCCACCATAGAAACCACCTTCACAGTAAGCAAGTGGATTTGTAGATGCACGCATTTCACCTAAATAATCATATGTCTTTTGGTGTACTTGTCTAATCATCTCTAAATAATAATCTAAGACTTCATGGAAATCACGACTCTCATGTTTAGCTTTTGCTAAAATAAGAGGTAAATTCAGGCTAATTGCCCCAATATTAAATCTTCCAATAAATACTGGTTTATCTTCTTCATCAGCAGGGTTTTTTCCGCCTCTTTCATACCATGGTGATAAAAAAGCACGACATCCCATAGGACTTATAGCTTTTCCATATTTTTTATACATACTAGAAATATATCCTTCACCAGTTAAACTTAACCAATCTGGATACATTGCGATACTAGAACATTTTATTCCTTCTTCAAATAAATCTTCTAAAGGCTTACCTTCGCCATGCAATTCTTCATCATATAAAAATACTATTTTAGGGAATAATACTGGTCTTTTAAATCCTACCTTACCTTGTCCTTTATATCTAGTTTTTAAACAAGCCATTGCAGCCATTTTAGCAAATTCATCATCACACAATCCAATTGTTACTGTAATAAAAGGATAATCTCCTCTACTAGAACCAATTGTGTTAAATTTATATTCTAGACCTTGGAATCCTTGACAAAATTCTCTGTCTACATCTTTTAATGCTTCTGCTTTAGCTTTGTCTTCACTTATACCTAAATCAGTATATTTTTTGATATATCTATCATATGATCTCTTTGCATATGGCGCTAAAACATTATCTAAGCTTGGTAATGTAAATCCGCCATATTGCTGAGCTGATGTAGATAATACAACGTCTCCAATTACATCAAATGCAACATCTAATGTTTTAGGTTCATTATACCAGATATTTCCCATCTCAAATCCACCATCTAATACTTTTTCAATATCAAATAAGCAACAATTCATTGTATCACGACGAGCAGACATATCATGGATATAAATATACCCTTCGTTTATAGCCTGTTTTTCATTTACATTCAAAAAAAACTTCTTATATAGTTCCTTATTCAATTGATTAAAAATTAAACTTCTCTTAGTTGATACTAATGTACTATCAGTATTACTATTTTCTTTATCACCAATATACATGATTGCTTGGCTTTTTTTATAAACCTCATCAAGCATATTAACGAAATCATGTTTATAATTTCTATAATCACGATAACTTTTTGCTACTTTAGGAAAACTTTCTTCTAATGCTCCCTCAACAAAATGATGCATTTCAGCAATAGGAACACATTTTAATCCACTATCCTTTATCTCTCTCTCTACGATAGCAACAATTGTGTTTAAATCATCTTGTGTAAAACTAACTAATACACGACTTGATGATTTGCTGACTGCTTTTTTTATTTTCTCAGCATTATATTTTTCCTCAGTACCATCTTTCTTTACTATTACGACATTATTCATTGTCTAACACATCCTTATTTGATATGATACTCCAAAATGTGCTTTTCTTCAACCTATATACGCAAAAAAAGTTTTATTTCTTCTAATCTTTATGATACAATGATAATAGATTATTATGGGGTAGTATGTATGAATGATTATAAAAACTTTTCCTATTATTTTGATGAAATTCTATCTTCGATAGATTATAATGACTGGATAAATTTTACAAAAAATTTTATATCAAAAACTGATACCATTTTAGACCTAGCTTGCGGCACTGGTACTTTTGCTATTTGTCTTAAATTATTTGGATATAATGTAGAGGGTCTAGATTTATCAGAATCAATGATAGAAGTCGCAAAAGAAAAGACTAAAATGAATCACTTGCTAATAGATTATTATATTGATGATATGACATCCTTTAAAATAAATAAGCAATTCAAAGTAATAACTTGCTTTTTTGATTCTATAAATCATCTTCCGACGCTTATAGATGTTAAAAATATGATAAATAGGGTTCATGAGCATTTAGACAAAGATGGATTATTTCTATTTGATATTTTCTCTTATTTCCAATTTAAAAATAGTAGTATGCACTTAAAAGACACTTCTTTATCTTGTGAATACATATGGGATATAAAAACTTATGACCCAAATATTTTAGAACATACTATTACTATCACCGATGAAGAAAAAGTTATTAAAGAACAATATAATGAATATTATTATTCTTTAAATGATATTATTGATGATCGTTTCGAAATAGTAAAAATATCTGGTGACTTTTTAGAAGATTATGATGATGAATCAGGTAGATTAATAGTCGTATTAAAAAAAAGATAGGAAACTATCTTTTTTTGTTAAAATATTTATCTATTTCATAATAGTCATCTAAATATCCTCTAGTATTAATTATCATTTCTTTAAACAATTCAAATGAATCTTCTAAAGTTAATGATGAACATAACGCTTGATCTACAAATGAGGCATAAATCTTATCTAAATCTCTTTCTTTTATTCCCTCATACAAAGTATCAATGTTAGTTGATGATCTATAAACCAAGTTCTTTACAGGAGTTGGTAGTTCCTTAGAAACAATTGGCTTAATACATCCATTAGTGAATACACAATTTGTTTCAACAATACTTCCCATTGGAAGCCATGATATTTGACCAGTATTTGGTAGATTAACATTAGATATTAGTGTATTAAATCCCATAATAGCTTTTATTATATCAACTACTTCTTCATCTGATTTAATTACATCTATTTTTTTCTTACCTTCTACCATTGCAATAGTTTCATCAATTCTTTCTTGATGTTGATTAATTCTAAAATCTACTGTAGTGCGTAAATACTTCCAATCTTTAATTTGTTGGTCATTCTTCAAGTACCAGTTATTGCTGACAAACTCTACTAGATGACGATCTCCTGCAGCGGCTAAAGCACCATATCTTTTATAAAAATTCATTTTTACTTTATTTCCATAAGCAAAGCAATCTCTTTCAAAGGCAAATCTATCAGTTCTTGGATTCTCATAATATCCTTCTTCATAGTATTTGTCCATAAATTTTGGTAACAATTCTAATAAATCAACATCATTATATCTAGCCTCAGATATCCACGT
The DNA here is from genome assembly GCA_031553215.1 of Anaeroplasmataceae bacterium. Lineage (GTDB taxonomy): Bacteria > Bacillota_I > Bacilli_A > Acholeplasmatales > Anaeroplasmataceae > JAVBLW01. The sequence goes on from JAVBLW010000004.1 coordinate 17,481, forward strand.
AAAATGATTTATTCCTGATGCATCAGTATATATTTCTTTTCTATTTGGACGTTTTATGCCTAAAACTTCACTTGCTACTAAACATAAAAAATCTTGAGCATGGAATACTTCATGGCAACATCCAAAAGCTTTTATTTCAGGAAAAACATCATATAATGTTTTTGTACATATACTCATTGGATTGGTTAAATTCATTACCCATGCTTTAGGACAAATTTCTTTTATCTTTCTAGCATAAAACTCATAAATAGGAACGGTTCTCATAGCTCTTAATATCCCACCAGGTCCTGCTGTATCACCAACAGCTTGATATATTCCATATTTTTCAGGTGCATGTACATCACTATACATTTCTTTAAATGTTCCAGGCAAAATAGACATAATTACAAAATCAGAATTTACTAAAGTATCTTCTACATTATCATATACAACATAATCCCATTTTGAAATAGTTCTTGAATCACTATTTATTTGATAACCAATTTTTTGATTTCTTCTTGCAGATTCTATATCTATATCATATAAGGCAAGTTCACCACAAATATCACCCGCCAAAGCTAAATCAGTCATGAAGAATCTAGCCCACTGTTTACTTCCACCACCAATATAAGCAATTTTAATCTTTTTCATCTGGTTTTTCCTCTTTTACTTTATTTTTTCTTCTTTCCTTATAGTCTTTTAATGCAACAGCATATTTCTTACTCTTTAGCGATGGGAATGCATTTAAAATACGTTCTTTAGATCTTGCTTGTTTTTGCATTAGTTCAATATACTTTTTTTCTAATTGGGTTGTTGCATATGATAATTTTTCTCCAATTTTATTAGAATTACCTTTTAGTGAATTAGTTATTCTTGTTAGAAGTTTTAGATTAATATTAAATTTAATAATTTGCGTTACTGATACAACAATATCTACTATAAAAAAAACTACTATTGCTATCAATAATGGTAACCCTATCGTATGTGGCAAATGCTTTACAGGAAATTTTACTAACGGATGAATTACATCGTACACAAATAAACAAGCAATTCCCCATAACACAGTAAATTCCAAACATACATATCCCTTAATATTAAATTTTCTATCACTATAATCCCACCATTTATGTTTAAATAATAATTCTAGAATTAATCCCGTAAAAAATTCAATTAAGGTCGTCACTAATGCTGACAATAAGAAAACTAAAAATCCATTATTACTCACTGGCTGCAATAATATCAATACTACTACTGCACCAACCCCATATATTGGACAGACACTTCCATTTAAGAAACCTCTATTAACAAATTTCTTAGTTTTTATAGTTGAGAACATTACTTCTGTACACCAACCTAAGAAGGCATAAATAAAAAAGAAATACATTATTTCATATAAAGAAAAACCTCTAATTATATCGGTATACATAATATTCACTTCCATTCTATTTTTAATTATAGCATTTTTAATAATAAATAAAAAGACATCCTAAGATGTCTCTATTTTAAACAACTCTATTCCATTCTATTGAAAGAACCTTTTCTAATGGACGATATAAAAAAATCATTGTTACTATTGTAGATAAAACCATTAATGCTGTAAAGGGAATATCTCCTGCTATGTATGGTTTTAATTTTATATCGAACACTAATATATTCATTACTGCAAAACATATGGCATATATAATATTACCAATAACTACCATAGAAGTTATTAATATTAAATTTTTCTTTTTTACTAAAGAAACAAGAATGATTGTTATCACATACCCAATCATCATTGGAATTATAACCGTTGGAGTAAAACTTCCCATAATCAAATTATCTAGCAATACATGCACTACTACTATTAAAATTGAATTATAAATACCTAACACTGATGTATATAAAGCAATCAATAGAAATGTAAATTGTATATTAGGAATGAATGAAAGTAATTGTTCTTGAACAAATAATATTACTGTAATCATAACTAAAAAACATAATTTTTTTACTGACATATTATTACCACGATTCTTCTATAAAACAAATCTTCATTCCATCTTTTAATACGACCCCATCAATATTTGTATTCGCATAATCATCGTTAACATATAATGCAAAATACCAGTTTCCTTCGCTTAAAGCAAGTGTTTCAATTCTTGTAATAGTAAATCCCCATGGTGTTGTGTCATATGAAATATCATATTTATCTTGAATAATATCCCATGCATTATCACCTTTTTTAAAATCAATAAAATCATCAATTACTACTGTATTTAATGAATCCTTAACTATAAATTCGAAAGTACCATTCTCATTGCTCTTTGCTGGTTTATTAATAATATATATAATTATTACCATCGCTATTATACATACTATTCCTATTGCTAATTTCGGTAGCCATTTACGCATAAATCGGCACCTCCATTTTATACTTGTTCATTTTTTTATTTGTTGTAATTCCCGCAACAATTTCTTCTCGTACTACAAGTAAAAGTACTTTAATCTTATTAAATTTTCGCATATTTTCCTCCTGCTAATTTTTAGTAAATTGATAGGTCTCCTGGCTTATCTTCATATAAATAACACCTTCTCAGTTTCCTAATGGTTTCGTTAATCAATCTGAATTACAGTTGCGGGTACAGCTAATGATTCTAACATTATTCCCTTACATCTAATTTACCAATGTATTATAACATAATAAAAACTAATTCAAAATAAATTGAATTAGTTTTTTCTATATTATTAACTTATTCCTAGCATATTAAGTACAGGACTTGGAATACCTAATAAAATAAGTTGGTATAACACAAATTCTGGATTTGTTTGAATATATGATTCATAGTCATTTATCATTAATATTATAGCATCTATTTGATCTAATATTAATGCTTTATTTCTATTAACAAGTTCAACTTCTGCATCTGTTATCCCTAATGCGGCTTGATAAACTGTAGGATTATTAACAAAATCTTTTAATTGAACTAATGCAGTTGGCAAAGCTATAGCAAAGGAATATATTTGTTTGGTCATTTTCAATACGCATAATTCAAAACCTTGCAGAGCTTCAATTAATTTATTATTGATATAAGATGGATCATCATTATTAAAGAATAAGTCACTTATATAAGCATCAAATCCAACTTTATCAACTTTAATTTCTGTGCTTTTTTCACCAATTACACAAATAACTGATGCACACATATCTCTAAATTCAGAATCTTCAAATCTAACGCTTCCAATTGAATAAGCTGTCGCAGTAATGAATCCTGCTTGATCAGTAGTAGTACCGAAATTCAAATCTATTTGATAAGAAATTAATGTTGAACCAATTATAGAAATTGCAACATTATAACTGTATGCAATATTATCAGTAGCTAAATTTATTATACTTGAAGGATTTTCGACCACATCTTTACTTACTGATGTTAATGTTGAATTGATGATATTGTATGTTGCATTGGATACATAATTTTGAATAATAAACCATCCTGTTAAATCTGATTCATTAATATTAATCACACAATCCGTAACACTTCTTAAACTAACAGTTTGATTAACAACACGATCCTTATCAGTAATTTTCTCCAATTCTAATTCTATTTCACCTTTTATATCAGCAAAATTATATATTGCATAACTGAACCCATCCATCTTTACATTATCAATATTTGCAGTAAACGAATTACCGTTGTTAATATATATACCAGTGGTATTAGTACAATAAGCAAGAGCGTTGTTAGCTGTTATACCAGTTATAGAATATCCATCTAGAGAATAATTCTTTTTATCAACAGTAATATTTAACCCATCTAATGGTGTATTTGGTACAATTAATTGTTGGCCACTTAAATATCCAGCATATAAGTTAGAATCTTTTAAATTTAAAGTACAATTGCTAGCATCATTAAATTTAATTACTGTAACATTCATAGGTAAATAATATGTAGCTGCAGTACCTCCATTTACATATACATTAACATTATCTAAAGTTACTTCTGTATTAGAAGAAGTTACATTAAATATAATAGCCCCATCTAGATTTGAATATACCGTTACATTAGTTAATGTGAATTCTTCCGATGAGATACTAAATAGAGATGATGAATCATTATTAATTACTGTGTTATCTTGCCCTACAATATTAATGTTAATTGTAATATTTATAGTAGAAAGAATATTATATGTAGATTCACATAATTCTAAAGTAACCCCATCAATAACTAAAGAAAGCATATCAATTATATTTTCAGTAGTCGCTATTCTTATATATATCTTTTCAGGATTGATAATATCTAGGGAATTAAATACATCTGAATATGCATCATAATCATTTGTAGTTAATTCTATTTTTGATAATATAATTAATACATCATCGATAGAAACTTCTAATATCGCTTCACCAAATGTCATATATGCATTATTTAATAATACGTAAGCGCCATTTTCTAAATCATTAATAGTTGGTACATCATTTAATAAATTTTGAAGTGCTTCAAACAAGTCAAAAGCTTCTTCATATTGAAGTCCATTGATTAACACAATTAGCTCTTCTGAAAAGTTGTTAATTGCATTTGTTATATAATCAAATTCTCTTGTCGTATACACTTCTTCTCTTTTATAAAAATTTGTTAGAAGTTCTATATAATAATTATATACTTTACTATTAGCAACATATAGCTTAGCTTCTCCTAGTTGATATAAATTCCAATTTGCTTGATCAATTATATTCAATGTAAATAGAATGTTAGGGTCATTAGATACCTCTAAAACAATAACCGCACCAATAATTTCATTATTATCACCGACTGTTAAAGTGTACGTTTTACTATCTTCATTATTCTCAAGGGTAATCCCTGATGATTCAGCATCAATAATAATAATTGAACCTTGCAATGAATTACCAATTGTAGAATTTGTTATTGTCATATTTGAAGATACCAAGTACAAAGAAGCTTCTCCAATTGCTATTTTGTTTACATTAAGTTTATTAGCAATTATATTTTTTACATTTATAAAAATTGGACAATCTGAATCGGCAAGTGCATTCAAAGTTACGTTTTCCAAGTAAACATTTTGAATTTGTGAATTTATACTATCCCCGTTTTTTTCTATAACTTTTGAAAATAAAAGAATTGAAGAATTATTGCTGTTTTCAAGAGTAATATTTTGGATGGTAGTATTTTCACCATTAAATATTAAACTCTTTGAATCGTTGTTTGCATCTAATTTTATAGATATTTTTACATCTCCTACACCTAATAATACTACAGATTTAGAAACTTCTATTGCATCGATTTCATATATTCCACTATCAATAATAATAAAACTATCAGTTCCTGCCAAGGCAGTTTCTAATTCGGTAGAAGTTTTTACTATAGTTGCAGATAAATCTAAATCACATGTTTCAGTTGCTCCGTTATATGTAAAAGTAACTTTTTTTGTTATTAAATTAATATCTGAAGCTACCATATTAACTTCTTCTTCGGTTTCTAATCCATCATTATATGTAACTATAACTTTTTGCGATTTAATATCTAAAGAAACTAATTCTCCTGCTACTACATCATTGAACTGTGGATTAGCTTTAGGAGTAAGTGTAACAGTTGCATCTTCCCATTTTGCATAAATCGTTTTATTTTCATTTGGCATAATTGTTACAGGCGTTTGGAAATCCTCATCAAAGAACCATCCAACAAATGATTTTTTTGCAACTTTATTTAATTCTTTTGATATTGTTGCACCAACTGCAATCTTTTCTGAAGTTAATTCTTGTTCAGAATTTGTAACATAAGTTAATGTAGGTAATAAAGTATAATCTTGTGCAGTTGAAGCATCAGAATCTAAGTAATTTGTTTGATTTCCAATTGCCTTTACTGTTATTTCATATTCATTTGGAGTAGTTATGCTTAATGTATATGATGGCACGGTTACATTAGTAACTTTTGTCCCATCTACATATATATCATAACTTACTGCATTTGTTACTGCACTCCAAGTAAGTGTATTTCCATTTAATACTGCAACAGGAGTTGATAATTTTTGTTTAGCAATTTCAATGGTTTGTGATGTAGACCATTTTGAATCTTTATAATCCTTTGATCCAGCAATTGATTGAACAGAAACTTTGTATGAAAGTCCCGGAATATTCAGTTCTGATTTCAAAGTATAAGAATTTGTTGTGACTGTAGTTTCATCACTTACATTTTCTCCTTGCTTTACTTCTACTTTATATTTTGATGCATTCTCATTAGCATTCCAAGTTACTGTTTGATTAGAAACTGTAATATCTGGAGCAGCCAATTCTTTAGCAGAACCGCATGCTATTAACCCAATTACAGAGACAAACATGGCAACAAATAAAACTATTTTGCTTGTTATTTTTTTCATATTTATTCCCCTTATCTTTTATTGATTTATTCGATCACAATCAACAATTAAGTATGGATATCTGGCATCCTCTGCGAACTGACTAGCATCTACAGCTAGCATCGCAAATTGAATATCAATTCCTAATACTGTCATATTGAAATATACCATTGAATTTAAATATGGTAATGGTGTCGAATCCATTTGATTTATTTCATACATATTTGCTGCCGAAACTTTAGAATGATTCCCAAAAACTCTTACGTCCTTTTCATTAACCATATCCTTTGTTTCAATACCAGCCACGCTTCCATCTGAATTATATTTTATAATTTGAGCAGTATGGAATGATGTTGCTTCACTTGCTATAAAATATGGAACAACAGCATAGTATCTAGCTACTTTTGTAGAAATACTAGTTGTTTTTGATCCATCTTCAATTTTTAATCTAAATACTCCCTGATCCAGAATGGTTGGACGGAAAGTAACTGTATTACTTAGTAAGGCAGCAATTGCTGAACTATAGTCTGAAGGTATACCAGATTCGTATCCAGATATCCAACTCGATGATTTAAAATATCCAGTAAATTCAATTTCTTGTGCGGAACCTCGACCATATGCATCTCTTGTAGGCCCACATAATAAAGAATTAGTAGTTAGGAATTCCAACGGTACACTATTAGTATAACCTGATGTAAAATTATTTATTTCCGTATGTGCCACTTGCCTAATCGAAACTCCAACCGAAGATATTTCCTGAATAGTACAATTCGATAATAATAAATTATTAATATTTCTTGCCGAAATTGCATTCATAGCCTCTCTGATAAATACATTATTAATTACAACACTATTTAACATTGTAAATGGTGTACTATCAGACAGCCCATAATTATATATTTGTGCATATTCATTAGCAGTAAATAATGATGAATGTTTCGTATAATATTTTCGTAAATTTTCAGTATACACTTGATCAATTATCTCTATACCCGAAACAAATTCCGCACTAACTTCTACTTTCTTTTCTCTCTCATCTTCAATATATGTACCACAATGATTAGTATCTAAATATTTTTTTACTTCTTCTTGCCTATTATTACCTATTAATGATAAGTCGTTAATAGACACATTTAAATTAGGACCAGAAATTACTATAATTGATCGCTTATGGTAATTATCTGCGAAATATAATCCATTTGTATCTTGATATTCAATTGGATTTTTTAGTGCGATATCTTTGGCAGACATTTGGTATCCATTACCATAAAAATCTAAATTACAATTTATAGTAATTGCCGAACCAATAAGTTTAGCTTCATTTCCTGAAATTGATCCATTTACTGGATTATTAATTGCGAAATATTTGCTGTAAAATCCAAAATCTGATTGAGTTAAACTAATATTATTTAATAGATTAATTGTCACTGAATCACTTGTTGTTTTATCTACTAGTAATTCTTGAATTTCAGAGACTGTTTTAACATTAATCCCATAATTTATATTAACAAGTAATGTAGGTGTTTTAATAACTGTTTTACTTCCACAAGAACTTTCAACATACATATTGAATTGACCTGTTACTTTGAATTTGATTCCTGTGCTAGTCACTTCAATGATGTCATTGGTAGTTAACGAAGAATTTCCTACAGCTTCAACCACAAGTTTCGATTCATTACATGTCGTACCATTTAAATCATCAATTATATAGGGAATTTCAACCTCGGATGTTTTACCAATAGTAAGGGCTCTTTCTTCACTTATTATCCTTGAAATAGACTCATCCCATGATATAGATCTTGGTGGTTTAACGACCGTAACTTCTAAAGTCCTTGTGATTTCACCAAGTTCAAATTCAATTATTGTTGTACCGGCTTTTATAGCTGTTATAATAATGTTGTTATAATCTTTATCAATAACAACATCAACAGTTCCTTCGCCACTTATTACTTCATAACTTAACAAACTAGCTGTATCATATGGAGTAATTTGATAATAAAAAACCTCATAATCAGCTGTCGTATCATCACCCATGTCAAAGTATAAATCTGTTTTATCAATATCAAAACTAGTTACTTCATCAATTACATGATTCAATACAACTTCATCAAATTGACCATCATTTAAATTAACACTTATTGTTACAATTCCAGTCTTAAGGAACGTTACTTCCCCAAATTCATTTACTGTAGCAATTGTATTATCACTTGAAATAAATTCCGGTTCTTTATCTGTTAAATCATCAAAATCTAGTTGAAGTATTGAACTACACAATGTTAATGAATTATAATCAAAAATTTTACCAGGGATAGAAACCACATTTATTGTTGCCGTTACCTGTTTATTTCCATCTTCAGTTGTTACCTTTATATATGCCGTACCATTTTTAATGGCCTTTACATTCCCATTTGAGTCCACAGTAGCAATTTTGCTATCTGAAGATTCATATTTTACTTTTTTATTTGTTGCTGTTGATGGTAGAATAATAGGTACAAGTTTTTGGGTTTTACCTTTATTCAACTCAATGATTGATGTTTCCAGATAAACAGAGTATACTTTTTTATTTGAAACTATGAATAAAATTTCATCTTTAATATTAGGATTTTCATAAGTTGAAACATATACTTTAGTAGCACCATAACCAACAGCAGTCACTAACCCAGTATCTTTATTAACATTTATGATACTGCTATCTCCTGAAAAAAATACCAGTTCTTTATGTGTAACTTTAGTTGGTGAAATTAATACTTCTATTTGGTATTTATCATCATAATCTATTGTAATTGTTTTTAATTTATCTTCCATTATTATATTTTCATTTGATATAACTATTGAATCAATATCAACAATAGCATTTTGAATGATAACTTTAGAAACAAGTGAAATTACGGTCATTAAAAGAAATGGTAATACCAATAAAATAACTATCGCGAATTTTCTCATATCTTTATGCCTCCATTTTCCTAAAGTAATAATCCATTCTTATATAAAGTAAGAACAACCTTGCAACTAAATAAATAATTGAAATTAAAAGAACTAAAAACCACGTTAATGCATAACCTATCGCATAAAAGAAAAACATTCCAATTACACCAATTATTAATGAGCTTATAATTCCGGTCAAAAGTGAGTTCCCTACATTTTTTGACGTTTTATTTATTTCACTAGAGTCATACCAATCAAGCGTCGGATTTTTAATATCTAGGGATATAGACCATAAAATATGAGCCAAGGAAACTATTGAAACAGTTATGAATATTAATATGCAATTCAAAATTGCCACATTCGATGTTATCGCTACAACAACACATGTAATAAATATCGCAATTTCATTAGCTACAAAATTGAAAAAAACTTTTGCAAAAATTTGCTTTTTATATGGTACTGGAGTAATTTTCATTAAATAGAAATTACCCCCTTCTCTTGAAATTGATGTTGCAGAAATTGTATTACATAACAATGCGACGATTAAGATTAATAAGAAATTAGCACCAACTACCATTTTTTTACCAACAGATTCAATTTCCATGGTCAAAAGTAATGAATTATATAGATAAGCTATAAAGGGCATCAAAAATGCATAAATAAAAAATTGAAAAACATATCCGGTTGATCTAAATACCGTCTTAACATCTTTTTTAATTATCGCATTTACTTGAGACGATGGTTCAAAGTTTTGGCTTTTATTTTCATAGGCCTTACCACTGCCTTCAAGGTTATTTGACAATACTTTAAAATAGCTAAATTTCAAAATATAAAAACAGGCTACACCTAATACGATTAGAATACCTATAAATATTAAAAGTGTCCCCATAAAACCTGAGTCAAATGTCATCGTTCCGATAAATTTCTTGTATATCCAAGATATATTTGCAAAGTCTTTAATAACATTATTTATCTTAGGAATAAATTCTAGAGTTTCTTGATATTTACCTAAAAATCCAACTATCTTAGAAATAACGAAAATATATGCTGAAAAAGCCGCAATAGAAACCCCAATGATAACAGGGATCATTATTTTAAAATTATTTTTTAATTTTTTGGTTACTAGCATTATCGGTGATGCAACAATTGATGCTAATAGCATTGGATATATTGGTAATATAAATGACATTATAAATGTTATCATATAATAACCAATATTATAGCCCATGTATTCTCCATATGCAAAAAATATGGGTATTACAAGTACGATATTAACAAATATTTCGTATGTATAAATAAGTAATATTTTCGAAATAAATACATGTTCATGTTTAGCAGGCATACTAAGCAATAATTCATTATCCTTATTATAGAATAAATTATTTGTTACTAAAGGGATTGCGAGGATAAAGGTTATTAATTGCAAAATAACAAGTACAACCGTCATCAAATCCTGATTTATAAATATACCTTTAAACTTTAATAATTCAAATACTAATTTGAATACTAAAAATAATAGTAGTAAGGTAATAATTGCTGTACTTAATATTTTGAAAACCCATTTTGATGATCTTAAAACTTTAAGATTACCAACAGATTCATTTAATTGAAGTTTATAAAGTTTAAATATCTGATTCATCGACTTCTTCTTCTCCAATTGTCTCTAAGAATATTTGTTCTAAATTTTTACCCTCAGGAAGATTTTTTAAATCGTATACCCCTTGTAATTTACCACCAAGAATTATTGCGACACGGTCACATAATTTTTCAACCATATCAATTATATGGGATGAAAAGAATACTGTATTTCCCTTTTTTGCATGCTCTTTCATATATTTTTTTACTTGATATGCCGATTGAGGATCTAGTCCTACTAATGGTTCATCTAAAACCCATAATTTAGGACTATGAACTAAAGCAGAAATCAAAGTAATTTTTTGTTTCATACCATGTGAATAAGATTTGATTTGCTTATCAAATGCAGCCGTTAATTTAAATTTTTCAACATAATAATTTGCAATGGTTTCTCTTTCTTCCTTGCTTACTCCATATAAATCAGCAACGTAATTAACGAATTCTCTACCAGTTAATCTTTCGTATACAGCATGATTATCAGGCACATATCCCATACTCATTTTAGCATTTAAAGGATCTGTTTTTAAATTATATCCATTGATCTCAATTATTCCTTCATCAGGAGGTAATATTCCAACAATTGATTTTATAGTAGTTGATTTTCCTGCACCATTAGGTCCCAAAAAACCAAATATTTCACCTTGCTTTAATTCAAGAGATAAATTATCCACTGATTTAACACTTGATCCAGCATAAGTTTTTGATAAGTTAGTGATTTTTAACATTTCGCAATCCCTTCCTATAAGACAATAAAGACTATTATAAAATATAGAGCAATTATTATTGAAGCAAAAATAGAAACACTCTTCTTTATTGTCCTATCTTTCGTCAACGCCTCTACATTATTACTGCTAATCCATATCTCTTTATTTTCTTTATTTATTTTTTTATATTCATATATTAATGAATCAATTCTTTTATAAACCCAATATACAATGTAGGCAATTGCTAAAAATGAAATACCTATTGTAGCTTGATAAGCTGGATATAATATAAATTTTGTATTAAATACTGTAAACGAGAAAACATTTCGTTTTAATAATGCAAAGAACATAAAATATTCACTTACAGTATCTTTAATTAAATAAAAATAGTTTACTCCATTATCATAATTTACAAGCCATGTTCCTAAAATTAAACATGTGAAAAAGTAAATTGCATAAAATATTAATGCCTTTTTTATATCCTTTTCCTTTGGCTTTTCATATAACCCTAAAGTTATACATAAGATAGGAACTATTACAACAAAAATATGTTCATGATAATAATGGAAGAATGCCGATGTTAATAAAGTAGTATCTACATTTGGAACAGTTAAAGCAATTATTGCTCCTGGTACATTAATCAAAAATGTAAAGTAAAATAATGCTCTCCATTTCATAATCAAACTTAACACCATTAAATAGCATCCTAAATTGCATAATTGTAAAGGTAGACTTTTCAATGAATATCCCTCTACATACCTAGTGCAAAACTGGATCATAACTGCAAAGGCTATTCCAGTTAGAATTGCATATTGAGTTCTTTTATCTTTTTTTGCTAATCCAAAATGAAGCAATACACCCGCACATATCGTTGTAATATGTACAATTAATATAGCCTTTATTGACTTGACCTCTATATATGAATGCCCAAATAAAGCGTTCCAAGTATAATGTGGAATCATTAAAATCATCAACAATAATAGTGCCAAGACCATCTTCCCAAAATCCTTTTTATTCTCAACTTTTAATTCATTGATCTTATAAAATAAAATAGAAAGACCTAATATAAATGCAACTGATAACTCTAAAGTATATTGGATATATCTAAATGTATCAGGAATATTTTCAAAAGAATTTTTTAAAGCTCTAAAGCTATATAGACCTTCTCCTCCACCTATTAATACTCCTTGATCATTAATAATCGCGTAATCTTTATAATCAGTAAAATACTGGAATGATTTCGTCATATACATAATTGCTATTATTACAATTGGCAATCCTACATACACAGCAAGCTTTTTAAATATTCGAACATTAGAAAAGGCTGCCATAGGGAAAATCAATAATACTGCATGATATATCCAACGTGATATCAAAAAGAATACTTCATCTTTATTCCTATCAAGATTATAAACTCCATCATACATAAAAAACCTAACAAAATATACAAGCATGTATATAATAGCTATGGCTTTGATAATTTTATTTTTTTCTTCTACTTTTTTTCTGAAAACTAATAGAATTATTGACATAAAAAGACTTGCAACAACTGCAATAATATAATATTTTGTCATATAAATCTACCCTCCAATCAAAATGAACTCTAACAACATTAATACTGCATAATCTTAACACATTTAGAGCTAATTTACAATAATTTGTTTTTTTCGACAATAAATGACCACTTACTAAAGTCACTATCTATTCTACAATAATTGGTAATTATTTTAACAAAATTCCGTTATTTGGAGAGTTTTTCTATCAATTGTAGAATTTTTAAAAGATTTCATAGCGAATTTATGGGAATTTAGAAAAAAATAACAATTTTTAAATCAAAATTTTTTAGTACGAAAAAAATGTTTTTTGCAAATAATTTTTGATGTTTTATTTCTACGCGATATCAATATACAATTAGTGGAAAAATAAAGGTATCAATTTTTCTAACTAATGGAACCAATATGTTTGAATCTTCATATAAATAATATGAATGGGTGTGTTTTATGCAAGATATTATATTGTCAATTATAGCATTAATAATTACCTTATTATTAACTTTTATTTCTACAAAAGTATCGGTTTTTATCAATGAAAAAGTAAAGACAGAGAAAAACCAAAAAGCTTTTCAAAATTTAAATTTACTTGTTATTTCTACAGTAAAATCAACTTATCAAACATATGTTGAATCGTTAAAAAAAGATGGCTTGTTTGACTCAAATGCACAAAAAGAAGCCTTAAATTTTATTAAAGATAAAATACTTAGTCAGTTATCTGAAGATATGAAAGAATATTTGTTTACTAATTTAATTGATCTTGATGAATGGACAAAAACAATAATTGAATCTACAATTTATGATTTAAAAAAATAAGTACAAAAGTACTTATTTTTAATATTTTACTGTTAAACCAAATATACCGATTAAATATAGTGCTTGAGATTGATTTATAATTGCTCCACATAGCGATTCTTTATCAATTTTTATTGTCTCAAACTTTATATCACTTAAATCTATTTTAAATAAACTTGTTCTATATATTTCAGAAGAATTAAAATCTGAATTGGTAAAATCTACTTTATCAAATTTACATTCTATGAAATAACTATTAGTAAGTTTATCATTTTCAAAGACAATATTTTTAAAACTAGCAGCAGCAAAATTTGAATAATCCATATTATTATTTTGAAAGAATACATCATTTAGATTAGATTCATTGAATATTATTCCTATTAAGGTACACGCTTTAAATTCTACTCTCGCAAAGGAACGGTTACTAAATCTTTTATTTGATAAGTTACAATTTTCAAAAGTTACATCCAAAAAGTCGACATTTTTGAATACTATATTTTCAAAATTTATATTCTTAAATATAATCGTATCTATTGTACAATTAGATATTGTAATTACTTTTGTAGCATCAATGCTTATCATTGCATTATTAAAACTAGTTTCTATACATTCTTCAAATGTTTTTGACTCAATGTATTTCATAATTGGTTTTTTTATCTTTAGCATCATAATTCACATCCTATTTTCTAATTATGAATGTTATCAAACTATTCATATAAATTATTATATCATTGATTTCTTCAAATAAAAACCCGGATTAAAATAAAAAAAAGACATCAAATGTCTTAACCGAAGAGTGGAGATAAACTCCCATATATATCATAAAGTACCTATTGTACTATATTACATTTGGAGCGGGTGATGGGAATCGAACCCACGTAGTCAGCTTGGAAGGCTGAAGTTCTACCATTAAACTACACCCGCAAATGGTCGGAAAGACAGGATTTGAACCTGCGACCTCCTGGTCCCAAACCAGGCGCTCTACCAAGCTAAGCTACTTTCCGATGCGTATTAAATTATATCAAATTAGAATACTTAAGTCAACTAAAAATTAATGGCGCCCACACTAGGACTTGAACCTAGGACCCCTTGATTAACAGTCAAGTGCTCTAACCAACTGAGCTATGTAGGCATGTATATAATAAAAAAGAATATAGCCTGGCAACTTCCTACTCTTGCACGTATGTACT
>JAVBLW010000023.1:0-3419 GCA_031553215.1 Anaeroplasmataceae bacterium
CCTATATACGTTAAATGCGCTACATTAGTTTTTTCACCTAATTTTGAATTTTTCATTTCCACGAAGTTTCCTATTCGGTCATTTTCTCCTACTACCGAATTCATTCTTAAATGCGCAAATGGTCCTACATTAGCATTTTTCTTTACTCTTGAATCCATTATTACTGAATGTAATATTCTTGTATCTTCTTCTATTATGCTATTTACTATTTCACAGTTAGGCCCTATGTACGCACCTTTTTTTATAATAGTATTACCATTTATCACACATCCTTGATTTATGGTTACTCCTTCTTCTATTATTACATCTTTTGATATGGTTACTGTTTCTGGATTTATTATATTTACTCCATTTAACATGTGTTTTTTGTTTATCATACTATCATCCCTTTTTAAATATTATGTAAAAAAAGGATACAAAATACAAAAAAAATGCTATAAATAGCATTTAAATTTTCAATGGTGACCTGTACGGGGTTCGAACCCGTGGGTGCATGCGTGAAAGGCATGTGTGTTAACCGTTTCACCAACAGGCCATATATTTGCTAGTGGAAAAATCACAGCAAAATTATTTTAACATACTAAGAACTATGTGTCAACAAAAATCTACATCTAATTAAAAAATATTTATTTAATTTTTATTCCTAAACTACCCAAATATTTATTAACTTGTCTTCTTTTTGTAAATACATACACATTTGAACAATTAGATACGGCACTTTGATATTTTCTTTTATTCTTTTTTGTTCTACCATCATGCATTATCCATTTGAAGAATTCAAAATCAAATTTCTCAACGCATCCTTTTGCCATACTTTCTCTTTCTTGCTTTCGATATTTGAAATATCTTCTTAATGCCCCATACAAACATTTAAATCTATTAAACTTAAAATAAAAAATTATATCACACTTATCAAATCTTTCAGGAACAATACTAAAATAATTCCCCTCTATTATCCAAGAATCCAATTCTACAACTTCTTTTACCTTATTTGAAAATACTTCTCTATCATTCTCTTCCCAATTCTCTTTAAAATGAACTGAATCCAAATATAACAAAGGTGTGTTATAATATTCAGCTAACCTTTTCGCAAAGGTAGATTTCCCACTTCCACTATAACCAATTATTTGGATTTTCATAATACACCTCTACTTTACTATAGAATAGTTTTTAATTGTCGATTTTATTATTTTTAAATTTTTTTAAGAATTTTATTAATTCATTAACGTTTTCTTTTTGGCGTTTTATCCCGACTGTTTTACTTGAAATCACCAATTTTAATTTTGCTGTTCGCCTACCATCGTAAACATATAATTTTACTGTGTACCAAATTAAAAACCTTTTGATTTTTAATTTAGTCAGTATATTATAAGGAATCGTTATTGTGCCAACTACATTTTTTTCTTCAATGGAAACTGCAAACTTATTCATTACATGTATTCTCAATTCTTCTTCATTAGCAATCATAACACCAAAGTCGTTAGATAATGCACCCAACGCACCAGACATTCCCATCCCCATAGAACCACCTATAATCATTCCAACATTCGTTGCCACAAGTAAATCCCTTGTTCCACCCGATATACATACATATGTAATTGAAAAATATTCAATTTCTTTATCCATTACATTTACTAAATCAATCAATGTTTTATCTGTATTCATGCTACTCCCTCTATTTCCTAATATTCTTATATAATTTTATGTATTTAGCCTTTTAAATCATTAGCTTGTCTTATCATATTTTAAATAACAAAATCATGTACATCACCAACAGCTAACAAACAATCCCCTAGAATGTTATTAATTATATATATAATTATATCATTTTCAGATAAATTTTCACTTTCAACAAGTAATTGTATATTATTATTTATATCCAATTATAATAAAACGCCCATTTCTAGACGTTTTTTATAGTTGTGATATGCCATATAAAATTCCTAAATAGAAGATACTTGAAATATCTAGGTCTTCGAGATAAAGCTAATAGGTATCAAAGAAACCCATCATTTTGGATATAGTAATAATATATAGATCTATTCTATATCAGACTTGAATTTCTTTTTAATTGGTATCATTTTCTTCTCCATATTTATCTCTGAATTATTCATACCAAAACACTTTCTTCTCAAATATTCTAATTGCTCATTAAGTTGGTACCTTTGTCTGCTATTCACATTCTCAATTGAACTACTTATACAATATAATAATTCATCTACAAAATGTGGATTGAACCTAGTATATTCTTCAATTATCCATTTTTCAATCAAAAATAATAAATTTTTAAAGAAACCATACATGTTTTGACTAGAACCAAATCCCTCGACACTAGCGTGCATAAAGCTTTCCATTTTCTCAATAATTTGTTCTTGTCTCTGAGCTTGATTCCTAGTTATCATTATTATTTCATCAAGCGGAGTTATTGTTTTAACGGTTTCTTTTTTTGATTTATTAGCTGAGCTTTTTTCAATTTCTTGATTAATTTCCTTTTGCATATCCTTCCAAATGGGCTCAAAAATTCTAGTTATTATAGATTCTTCCTTTGGTTGTTTAGTATTCTTATTAATATCAAGGACAACCTTTAATAAATCATCCTTTTCTAAACAAGCAGTTTGAAATTGCAATAATGGCCCTGTAACTTCGGATGGGTTAATATCTATCAATAATACATATACTCTAGAATTCATTGTTTTCGCAATTGCACCAGCTTCAAAATTAATCCAACTTGAATTCATATTATCTTTTGTTAGGCAGACAATACCATAGTTTGATTCTAATAATTCATTGGAAATTTTTTCATTCCATTTTTCGCCCTTTTGAATATCATTACTAGAAATAAATGGCTTAATATCCACTATACATGGAACCCATTTATTTATAATTTCTGCTATATTTTTACTTAAATTTCCTGACCAACTTATAAATGTCTTCATAATTAGTACCCCCTTTTTCTTTAATCATAGCATTTTTTACAAATTTTTACAATATGCATCTAATAAAACATTATTGCCCTGACTAAAATGTCAAAAACGGATAAAATGATTATAGGTTTGTGCAAAATTTATAGTTTTCACATTAAAAAAACGTCTATAAATAGACGTTTGCTTTTATAGTGGCGGAGCAGGAGGGATTCGAACCCTCGCGCCAGTTTCCCGACCTACACCCTTAGCAGGGGTGCCTCTTGAGCCTCTTGAGTACTACTCCATTAAATAAGCGCTTTTTTATTATAGCGTATTTAATTTACTATGTCAAGACAAAAAATAAATCCCCTATTAAAATATAGTGAACCCTTAAAGTTGGACTTTAAGTGAAATTAATTTAATACTACATTATTTAAGGATTGATGTCTATATTGTATAGGCGTTAATCCTTTTAATTTTGTAATTATTCTTTTGTTGTTGTAATAATCTATATAC
>JAVBLW010000009.1:0-14928 GCA_031553215.1 Anaeroplasmataceae bacterium
CCTATATACGTTAAATGCGCTACATTAGTTTTTTCACCTAATTTTGAATTTTTCATTTCCACGAAGTTTCCTATTCGGTCATTTTCTCCTACTACCGAATTCATTCTTAAATGCGCAAATGGTCCTACATTAGCATTTTTCATTACTCTTGAATCCATTATTACTGAATGTAATATTCTTGTATCTTCTTCTATTATGCTATTTACTATTTCACAGTTAGGCCCTATGTAGGCTCCTTTTTTTATAATAGTATTACCATTTATCACACATCCTTGATTTATGGTTACTCCTTCTTCTATTATTACATCTTTTGATATGGTTACTGTTTCTGGATTTATTATATTTACTCCATTTAACATGTGTTTTTTGTTTATTTCATTTCGTAATTGCTTTTCAATTTGACTAAGTGTATATAAATCATTTATACCATTTAATTTATATACATCTTTAATTGTAAATGAGTCAATTTTATATCCTTCATTAGATAATATTTCAATAATATCAGTAAAATAATATTCATTTTTTATCGCATTAGGTTTAACTTTCTTTAATGCAGAAAATAATAGTTTATTTGAAATACAATATACTCCAGAATTAACTTCTTTAATTTCTTTTTCTTTTGTATTAGCATCTTTTTCTTCTATTATTTTAGTAATTAAATTACTATTACTTCTAATTATTCTTCCAAAACCAAAAGGATTATCTAAAATAATCGTACCAATAGTTAAATCATTATTATTACTTGTGTGAATCCTTATTAAATTATTGATAATGTCTTCATCAATTAAAGGCGTATCACCAGGAATAATAATAGAAATACCTTCATCAGTAATATAATCTTTTGCACATAAAACGGCATGACCAGTTCCTAATTGTTCCTCTTGATGAGCATAGTTTACACGATTAGCAAGTAATTTTTCGATTTCTTCTTTTTTATGACCAACGATCGTAACGATTTCATCAATATCACATTTTTCTAAAGAATCTACAATATACGAAATCATTGGTTTAGTTAATAATGGAAATGCACATTTTGGCATTTCTGTTTTCATTCTTGTTCCTTTTCCAGCCGCAAGAATAATTGCATATTTTTTCATATATTCTCTCCCACTTGTTTTTTCTTTATTTTATCATGTTTACAAGTTCATTTAAATACTTATCTAATAATTGTTCATTCTTGCAACTAATCGATACTCTTATTAGGCTTTCTGTGCCACTAGCTCTAACCAGAACCTTGCTATCATTACCAAGCTCACTTTTTATCTCGTTAATCCTATTTAAAAGAACATTATTACTCATAATAGTCTCTTTATTTATAACTTTAACATTAATAGTTTTATCTGGATACATTTCAAAACAGTTTGATAACTCTGATAATGTTTTGTTTTCTTCTTCTAAAATTTTTACTATAAATAGAGCATTTAAAACTCCGTCACCAGTATGAAGTATTTCAGGTAAAATAATATGTCCCGATGATTCTCCACCAATACTATAATCATTACTAAATATTTCTTTTACAACATTCTTGTCTCCAACATCTACAATTGAAGTATTTATATTGTTATCATGCAGATATTTTAGCATTCCCAAATTACTCATTTTTGTAAATACTACCGTATTTTTATTAAGTTTATTTCTTTTTTTTAGATAATTTGTAATTACAAAAATGAGCTTATCTCCGTCGATTACTTCTCCATTTTTATCAACAGCTAAAACTCTATCACCGTCACCATCAAAAGCAAATCCTAAATCGCAGCCATTTTTAATAACTATTTCTTTTAGATTATCTATGTGAGTTGACCCAACTCCATTATTAATATTTGTTCCATTTGGTGTATCACCTGATACAACAAGGTCAGATGTAATTTTACTAAATATATAAGGAGCCGTATTATATGTTGCACCATTCGCACAATCTAGCGCAATTTTCAAATTAGATTTCACTATGTTTTTAGATAACAAATCATAATACAAATCGAAAGCGTCCGTTACTTTTTCAATTGGACAATCACTTATACTATCAGTATTACAACTATCCATTAAATTTTCAATTTGTAATTCTTGAGCATCAGATAATTTTTTTCCTTCTTTAAAAATTTTTAATCCGTTATCATAATATGGGTTGTGACTAGCCGTTATCATTACACCAGTAATTTTCTTTATATATGAATAATATATTAGAGCCGGTGTAGGAATAACACCAACTGTAATTACTTTCATTCCAATTGATTTAGCACCTTTTGCAACAGCTTCACATAGTAAATCTTTTGATTCTCTAGTATCATATCCAATAACAACTGTATCATTATCTAAACATGACAATGACTTACCAAGTCTAAATGCCATATCGTACGTCAAATTTTTCCCAACTTCTCCACGTATTCCATCTGTCCCAAAATATTTCATAAACAAAATTTACCTTTTATTATAGATATAATAAAATCCTCTCATTACTTTCTTAAACTTATATTCTTTATATCCGTATACCAGTATTTTACCCCATGCGTTATAAATTGAAGTCGATTAATTTCTAAATCTTTAGCAACTACATGTGGCCATTTCCAACCATTATAACATACTTGAACAACAATAGGAATTAATGCATATGAAATAACACCAACATTAAATAGCTTTGGTATTATAGCATAACCACATAAAATAGCTAATGCCGATATTATAAATGCATATGTATATGAAAGCTTATTTGATGTAGCTATATAAGAAGTACATATATGGAATGACTTCTCTAAAAATACATAACATCCAAGTAATATAACAATATTCCTTGGCAACAATGTCGTTTCAGAACCAATGAATTCAATAACAACGGGTCCCAAAAAAGCTATTACTAGAATTCCAGCAATAAATCCTAAACATAGAAACAAATATGATTTACAGAATAATCTCTCTGCCCTTTTTTTATCTTTCATTACCCTACTCTGTGTAAATTGTGGAGTAACCATTGCAAAATATAATAAACATAAAGATGACAATATTGTTAATATTTGCATTGTAAGTCCATATTTTGATGATATGGACAACCCATAATAAGAAACACAAAAGAAAGTGGCAGCCTGTGATGTGATAAAGTTAGATATCATTATAAGAGATTCTTTTTTCGCATTATATAACATTTCTTTAAAAATACCATTTGTAGTATATTCACCAGTACTTAATTCTTCAGGAATACTATTTCTTTTTTTATAGCGCTTAAGTAAAATTGAACTGGTCAATCTCAAAAATAATCCCGATAATAATAATGCTATTACTACTCCAAGTAATCCTATATTTAACATTAATAAAACAAAGGCTACTACTATATATATGACTCTAGAAATAACATATGCCTGATAAGACTCTTTAATAGCTCCAATTCCTCGCATATATGAAGGAATATATGTATAGTATATGTTGATTACCATCGCTACAATAAAAACTGCATACGTAATATAATACATTTTATCCTGACTAGGTAAAATTGATCTATAATATATTAAACCAACAGATATCAATAAAACAAAGGCAGTAATTCCTAAAATACGATAAATTTTCTTACCTGTTAGATATATTCCTCTAAGTAAATGAAAATTAGGTTTCCCGTTTATCTGACTCGTATCAACAATAGAATCTTTAATAATTGTTTTCACACCACTATAAGCATAAGTCACATTTCTTGTATATGTCGGTGAAAACCCGAAATCTAGTAAATATATAAAAGATTGAATTGCCGCTAATACATACCAGATGGCCATATCAAACTTATTTAGTTTTATAAGCATTATAGGTAATACAATAATACCCATAACAACATTTAAAGATGTTCCAAGTATAGCCCAAAACAAATCACTTTTATTCGATTCTATTCTCCACTCTTTTTCTTCCATAAACATTCTCATTCCCATTGATATATTTGATTTTTATAAGATATATCTATTATACCAAATAAAAAAAGAAATAATATATTTTAATATACTATTTCTTATTTAATAACTGAGAAAAATGTCCAAAACATAATGTATATATCCTTAAAAAAGTTAAATTTTATAAGATATTCAAAATTATATTTCATTTTTTCTGGTAAAACAACATTCACATATGTTTCATCAATATTAGAACAATTATCTAATATATCATTTTCATCTTTATACTTTATACTTGCTGGACTAGTCACACCAGCAGGCATTAATAAAGTAGCATACATTTCATTTGTATAACTATCGACATATTTTTTTACTTCTGGTCGTGTTCCTACAAAAGTCATTTGTCCAAATAATATATTCAACAATTGCGGTAATTCATCTAGTCGCGTTTTTCTTAAAAACTTTCCAACTTTTGTGATTCTATTATCATTTTTTACTGTAACTAGTGAGCCTATTTTATCTGCATTAGCAACCATAGTTCTAAATTTAAAAATTCTAAATGTTTTATTATATCTAGTTATTCTCACTTGACGGTAGAAAACAGGACCTCTAGAAGTAAGTTTTATTATTATCGAAAGAATTAAAAAAATTGGTAATAAAATAATTAACATTAAAAGAGAAACTAACATATCGAATATTCTTTTGAAGAAGCGAGATATTTTCTTTTTTTTCAAAATATCATAATATTTCTTAACTTCTTCAGTTTGCATAATTTGGGGTAATTTTACCCATTTTTTCATACTTGTTCCTCACTTAATATTCTTACAAAAGAATCTATTAAATACTCTATTTCTTCATCAGTTAAATTTGTATGGAGTGGTAATGTAATAGCATTTTGATATAAGTCATATGCGTTTGGATAATTTAATATATCAAAACCTTTTTGTTTATAAGCACTTAGCATTGGCAATGGCTTATAATGAACATTAGAAGCAATCCCCAATTCAGCTAATTTTGTAATAACATCATTACGGTAATTGAAATCTTTTCCATTAAGTCTAACAATATATAAATGAGCACAAGAGCTATGATTATCACCAAAATGCTTTAGTATTGAAACATTTAATTTTTTAAATGCCTTATCGTATCTTTCTACTATTTCCCTACGTCTTTTTAATAAAACTTCATATCTCTTTAATTGTACAAGACCCAATGAAGCCATTATATCAGTCATATTACATTTATAATATGGTTCTATAATATCATATTCCCATGATCCTAATTTAGTTTTAGCTAGCGCATCTTTATTTTGACCATGAAGGGATAAAAGCATATATTTCTTATATATTTCTTCATTATCAATTCCTGGAATATCCTTCCAAGTAACTGCACCACCTTCAGCAGTTGTTAAATTCTTTACTGCGTGGAATGAAAATGATGAGAAATCTGCTATACTACCTGTTATATTACCATTTCTTTTTGAACCAAATGAATGAGCAGTATCGGCAGATATAATAACTCTTCCAATTGCACGTTGAATTTCATTATTAGGTTTAAATAATGATTTTTTTCTTTCAACAATCTCATAAATACGATCGTAATCACAAACTACTCCACCTAAATCAACCGGAATGATTGCCTTTGTATTAGGAGTAATTGCTTTTTCTAATGCATCATAATCCATTTCAAAATAATCTTTTTGTGAATCAATCATAATTGGAGTAGCACCAACATGATATATTACACTACAAGATGCAGTATATGTATAAGCAGGAACAATTACTTCATCACCAGGTCCTATACCTAATACTCTTAGAGTCATCTCTTGACAAGCAGTTTGAGAATTTAGGCAAACTGTTTTATTTGTCCCACAATATTTTGATATTTCATTTTCAAATTTTTTAGTTTTAGGTCCCGTTGTTATCCACCCAGATTTTAAAGTGTCTATTACTTCAGCAATTTCTTCTTCAGTTATATCTGGTGGCGAAAATGGTATTTTCATAATTTTCCTTCTTTCAGGCTCTTTTAGCTTTTATATTTTCCAGGTCTTGTAAATATTTTAATATTTCTTTATTACAGTTTTTTTCATTTGATATTTCTAACAATTCCTTCATTGCATTTTCAATAAATTTCAAATCAAAAGGATTATCATTTTTTTCAACAAAAATTTTATTATTTGAAGTTTTCGTAGCTTTAGAAGTATCTAGTAATAATTCTTCGTATAGTTTTTCCCCAGGTCTAAGTCCAACGATTTCTATTTTTATATCTTTATCAAGTTCTAAACCCGATAATTTAATCATATTTTTGGCTAAATCTATTATTTTTACAGGTTTTCCCATATCAAGAATAAATTTTTCTCCACCATCTGCATAAGCACCAGACTCAATTACTAAACCACATGCTTCCTTAATTGTCATAAAAAATCTATTTATTTCCGCATGCGTGACAGTTAGAGGTCCACCATTTTCAATTTGTTTTTGAAATAATGGAATTACTGAGCCATTACTACCCAATACATTTCCAAATCGAACCATTGAATACTTAGTATTTTTGCTTGTATTATTAAATGCTTCAACAATCATTTCGCATATTCTTTTTGAAGCGCCCATTACATTCGTAGGATTGACAGCCTTGTCAGTTGATATCAATACCATTTTATTAACACTATATTTATCACATGCTTTTGCTACATTATATGTACCATAAACATTATTTTTGATTGCCTCAGCAGGACTATCTTCCATTAAAGGAACATGTTTATGTGCTGCAGCATGAAAAACAATATTAGGTCTATATTTATCAAATAATTCATTTAGTCTATTATATTCTCTAACAGAACCGATTAAAACCTCATAGCGAGGATTACTTAATTCTTCCTTATACAAATAATCTAATTCCATCTTCAAGTTATATGCGCTATTTTCATATATATCAAAAACTATTAATTTCTTTGGTTTATATTCAAGTACTTGTCTACATATTTCTGAACCAATAGATCCGCCACCACCAGTTACAAAAACAACCTGATTAGAAATAAATTTATCTAGTTCACTTTTATTCAAGGAAATTACATCTCTACCTAATAAATCTTCGATAGTTACTTTTCTAAGCTCTTTTACTATATCCGTATTTTGAAGAAGCTTAGAACTCTCAGGTAATACAGATACTGTAACATTCTTATAATTTATCATATTAGTTATTTCTTTGATTCTTGCATTTCCAGCTGCAGGTAAGGCAATAATAATGTTTTGGACATATAATTTCCCAATTATGGTATTAAGATTACTTATAGGGCCATAAACCTTTACATTGTTAATAATATTACCAATCTTTTCGGTTGAATCATCTACGAATCCAACAACATTTAGTCCATACTTTGAATTATGTCCCATTTCATTTAAAACTAAGTTACCACCACTACCGGCACCTATTATTAATGTTCTTTTTCTAAAAACACCTCTATCTTCATATTTTTTATGAAGATAATTATATATTATACTCATCATAACTCTTGAAGCAAATAAATAACATAATTCCATCATAAATGAAATCAATAACAAAGGTACACCAAAATATATTCTTATTGTACCTTTAAAAATGGTATCTATTACCAATATTAAAGCATTACAAGATAATGTAACAAAACATAATTTAAATAAACTATAACGATTTCGGTACTTCCATAAAATTTTATATCCATCAGTTAAGTAATGTGCAAATATCTTTACACACACATAAAATACTGAAAGTCCCCAATAACTTGGTCTGAAATCAAAATCTTTAAATTCATGAAGAATAATGTATGACATATAATACATTAATACTATCGCAATCACATCTACTACTACAAACGAAATTCTATGAAAAACCTTTTTTATATTCATTATTCTACTGTTACACTCTTTGCAAGGTTTTTTGGTTTATCAACATCGTTACCATTCATTAATGCCACATAATAAGCAATTAATTGTGTTACAACAACTGCTAGTGGTGATCTTAAATAACTAACAACATCTGGAATAATAATATCATCTGTAGTTTGTGAATTATTGTGATTTGAAATGATAATTGGTGATGCTCCTCTTGATATAGTTTCTGTGAGATTTGATCTAGTAATCATATTTGTGTGATTTTGAGTTATTATAGCAATAACTGGAGTACCTTCTTCAATTAATGCAATTGTACCGTGTTTTAATTCGCCAGAAGCATATCCCTCTGTATGAATATATGATATTTCTTTCAATTTTAATGCCGCTTCTAAAGAAGCATAATAATCTAGTCCTCTTCCAATATAGAAGGCACTTTTTGCTCCTTCAAATTTGACAGCTAATTCTTCTATATTATGTTTTGAATTAACAATTTCTTCTACTGCTAAAGCAAATCTATCCAAATCTTGCTTTATACTAGTCTTTTTCTTTGCACAAGCACTTGCTAAAATCGCCAATACTACCACTTGAGCAATATAAGCTTTAGTAGAAGCTACTGATATCTCTTTTCCTGCATATATATTTAAATTATCATTAGCAAGATTATTCATACTTGATGATTCTTGATTGGTAATAGCTAGCATCTTGTGTTTTCTCTCTATGCATTTTTTCATAACAGAAATGCAGTCAGCAGTTTCACCAGATTGGGAAATAAAAATAAAATATGGATTATTAACAATAAGAGCATCTTGATATGCCAATTCACTCGCAATAAATACTTCACAATGTTTCTTTAAAAAGTTTTCAAAAAAATACTTACCCATATGAGCTGCATGCATACTTGTTCCACATGCAACAAAATATATTTTTTCTGAATTAATGATATCTTCTACTATCTTATCATTTATAATTATTTCATTCTCAATATTGAA
This sequence comes from Anaeroplasmataceae bacterium, assembly GCA_031553215.1. Taxonomy (GTDB): domain Bacteria; phylum Bacillota_I; class Bacilli_A; order Acholeplasmatales; family Anaeroplasmataceae; genus JAVBLW01. Next base: position 8,719 of record JAVBLW010000009.1, read on the forward strand.
ATAATTTTGAATAATTCTTCTTATAATACCAGGCTGTTCATCTATTTCTTTTAACATGAAATGTGGATAATTATTTTTAGAAATATCTTCAGTCTTCATAGATAAAGGTTTGGTCTTATAATATATTGGCATCCCTAAATAATCCAGTAATGATATTTTATCTTTTTTTACAATACCAAATGTCTTGTCTTCTAAAATAATATACGACTCACAATATCCGACTAAAGCCATTGTATCTGATGCTATTGTTACACCATCTTTTCCTTGACCTAACAATAGCGGAGTCTTATTTTTAGCAATATAAATTTTGTCTTTATTCTCAGTATCAATAATTAATAATGCATAAGATCCTTCTACAGAAATTAAGGTTTTTCTAATTGCCTCTTCTACTGATAAACTTTTACTAAAGTAATCAATTAAATTAACAATAACTTCGGTATCTGTTTCACTATTAAATTTATATCCACCTAGATACTTTTCAATTAATTCTTTATAATTTTCAATTACCCCATTATGAACTACTATAAAACGAGTTGAATTTGACATATGAGGATGTGAATTGGTATAACATGGTTTACCATGAGTAGCCCATCTTGTATGACCAATAGCAAAAGAGGTTTCATAATCAAAATCTACAATTTCTTTCAAATTTGATATTCTACCTTCTCTTTTATATATTTCAAATTTATTTTTTGCATGGTTTAAAACAGCTATTCCAGCTGAATCATATCCACGATATTCAAGTTTTTCTAAACCTTTAATAACGATATCTCTAGCATCGCCATTTCCTATATGACCAACAATACCACACATTTTATAACTCTCCTAAGTGACATTTAACTTATCATATCATATTATGCCAAAAATTTCAATAAACTACACCAAAATGGATATCTACAAAATAAAGAATTTCTCCTATTTATATCTACTCAGCAAGTAAAAGATATATTTCAATCTTTTATATCTTAATCATTAATAATTTTTGATATAATCACAATACTATTCACATAGAAAGAGGTTATATCACATGAATATTAATTTAAACGAGTTCGTCAAGAACTTATATCAATATGCAAATATAAATGATTTAGAAATAGAACGTGGACGTGAAATGTTTATGCAACACGTCAAAATTACTAAGGCCAAAGCTACATATAAATTTTATGAATCACATCTAAGGTTACTTTGTGATTATTTGAAAGAAAATAATATCGAATTTTTTTCTAAAATTACTACTGAAATAATTAATTCATACGTATTAAGATGTCAAAAATTAAAAATTACTAATTGTACTATCAACAAAAGAATTGGTGCTTTGAAAGCTGTGATTGCTTATCTTAATAAAGAGGAAATTATTAATCAGGATTTTAAATACTATAAGCTCAAAGAGATTAAGCCTGAAATTGAAATAATTTCAATGAATAATCTTAAACTTGTACTTGAAGATGGAAATAGAAATGGTACGAGACAAAACTACTTACTTCTACTTCTTTTAATATCAACTGGTATAAGAAGAACTGAACTTACTATGATTGATAAGGAATATATTAATTTAGAATCTAATCAGATTTATTTAGAGCACACAAAGACCAACTCCCCAAGATATATTTATTTCGATTCAACAACTAAAAAATTAATTGAATCAGAAATGAAAAATAATAATTCAAAGTGGCTTTTTTATAATCCAGAAACTAACGATCATATTACAACTAGTCAAATAGATAATTTTATTTCGAGAATTAAAAAAAGACTCAACCTTGATAAGTTGAGTCCTCATAAGTTTAGACATACATACGCAACCATGCTCCTTGAGAATGGTGCTACCTTAGAAGAGGTCCGTTTATTGATGGGACATTCTAGCTACGAAATGACAAAACGATATTTGCATATAAATAATAAAAAGTTAGCGAAAACCTCATTGGCCATGAATCCGCTAACTTCCCTTTTACACGGGTGACGGAGTCGTTGATTCCTACTCCCGTGACATCAATAAAACTGGCAGGGCTAGCTGGATTTGAACCAGCGGGTGACGGAGTCAAAGTCCGTTGCCTTACCGCTTGGCTATAGCCCTAAATGTGATACTTTTATATTTTACTAAATTTAAAATGAAATTGCAAGTACTATTTTTAAATATTATATAAAGGTCCTTTTACCACCTAAAAGTCCTAACAATAATTATATTAGATTATAAAATATATCTAAACATTCATTTTAATTTTTTATAAGCACTCCTTATTGTGTATTTATTATTAACCAAAATTTCCAATATATCCTGTAGCGAATATAATCTCTTCAATAATAAAAGAACCATTTTTTTACTCATATCTATACCTATAAAGGTGAAGAAGGCTTTTATTAGTCTAAATTCAATGACTTAAATAACTTCCTAATCTGATTCGGTTCCTATTAACTAGGTAGCAGCGTTTGGGGTTTTAGCGTGAAAAAACTCTATATTTTTACATAATACAAAGTTTCATCAACTTCTTTTATATACATATACTTCACCTTTCTTAATCTAATTATAGCAAAAAAGCAGATCGCACTAGTAGCTAGACCACTTCATATATACTTTACAACTTCATAATAATTTTTAAGTTTGTTTGTGAATGCAAAAAAGAACAAACTTTTTAGGGTTTGTTCTTCCATATCTTATAAGATTATTTATAATTTTTTTTCTTAATCGCGTCTTCTGCTTTTTTTAACATTTCTTCACTAATTTCTTTTGGCAAATCGTCATTTTCAGAAACAAATACACATAATGATGAAGAATCATTGGTTAAATCAACACCTGTGTCGAAATTTAGTTCTGCATATTCATCATCACTATCTTCTTCAATAAATTCCATTATTCTACTTGCAAGATATAATAGCCCCTTTTTATCTCCAAATATTTCAATGTGCTTATCAGATTGTTTTATATTTATTTGCATATCACTAAAATCATTTTCTTCTAAAAAATTTTTATAATCTAACATTTTTATGTCCTCCAAAATACGTGAATGTCTATTTTGGGTTTTTGCCCCGGGAACCCAAAAGGTTTTGCATATTGCTCTAAGTTTATATGCTGTCCCATCTTTTGAACATGCGGTATCGTCGGGTCAATATCAAATCTTGCAATTCTTGTTGGATCAGATTTAGATACTAGAATTTTTTGATTAACTATGCCATTAGCATCTTTATAATAATATTGTTTTGGTCCCAAGAAATCATCAACACGACTCAATGCATCATCAATAGTATCAAATGTCTCACTAGTATTAATACACTTATTATGAACAAGAACATTAGATTCCCCAACATAATAGTTGTGAAGGTCTCTTACTTCAAAATTATAAGTAGTCTCAGGTGTATCTAAATGCTCAACTTCTAATGATGTTATTTTATCATAATTTCCATTTGATAACAATATATTCATTCCTAATTCTAGGTCTCCGGCATTAATCCATTGTTTCAAATCAGGTATATAGAATGGATGTTCTTTTGTACAAGTAATATGTTCATCACTAATATGAACGTGAATCCATTCTTCAGTTTTATTACGGAAAAGTGTGACTACTTCTTTTAATTCTTGTTCTCCAGTTTCTTCATTATATGCCCATACTTTGTCTCCAATTTCAATATCTTCTATAGCTTTATGTCCTAACTCTGTTGACACCTTTTTGGTTCCGGATATGTCTGATTTTAAAGCATAAAATCTATACTCTTTAATGATTTTACAAGTTGGCGTGTTTTTTGTTCATTTTGTCGGTGTGACTAACAATGTGTCCGAGTGAAAATATTTTTTAAATTTTTGCAAAAAAAAGTTAATTTTTGAAAATCAACTTTCGTCTTAATTAATTCAATGAATATTTCACTCCTAAAGCGAAAAAAAAGACCGCAGAAGTCATATCTTCCACAGTCCTTCTTCATAAATTCACCTTAACTATAATTTCCAAAAAGAATATTCTTTATTTTTAGGTAAATTTTTTGAATTAACATTATAATGCTTTTTATCATTGGTTCCAACATTTTGTAATTTCAAGCATTCAGTTAAATCTCCATCAATTATGTTAGTATTAACAAAACTCAAGAATTTTAACCCTGACATATCTTTTATGAAATTTAACGAAGATATGCTACCGCAATTGCCTAGTACTAAACCTTTTACTTCTTTTAACGCAGATAAACTTTCAAAGTTTTCTATTTTTTTGCACGTATCGAATTCAATTTTCTTTAGTTTTAAGCATTTTGAAATATTTGATATATCAATAAGTTTAGGGCAAAAATTAATTGCTAGATTTTCTAATTTAGTCAAATTTTCAATTCCGTTTAATGAACTCAATTTGAGTTGAGTTAAAATCAATTTATTTAAATTCGGCAAAAATGAAGTTTGTTCAAGATCAAATGTATTAGTACTAATCACTTCTAGTCTTTCTAAAGTTTCGCATTTTGATGAAAACTTAAAACTGTTTGCCTTATTTACCATTAAACCTTGCAACTGAGAAACCTCTAAACCTTCAATAATAAAATTGCCATTTAATTTTAATTCTCTCAAATTTTTGATTAAAGATAAATTTACTTTTTCATCATTTTTATTATGTTTACATAATGTCAATTTGCATAGGTTTTTTAATTCGTATATCATAGAATAATCTATACATTGTACCATTATATAAAGTTCTTTAATATTATTTTTATTAATAATTTTTTTAAGAAAATCAATGTTTGCATTTATTTTATCACCAAAATTTTCGATGATATATATTGCTTCTATTTTTTCCTTTTCGATATAATCCACCAGTTCTAATACATCATATTTCTCTGATATATTTACATCAATAGACTTAATATTATTTCTTAAACAAGATATAAAACTCATATTAATAATTCTCCTATCTTAGCCAAGTCGTTCCCGAATATCCAAAACCTGGACTTGCAATTTTATTATATAGTGGAATATTGGCGTTAGAAGCAGCTTGCATCCACCCTGCTTCCTGAATAAATGCTGCTTTATCACTTATTGCTGGTCGCCATTTGACTGCTGTTACTACATCATCATAAAGATTTGCTTTATCAGCGGCGGAAAACCACATACGTCCTTGGCTACCTTTACCAATATAATGAGTGCCCGATTCAAACGTAATATCATAGCTACCATATTTTCCACTTCCTTCAATATCTCTAATAATTGAAGTATCGTCCATTAATTCTCCTACACAAGTATTGTGAACAAGTACAGAGTTCTCACCAACATAATAAGTATGGAAATCACGTACCTCAAAATTATAAGTAGTTTCTGGTGTTTCAATTACCTCTACTTCTATTTTATTAATGGTTGCCGTATTATAATTATACCCTACACCACCATTTCTTTCAATAGAATTATCAAGAGGTAGTACATCGTTATATGTTGATAACAATACATTCATACCTGCTTTTAAATCTCCTGCGTTAATCCAAGATTTTAAATCTGGAATATAGAATGGGTGCTCTTTTGTACAAGTAATTTTCTCATCTTTGATGTAAACGTGAACCCAAGTATCAGTTTCTGCTCTGAACAGATGAACCACTTCTTTTAATTCTTGTTCTCCAGTTTCTTCATTATATGCCCATACTTTGTCTCCAATTTCAATATCTTCTATTACTTTGTGTCCTAACTCTGTTAATATTAGAGTTCCGGCTATGAAGCAGTTTCCTGGTTTTATTATTCCTAGGGCAGTTGCTATACAATAGATGATTGTTCCTTGTATGAATCCATCTAAGAAGCTTGAGATTATTTCATCGATATGTTTTTTAAATGATCCCTTTTCGCCTGTGTCTATCATGCCCCAGGTAGAGAGGGCATTCATTATTCCAAATTCCAATGCCATTTTTAATAATCCTATTCCAAAGCAGCTGCTTCCTGGATTGGTTATTAGCACTATGGCTACTATGGTTATTGCGGCTACGACTAGTGCTTTTAATACCCATTTAAATCTCCTCCAGCCATTGGTTGGATCATAGTTTGGGTCTGGAAATAGTTCATTAGTAGTTAGTATGTTATATCTGTTTATATCTAGGTCTATTGGATTATCACTACATACTGCGTGCAGGTTTAGTCCTCCAATTGTGTCCATGCTTCCTATGATTCTTTCGATGTCTAGGCTGTCTAAGTATTGATATACTTCTGGGTCATAGTACCTAGAATTTATATAATACATTTCTGTTTCTAGGTCATAGTATTGACTTTTC
>JAVBLW010000017.1:0-91638 GCA_031553215.1 Anaeroplasmataceae bacterium
GGTAATAGTAGCCTTCATAGTATTTACGGCTATAATAGCAATAGTATTTGGTGATCCGGCAGCAAAATCCTTTGGAATAGGTCTCTTAACATCAGCTATATCTGGAGGAATATCTGGAGCTATAATGTCGGTACTAATAGGAGGAGTAATATCAGTAGTAAAAGGTAATAACTTCTTCAAAGGAGCAATAGACAATGCCATATCAGGCTTCTTAGATGGATTCATAGTAGCAGCATTAATGTTCTGTGCATCCTCAGCCATGGCAACTGTAAATCAATCAGGAAGTCAATTAGGAAAACAATCAAAAGGACAAATTAATGAAGTATGTGGGAAGACTGGTAATTGCTTCATAGCAGGAACGCTAGTATTAACTGAACATGGTCACAAAGCTATCGAAGACATTGAAGTTGGAGACAAAGTTTGGTCTTATGATGAAGAAACAGGAGACAAACAATTAAAAGAGGTAGTTCAACTTATCCCAAATAAAACTGACTCTTGGGTACGTGTATATATTAATGAAGAAGAAATTACTTGTACAAAAGAACACCCATTTTATATTTTGAATACGGATAATGATACTGAACTAGTTAACTTTGAAGGAAGAAATAATAGTGAATATAAAGGTCAATGGGTAGCGGCTAAAAATCTAAAAGCTGAAATGAAAGTATTGTTATCAAACAATAAAAATGGTACAATTTCATCAATAGAAATAGAAGAATTAAATACACCTGAAGATACTTATAATTTTGAAGTAAAAGATTATCATACTTATTATGTTGGTAATGAAGGTATATTAGTTCATAATGCTTGTCCATTTGATGAAATTTATAATAATCCTGAAAAATTAATCGGAAAATCAGGCGATGAAATTGGTAAAATTCTAGGTGATAATTTTACACGTACCGGATATGGGACAAAAGGAGATGGTTGGAGATTCATGGATAAATATGGAAATAAAATAGCATATCACGCACCAGGTGGAAAACATGAGACTGCATATTATATTTTGAAAAAATCAAATACTGCAACCAGGTTAAAACTCATCGGTACTGGTTATAATCCATTGAATGAAAAACGTACAATTTATCATATTTTCAATGGAATAATAAAATAAGGAGGACATATGAACAAGAAATATTTAATAGATAATAAAGAATTTGATTCTGATGTAGTTATGGAAATGTTTGCGCAAGTATTCGAATATGTAGGTAATTTCATTTTAGGATTGAGTGACGATGATTTGCTAGGCAATATTTATGAAGAATATGATTTTTCTTATACAGATTTAGCAGATTTCAGATTAGACATCCTACTTGATAATGGTAATATCACTGAAGAAATAAAAGTAAAAGCCCAAGAAATGAGAAATTTAAGTGAAAAAATGTTTGAAGTAGGAGTAGAACGTTCGGTATCTTTTATAAAAAAATCGCCTGAGTGGAGAAGAATCTTTACACTTGCAGAAGAAATTAGAAAATTTTTGGGAATAACTAACACTATATAATTAAACTTGTTGTTTAGATTGGAGTAGCTGACTATAAAAAGTTAGCTGCTCTTTTTTTCAATATTGATAGAATGTTGATTTGTTATTGATGTTAATATTATTATAATGCAAAACTAGAATGAATAAAATTTGGCAGAAGCATGTTTTGTTGCGGATAAACTATAATAATATAATTGTTATATTTTATAATAAATAAAGTGTTATAATGATCAAAATGGTAAAAAATTTTGATTTAAAAAACAAAACTGACTCTTGGTTACATGTATATATTAATGATGAAGAAATCACATGTACAAAAGAAAATCCGTTTTATATTTTGAATACGGATAATGATACTGAATTAATTAACTTTGAAGGAAGAAACAATAGTGAGTATAAAGGTCAATGGGTAGCAGCTAAAAATCTAAAAGCTGGAATGAAAACATTGTTATCAAATAATAAAAATGGTACAATTTCATCAGTAGAAATAGAAGAACTAGATACACCTGAAGATACTTACAATTTTGAAGTAAGAGACTATCATACTTATTATGTTGGTAATGAAGGAATATTGGTGCATAATTTTTGCCATATTGAAAATGCTGATTATTATGTAAAATATAAATCTAATGGTAAAACTATAAAAGCCTATCATCAGGCAAGTGGACCACACGAAGGGTTATTTATTGCAAGGGATGTTACAACCCATGGGGGTGGAGCACTTGGCAAGAGTGGAAGTACTTTCAAGTTGCTCAGAGAAGTATCTGGAAGTAAATTACAACTTCTTTCGGATTTAAATGTCGACGGGATAAAAATGTTTGCTAAACATTCTAGCAAGGTAGCACAATTATTTGATTATTTTGGAAAGGTGATACTATGAAAAAAGTAAATTATAATTATAAAGATAGAATAGAAAAATTCCTTTTTGAAACAAATTGGATTGAGATACCGCTATATTTTAATAATTTTGGAAAAACTATCCGATTTGATGTCGAATCAAAGCCTGAATCGGAAAAAGTTGAATTAATAAAAACGGTTTTCAATGACCTATTTCATGAAAATGGAAATTTATTTGTCATATTTTATGGATCTACAAATTGCAATTGGCGAGCCGGGAAAAAATATTTTAAACGATTTTCATTAAAAAAAATAACAAGAAAAAAATATTCGTCCAGAGATGAAGATCCTGCAGATGAAAATTATTACATTGTAGCTTGTCTAGTGAGAAAAAGGGCATTTAAATTTTATAAATTTATTTCTGATTATTTGGAAGATGATCAAAAGTGTCAGTTGGCTTTTGCCAATTTAAGGAATGGGTCTGCAGTTCAATTTTATGATTGCAGAGGATTCGATCTTTTCTCAGAAGACAAAGATTTTTTGAAAGAATTGTATTATAAACATGAAAAACATATTTTAGAATTTAATAGAAAAGAAATATTTGAATCATTGGATTTAAATGAACTATAATAAATGAGACTGTAGACAAATAATGTGAACTCCATCAACTAGACCAAATAAAATTGGAAAGGCTTATGGGGTTTTTATTATGAAGTTAAAATTAAAAGATAAATTAGATATTATCCAAATATCCTCATACTATTATGATGGATCAAAATTAGTAGGTGAAGATATTGGTGGTTTAAAAATAAGATATCTGTATGATATGCAAGGAATAACAGGAGTAAGATATGCACCAAAAACAGTAGGAAATACAGTAAATTATCAATATGCCAAAGATGGACAAGGAAATGTAATAGCGGTAATAAAAGATGGATTACCCGTTGTAGAATACACTTATGATGCCTATGGAAACTGTGAAGAAAAAATAATAAATCAATATGATCCATTTGCCAAAATAAATCCAATAAGATGGAGAAGTCAATACTATGATTTAGAAACAGGAATGTATTATATAAATTCAAGATACTATGATCCAGAAGTATATCAATACTTTGATAGCCTAGATATCGAAAGAATAATAGGAAGCATGGGCACTATTGGAGGATTAAACCTACATGCAGTATGCACTGATAATCCAGTAGACTTAGAACTAGATAGATATAACATACTAACTACTACTGTACTAGCCCCAGATCCATACTACGACCCAACCAATGGATACAAGAAAAAACCATGGAGTAGATTTATAACGATACTAAAGTGGGTAATAGTAGTTTAATATTCCCATTTATGACTAACAATTAGAATTTTATATAGGTTTACAAAATTTATTAATGAGACTCCGTTTAGACTACGGAGTTTTTGTTTTAAATAAACCCACATTAGCATTACAAAGTCAGAACGTAAAACTATCTTGTATATATATGGAGAAAAATGAAATACTACAATTGAATAAAAGGAGGCATTTTATGGAAAAAATGTTTTGTTTTCAATGTGAACAGACAGTGAAAAAGAAATCTGAAGGAAATGAAATGGGAGGATGTACAGTATCAGGGGTATGTGGTAAGAATCCAATTGTTTCATCTGCACAGGATGAATTGGTATGTGAAATGATTTCACTTGCCACAATAGTAGAAAAGACCGGGAAAGAGAAAGATTTAGCCGTTGAAAAGATTGCAGATGGATTATTTACTACTTTAACAAATGTTAATTTTGATGAATCAGGTATTCTTAAACTAGCAAATGAAATTAAAGATATAACAAAGAAATTAGGTGGTAAAAAGGTTATTGAACAAAAAGACTTATTCCATGGTGAATCAAATCTAATTTCTCTTCGCTCTACCCTACTATTCGGATTGCGTGGTATGGGTGCATATGCTCATCATGCACGTATATTAGGAAAAAGAGATAAAGATGTTGATTCATGGTTTATTAAAGGAATGGCGTCGATGGTTAAGGAACAATCAGTAGATGAATGGTTATCGTTAATAATGGAATTTGGTGAGATCAATCTTAAATGTATGCATATTTTAGATGAAGCAAATACTTCTAATTATGGAAATCCTATTCCAACAAAAGTACCATTATCAATTGAAAAAGGTCCGTTTATAGTTGTTACAGGACATGATCTTCATGATTTAAAGATGTTGTTGGAGCAAACTGATGGAAAAGGTATTAATGTTTATACACATGGTGAAATGCTACCTGCGCATGGTTATCCCGAATTAAAGAAGCATAAGCAGTTAAAGGGTAATTTTGGTACCGCTTGGCAAAATCAACAAAATGAATTTGATAAAATACCAGCTCCTATTTTATTTACAACTAATTGTATAATGGCTCCTAAGAAGAGTTATGCAGATAGAGTGTATACAACATCAGTGGTAGCTTATCCAGATCTAAAGTATATTTCAAGTAATAAGAAAGGGTATAAGGATTTTTCTGATATAATCAAGCATGCTTTAGAATTAGAAGGGTATAAAGAGGATGTTAAGAGAACTGGAATAAATAAAGGTGAAACAGTAACGACTGGTTTTGGACGTAAAACGATACTTGATAATGCTCCAACTATTATTGATGCAGTTAAGAATGGTGCAATTAAACATTTCTTCTTAATTGGTGGATGCGATGGTTCAAAAACAGGAAGAAATTATTATACTGAATTTGCTAAACAAACTCCTGACGATACAATAATATTAACCTTAGCCTGTGGGAAATATCGAATTAATGATTTGGAACTTGGGAATATAGGACCATTTCCAAGAATATTAGATGTTGGTCAATGTAATGATGCATATGGTGCAATAGAGGTTGCACTTGCATTAGCAAATGCTTTTAATTGTTCAGTAAATGAGTTACCACTAACGCTAGTATTGAGTTGGTATGAGCAAAAAGCAGTTTGTATTTTATTAACCTTATTATCTTTAGGAATTAAAAACATTTATATCGGTCCAAGCATTCCTGCATTTTTCTCTGACGATGTACTGAAAGTATTAATTGAAAAATTTAACTTGCATCCAATTGGTGATCCTAAAAAGGATTTAGCTTCCATTTTAAAAACAAATTAATAAATATATATTTACAGCAGAATGATAGTTTTGCTGTTTTTTTAATGTATTTTTGTTATAATAAAGTCAAGTGAATTCGTATTGGTGTTATAAATAAAAAATACTGTGAAGTATTAATATATAGAAACAAATGAAGTATATATTGTTTTGAAATGGAAAGAGGTATGAATAGTGAATGCTAATTTATTAACTAATAATCAAAGAAAATGCTTTGGATTATCTTTGATTAAAGATGATTGGGAACAAATTGAAATAAAATCAAGTCCTCATGATAGTATTAAGACTTATGCATATATCGATGGTACAACTATTGTGAAGTGTATTAAAGTTGGTATAGATGAATATATGGAATATACATTAAATGAAGAAATATCAGAAGATTATACTGTTTTATATAAGAAAACATCGACAGGAAAAGATGTTAAATTGTCTTCATCTACTCTTGAAAAAAGAATGCAATTGGGAATGGTATTAAGCTATTATAAAGGATATATAACCTTATATTCTCAAGAGAATAAAAAGGATTATTATAATAGTGCACATGAAGATAATGTAATTAAAGATATGAATGATTTTCTTACATGGGCATCAAACTGGGAACAGGAAACTACATTAGAGGATATAAAAGATATAAATTTATTTTTAAGTGATAAAACGAAACATATTAAATATTCTGAAGGTGATATATTTTGTTTCAAGATAAACAGAAGAGAATACGGATATGGGAAAATCATGTTAGACTATAATAAAATGAGAAAAGAGAAAAAACCTTTTTGGGATATCTTAATGGGAACAGCATTAGTTGCGAGTGTTTTTCATATTATTACAACTAATCCAAATTTAAAGGTAGAAGATGTTGAAAAACTAAAATCTTTACCATCACTAGTTATAGCAGATAATGTATTTTATTATAATGAATATAAAATAATTGGTAACACTTCATTATCCGAAGACGAAGATTATCCAATTATGTATGGAAGAAGTATCTCTGCTTTAGATAAAAAGACAACTATGTTTCAAAGAGGTAAGGAATATATTAGAATGAATCATACAGAGCCATTATACCCAATTTTTACTAATAATGGTGTTAGTTTTAGATTTAATTTTACTATTTCAATGTTAAGAGAATGTATAACATCAAATTCTAATGATCCGTATTGGCAAGCGGATAAATGGTATATGAAAAAAGATTTAAGAAATCCTTTGTTTAAAAAAGAGTTAAAAGAAATACTTAAGCAATGTAAAAGGTAATATATATTATTAGTTTAATGAAACTTAGTCATTGGTGTTGATTGCTGAAAATCAAATAATTTTCATAGATATGGTGAAAATGATTCTATTTTATTTCAACCAGTGTTGACGATATAATTTATATATGGACTATAATCCCTCAATAATACATGATATAGCAATAGGAGAAATTTATATGGATAAAAATAAAAACCAATTAGCTGAATGTGAAGAAATAATGAATAAAGTTGTAAGAGATAGTGATTTGTATGACGTGTTGGAAGAAATTAAACCAAGACCTGGATTATTTTTAGGAACAAATAATTTAAAAAATCTAAATCAATTTTTAAATGGATTCTTTTATGGACAGTATAAATATAATAAAATATGTGAAGAGCAAACTGATATATTTCCTTTATCTTTTTGGTTCTTTCATGAATTTGTAAAAAATTATTATAATAAATATGAATCAACATCTGGATGGTGTAATATGATTTTAAGTGAGGTTGCAAGCGAAGAAAAAGCGTTAAATAAATTTTATGAACTTATAGATGTTTACAAAAATTTAAGAATAACTAATTCATGGGAAATTATTGTTGATGAAGAAATGAATAGTATTTTACAAAAAAGCACCAAAGCTCCTAGATATAGTAAAAGCATAGAGGAGTTAGAAATTCTTAAACCATTCTTCCCTATTTTAGAGAAAATAATTATTTTGGAATTGGCGGGTAATTATGGTTACTTATGTGCCTTAGAAACGGAAGAAAAAATAGTTTTATTAAAAGTCATTAAAACAACAAAAAGTAGTTATCAAAATTATTTTGATAATATTTTTGATAAAAAACTTATATGGAAAGAAATAAGATTCGATGATAAATTAACAAAGGGTTATTATACAATGCCGGGATTAGGGATGTTTAAATAGGGTATTTTATTATGAATGACTGCAAATGTTTTGAAGGACTAACTTAACGAGGAGCAATATATGAAATTAGATGAAATAAAAGTTGGTGATTGGGTTACTCAATATGACAGTGGTTATTGGCAAGTTGTGGATGTACTACCTCAATATGCAACATATGATTATAAAGATGTAAATTTAAAACATAAGAAAGGTGATTTAATAGGGCATCTCGCTTTACTGAAAAAGGGATTTACATCGACAAAGAAGTTTAAAATGGATTTTGCTTCTTGTAATATAGTTTGGTGCAAAAAGGTTGATAAAGAAACAACTGATTTTATTAACTCTTTTTTTCATGACAATTTAGAAGAGAAAAAACAATTTGAAACGGCTATATATAAAGAGAGACCAACAATAATGTCAATTTGGTTAGAACTTGAAAGAAATGAACAAGTTGAAGAGATAACAAAGTTATTAAGGAAATTACCTGAAAAATTCAATGATTCAAAATGGAATAAATTCTTAGATAAAAATAAGTTGAGGAAAATGCTTATTGATAATTTGAGTTATGCAAGAAATAAAGAATTAGTTAGCGTAATTTATCTTAAGTTATTTCCATGGGAATTTAATAAAAAGAATGATTCCTTTTTATATTTTGAACCTGAGATAATGCTTGTTGATAATATAAAGAAAAAGAATACAACAACTGAAAAAAACATTAAAAAACCAAAGGATAGTATTGATGAATTATATGAAAAGGTTCTTAAGGATGATAATCCCTATTTATTAAAAGATATCGATTATCCAGAAGGTTACCCAGTATTCAAGTATTTTGTTAATCCACTGAGGACTAAATCCGTTATTAAAAGTAACGTACTTTGTGAGTGTTGTGGGAAAAGTAAAGAATATAGTTATGTTGCAGGGATGGAATCTGAAGATATTGAGATTGATGTGAAGAATCTTTGTTTAGATTGTATTGCAAGTGGAGATGCCGCAAAGAAGTTCAATGGCGTATTTACACCATATAGTTCAATTGCAAATAGAACGGCTGATAAAAACATTACTGAGGAAATTATGTATCGCACTCCATCTTTTGCTACTTGGCAAGAGAAAGAATGGTTATCTCATTGTAAAACTCCTTGCACATATATTGGACAAGTTTATATTGGTGATTTATTAAAAATAGGAATATATAAGCAAGTTAGAACTGAATTATCTAAAACCTTTTATTATCAAAACATGCCTATGACGGTAGCCGAAATAGATGATATGTTAATAAATATGGTTGAAGATTCATCCTTGGAAGGACATTTATTTAAATGCACACAATGTGGAAGATATAAATTACATATTGATTTAGATTAATATGGATAAGAATTAGGTTTTGGAAGGAAGAGGATGAGATGTTTTTTAAAAAATCAATATTAACACCATTTAGTAATAAATTGAATCAAAACATTAAACTTTTTTCTGATGGTAAAACAAGTCATCTATCAGATATTTTTAGTGTTTTTAGTGAAAATAATAAAATAGCGAAATTGAAAGCATCTAGATTCTTACTTAAAATAATTGAAGAAAAATCATTTAATGGTTTTCTTAGAATTGCTGAGTATATGCATGGATCTTATTACATGTATTATGAAAATGCAGGATGGTTTAAGATCGGGATTAAGGATTTATTTACAACTGAAATGTCACCAGACGAAAGAAAAGCAGTTTTAGTCTTTGCATCATTTCATTCTAATGGATTTTTAAGAGAAAAGGCGATGGAAGAATTAGTGCATTATCCAAATACACTGAAATATATTTTGATTCGTAGAAATGACTGGGTAAATGAAGTTAGAAATTCTGCAAAGAAAGTATTAGTAGAAAAGTATAAAAATTTAGTAGCTGGAGAATTATTAAGCGCAATTCCGGCAATTGAAAAATTAATTAAATGCAAACGAGATAATTATAAAGAAGAATATGATTATTTTATTTCAAGATTTAATTGCGCTGACAATGAGTTGCGTAATGGATTAAATTCGAAGGAACAATATGTTAGATTATTTTGTGCTGAACTATTATTGAAACAAAATTATAAAAAAGAGGATTTGAAATCGTATTTGATGGAAGAAAGAATGCCCTATATTAGAGAGAATATTTATTCTAAGTATATTAGTTATAGCAATGTTATTGAGACCGATATAGTAGAAATGATGTTAATAGATAATAATGCAAGAATTAGAATAATGGGTATGAATTACTTTCATATTAATAAGTTGCATAAAAATAATTTTCCTATTGAATTTCTTTTAGATAGAAATGCAGGCATTCGTAATTTCGCTAGATATATTATTGCGCAAAATGGTAGTTTTTTATTTAGGGATTTTTATATAGAAAAGCTTAAAGATAATAATTTAAGAGCAATCGCAGGACTTGGTGAAACAGGTAAAAAAGAGGATTGTATTCTATTGGAACGATATTTAGATGAGCAAGATACCGGGATAGTTAGAGTTACTATAAATGCATTAATTAAATTAGACAAAGAAAAATATTTGCAAACGTTTATTCCATATTTAAATGATAAAAGAGTGGGAATTGTTAAAGATGTAGCAAAGTTTTTAAATAAAGAATCAGAAATTTATGAAGACGAAATAAGAAAAGTTTTTAAAAAATCAAAAAAAGAATTTACAAGAATAAAGTGTGCAAAACTCTTATTTTCGGTTTCTAAATGGAATTCTCTAAATAATATGATCTTAGCACTTGATGATAAGGATATGGCTATTAGAGATTTAGCAATGTTATCAATCGAATACTGGATAGAAAAATTTAATAGATCATTTATTACCATTTCAGATACACAAAGAAAAATACTAATTGAAAATATCCAAAAAATAAAAAGAAAAGACATAGATATTAAAAGACTATTATATTACACGAATTATTAAGAGAGGTTTTTGATATGATTAAAATTGATGCGGATAAGTATTTATTAGAATTAACTTTCAATTGTCTAGATAAAGAAGATGGTGATGATTGGTGGGATTATGATGTATACTTGTTTGATAAGATAGATAATAAGATTGTGTTTTCTACCAAAGATAATTTATTTCATGAGTTAACATATAATCATATGGAATTACATTATGAATATGATCTTAGTGTTATATTTGTTTGGCTTGATAAAATATTAGATAACTATGATAGAACTATCTTGTGTGATTCATGTGAGTCAGAATTTGGATTTGAATATATTCCCACTGATTACAATACTTTTGAATTTAAATTTATTTTATTTGAACAAAGACTATGTGAAGATAAAATAGTTTTTAACAAGACATACACAAGAGAAGAATTAATTGATTTAAGGAATCGATTTGAGTATGAATATAAACAACATACTATTAGAATGAAAAGTAAGAATGATTAAAATTTGGAATAATCAAAACTTAATAAGTCTTTGTTTAAACTTGATTAATTTAGTTTGTTCTAGTATAATGTTTATGTCGTGTTTTTTGCGATAATATAATGAATCATAAATTAATGATTTTAGGAGTGTTTATATGAATAATAGTTTAGTAATCGTTGGTACTCAATGGGGAGACGAAGGAAAAGGAAAAATTACTGATTTCTTAGCTCAAAAAGCCGGAGTAGTTGTTAGATATCAAGGTGGAAATAATGCTGGTCATACAATCAACTTTGATGGTAAAAAATTTGCTTTACAAAGTATTCCTTCTGGAATTTTTAATCCTAATATAAAAAATGTAATGGCTAATGGGATGGTTATTAATCCTAAGGCATTACTTACAGAATTAGAAAATTTAAATAAATGTGGAATAGTTGATTATCAATTATTTATTTCTGATAGAGCTAGTGTAGTTATGCCTTATCATATTATGCTTGATGGAGCTAGTGAAGAATTAAAAGGTGATAATAAGATTGGTACTACTAAAAAAGGTATTGGTCCATGCTATACAGATAAAGCTAGTAGAATTGGAATTAGAATCGGTGATTTATTAGATGAAGAATTCTTTAAAGAAAGATTATCACAAGCTTTAGTGGTTAAAAATATGGAACTTAAAATGTACGGATTAGAACAATTAGATTTTGAACCTTTATATAATGAATATTTAGAAATTGGTAAAAAGATTGCGAAGTTTGTTTGTGATACATCAGTATTGATAAATAAAGAAATTGAAAATGGTTCTAAGATTTTATATGAAGGTGCTCAAGGGGTAATGCTATGCCTAGACCATGGTACATATCCGTTTGTTACTTCATCAAGTCCAACAGCTGCAAGTGTACCATTAAATACAGGTGTTGCACCAAAATATATTAATAATGTTTTAGGGATTTGTAAGGCTTATACTACACGTGTAGGAGAAGGTCCATTCCCAACAGAAATAGATGGAGAATTAGCTCATTATATTCGTGAACGTGGACATGAATATGGTACAGTTACTAAACGTCCAAGAAGAATTGGATGGTTAGATGCGGTTATTTTAAAACATACAGCAAGAGTAAGTGGAGTAAACTACTTATCATTCATGTTATTTGACGTATTGAGTGGAGTAGAAGAAATTAAAATTTGTACTGGATATAAAGTTGATGGAGAAATCATTGATTATGTTCCAGGAATGTTACCAAAATTTAAAAAATGTGAACCAGTTTATATTACAATGCCAGGATGGAATGAAGATATTACTAATGTAAGAAGTTTTGATGAATTACCTGTGAATGCTCAAAACTACTTAAAAAAAGTAGAAGAATTAACCAATACTAAAGTTGCAATATTCTCAGTTGGTCCAGATCGTTTACAAACTATTGTATTACACGAAATATTCTAATGAAAGAAAAACTATTAATTAGTGCTTGTTTATGTGGTACTAATTGTAAGTATAATGGAAGTAATAATAAACTATCTAATTTAGATATTTTAGAAAATAAGTATGAATTGATAAAGATTTGTCCTGAAGTAATGGGTAATTTAGGTGTACCTAGAAAACCTTGTGAGATTAATCATAATAAGGTAATCACTAATGATGGGATAGATTTAACCAATAACTTTGTTATTGGGGCCAATGAAGCATTAATGAAATGTAAGGAACATGGGTGTACTAAAGCTTTATTAAAGAATGGTAGTCCTTCATGTGGTAGCACTTTAATTTATGATGGAACTTTTTCTGGAAATAAAATAAATGGTATGGGTATTACTGCCAATTTATTAAAATCTAATGGAATAGAATTATATTCTGAAGAAGATATTATGATATTATAATTAATGAGATACATCTTATGGTGTATCTTTTTTTAGTAAAAAAATGGAAAATTTCTATATATGTATTAGGGAAACAAAAGGTAAATATGTTATAATGAAAGTAGTGTGGTGATAAAATGTTTGAAAAATTATCAAGAGTTAAAGTATTTAGAGATCCATTGTATGGATATATTAATGTAGAATATAAAATAATCGATGAGCTTATTGATACAAAGGAAATGCAACGATTACGTCGTATTCGTCAGTTAGCTGGTTTAAGTATGGTTTTTCATACGGCAGAACATAGTCGTTTTTCCCATTCTCTAGGTGCATATGAAATGTCTAGAAGAGTTATAAAACAAGCTGAAGGAATTAAGGAAGCAATGTCTGAATATGAAGAACTTGTTTTTATGATTTCAACTTTACTTCATGATATTGGTCATGGACCATATTCACATGCTTTTGAGCATGTTTTAAGTGTTTCACACGAGCAAATGGGAGTTAATATTATTTTAGGTGATACTGAAATAAATAAAATATTAAGCGTTAATGAAAACTTAGCTAAGGATGTAGCGAATGTAATAGCACATGGCGGTAAGTTTCCATTAATAGAGACACTAACATCTTCACAATTAGATGTGGATAGAATGGACTACCTACAAAGGGATTCATATTTTACTGGGGCTTTATATGGAACTATTGATACTAATAGAATTCTTAGAAGTATGAAAATAGTAGAGAATAAGGTAGTATACCGTGCAAGTGGTTCTCCAGCAATAGAATCATATTTAATGAATAGATATCATATGTATTGGCAAGTTTATTATCATTCTGTCGCTAGATCATATGAATTAGTTTTACAAAGTATTTATAAGAGAATAAGAGATTTGGTTAATGCTAATATAACAGTAGATGCAAATATTGAAGAGTTTGTTAATGTTATGAAGACTGAAAGTTTAAAATCTTATCTTGAGTTAGATGATGCATATGTAAATGGATTTATTAAACAATTATCTCATAGTAAAGATAAGGTTTTATACAATTTATGTAATTCATTTTTAAATAGAAAATTATTTGAATGTATTGATTATCAGTTAGAAACGGATAAAAAGAAAATAGAAGAAATAAAAAAAGAATATACTAGTGATCCAATATTAAAGGAATATTATTATTATGAAGCATCATTAATACAAGGTGCTTATGTTCATATTGATGAAGATATGTCTCAAATTAATGATATAAAGATAATATTACCAGATAGCACTATTGTTTCACTTGAAGATTATTCTCCAATCATAAAAGGAATGATTGAAAGTGCTAAGAAAAAGGTTGATCGTATATTCTATGGTAAATTAGGTGAATATAATGTATAAACAGGTAATTGTAGTGGAAGGAACTCATGATATGATAAAAGTTCATGAGGTTTATCCTGAAGCTGTGGTGGTAGTTACTAACGGAACTGAAGTTAGTAGTGAAACCTTACAAATGATAAAAGAATATAGTAAAGATAATGAGATTGTATGTTTATTAGATCCTGATTTCCCAGGTGAAAAGATACGTCAAAAGATAGTTGAAGTAGTACCTAATGCAAAACATGTTTTTATTAAGAAAAGCTTATGTATTAGCAATAATAAGAAAAAGGTTGGAGTTGAGCATGCTAAGGCAAGTGATGTAAAAGAGGCACTTGATTCATGTTTAACAATTAAAGAAAAAAAGAATCCTGATATAGTGATGTCAGATTTATATAATTTAAATTTGGTTGGTAATCAAAGTTTAAGAGCTTTTGTATCAGACAGGCTTACGATTGGTCGTCCTAATGTCAAAACATTTTTAAAGAGAATAAATATGTTTGATATATCTATAGAAGAATTGAAAAAAATAGTTGGTGAGTATAATGAATAAAAAAATTGGTTCAACTGAAAATACAAAGAAAATACTTGAAAATAATAATTTTTTTATCAAGAAAAAATTTGGTCAAAACTTTTTAATCGACCAAAATATCTTAAATAATATTGTAGATAACGCAGAAATTGATAATGAAACGGATGTTATTGAAATAGGGCCAGGACTTGGTTCTTTAACTGAAATCATTGCATCACGTGCTAAAAGAGTATTATGTTATGAGATTGATAGTGACTTAATTCCTATCTTAAATAATAATTTAAACGATTTTAACAATATTAATATATTAAATCAGGATATTTTAAAATCAAATGTTGTAGAAGATATAAAGAAATATTTTCCTGATAGTAAAAAAGTATATTTGATTGCAAATCTTCCTTATTATATAACAACTCCAATAATTCTTAGTTTGTTGGAACAAACAACAAGTATTAGACGATATGTAATGATGATGCAATTAGAGGTAGCTGATAGAATTTGTTCTAAACCAGATGTTAAAGATTATAATGCTCTTAGTATAGCTATTCAATATCGTGCTAAAGCAACTAAAGTAATGACTATATCAAGTAATGTCTTTATTCCTAAACCAGGAGTTGATAGTGCTGTTATAAGACTTGATTTATATAACGAAATAGAAGAAAAAGCTAATGATGAAGAATTCTTTTTTAAATTAATTAGGAATTCATTTGCTCAAAGAAGAAAGACCCTAGTTAACAATTTAACTAATGCTGGAATAAATAAAAATAAGGTTATAGAGGTATTAAATGAATTAAAATTAGACTTAAGTATTAGAAGTGAAGCTTTAAGTGTACTAGATTTCGTAAGACTAAGTAATTTATTATCAAAATAAAAAAAGAATCATATTATAGTAAAAGGTGATAGCATGCGAATAGGTAGCGTGGTTGGAAGAATTAGCTATAATAAAGATATTATATTTAGAATAAGAAATATAATTGGTAATATTGCAATATTAGAAGGTATATATACAAGATTAATTGCGACTGCCTTTATAGGAGATCTTGAAGAAATAGAACATGAAGAACTACTTAGATTAGAAGGGGTTGAAAATGACTATTTTAAACAAGTAATAGAGGCTAATAAAAGCAGTGCTAAGCATATTACTGGTAAAATACTCCATTTAGATAGCGATCCTAAATATTTGAAGAAGTGTTTACAGCTATATAAGGATTTAGGGATATATGCTCATGGAGCATGTATGGAAGAAAAAGAAATGGCAAAAAATGTACTAGATTTAATTTATGAAGTTAATCCAGATATTGTTATTTTAACTGGACATGATTCCTATAATAGAAAAGGTATAAATGTAATTAGTAATTATAAAAATACTGATAACTTTATTAAAGCTATAAAAGTTATAAGAAAATTTTATAGCCGAGATCATATTTTTATTTTTGCTGGAGCCTGTCAAAGCAATTTTGAAGCATTAATTGCTAGTGGAGCTAATTTTGCAAGTAGTCCTAAACGAATTAATATTGATGTTTATGAGCCAGCAATAGTTGGAATAAAAAGCGCAACGACATCATTAACAGAAATAATATCAATTAATGAAATATTTGTTCACTCATCAACTAAGGGTGATGGAATAAGCGGTGTTGAATCATTTGGAAAGATGAGGTTACTTCAATGATAGTAGAAAAAGCATATGCGAAAATTAATCTCGCTTTAGAGGTTAAAGAAAAAAGAGAAGATGGATATCATGAAGTTTCTAATTTAATGATTCCAATTAACTTATATGACGAGTTAACCTTTGAAAAATCCGATGAATTATTATTAATAAGTGATATGGATATAGAAGATAATTTTATTATTAAGGCAGCGAATATTTTTTTTGATACATATAAAATAGAAGGCAAAGCAAAAATAACTTTAAAAAAGAAAATTCCTATTGCGGCTGGATTAGCTGGAGGCAGTTCTGATGCCTCAGCTTGTCTTAGGGGACTAAATAGATTATATAATCTTAATATAAGTTTGGACGAGCTTTCTAAATTGTCAGCTAAATTGGGTAGTGATATGCCTTATTGTATTTACCAAAAACTAGCTTTATGTACAGGTCGCGGTGAAATTGTTAATTTAATAGATATAGATTATAAAAAGTATGATTGTATGATAATTAAACCAAGTTTTGGGTTATCAACTAAGGAAGTATATTCAAATTATAAGTATGTGAAAGCGAATAACGATAATAAAATAAAGAGTATATTAGAAGCGCTAGAGCAAGATGATATAGATAAACTTAATGATAACATATTTAATGATTTAGAGACTCCAGCAATGATGATTTCTAGTGAATTATTGGATTTGAAAAAGGGAATTATTGATCTCGGATATGATGTAAAATTAAGTGGGAGTGGCCCTACACTTTTCATTTTAGGAGAAAAGTCTAATTTTGAGAAAATAGTAGAAAAAATAGAAAAAAAGTGTTATTATGACATAACCAACTTAAAATAGTGCTAAATTAACTTGAAAAATTGGTAAAAAATGTAAATGCAACTTTTGCGTTCTCGACTTTTGGGTTTAAATTATATAAAATTCGACTTGAGGTGTAATTATGGCGATTGGAGATAAGATTGGTGAAGCTCGTAGAGCAAGAAAAATGAGTCAAAGTGATTTGGCTGAATTATTAGGTGTTACAAGGCAATCAGTTTCAAAATGGGAGCTTAATGTAACAGAACCAGATTCAGCCAAATTAATAAATTTATCAATTATTTTTGAGGTTGGAGTTGAATATTTTTATTCGGATTCTATATATTCGATATATAAAAAGCAACGAATCAAAGATAACATTTTTGTGGCTCACAAAATACTGTTTCTCGCTGGAATTGTTCTCGTGGCGTTATCATTTGCATTTAGTATAATTTTCCCATATAGAAGATATATAAACGGTAAAATGTATAGTGGTTTTATTGCTTATTTAATATCTGA
This sequence comes from Anaeroplasmataceae bacterium, assembly GCA_031553215.1. Lineage (GTDB taxonomy): Bacteria > Bacillota_I > Bacilli_A > Acholeplasmatales > Anaeroplasmataceae > JAVBLW01. The sequence goes on from JAVBLW010000017.1 coordinate 17,661, forward strand.
TAGATATTATGCTATTAAGATGATATTTTTCGTCGGAGTAGGCTCTTTGTTCTTATCAACCATTGTGCCCATAGATACATCTAAACCAACGAAGGAGAAGAAAGATAACAAAAAGAAACCGGGAAAAAAAGAGGCGCAAAAGTAGGGCATTTGCTTTTTAGCAGAAAGGGGATAAATGAAGAAAATATTTGTATTAATTTTTTTGGCATCGCTAACAGCTTTTGCGACTATTAGTAATGCCAGTGAAGAGGAATTGTTAACTACGATAGAAATCGTATATAACAATAACACTGTAACTTCAGTTATAACTGATAAAAATGAAATTGCTAATTTGATAGAATCAAGGAATATTGAAGGACGAGACATAAATACAATTAATCAGGCTGTTATAGTTAATCTTAATCAAGACGAACTTTATGTAAAAAACTATATTGAACAAGAATTAGCTTTAGAAACAACTGATGAACCTACAATGTCAGCGTCATTATTTAGTATATTTTCAACTTACTATTATATAAAAGATGAAACAATAGCAAGAATGTCAGACATGACAATACCTATTGATTATATCGAAGTTGATTCAAACCCTTTTTACTATTCAAAAAACTACAATTATCCACTAGTTGTCGCAGATGCCGGTAATTTCACTTCAAAATTAGATAATAATCAATTCAAAAAAATTGGATATAACAAAGACTATGTATTGCCTGTATATATGGGATGGGCTTTCTTTGACTTTGAAATGGGGACACCATTTGTTAGTTATCTAACGTACGAAAGATATATGGTAGAAGTCTACAAAGATGGATTCTTCTACGATACTTATTATGGAACTACAATGATAAGTGTTCCAATTGAATTTATTTTGCTATAATAAAATAGTAAAGTAGTTGTAGTAATATGAAGAGGTATTTATGAAAAGAGAATTTAAGTATTTATATATAATATCAAACATTGTATATTTAGCTTTATTAGCGGTGGGGTTATTGTTTATTTTTGAAAGTTACAATTTTGGGGTAAGTTGGGCTGGAAAAGAAGTTGATACAGTTAGTCATCAGCTAAAGATTAAAACGGGTATTACAATTTATATAATTACAGGGACAGTTCTTTTTATCTCTTCAGCGGTGGGGTTTATAATAAATTATTATATTATTATAAAGAGAAAAATTAAAGTAAAATAGGTAATTTATTATGAGACGAATAAGGTGGAAAAATTTTCTTAGGATAGGTGTTGTATTAACGATAGTTCTTGGAAGTATATTTACATTTCTTGCGGTTAGAAAAGGTTTGGAGTATAAACCGGGGGATACTGCAAGGGATGGCAATCTTTTTTATGAAATTAAAAGTAGGGAAAGCATACTTAATGAGAATGAATATGTAATTAGCAGTTCTTTTAAGAATCAATCATTATTTGCGGTTTTAAAGGTTGGTCAAAATTATAACTCTAAGGTATTATCTATACCTAGTAGAGTAAGAAATGTTAATTGTATTATTATTCCCAATGAAATGTTTTCAGGGAATGAAAGTATCGAGAAAGTATATTTTCTAGGAAGAACGATAATTGGTGAAAGGGCATTTGAAAACTGCACCAATTTAAAGGAAGTTGGTTTTTATGAGGTGACTTATACGGGGGTAAGGTCATTTAATAATTGCACAAAACTAGCAAATATAGTTATGAATATCGATGTGGGTATAGGGTGTGTATATTTGGCCGATGGTGTTTTTAGGAAATGTAGTAGTTTAAAGAATGTTGATGTAAGAGCTATGGAATATGAAAATGCAGATAATAAAGCATTTGAAAGTCCATTTGCTTATTGTAATTTAGAAAAAATAGTATATAAAGATGAATCTTCTACAAATGTTCTTGCGAACTACAAATTAGTAGATGATATGTTATATTATAATGGAAATCTAATATATTATAGTCCTGATAGGACTGTATTAAATTATGATAAATTTGCAAAGATAAACAACATTATTGGATGTAATGATAATATATCTGAAATAAACATAAACAGCATGCATAAGGAATATGTTTCAATTGCGGGGGCAATCTATACCAAAGATGGTAGAGATTTGATTGCATATCCAAATGCGAAAGAAACGATAACATTTCTAGAAACAATAGAGAATATTGAAGAAGGTGCGTTTGCGGGGACTTTTAAATGTACTAATGTGGTTGTTCCATATGGAGTAAATGTAAAAGATAACGCCTTCTATAAAACCAATATTCAAATCAGTTTTAACTAAATTTAAGGATTGTCATTTTTAAGGTAGATAATCTGGAAGATAATTGTTGGTTTTTACTTCTATAATTTAGTGATAAAATATCTTGTAGCAAATAGCTATGAGATTTTTTTATTTGAGAAAGTAAAAAAAATGTAAATAATAGCGTTTTTACTATCTTGGATTATTTGTATAAGTTTGATATAATGTTAAATATAATAAGATGTATAGGAGAAAATAGTTATGTCAGTATTATTAGGAAAAAAAATTAAGTTATTTACTTTGTCAGCAAACAAACAATTAGCACAAGAAATTGCTGATTCAATTGGTATACCATTATCAAGCTGTGATGTATTAAGATTTGCTGATGGTGAAATCAATATTAATATTAATGAAACAGTTCGTGGTCATCATGTATTTGTTGTTCAACCAACAAGTGCTCCAACAAATGACAATTTAATGGAATTATTAATCATGGTTGATGCTTTAAAGAGAGCTTCTGCAAAAACGATTAATTTAGTTGTTCCATATTATGGATATGGAAGACAAGACCGTAAAGCTAGAAGTCGTCAAGCAATTACAGCAAGACTAGTTGCTGACTTATTACAAGTAGCTGGAACAAACAGAATGATAATCATGGATTTACATGCTGCTCAAATTCAAGGGTTCTTTAATATCCCAGTTGATAATTTTATGGGATTACCTACTTTAGTTAACTATATTTCTGACTTGAAATTAAATAATTTATGTATTGTATCTCCTGATCATGGTGGTGTGACGAGAGCTAGAGCGTTTGCTCAAGTTCTAGAAGCTCCGATTGCAATTATTGATAAGAGACGCCCTGAGCCTAATAAAGCCGAAGTTATGAATATTATCGGTGATGTAAAAGGTAAAGCTTGTGTTCTTGTTGATGATATGGTTGATACTGCAGGTACTTTAACTATTGGAGCGGCTGCATTATTAGAAGCTGGTGCAACTGAAGTTTATGCTGCATGTACACATGGTGTTTTATCAGGACCTGCAATTGAAAGAATTAAAAATTCTGAGATTAAAGAATTAATTATTACTAATACTATTGATATCCCTGCAGAAAAACGTATTGATAAAATAAAAATATTATCAGTAGGGTCTCTTCTAGGACATGGTATTTTAAGAATATTAAGTGATGAGCCGTTAAGTGGATTATTTACATATTCTTACGATAAGAGTAAAAGAGAATTGTTATAATGAAACTTGTTGTTGGACTCGGTAATCCTGGTAATGAATATGCAAGTACTAGACATAATGTAGGTTTTATGGCTATTGATGAAGTTGCAAAAGGGTATAATGTTGATTTCAAATTAGATAAGTCAATGAAGGGTATGATTGCACAAGTTAATAACATGGGCAAGAAAGCTATCTTATTAAAGCCAATGACTTATATGAATCTTAGTGGTGAAGCAGTGTCTGCTGTAGCTAGATATTATTCAATTGATATTGAGGACATAATTGTAATAAACGATGATCTTGATTTACCATGTGGTAAGGTTAGATTTCGTTTGAATGGTAGTGCCGGTGGACATAATGGTCTTAAAAGTATTAATAATCATCTAAAGTCTCAGGACTATAAAAGGATAAAAATTGGGATTGATAAAAGTCCAATTATTCCGGTTGTTGATTATGTACTTGGTAAATTTACCGAAGGTGAACGTGTAGATATAAATCATGCAATAGAAAAAGTAGTTAAATCGATAAATTCTTTTATTAATGAAGAAGATTATACAAAAATTGCATCACATTTAAATATATAAGTTTTATCCCATATGCACATATGGGATATTTTTCCTAATTTTATGCTGATAAAATAGGGAATTATTGACATCAAAAAGCCACGGTGTTATAATTAATTGAAAATAATAGGAGGGTTATTCTGTGTTAGCAACTATAAAAGTCAAGTATGTCATACTCGCTTTTGCATCATTTCTTTGCATAATATTTGCGAATGTTGCACTGTTATTTAAGCCCTTATACACAAAGGTGTACTATGGGCAAGCTGATCCTATTTTCTATTATGGAATATCTTCAGTCGTCCTAATTATTTTATACATAATATTTAAGACAGTTGTAGTCAAAAAAACAAATGTATCATATGATAAAAATAATGATATGTTGCCGATTCGTAATGTAATGACCATTTATCTTTCATCTATTGTGATAATACTCATTATAAGTGCGATAATAGGTTGGAACGTTAAACCATTTTATGATTTAGGTGAAAATTTCACGGGATTCCAATTAATAATTCATGCAGTAAAATTAATATATTTTAGTATTCTATTATTATTTGTAGTATTAATGATAGAAAATTTTCAATACGGATTAGAAGGAATATTTAAATTTAAGAATCCTATTTTAAATTCATATTTCCCTGTTGGTGGAATTGCTACTATGTTGACTTATGGCATATATCAAATAGTAATGGATTTATCGACTTTAACAGTAATATATTTTATTTTAATTAGTATTTATGGAATAGTATATTTATTAGCAGAAAGATCCTTTTCAAAGACTTATCTGACGTCATTGTTGATTTTTTTATTTTAGGAGTGAAAGTATGAAAAAGGATTCATCCAAATATATACTTATGTCTTTTTTATATTTCATAGGTATAATCGCTAGTAATTTGGCTATTTTATTTGAACCAATTTACGAAAAAATTAAATATGGAAAATATAATACCTTTTTGTTTAACTTAATATCAGCTCTTTTCCTAGTTATATTTCTAATTATAATAAAATTAGTCACATATAAGGTAATGCATCTTAAATATGAGAAAAGTGAACAAAAAGAATTATCAATGAAAAGATTAGCGCTGATATATGGATTAACTTTAGCAACTATTTTTTTCATTAGTGCAATAATTGGATTTGAAATTAAAATACTTTATGATTTAGGTGAAAGTTTCATTGGTTATGATTTAATAGTATTGCTTTCTAAATTGATTTATTGTGGAGTAGTATTAGTATTTGTGATTAACATGATAGAAAATTTCCAATATGGACTTGAGATGTTAATTCCAATTAAAAATGAAAAATTAAAAACTTATCTACCACTAGGTGGAATCGCAACGATGATATGCTATGGTACATACGCTTGGATTATTGGTTTTAATACTTTAGCATTCTTGTATTTTTTATTAAATTCTTTATATGGATTTATATATTTGTTATGTAATCGATCAAAGAAGAAATCATATATAGCTATGCTATTGATTTATCTATTTTAGGAGGGTAAAAATGAAAAACTTAAAAAAATATTCATATAAATATTGTCTAGTTATTGCATACGCAGTATTTGCTATCCTAATAGAATTATTGGGAAGTCTTTTAACTGATGGAAAATTTTATATTAAAGATCCGAGATATTTCTTAACATTTTTAGGAATAATGGTATCAATTTTAGTTTTAATAAGAAACCAAAAAACTCGAGTTTATGTTTCAGCAATACTTTTAATAGTCCAAGGTGTAGTTAATGTGCTATTTATTGTGCTATTTGAAATGGCAGGTCAATGGTTTGATTATTCAATGTTCTCGCTTCGAAACGACGCAATGGGAATATTGGAAAGCATTCCAATTAATTTCTGGTTTTTCTTCTTCCTAATGGTTGGATTAAGTGCATTTATAGTGTTCGGATTACGTATAGCTAAGCATCTTAGAGCTGAAAAAGAGACTAATAAAACAAAATTAGTGAAAAATTTTACAGCTAGCTTTTTGATTGTGTTATTTTTAGGATTGAATTTTTTGACAGCTTCATCAATTCATGGTAAAGATGTCGATGTATATATGGACTTATTAAAATCAGAAGATACATCAAAATATAATCAATATGGAATTTTATCTAATTTCATTAATGAACTTTATGGTGGTACAGTTTTTTATAATAATGCCCAATTATCTAATGAAACAATATTATCGTTTTTATATGATGAAGAGTCTGTGACACCTGATTATTTTGGGGTTTCAGAAGGAAATAATGTAATAACAATATTAGGTGAAACATTTGAATGGTTCTCGTTTATTTCTGATTCAGAAAAGTTCCCTAATGGATTAGCTTTAACTGATGCAGAAACTGCGGCTTTATTCCCTAATTTAACACGATTATATGATGAATCATATGTGTTAAATAATTATCATGCAAGAGAAAAAACAGATATATCTGAAAATTATAGTATCGTAGGTGCATATCCTATTAATTCATATATTAATTATGATTATTATGATAATGCATTGCCACAAACTATGCCAAATATGATGAGAAATACATATGGTGAAGATTTCCAAGCAAATTATTTCCATGACGGATATGCAACATTCTATAATCGTAATAAATCAATAATAGGATTAGGATTTGATGAATGTTATACAACTGAAAATATGGTTGAATTTGGTATGAGAGATTATGGTGCTGAGGGAGTAAGAAATCTAGATAGTGAAATGGTTGAATATTGTAAAGATTTAATGTTCCCTAATGATGGCTCAAGTTTTTATACATATATCACAACAATAACTACCCATGGTATGTATAGTGATCGTAAAAATTTACAAGATAAATACGAAATTATGTATCAATATGGAATGGATATCAATACAACTGATAAGAAAGAAAAAATATTTTATTCATATATTGCTGCTGCACTAGAAACTGATAAAATGATGGGGGTAATATTTGATGATTTAGAAAACAAGGGATTGTTAGAAAATACAACTATTGTTGTATTTGGAGATCATCAAGGTTACTATCAAGGTTTATCTAATTATGTAAAAAATATTAATTCACCTAAACAATGCTTAGAAGATGATATAAATTATATGGATTTATATCGTGTACCATGCATGATATATGATCAAAAGCTTGTGAGTGCTGTAGAAGATTCAGGTGCCGAGAGAATTAGTAATAAATTCTCTAGTTCATGTGATATTGTTCCAACATTGCTTGGATTATTGGGTATTAATTATTATTCTAATTTCTATTATGGACATAGTGTATTTACTGAAGAAACTAGTCTAGTTTATTCTAGAGGATATGGATATTTCTTAGATGAATACTCATATTTCTATAATATAAATAATTTCTCATATATAAACCCGATTATTACATCGCTTGTTGATGAAAATAACAATAAGAAATATGCTACAGTAAAGGATTATAAGAATTATTTGGAAAGAAAAGGTGAAATTCTAATCGAAAAGATTAGATATGTTGATCAATCTTTTAAAGGAAAGACATTTAATGATACAAATAATTATTTAGAATACTATACTAGAATCAATGAATTAAACGATTAATTTAATAAAACGAGTGGTGTAATAAAATACATCACTCATTTTTTGAATATAATTAATTTGAAAGTTCATATGAATTATTATATAATAAATCAAGTAAGGAGTTGATTTTTTTGTTAACTACCTATATAAAAAATAATAAAAAAATTAAGCAAATATTAGAGGGTAAACATACTGTAATTAAAAACACAACGGATAACTTTAATATAGCTTTACTAGCTACAGACTTTTTAGAAAATGAAAAAAGTCTTTTTGTTGTTTTACCAAATTTATATTCTGCTCAAAAATATTATGATGAGTTAATTGAAGTAATAGATGAAAAATTAGTATTATTTTATCCAGCTGATGAACTTATTACCGCTGAAATGTTGATGGCAACAGGAGATTTTAAATACGAAAGAATTAATACTATTGTATCGTTACTAGATAATGAGAAGAGAATTGTTATTACTCATTATAATGGTGCAATACGTTATCAATTTGATACTAATAAGTGGAAAGAAAATATATTTGAGATAAAAATAGGCGACATGCTTGATATTAATGAACTTATTAGAAATTTAGTTCAAATAGGATATAAGAATGTTTATACAACAACTAAAACTGGAGAATTCTCTAGAAGAGGTAGTATTGTTGATATATTCCCTATGAATAGTATAAATCCAGTGAGACTAGATTTTTTCGGTGATGAAATAGATAATATTAAGGTTTTTGATGGAGAAACTCAAAAATCAATTGATAAAATAGATAAGATAAGAATAATTCCAGTTACTGAACTCCTTTATAGTGATATTGAAGTTAATGAAGCTATTTCAAAGATAAATTCTTTTATTGAAGACAATAAAATATTTGCATCAGAACTAGAAAAGATTGAATATGATAAAATAAACTTAATAAATAGAGAAAATACAGATTTATTAATGCGATATATTTCTTTTTTTACCGATAATAAAAAAACTATTTTTGATTTTATAGACAATAAAAAAGTGTATTTTATTGATTATGGAAAGATAGAAGAAGTTAATGATAGAATGATTATGGACTTAGAAAACTATTGTTCTAATTTGGGTGGATATAATTTGCTTAAGATGGATTATTTCCTAGAATATAATAAGTTTATTAGATTATATGATGTAGTGACGGAAGGTTTAAAAAATGTCTTTAAAGATGGAATTCAAGTGTTTGCTCATGATGTTATTTCATATAAAGCGGATAGACAACAGATATTAACTGACTTAAATAAAATATATAAAGGAAAAACGGTAATAATCTTAATAAAGAATCAAGCGAGATTGTTAAAACTAAAAGAAACATTATTAGAGAATTATATGTACTATACTTTGATAAATGATGTTAGTAATATTAAAGTTGGAAATATTAATATCTTACAAAATTGTTATTTTCCTTCATTTGAATTATTGGATGATGATTTAGTTGTAATCAATGAAAGAAATCTTTTTGAGATAAAATATGAACATAAGAAAGTAAAATATAAATCAATATATCAAAATGCTACAAAGATTAGTAGATATGATGAGCTAGAAATAGGAGATTATGTTGTCCATTACGACCATGGTATTGGAAAATATTTAGGATTAAAAACGATGGAAATGGATGGTCTTAAGAGAGATTATATTCATGTTTCATATGCTAAAGGTGGAGCTTTATATATTCCTCTAGAACAAATCAATTTAATTCAAAAATATGCAGTTTATGATTCTAGATTAGTTAAGCTTAATGAGCTTGGTAGTTCAGCGTGGGCAAAAGCTAAAATACGTGTAAGAAATAAAGTTCATGACATTAGTGAAAAATTGATTAAATTATATGCTTCAAGACAAATGAGTGAAGGATTTGCATTTTTACCAGATAGTACGGAACAGGTATTATTTGAAAGTGATTTTATGTATGATTTAACGGCTGACCAAGAGAAGGCTATTAATGATGTTAAGGCAGATATGGAAAAAAGCCAGCCTATGGATAGATTAATTTGTGGGGATGTTGGATACGGTAAGACTGAAGTAGCGCTTCGTGCAGCATTTAAAGCGGTTTTAAGTGGTAAGCAGGTTGTTGTTCTTGCTCCAACGACTATTTTGTCCAGACAACATTATCTTTTGTTTAAAGAGAGAATGGAGAAGTTTGGATTAGAGGTTGCTTTATTAAATAGATTTGTAAGTGCAAAGGATCAAAAAATAATAATTAGTAAAGTATTAACTGGGCAAGTAGATGTCCTTATTGGAACTCATAGAGTGTTATCTGATGAAATCAAGTTTAAGGATTTAGGATTATTAATCGTTGATGAGGAACAACGATTTGGTGTAACTCATAAGGAAAAGATTAAAGAGTTAAAAATTAATGTAGATGCAATCACCTTATCGGCTACCCCTATTCCAAGAACTCTTCAAATGTCAATTGTTGGGGTCAAAGACTTATCAATGATTGAGACACCGCCTAAAAATAGATACCCAGTTCAAACTTATGTTTTAGAAAGAAATGAAACGGTTATTAAAGAAGCGATAATTAGAGAGATAGCTAGGGGTGGTCAAGTCTTCTATATGTATAATAAAGTAGAGGATATTGATATTATTGCTAGTGGTATCGGAAGATTAGTCCCAGAGGCTAGAATTTGTATTGGTCATGGTAAAATGAACAAGGATAAATTAGAAAAGACTTTAACGGAATTTATAGACAAAGATTATGATGTTTTAGTTTGTACAACAATAATAGAAACTGGATTAGATATTCCAGATACTAATACAATTATTATTCATGATGCAGATAAATTAGGTTTATCTCAGCTATATCAAATAAGAGGTCGTGTAGGTAGAAGTGATAAAATTGCTTATGCTTATATGATGTATGATAGAAATAAGGAATTAAATGAAACTGCTGAGAAAAGGTTAGAAGCAATTAAGGAATTGACTGAACTTGGTAGTGGATTTAAGATAGCTATGAGAGATTTAGCTATTCGTGGGGCTGGAGATTTACTTGGGGAAGAACAATCTGGATTTATCGAAAGTGTTGGAATTGAGATGTATATGAAGATTCTTGAGGATGAAATTAAGGATCGTAAGGGTGAATTAGAAGAAAAGAAAGTTAAAGATATTTCTTTATCTGAAGTGTATACATCTAGACATATTAATGAAAAATATATAAGTAATGAAGATGTAAGAATCGAAATTCATAAAAAGATAGATTTACTTCATAGCATTAATGATTTAGATAATATTGCTAATGAACTTAGAGATAGATTTGGTGATTTTGATAATGAATTATATTTTTATATGTGTGAAAAATTATTTAAGAATTTATGCGATAAGATGGATATTATTAAAATAGATACTAAGAATAAAAATACTATGATTCTATCTATGAGTGAAGAAAAAAGTAATCAAATGGATGGAAATAAAATGTTCGCATTAGCAAATAATTTAAGTAAGGATATAAGTTTAAAATACATAAATAAACAAATCCAAATTATTTTTGATAAAGCCAAATATAAAGGAAATGAATATTTACTTATTTTGTCAAAGTTTCTAGATAATTTGTAGAAAATAGGAATAATTTGCCGTTTCAATGGTTAAAATACATTTGAAATGGAGGTTAATTATGAAAGAAACTGGCGTAGTAAGACGCATTGATGAACTAGGAAGAATTGTTATTCCAAAGGAAATTAGAAGACATCTTAGAATAAGCTGTGGAGATCAAATAGATATCTTTACTAATGATAAAAAAATTATTCTTGCTAAATATCAACCATTAGATGAAGTTATTAATCCTCTAGAAATATTTATTAATTCTGTTTTAAAAGAAAGTAAAATGAAAATAGCGGTAGCTGATAGTACAAAGATAATTGTTTCAAAAATTTCTAATTATCCAGTAGATTTAGAACTTAATGAATCATTTGTATCGCTTATAAAAAAGAATGATTCTTATGATATGAATACTAATATGAATTTAGAAATATCACATGGAATTAAAAATGAAAAGAACTGCTATATAAAAAGAATACTTGTTGATGGAGATTATTTAGGATTTGTAATAATAGAGAATGATTTGTATATAACTAAAAATGATAAAGAAATGGCTAACATTGTAGCTGATTTCGTTGGGAATGCAACTAGAAGAGAAGTATAAAAAAAAGGCATATGCCTTTTTTTAATTATGCTCTTGAAACGTAAGTACCGTCAATTGTTGAAACAACAATTTTTTCTCCTTCAGAAAGGAAAACAGGAACGTTTAATTCATAACCAGTTTCAAGTGTTGCTTTTTTACGTCCTGTAGCGTCACCTTTAATTGCAGGGCTAGTTTCAGTAATAACTAATTCTACTTTATCAGGGATGTTAACGGTTAATACTTCGCTTTCATAAGAAACGATTTTAACCATTTGTCCTTCTAATAAGAAATTCTTTTCCCATTTAATTTGAGTTTCAGGAAGTTCAATTTGTTCATAAGTCTCAGTATCCATAAAAGTATATGTATCACCAGAGTTATATAAATATTGCATATCAGTACGATCAATAAAGCATAATTTTACTTTAGATTCACTACCCTTAAGTGCAGTTTCTGTAGTTGTACCTGTACGTAAATTTTTCATTTTTACACGAACGTAAGAAACTTTATTTTGTAAGACATGTTGGAATTCAATGATTTGACATAGTTGTCCATCATATTCAATTACGTTACCATTTTTTAATTCATTTGTTGAAATCATAATATTTTCATCCTTTACTTTTTTGTTTACCCTATAGTTATATTATTTTTTCATAGAAATGTCAATCTAGGCGACTTTAATTCCGATAATTTTCAAGAAAATGTAGTATAATAAAGGTATATAGTCTTGATAGGAGTGGTAATAATGAAATATGATTGTATTATTGTGGGTGCTGGTCCAACTGGAATATTCTGTGCACATGAACTTATTTCAAAAAATCCTCAATTAAAAATATTACTGATTGATAAAGGATTAGATATCTATAGTCGTAAATGCCCAGTATTAATGCACAAACTTGAAAAATGTCCTATCAATAAAGAAGGAGTAAGTGGGTGTAATCCAGCTTGTTCAATAACTAATGGCTTTGGTGGTGCAGGTGCTTTCTCAGATGGTAAATTTAATATAACTAGTGAATTTGGTGGTTGGTTAACTGATTATTTAGATTCTGGGTATGTATTAGATTTAATAAAATATGTAGATAGCATTAATTTAAAATATGGTGCTCCTAAAACAATAACTGATCCTACAACAGAGGCGGTTAGAGATATTGAAAGAAGAGGTTTAGCGGTTGGATTAAAATTATTACGTTCAAATGTTAGACATTTAGGTACCGAAAACAATTTAGAGATAATGAAAAGAATATATGAAGATTTAAATAAAGTAATTGATATGAGATTTAAGTCTGAAGTAGATGATATTATTGTAGAAGAAAATAAAATAGTTGGAATAAAAATCAATGGTGAAATCATTGAAGCTGATAATGTGTTATTAGCAGTTGGTAGAGATGGATCTAAATGGTTAGAGGGTATTTGTAAGAAACAAAGTATTCCATTAACAAATAATCAAGTTGATATTGGGGTTAGAGTAGAAACGAATGATGTTGTTATGGAAGAAATTAATAGGAATCTATATGAAGGTAAATTTATTTACCGAACTAGTGTTGGTACAGAATGTAGAACTTTTTGTTCTAATCCAAGTGGACATGTAGTTGTTGAAAATCATAGTGGAATTATGCTTGCGAACGGTCATGCATACGCAAGTAAAAATTTAGGTACAAATAATACTAATTTCGCCTTATTAGTATCTCATAAATTTTCAAGCCCTTTTAATCAACCAAATGATTATGCAATAGAAGTAAGTAGATTAGCCAATCAATTAAGCTGTGGTTCAATTATTGTTCAAAGATATGGTGATATCTGTAAGGGACGTCGTTCAACAGTTAAGCGTATAGAAGAAGGTTATGTTAGACCATCTTTAAAGGAAGCCGTACCAGGCGATTTGGGTTTAGTATTGCCTTATAATACTATGAAATCAATAATAGAAATGGTGGAAGCTCTAAATCATGTAACTCCAGGAATTGCTAATGAACATACACTTTTTTATGGAGTAGAAGCTAAATTTTATTCAGCTAGACCAGAAATCAATAATAATTTTGAGACTAAAATAAAGGGTTTATATGTAGGTGGAGATGGAGCAGGATTAACAAGGGGGCTTGCCCAGGCTGGTGCATGTGGAGTGCATATCGCGAAAGGCATTCTTGAGAAATAAAAGAGTATCTAATAGATAAGGAGAAATATAAAATGAAAACATATAAAAAAATATTTGGTCCACTTTTATTCATAATATTCGCATTAATTACATTGGTATCATGTGGTAACGTGGCATTCCCAGAAGATGGAGAGTATCATTATTCTAGTTCATCGGTAAGTGGCCTTGGAGTAACTAATGAATTAAAAGAATCACTTGAATCTTTTGCTAGTAGTCATTATGAAGGAAGTATCCTTAAAGTAGAAGGAAAATTTATATCTATGTGTATAGATGATGAATGGGAAGATGCAATAGAATACAAAGCAGATGGTAAAAAGATAGTTCCTATTGAAAATGATAAGGAAGAAGAAACTTATATTACAATTAGTGGTTCGACAATCATTATGCATACAGAAATGGCTGGAATAAATGTACAGATAAAATATGTTCAATAATTTTTAGAGGAAATCCTACAGGATTTTCTTTTTTATAATATTTTTCTTTTTTAGGAATATAATTAAGTTAGGTGATTAATTTTGAATGAAAGTATTATTAATTTAAATTTGGAAACACATTTATATTTTGGGAGAATAATGAAGGAACATGCGATATTTTTAGAAGCGGGATTTACTCCTAAAAATAAAAATTTAGCAAATGATGCTGACCAAATAAAAACAAATTTTGAAAGGTTTTTAAATAATGTTTTAAATGTAAGTCAAAATAACATAAGTCAAAATGGCTTTATGTCTCAAGATATGCTTACAAATTATACTTTGAAAGCAGAAAATAAAACTATGGATTATAGTGGTATTGTAATTGATACTAGTATAACCATGCGTGAAGCTAAATTAATGGAAAATAATATAGGTCAGGTAAATATAGTAAAATATTTGGATGATATAAATAATCAAGCTATTATGTTAATAGATGAAATCATTAATTTTAAAACAAAATTACTATATGATGTTAATAACTGTAATATATTTACTGCGAATTATCCATTGCTAATTGAACATATTTTAAATGAAGCTAGATATTATAGAGAAGTTACTGAAGGATTCTTAAAAGGAAAATATATAGAAACATTAAATCCACAATATACTAAAAAGTTTTGGAATAGAATAATGATGGAGCATTCTGAATTTATTAGGGGATTATTAGATCCAACAGAAAAAGAATTAATGAAGATGGCTAATGATTTTGCGCTTGCATATGAAAATATTCAGAATGGGAAAGTATATGACCAATCTTATAATTTAACAGTGCAGTTAAGAAACTATAAGGAAAAGGGTACGGCAGGAATACTTGATTGTAAAATAAAATCAATAATTCTTCCTTTACTAGGGGATCATGTATTAAGAGAAGCGAATCATTACTTAAAACTAATGAAAATGATGAATATTAATAATTAGATCATGATTTATATATTAAAAAACCACCAGTCTGACTGGTGGTTTTTTGGCGTCTTTATATTTATTTAATTAGAATATACCTTGTGCAAGCATAGCAGCACAAACTTTTTCAAATCCGGCAATATTAGCACCTTTTAATAGATCCCATTTATTTCCGTAATTGATTGCAGTGCTATAAGTATTTTTGAAGATATTAGTCATGATTCCTTTTAATTTAGCATCAACTTCTTCAAATGTCCAAGAATATCTCATTGAATTTTGGCTCATTTCAAGTCCTGAAGTAGCAACTCCACCAGCATTAGCAGCTTTAGCAGGCCCATAGATTACTTCATTTTCGATGAAATATCTAGCAGCTTCATTTGTAGAAGGCATATTTGCTCCTTCACATACAGCGATAACGCCATTAGCAACTAATTTTTTTGCAGAATCTAAATCAATTTCATTTTGGGTAGCGCATGGTAAAGCAATATCGCATTTTACTTCCCAAATGTTAGTAGATCCTTCTTTGAAGATAGATCCTGGAACACGTTTAGTATATTCAACAATTCTTCCGCGTTCAACTTCTTTAATTTGTTTCATAATATCAAGATTGATTCCATTTGCATCATAAACATATCCACTTGAATCACTCATGGCAACAACCTTACCACCTAATGAAGTAGCTTTTTGGTTTGCATAAATAGCAACATTTCCACTTCCTGATATAACTACAGTTTTACCTTGGAAAGAAGTATTACGCATATTTTTTAAAGCTTCTTCAGTAAAATAGCATAATCCATATCCCGTTGCTTCAGTACGAGCAAGAGATCCACCGAAAGTTAAACCTTTACCAGTTAAAACTCCAACGAATTCATTTTTAATTCTCTTGTATTGTCCGAACATATAAGCAACTTCACGTCCACCTACACCGATGTCTCCAGCTGGAACGTCTGTGTCTGGTCCAATATGACGATATAATTCAGTCATGAAAGCTTGGCAGAATGCCATGATTTCTCTATCGCTTTTTCCTTTTGGATCGAAGTCAGCTCCACCTTTACCACCACCCATAGGTAGAGAAGTAAGAGAGTTTTTAAGAGTTTGTTCTAATCCAAGGAATTTAATTATTGATTGATTTACACTTGGATGGAATCTAATTCCACCTTTGTAAGGTCCGATTGCACTGTTATATTGTACGCGGTATCCTCTATTAACTTGTACTTCACCTTTGTCATCAACCCAAGCAACTCTGAATTGAACAAATCTTTCAGGTTCAACAAATCTTTCGATTATTTTTTGATTTATTAATTCTGGACGTTTGATTACAACTGGTTCTAAAGATTCTAATATTTCTTGTGCAGCTTGTAAGAATTCTTTTTGTCCTTCATTTTTTTTGCAAAGTTCTTCATATACTTTACTTAAATATTCTGTTTGAAACATATAATATTCTCCTTTTATTAAAATTTATAATGCTAGTATAACACTTATTATTTTATAGCAAAACAAAAAAATATATAAAACGAATAAAATTTTTTAAAAAGTTTAAATAAACAAACAAAATTCGCAAAAAACAATATTCAACATAAAAAAATGAAATATTGCGGCAAGAGACAGGTAAAATTAAGACTTTTTTTCTTCCATAAAAAAAATAAAAATATAACATTGTTTTTCCTTTCAATTTAGTCATTTTTTTGTTATAATTTTTTTGTATTGTTATAGAAAGGTGATTAATGTGTTAAAAAAGTTTTATGAATCATTTAAAGAAGCCTTTACTTCTGTTATTCCGATATATTTATTAATAATGGTACTTAATTTTACACCATTTTTAAATTTAAGCGGAAGAGAAATAATGGTCTTTAGCATCACTGCAGCTATGCTGATAATAGGTATGGCATTATTTAATTTAGGAGCTAACGTAGCTATGACCCCAATGGGTAAGGCTATAGGTGTTGGTCTTACTAAACAAGGGAAATTATCCATTTTATTAATTGTTTCCTTTATATTCGGATTATTAATCACTGTAGCAGAACCTGACCTAACAGTATTGGCTAACCAAGTAAGTGCTGTTATGAACCCATGGGTTTTGATAATTTGTATTGGATTAGGAGTTGGAATATTTTTATCTTTAGCAGCAGCTAAAATAATTTTTAAAATTAATCTAACAACAATCCTTACTTATTTTTATATGATATTATTCGCAGCTAGTATAATGGTAATATTAACTGGGAATGGTGACCTTCTTGCGTTGTCTTTTGACAGTGGAGGGGTTACAACAGGACCTGTAACTGTGCCCTTTATTATGGCATTAGGGGTCGGTATATCATCTGTTGTATCAAAGAAAAGTGAAAAAGATGCTAGTTTTGGACTTATTGCATTATGTTCAGTAGGACCAATCTTAGCGGTATTAGTTTTAGGTATTTTTGCGAAAGGTACCCTAAGTTATGAGTTACCTGATTATAGTATTGGAAGTAATTTTGCCGTATCAATATTAGAACATATATGGACATGCATGAAAGAAGTTGGATTAGCGCTAGGGTTAATAGTAGTCTTCTTTGCCGTATGTAATGTTATATTTTTAAAAATATCAAAAAAGAAATTAATTCAATTAGGGATTGGACTATTATATGCGTATGTAGGGCTAGTGTTATTCTTAGCTGCGGCTTCTACCGGATTCTTGCCGATTGGATATAAAATTGGATCATCAATAGCAGATTATTCAAAATATTTATTAATTCCTGTAGGATTTGTAATGGGTGCATTAACTGTTTTAGCAGAACCTGCAGTTCATGTATTGAATCAACAAGTAGAAGAAATTACTCAAGGATTGGTAAAAAAGAAATCAATGCTAATGGCACTTACTATTGCAGTAGGTATATCACTATCGTTATCAATGATTAGAATTATCTTTGGATTTAGTATTATGTATTATTTAATTCCTGGATATTTAATTTGTTTAGGCTTATCATTCTTTGTACCTAAAATATATACTGCAATTGCATTTGACTCAGGTGGAGTTGCATCAGGTCCTCTTACATCAAGTTTTATATTACCAATGGGAGTCGGCGCATGCTATATTTTAAACGGTACAACAAGCGTATTTACTGATGCATTTGGATTAGTTGCGATGGTTGCGATGACTCCACTTATTACAATTGAATTACTCGGATTAGCAGCTATTATTAAAGATAAGCGACGTGTTAAAAAACAAGTTAAACAAATGATTGCATCAGATGATGAAGTAATTATAAAATTTATGTAAGGGTGGTTAAGAAATGGCAAATAAAATTAATAAAAAAGAATCAACCACAGATGTAAAAAAACTTAAACTTATGATTACGATTGTTCCTCATGGGAAGAAAGATGTAATTATGGAATTAATTGAGGAATTTGAAGTTAATTATCAATTGTATCGCTTTGGACAAGGGACAGCATCAAATGAATTATCTTCATTACTTGGTATGAATACCAATGAAAAGGATATTATCTTTAGTGTTATTCGTGAAGATCTAGCTAATGATTGTCTTTTAAGATTAGAGGATCGTTTTGAAAAAATTAAAAATGGTGGAATTTCATTTACGGTGCCATTTGAAAGTATTATTGGTTCATCTAATTATTTATTTTTATCTAATCTAGGAGGTCAAAAAAATGAGTAAGTTATCTTTGGTTATTGTAATAGTTAACAATGGATATTCTGATTTAGTTATGGAATTAGCTAGAAAAGAAGGAGCAAGAGGTGGAACTATTCTTAATGCAATGGGAAGTGTTAGACCTGAAGCAGAAAAATTATATGGAATAAGTGTTAATCCAGAAAAAGAAATGATTATGATTACTGTAAGTAATGATTGTGTTGATGGTATATTATCGACAATATATAAAAATGCTGGTGCTACAACTGAGGCACAAGGAATTGCATTTACATTACCTATTGATGATGCAACATCAAACTTAAAAAATCAATATACAAAAGAAGAAGAATAAAATAAAAACCATCAACTGATGGTTTTTATTTTAGTTAATATTGTTATTTACTTCATATACGCTAAAGTTTTTGTAATATTTTTTATCTAATTCTATATCATATAATATTCCGTCTTCAGTATAAACTTTTGATTTAATGATAGCTTTTTCTTCAATGAAATTGCTATCTTTTCCATTTTTATAGGGAATTAGAATATTCATATTTATTATCTGTGGAATGGTAGAATTATAAATATATTCCATCAAAGTATCTAAATTAAGCTTTGTTTTGTTTGAAAAAGGTAGATTTTCTACGCCAGTTATAATAGAATTTTGATCATCATAATTGTCATATTTGTTTAGTAATACTAGAGTTTTTATATTATTACATCCAAGGTTATGTAAGACATCATTAGTCACATTAAACTGGGTCTCGAAATATCTACTTGAGATATCAACAACATGGATAATTAGATCAGCATTTCTTATTTCCTCAAGTGTTTGTTTAAAAGAATTAACAAGAGAGTGAGGTAATTTTGAAACAAATCCAACAGTATCAATTAAAAGGAAATCATGCTTGTTGTAAGATATTTTTCTGGCATGAGTATTAAGAGTTGCAAATAGTTTGTCTTCTGCAAGTACCATTTTATCTTCATCTTTATTAGTATATTCAATAATTGAATTCATCGTAGAACTTTTACCAGCATTTGTATATCCAACAAGTGCTACAACTGGTATTTCATTATCTTGTCGTTTTTTTATTTGAAGATCCTTCATTTGTTTGATTTTTAGTAATTCTTCTTGAATGCGATAAATTTCTACACTTAGTTGCCTTCTATCAAGTTCTATTTGTTTTTCTCCTGGTCCTTTGGAAGAAAACCCTCCTGTTGTTCCGGCTTGACGAGAGAAGTTTTTTGTCATAGAAGAAAGACGTGGTAATAAATATTTATTTTGTGAGAGTTTAATTTCTAAGATAGCCTCTCTTGTTTTAGCTCGTTTAGCAAATATATCTAGGATAAGTAGGCTTCTATCAATTATTTTTATATCTAATTTTTGTTCAAGATTTCTTAACTGAGAAGGAGTTAATTCATCATCAAAAATAACCATATCTGGTTCATTTGCATTGATAGAAATAATTATCTCATCAACTTTTCCTTTTCCAACATAGAAATTAGGTGTTGGATTATCTAAAATTTGGGTTATTACATCAACTACCATAATTTCATCACTTAATGCAAGATTTGTTAATTCATCTAAGCTGTATTTTAAATCATATTGACTGTTTTTATGTTGAACTCCAACAATTATTGCTTTTTCCATCAAATCACCTTTTTTATTATCTTCTAAAATTAAGAAAATAATCATATACATATTTTAGTGTTTAGAGATACCCCTATAAACCCAATCATTATTATACCATAATTTGGTATATTATGATTATAATTAGCAATAATAGTTTTGAAGTAAAAAATTGTATGTAATTAAACAAATCTACATATAATATATAGACGCTAAAGGAGGAATTTTCCAATGTTTGAGAATTTCAGTGATAGAGCATTAGGTATAATAAATGAAATAAAAGAATTAAGTAAAGAAAAGAATATCACTAAAATTGGTACAGAGTATTTATTGTACGCAATGTATAATGTCGAGGATAGTCTTTGTAGATTCTTATTTAGTGAGTATAATGTTAGCAAAGAAGAATTATTGGTTGAAACTGATAAAATATTTATAATCAGAAAAAACGATAAGGAAGTAACTGATGCATTAGAAAGCATAATTAAGCAAGCTACATTATTGGCTTTAGATTCTAAAGTAAGTGATGAACATTTATTCATGGCAGTTTTGATGAATCAAAAGTGTATCGCAAGTGATATTTTAGAAAATTTAGGATTAGATGTAGAAGATTTAATGCTGGATGTCAAGGAAATATATGATTTCAATAAAGAAACAACAGAATTTAATTTTACAAAAAATATTTCTAAAATGGCTAGGAACAATGAGCTAGATGTATTTATTAATATTGATGATTATATTGAAAGACTAATGATTATATTAAAAAGAAAATCTAAAAATAATCCGATATTGATAGGTAATGCAGGGGTAGGAAAGACTGCATTAGTTGAAGGTTTGGCTATGTATATGGAAAAAAATAAAATGAAGGAAGAAATTGTTTCCTTAAATATTGGATCCATGCTAGCTGGAACTAAATATCGTGGTGATTTTGAACAAAGACTTGATGATGTAGTAAATGAAATAGCAAAAAAGAAAAATATAATTCTGTTTATTGATGAAATCCATACTATTGTAGGTGCAGGTACAACAGAGAATAGTCTAGATGTGGCAAATATGCTAAAACCATTTTTAGCTAGAAGTGATTTTAAAGTTATTGGGGCAACAACTCCAAATGAGTATCATAAAACTATTGAAAAAGATAAGGCACTAAATAGGCGTTTTCAAAGTGTCTTTGTCAAAGAACCAAGCTTAGAGGATACAAAAAAGGTATTATTTGGAATTAGAGAGAGCTATTCTAATTTTCATGAAATAGAGATTAATGATGAAAATTTAAATTATTTAATTGAAGCCTCAAATAGAAGAATAATAAATAAATATCGCCCTGATAAATGTATTGATGTATTAGATGAGGTATTATCTTATTCAAAAATTCAAAATAAAGAAAAAGTTTTAATAAATGACATAGATAAAGTAATTGATAATATACTAGGATATAAGAAGGGTAATGGAGAGTTATTTTTTAAAGAAATAGAGAAATATATATTCCTTCATAATAATAATTTAATTGATACTAAATTGTTATTAGATATAGGGTATCAAGGAAATGATCATGGTTATAAAAAATTACTCAATGATTTAAAGGTTGGTTTCGGTGCAACTGATGAAATGATATTAGAACTTGATATGTCCAACTACAATGAAAGTCATTTAATATCGTCATTAATAGGAGCTCCTCCGGGATATGTTGGATATCAAGAGGAAGGTGTACTATCAAAGCATATTCTTAAATATCCAATTTCGATTATTTATATTAAGAATGAAGATAAGTGTGCTTATTCAATAAAATCTTTATTTGAAGATATAAGAAAAAATGGATTTTTCTATGATCGAGTTGGCAATTGTGTAAATACAAAAAATGTTATTATTATCACACAATTAATCAAAGAGAAAAATAACAATATTGGATTTTTTGAAAAACATGATGGAGAAACTCGTGTATTTGATGAAATAATTACATATTCGAATATTGATTTAGAAAGTTATAATCATAAATATATTGATATATTAAAAAAACATGATGTGGAATTATCGGTTGATTTTGATATTTCTGATATTAATAAAAAACAAGTTGATAATGTAATATATCAAATGGTAAAAGATAAGATAAAAGGTAATGTTAGTTTATATACTGAAAATAATGAAATTATGTATAAAACTAATTAGTCATAATTGAAGAATCAAAAAAACAAAAGTGATTATACTTTTGTTTTTTATTTTAATATTTGTTTTAAATGTAATACTTTTTTGTTATAATATATTATAAAGTTGGTGATTTACATGTTGAATGTGGTAGTGAATTTTTTTGATAATCATTTATGGGCTAAAATAATATTAGATGCCTATTTATTATTTATTGTAGTATATGTTGTTTTAAAATATATTCTAAAGAATAAAAAGGCTTTTGATTTGGCCATAATAAATCTTATTGTATATGGAATAGCAAGATTTTCTAAGCATCTACAATTGGAAGTAAGTGCCCAATTATTTTCTTATATTTCCTATGTGATGCCGATAATCATTTTAATGATATTGATGCCTGATATCAGGAAAGCAGTATCTGCTAATAGTAAAGGTGATTTAAAAAGTGATATATTTGATTCTAGTAATCAGGGTACAAAGAATGCTATTGCTGAAGCTGTAATCTTTTTAGCTAGTAAAAAAATAGGGGCTCTAATTACAGTAGAGAAACATATTTCCCTTGATCAATATTCTGAAAGAGCTATTCAATTAAATTCAGAAGTTTCAAAAGAATTATTAATTAATATATTTACACCATTAACACCATTGCATGATGGTGGGGTAATAATTAGAGGGAATAAAATTCGTTGTGCTGGTGCATATTATGTTCTTGCTCAAAAAGATGATTTGGATAAAACAACAGGATCTAGACACCGTGCTGGATTAGGTATAAGTGAAGTTAGTGATTCATTAACAATAATTGTTAGTGAAGAAACTGGTAATATCAGTTTAGCTATTGAAGGTATGTTGATAAAATCAAATGACAAAGAAAAAATATTAGAATATTTAGATATGTTCTTAAGATAGTTGGTGATTGTATGAAAAATAAGGTATTAAAAGCAATATCAAACCCACTTACTTTTATATATGATTTAAAATTTACAGAGAGAATTATTAGATTTTGTACAAAGAAAAAATTTATGGTTTTTATATTTAGTTTAATTATAACACTTATTGCAATTGTTGCTAAATATTATAGTAATTTTAGTGAGTTGGTGAAAAAATAATGAAATACATTAATCCTATATGCGCTTTAATTTTAAGCGTATTCTTATTTATGACTTTTGTTAAACAATCCATTGTTAATAGAAGATTATATAAAAATAGAATTAGTTTTTCTTGCTTATTAATATTTGTTTTATCTATGGTAGTTATATTCTATGAGGATATAGCAGAAAAAGATAATTATGTTAAGGCTTTAAATTATTCTTTAATTGGATGTTATTCTTTAATTGGTGTAGCTTTTTTTATTAATATTAATTCTTCAACTACTAAAGGTAATATGGATAAGGAATTTATTAAGACTTTAGAAGTTGATAAATTATTTATTCTCTTAGATAAAAAAGAAAGAGTTAGAGAAGTTTCTACATCATTAGCTTTGGAATTTGGTTTAGAAAAAGAAGATATGATTGGGCGTAAATTTTTTGATATTCTTGATGAATCTTTTCAAGTGGCTACACTAAATGATATAAGTATGGATAATCAAAAAGTAAGAGAGTATTTTAAGCAGTATGCGTCCCGTACAAAAGAGGGCGCAAAGGAAAAAAGGGAATTTGTTTTAGGAAATGAAAGTAACAAACTCGTAGTTCTTAATTTGGTTGATATCTCAATATTTACTGCATCAAAATATAGTGGTCATTTAATGATTGGTGATAAGTATAGTGAAGATAGTTTGATGAGTGTTGAAAAAGAATTATTAGAAAAACATTCAGAATTAGAAGCAATAAAAGCAAGATTTGTTTCACATCTAGAAATAACTGAAGAAGGTATTTTCTTTTATAATATTGATGAAAATTACATTTGGGGAAATGACGCTTTTGTATCAAAACTAGTATTACAAAGTAATAGTATTTCTAGAGATGAATATGAACAAAATATTCATAAAGATGACTTAGCTTATTATAATAAAATTATTGCAAGTCTAACTCATGAGAATCCTAATTATGATGTGACCTATCGTTTTAAAACGGGTGTTAATTATGTATTTGTTAGAGAAGTTGGGAAAAGAAATTTTTCTACTACTTCCTCTGATGAAATAGTCGGATATGTAGAAATAGTAAAAAATAAGCATTATGAAAGAAGTAATATAGAGATACTTGATAATATAAAAGCAACTGAAGAATTAGCTAAAGATATTGACTATTTATATCGAGATAGAAAAACATTCGAGTTAGTTTCTTTTAAAATCGCAAGTATACCAGAAATCAATGCTAAGAATGGTAGAAGTGTCGGTAATATGGTAATTGGAGAGTATATTAAAGCAATAACAAATAACTTTGTTAATGACGGATATATTTACCGTATTTCTGGTTTGGAATTTATCTTCATAATAACGGACTTTAGAAAAATGGATTTATTAAAGAAAATGTTAGAGAGTGAAAAATTAACTAATACTTGTATGCAATATGGTAATATGAAAATAGAAGTTGAAACATTCTTTGGTATTGCTTTATCAAGTGAAGCCCAATTAACAAAAGATTTAATTTCCTTTAGTTATAAAGCATTAAATGTTTCACAAATGGAACAAGTAAGTACAAATTATATGTTTCACAAGGATATTAGATAATGACAAAAAAAGAATTACGTAAGAGTTTATTAATTAAGAGGGCAGAACTTGAAGATGTTAGTGATTTACTTGTTGATGATTTAGTTGAAAGTGAATTATTGAAAGATAAAAAAATTATTGGATTATATTATCCACTTCCATATGAGATAAATGTTTTAAAGCTTATGGATATTTATAATGTTTCGTTTTGTTTTCCTAAAGTAATAGACAATGAAATGAAATTCTATTTGATTGATTCAATAGCTGATTTTCAAAAAGGATGTTTTAACGTTTATGAGCCAACATCATGTAATATTATAGAAAGTAGTCAAATAGATGCTTTTGTTATTCCTTGTGTGGGTATAACAAGTGATAATAAAAGAATTGGTTATGGAAAAGGATATTATGATAGATATTTAGAAAAGTATACAGGTCTTAAGATTGCCTTAAATTATAAGGAATGCTCGAATTTAGATTTTGAAGCAAATGATTATGATATAAAAATAGATAAAGTATTTATGAGGTGAGTATGTTTAGTGTTATTATTCCTATGGCTGGCAAAGGCACAAGAGTTAATAAAGATAAGAATAAGGCATTGTTAGAAATAAATGGCAAGCCTATGTTTTTATATGCATATGAAACCTTTAAAAAGTATGATTGTGAAATAATTCTTGTTATATCACCAGATGATTATGATGAAATCAAAGAATATATAAATGATGATTTTATATATGCATTTGGTGGTAATACTAGAGCAGAAAGTGTTTATAATGGTCTAAAATTATGTAAAAATGAATATGTTTTGATTCATGATGCCGCCCGTCCTTTTATTAGTGAAAAGATAATTGATAACGTATTAAAAGAACTAGATAATAATGCGGTTTTAGTCACGGCAAAAGCTAAAGATACGGTTAGAGATAACGGTAAAGTTTTAGTTAGAGATAATTTAACATTAGCTCAAACTCCTCAAGCTTGTAAAGTAAATGATTTAAAAGAGGCATATAATAAAGCATTTATGAATAATGATAATATAACCGATGATATAAGTGTGATTGAAAAATATACAAACTTAGATATTAAATACGTTGATGGTGATGATTACAATTTTAAAGTGACAACGCCATTAGATTTAAAATTAGCTCTAATTATTGCAAAGGAGAAAATTCATGATTAGAATAGGTCATTCTTGGGATGTTCACCAACTAGTAAAAGGAAGAAAATTAATACTAGGTGGAGTTTTAATTGATAGTGAAGTTGGTCTTTTAGGACATAGTGATGCAGATGTTGTTTTACATGCTGTAGCAGAGAGTCTACTTGGAAGTATGGCACTTGGTGATTTAGGAACCTTCTTTTCTGATAAAGATCCAAAAAATAAAGATATAGATTCAAAAGAAATTCTTGCTTTTTGTTATGAAAAAGTAAAAGAAAAAAATGCTTTTCTAGTTAATCTTGATTTAACAATATATAGTGAATTTATAAAGATTGCACCTATTAGGGATAAGATTAGAGAAAGTATTTCAAATATTTTAAGAATAGAAATAGATAGAATAAGTGTTAAAGCAACTACGAGTGAAAGAATGGGTTATATTGGTCGTGGTGAAGGAATTGCTTGTGAATGCGTTTGTCTAGTTCAGGAAAAATATTCCTTAAAAAATTTATAGAAAAAATAATCCCATACTGATAAGAATGGGAATTGTTTTTTAGTTAGGGAGAGATAGAATGAAAAAAATACGCAAGTGGATAAATAGAGTAATGTTAGTAATGTGTCTTATGGCTTTGATACTAATAGCAATAGTGATTAGATCTTGTGTGAAAGATAATAAATATTATGAAAGTGGAGACATATTATACAAACTAAAAACTTTTGAAACAGAAGGAAAGTACGCTGAATTTGCCGGACTTTCAAAAGCAGGAAAAACAAAAGAAGTAGTTATTGTACCTGATTATATTGATGGTTATAAAATAAAATATCTTGGTACAAAAAAGAATTATACATATCTGGCACCAAATACAACTAATATTGCTACTAGCGAGGTGCTTAAAAAAATATATTATTTAGGTTCATATAAAGTAAACTATAATGCAGAAAGAATAGTTAATGAGGATATAAAAGCTTTTTTCTTACCTACCTCTAATCTATTTGAATTTACTTCTTATGGAATAAGAGTGTTATTAGAGAGTATTCAATGCCAAGGACTTTATTTTCCATCATATTTTGATGTTACAGAATTTTATGGGCAGAATGATTATGTAAATCAATATGTTTTAAATGCAAATGTAACTTATTATTTGAATTATATTGAAGGAAATGACGATGTATATTGGTTTGATGATTGTGATGATGAATTAATATCATATGTTCCAATAAATCCTGAAAGAACGGGATATACATTTAAAGGTTGGTATAAAGATTCTGAATACTTAGATAAATGGAATTTTGAAACTGATATTGTGCCAAAGAAACAATATGATAATGATGAGAATTATATTTACCAAGAAACTAAGTTATATGCTAAGTGGGAATAAAAAAAGATGATTTCAGTTGAAATCATCTTTTTTTAAGCTTGTTGTCTTTGTCGCATGTATTTGAATATTGAATATGAACCTAAACCCGCAAATAAGAAAGCTAATCCAAAATTTATCCAGAATGTTGGTGACATATCAGGATTATCTGTTATATTATACGGTGCTTCAGTCAATAAACATTTCATGAATGTAGTATCATAACCTTGCTTTGTTAATGATCTCATAACAGCAATTGCAAAGGAAATATAATTTGCAATCATAGATACAACAATAGTATATACTGTAACAATACCTATTAATTTGTTTGTAGGTTTTACTGGTCCTTTTATTACCCCTAGGTAAAATAAAAAGCCAATTAAATATGCTGCAAAAGATGCATAAAAATTGATTAGTCCTAGTAAAATCCAAACTGCAACTCCACCTAAGGAAAACAATATACCTAATAAAATACCTTTTAAATAATTGTTTGCTGGAATCATTTCTTCACTGTAAATTTCATTATTATTCATAAACTAAACCTCTCTCTCTACGATAGTATATCATATGAAATATAATTATGGTAGATAAAAAAACTTAACTTCTATGTTTATAGAAATTAAGCTTCAATAAATGGAATATAACAAATTATTTTGGTGTATAAATAGATATTTTTTTTAGCTTAAAATATCGTTTTTTATTGTTTAAAATAGTATTTATAAGAAGGTTATCTTAAACGTATTTATTTTTCTTCATTTGATATATTTAGATTAATGGTATTCATTTTTAATATTTATCATATTTAATTATATAGAAAATTAGTGTTTTCATTACTAGCGTAATCAAAGTAGTAGAAGTGAATATGATAAAATTATAATTTAATATTTTTCTTCAAAAAATGATATCATTAATTGTCAGATAGATTATTGTCATATTCAATAATATATTGAGTAGTGTTAGGACCAAAAGAAATTTCTTGAAGAGCATCTAAGGCAAGGTCTTCACTTTCATTTTTAAGTGCTAAATCTCTAAGACTAAGTACTCCACAAACATTATTTTCCTCATCAACAACAACTAATCTTTTTATTTGGTAATAACCCATTAATTCACTTGCATCTTCAATTGGTAAATTGTTTTTCACTGTTATTACATTTTTAATACAAATGGAACTAATTTTGTCTTCCATTGTATGACCATTTACTAGTGATAGTAGTGCATCACGGTCGGTTACAACTCCAAATAATTGTTTTTCTTTCATTACTACAATAAATCCTATGTTATATCTGTGCATTTTTATTACAGCATCTTTGATAGTATCGCTATATTCCACGGATACTATATTTTGAGACATAATCCTTTTTATTTTCAACTTAATCAACTCCAAAAATAGTATTTACTAGAAGTTATATTTTATACGCATTTGAAATATGATATAGGGGGATGATATAGTGGATTTCATGAAAAAAGAAGTTTATATAGATGAAAAAAAATATTATGCAGTAGAGGTAAAGTTACCAAAGACGACATTAATAGTTGTTGGTAATGATATTGGCTTTGTAATGTGTGGAGCATTAAATATTGATATTTATGATACTCCCAAAATGAAAGAACGTAAGGTAATTTGTGCAAATGCGATTGGTGTGAAAACAGTAGATGATTTGATAAACGGAGTAATCAACCAATCAACAAGCGCAGCTTCTGAAATAGGAATAAAAAGTGGAATGAGTGTGAAAGATGCGCTTAATTTATTATCTTAAAAAAAAAATGTTTGGATATTTCTCTTATTACTAGGATTTGTAATAAGAATGAGTTTTGGGTATTTTAATGAATCCATTACTCTTTATACTGAACAAGTGGCAAGAGAATATACCGAACAAATTATTGAAAAGGCTCTAAATTCTAGTCTTGTAACAATTATGAGTGAAGGCAGTTTGATGACTCAGGTTGTTGACAGCAGTGGTAAGGTCGTCTATTCATATGTTGATGTAGAAAAGGTTACTAAGATAAGAAGTATAGCGGCTGGAAAAGTGACGGAAGCTATTAGTTTATTGAAAATTCAAGAAAATTTTAGAACTGTTGAACTACCGTTAGGATATTTTTTTAGTCGTAATATATTTCTATCTAATGGAATTAGGGTGCCAATAAATATTAATGTTATTGGTTCACATAGTACTGATGTATTGGTAAGTGCAACTAGTTATGGAATAAATAGTAGTATTATAGAGATAAGTTTAGAAATAAAGGTAAGTATTTTAGTGGCAATTCCATTCCAAAAAAGTGCGATTGATATAGTGACTGGAATACCTCTATCTATTGAAATTATTAACAGTGATGTACCAAAATATTATTATAATGGTGCCCAGCCAATTCCAGGATTAAATCAGGAATTAGAAAATGAGAGCTAAATAGTAGCATATTATAAAAAATATGATATAATATTTTTGGTGATTTTTATGGTAATAAATACAAAAGTAGGATATTACGAAGTATTGAAAAATGTCAAAGATGCTTTAAATATTGATACATTACAAACTAAATATTTAGAAGAATACTTTGATAAATATCAATATATCGTTGGTGATTTAAGCTCTACTGTTTTAAGACTAAAGGGTTTTTATGTAAATCCCGAGAAAGAAAATTATTATAAAAGTATTCCGGATTATTTAAATGAATCATGTGCTTTTAGATGCCCATATTTTGTTTTAAGAAGAATTAATGAAGAAGAATATAATTCTTTAAAACAACAATATTCTAAGTCACCTAATTTAAATGTTACGGTAGCAGAGGAAAAAGAATTTATTTTAACTAAGGTTCCTTATGATAAAGAGAATTTAAATTTAGAAAGCACAAAGAAAAATATCACAAGTAATATTTTTGATATGGCAAGAATTAATAGTGTAAAGAAGTATGAATTACCAGCAGATTTAAAAGAAGATCCTAAAGTGACAGCATATAACTCGAATAAGAATAACAATAATCAAAATAAGAATAATAATCAAAACAAGAATAACAATAATAATAGTAACCAAAATAAAAACAATAATAATCAAAATAGAAATAACAACCAAAATAAGAATAATAATCAAAACAAGAATAGCAACAATCAAAATAATAGTAATAGAGGCTAATATGGAACAAACAGTAATCGAAATAAAAAAAATAATTGATAAAATTCGTCCTTATTTAAATAGTGAGGGTGGAGATGTTGAATTCATTCGCTATGAAAATGGTATCGTATATATAAAGATGCTTGGTGCGTGTATGGATTGTACAATGCTAGATTCGACATTAAAAGATGGAATTGAAGCGATGATAATTGAGAATATTCCAGAAGTAATTGGTGTAGAAAATATTGTTGAAACATTATAAAGAGGGATAACCTCTTTTTTTCTTTAATATTACTATTTTCAAAAAATAAAAAAATGATATAATATAAATGTATTTAAAGAGAGGAATTTGATTATGCATTATTTTTCATTTATTGTCGCAACATTATTAATAATTGCTAATATGGTAGGTTTATTTTTCTATTGTAAAAACACATATAAAAAGAAATATAGAGAAGCAGAAAAGAACATTATGATTAGTGGTTATCTTCTAATCGGTACAATGGTTTTAATGTTTATACTTTTGGCTGTTGGATATGATGCTGAACGTACTAATGTAGAACTTGATTTATCTTATAATAGTTTATGGTTTACTTTTATTGCTTTACCAATATGTGCTATATTAATATTTGCAGATTTAAAAACGCAAAAATGGGTCAAATCTTTGACCGTTGATCATAAAAAAGGAAAAGCATCACATACTGAGGGTATGAAAGCTATGATTTTTGTTATAGCGGCACTTGTAATAGTAAATATTGCTTTATATTGTGTACATTGTGAGTCCTTCTTTTATATCATATTAGATTAGATGTCATTGACATCTTTTTAATTTAGGTGAATATTATGAATGAATTACATAAATTAGGTGAAAGAACGTATTATATCGATGGGCTGACTAATGTTGGAATATATATTATTAATGATAACGATATTGCTATAATTGATACTGGAATAAGTGAGTTTGCACCAAAATTGTTAGAAATAATAAAAGAGAATAATTGGAATTTGAAATATGTTATTAATACTCACAGTCATGCAGACCATAGTGGCGGTAATAACTATTTGATAGAGCATACAAATTGCAAATTAATAACTAGTAAAATAGAACGAGCATTTTTAAGAAATAGTAAGTTAGATATTGGATTTTTATATGGTGGATATCCCCTTGATGAATATGATAATCAATTAATGCATATCGATGAGCAAAGAGAAATATTAACTCTAACGGATTTACCTGAAGGATTATATTATTTTAAATTACCAGGTCATCACTATGATATGTTTGGTATAAAAACACCTGATAATGTCTATTTTGTAGCTGATGCAGTTGGTAATCAAAGAGTAATTGAAAAGGAACATGTGCTACTTATATATAATGTTGATGGCTTTTTAAAATCTCTTGATATGATTGAATCATTTGATGGTATTGTTGTGCCATCTCATGTAAATCCTAATGTGGATATGAAACAACTTATTGAGATAAATAGAAGTAAAATTAATGAAATAATTAACTTTTTAATTGATTATTTGGCAGTTGAACATACTCATGATGAAATAATAAAAGAGACATTTGAGCACTTTAATATTAAAATAAGCTATAATAAATACTTATTAATTAACTCAACGATAAGAAGTTATTTAGCATATTTAAATAACAATAAAAAAATTAAGACAATACTAAAGGATAACCTTATGTATTTTGTAATAAACAATTAGGAGAAATATGGTTATAACATTAGATAATGTATCATTTAAATATATCGATAAACCATTACTTAAAAACGCATCAGTGAGTTTTACTGATAGTGATAAGGTTGGAATTGTCGGAGTAAATGGTACAGGTAAATCAACATTATTAAAATTAATATGTGAACTTGAAAAGCCTAATAGTGGTAGGATTGTGAAGAGCGGTAATATGATTATTAACTACTTAGAACAGGATCCTGTTTTTGAAGTTAATAAAACTATTTTAGAATGTATGAGCAATTTATCTACTAAGGAGCACCCAGTTAATGAATATGAAATAAAATCAATTTTAAATAAGTTGAAATTATTTAATCATAGTACGCTTACAAATAATCTAAGTGGTGGAGAGAAAAAACGTTTAGCATTAGCTAAAATATTAGTTAGTTATTCTGATATATTAGTATTAGATGAGCCTACCAATCATTTAGATAATGATATGATTATGTGGCTTGAGAAATACCTAATTAGATGGAATAAAGGTTTAATTATGGTTACTCATGACAGATATTTTTTAGAACGAGTATGTACAAGGATGGTAGAATTAGATTTTGGTAATGTATATTCATATCAAGCTAATTATAGTAAATTTCTTGAATTA
Source organism: Anaeroplasmataceae bacterium (assembly GCA_031553215.1). Taxonomy (GTDB): domain Bacteria; phylum Bacillota_I; class Bacilli_A; order Acholeplasmatales; family Anaeroplasmataceae; genus JAVBLW01. Next base: position 50,823 of record JAVBLW010000017.1, read on the forward strand.
AAGGATTTAAGAATGGAACAAGAGGTTCATAGTCAAAAAAAATTAAAGTCAATATTAAAACATGAACTTGAATGGGTGAGAAAAAGTCCACAAGCTAGAACTACTAAAAGTAAAAGTAGAATAGATAGATTTAATAAATTAAATGAAATAGAATTTAATAATAATGAATCTATTGAAATGAGTAGTGTTAAAACTAGACTAGGCAAAAAACTTATTGAAATATATAATGGTTCGAAAGCTTTTGGAGAGAAGACTTTATTCTCTAATTTTAATTTTATGTTAAACCGAAGTGATGTAGTTGGATTTGTTGGGGATAACGGCGCAGGTAAGAGTACTTTATTTAAGATTATAATGGGTGAAGAGCAATTAGATAGTGGAGAAATGATTTTAGGTGAAACACTTAAAATTGGATATTTTTCACAAACATTGGATTTAATAGATCCTGAAATCAGGGTAATTGACTATATAAAAGATAAGAATGAAATAATAGAAACTATAGATGGAGCTATTCCAGCAAAATCATTACTAGAAACATTTTTATTTGATAGTGATATGCAATATTCTAAAGTAAAAATGTTATCTGGTGGAGAGAAAAGAAGATTACAGTTATTAAGTGTATTAATGACCAATCCGAATGTTCTTATCTTGGATGAGCCAACAAATGATTTAGATATATATACTTTAGAGGTACTAGAAAATTATTTAGATTCTTTTCATGGGCCTGTATTAATTGTTTCCCATGATAGGTATTTTCTAGATAAGGTTTGTAATAAATTGTGTATTTTTGAAAATGGTGGCATTAGAGAAGCATTTAAAACATTTAGTGAATTCTTGGAAGAAGAAAAAGTAAGCTTTGATGATGTAAAAATAAAAACTAACACTAGAGTAAGAAATCAAATGCCAACTAAAGATAGAAATGAACTTTTAGCATTACCAGATATAATTGATAAATTAGAAAAACAAATAGCTGAACTTGCAAAAAAAGAAGTTGAGTTTACAACCAGCTATATAAAATTAATGGAAATACTAAATGAAAAGAAAAAGATTGAAGATGAACTTAATGAAAAAACATTGAGATATTTTGAGTTATTGGAACTGAAAGAAAGCTATAATTAAGCTTGAGGTGGAATATGTTGAATTTAGAAAAATTTAAGGAAGCAAGTAAGATTGTTAGTGAAGTTACATTAGATACTAAACTTATATATAGTGAGTATTATAGTAACACAACTGGTAATAAAATATATTTTAAACCTGAAAATATGCAGTATACTGGAGCTTATAAATTAAGAGGTGCCTATTATAAAATATCCACTTTAAGTGAAGAACAAAGAAATAAGGGCTTAATTGCGGCTAGTGCTGGTAATCATGCACAAGGAGTAGCTTTTGCGGCTAAACAAAATGGATGTAAGGCTACAATAGTGATGCCTACTACAACCCCTTTAATTAAAGTAAATAGAACTAAGAGTTATGGTGCAGAAGTAATATTATATGGTGATATATATGATGATGCTTCTAATTATGCAATGAAGCTGGCATATGAGCAAGGTTCAACTTTTATTCATCCTTTTAATGATTTAGATGTTGTGGCTGGTCAAGGAACGATTGCAATTGAAATATTAGAAGAAATGAAAGATGTTGATTATATTCTTTGCCCAATTGGTGGAGGAGGATTATGTAGTGGGGTTGCGATGGCAGCTAAGCTAATGAATCCCAATATTAAAATTATAGGGGTAGAACCTGAAAATGCTAATTGTATGCAAGAATCACTTAAACAAGATAAAGTAATAACATTAGATAATGTTTCAACGATTGCCGATGGTACCGCAGTTAAAACTCCTGGAGATAAATTACTTCCAATTATAAAGGAATATGTTGATGAAATCATTACAGTTAGTGATGAAGAATTAATTGTTTGTTTCCTAGATATGATTGAAAATCATAAAATGGTAGTGGAAAACAGTGGGTTATTAAGTGTTGCTGCTTTAAAACGTTTAAATGTTAAGGATAAGAAGATTGTTTCTATTTTGAGTGGTGGAAATATGGATGTTATAACTATGTCTTCAATAGTTCAGAATGGCCTTATTCAAAGAGGTAGAATTTTTACTGTTTCGGTATTACTTCCAGATAGACCAGGTGAGTTAGAAAAGGTTGCGGGTGTTATAGCGCGTGCTAAGGGCAATGTTATTAAATTAGAGCATAATCAATTTGTTAGTACGAATAGATATTATCAAGTAGAATTGAGAATTACGATGGAAGCTTATGGAAATGAACATAAAAAGGAAATTTTACAAGTATTAGAAGAAACTGGTTATCGTCCTAAATTGGTAAAACCTAAATTATAGTCATAAAATAATAATTTTAGCACAAAATATAATAGGTGATTATTTTGAAAGTTGAAATTATTGATGGATGTATTGCGTGCGGGATGTGCACAATGATATGTGAAAAAGTATTTGAATTAGGCGATGATGGTTATGCTCACGTAATAGATGATCCTAAAGGATTAGAAAGTGAAGTACGTGAAGCAGCTTCTAGTTGTCCTGTAGAAGTAATAAAAGTAAAAGAGTCATAGTTTTATGACTTTTTTTTAATCTTTTAACATAAGATGTAATGGTGTTAATATGCGAAAATTTATGATTGCTTTTTGTTTTATTTTTATATGTATCTATCATGTTGCGTCTAGTTGGGCTGAATGTAGTCCGCAATATAATTATGTTTATATTGATCCTGGTCATGGTGGTGCAGATGGTGGGGCTCTTAGAGCAGATGTTAAAGAGGCGGATTTAAACTTAAAAATTTCAATGCTATTAAAGAGTGAATTTGAGAATAATGGATATAAAGTATTATTGACTAGAGATGGAGATTACGATTTAGCTACTGACAGTAATAATAGAAAAAGAACTGATATTCGTAAAAGAGTAGAATTAATTAATAATAGTAATGCAGATTTATATGTATCTGTTCATATGAATATGTTTAGTCAAAGCATATATCGAGGGGCACAAGTTTTTTATAATAATAAGAATCAAAAAAGTAAGATTCTTGGTGAATACGTACAAGATAGTATTTCTAAATATTTGAATAATACTAGCAGAAAGAGTAAGCCAATAAGTGGGGTATACTTAGTTGAAAATGTAAAAAAAGTTGGATGTTTAGTTGAATGTGGGTTCTTAAGTAATAATGAAGAATTTGATTTATTACAAGATGATGCTTATCAGACTATGATGGCAAAAGCAATTTTTTATGGTTGTCAACAATACTTAATAATGACATAAATTATAAAGCGCTTATAGTGCTTTATTTTCTTTTATGGTATAATTGTAAGGTAATAGGTGATTTTATGGAAAAGAAGTTTATCATTAATAAATATGAAGATACAATTAAATTAGGTGAGAACCTTGGAAAACTACTTACTGGTGGAGAAGTTTTATTGTTAGACGGTGATTTGTCGGCTGGTAAAACGACTTTTACTAAAGGGGTTGGAATTGGTCTTGGTGTAAAAAGAAATATTAATTCACCTACTTTTACTATCGTTAAAGAATATATGGGAAGATTAAAATTAAATCATCTTGATTTATATCGTTTAAGTGGAATTGGTAATGATTTTGATTTAGAAGAGTATTTCAATGATGAATCTGTATGTGTAGTAGAATGGCCTTTTCAGGTTAGAGAAGTACTACCTGATGAATATATATTTATATCAATAAAAAGAATAGATGAAGAAGTTAGGGAAATTATTATTTCTTCTAATGGCGATAGATATGATAGAATTGTTGGTGATTTGAATGTATAAGTTGTTAATAGATACGGCAACAAAGAATTTATATTTATGTTTAGTAAATAATGATTTAATAGTTGATGAAAGATATATAATTGGTAAAAATGATCATTCAAAGAATCTTGTGAATAATATTGAAGATATTTTAAATAAAGAAAAAATAACAATTAATGATTTAGATAGTATTATTTGTGGTGTTGGTCCTGGTAGTTATACAGGAGTTAGAATGGGAGTAACTGTGGCTAAGATGTTCTGTGCATTTAGTAAAGTTAAATTATATCAGGTGTCATCTTTATATATGATGAGTTCTTACTATGAAGAGAATAATATTGCAATGATTGATGCTAGACGTGGTAATGGTTTTTGTGCAGTAATAAAGGGTGATGAAATTATTCTTGAAGCATTACTTGTAAAAGAGGAAATTTCAAAAGATTATCCTAATTATTTAATAGTTGATGAAGAGATGTATAAAGTTAATCCATTTAAGGTAATAAACAAGAGTGTTCTTGTGAATAATCCACATTCATTAGTTCCTAATTATTTAAGGGATACAGAAGCGGAGCGTAATATTCATGATTAGAAAAATGGAGAAAAATGATATTCCTGAAATTGTAGACTTTGAAATTAAGATATTTGGTAGTTCTTTAGGACATGAAATGTTAGAAAAAGAACTAAAATATAATGAAATGGCTCATTATTTTGTAATGGAAAAAGATAATAAGATTATTGGATATATTGGTTTGTGGATAGATGATATTGCATGTCAAATTATTAATTTTTTTATTAAAGAAGAATTCCGTAAAAATGGTTATGGAACTAGTTTCTTAGAATATATAATCGAATATGCAACAAATAAAAATGTAGAAATATTTTCATTGGAAGTTAGAGAAAGTAATAAAACAGCTATAGCTTTATATGAAAAATTTGGATTTAAGTATTCTCACTTAAGAAAGAATTATTATTCTGATGGTGAGCATGCATGTGTGTTAATTAGACAGTAGGTGATTTTATGTTGGTTCTTGGAGTAGAATCAAGTTGTGATGAAACTAGTGTTAGTGTAGTACGTGACGGTAAAGATGTATTATCTAATGTAGTTTTAAGTCAAATTGATGTTCATAAAGTATTTGGTGGAGTAGTTCCTGAAGTAGCTAGTCGTCACCATGTTTATAATGTTAGTATGGTCTTTGAAGATGCTTTAAAAGAAGCCAATGTAGGGCCATCTGATATTGATTTAGTAGCTGTTACATATGGTCCAGGTTTAATTGGAAGTCTTCTTATAGGGGTTAATGCTGCTAAAGCTTTTGCTCTTACTTATAATAAAAAAATTATAGGAGTTAATCATTTAGCTGGCCATATTTATGCTAATCAAATTGAAAATGAAATGAAGTTTCCATTAATTGCTTTATTAGTAAGCGGTGGTAATACTGAGCTAATATATATGAAAGAACATTTCAATTTTGAGGTGCTAGGGGAAACCTTAGATGATGCAGCTGGTGAGGCGTATGATAAAGTAGCCAGAGTGGTAGGAATCGGATATCCTGGTGGACCGGTTGTAGATAGACTAGCCCATGAGGGTAGTGATACCTATGATTTACCTAGAGTATATTTAGGAAATGATAATTATAACTTTAGTTTCTCTGGTTTAAAAAGTGCCGTTATTAATTTAGCTCATAATGCTAAACAACGCGGTGAGGAAATACGAGTTAATGATTTATGTTGTTCGTTTCAAAATAGTGTTACAGAAGTTTTAGTTAATAAAACTTTAAAGGCAGCGAAAGAATATAATGTGAAGCAAATAATAGTTGCGGGTGGAGTAAGTGCTAATAAGGGCTTAAAAGAACGCTTCGCTAGAGAAAATAAAGAATTTGAAATATGTATTCCTTCAATAAAATATTGTACTGATAATGCGGCTATGATTGCAGTAGCAGGATATTACCAATATATGAAGACAAAAAAATGTGATGATTTAAGTCTGAATGCTGATGCAAGCCTAGAACTTGAAAGTATTGTATTTTAGACTAGGAATTTATGTTAAATTTTAGTATAATAGAAAAAGGTGATTTTCATGGAAATTAATAATTTTATTAAAACAATAATGACATCAGATTTAGAAGAAGGAAGAGTAAGTGAAATAATTACTCGTTTTCCTCCTGAACCTAATGCATACTTACATATCGGACATGCAAGAGCAATGGTTACTAATTTTGAATTAGCGGCCGCTTTTAATGGTAAAACTAATTTAAGATTTGATGATACTAATCCTACAAAAGAGGAACAAGAATTCGTTGATGCGATAATTAATGATTGCCGTTGGTTAGGATATGAACCAAATAAAATTTTATTTGGAAGTGATTACTTTGATGAAACATATAATCATGCTATAAATTTAATCAAAAAAGGATTAGCCTATGTATGTGATTTAACTCAAGAAGAAATGAGTAAATATCGTGGTAATCTAGTGGAAGCTGGAAAGAATAGTCCATATAGAGATAGAACTATAGAAGAAAATCTTAAATTATTTGAAGAAATGAAAAATGGTTTATATAAAGATGGAGAAAAGACATTAAGAGCGAAAATTGATATGTCTCACCCTAATATGAATATGAGAGATCCGGCTTTATACCGTATCATTCATACTCATCACCATCGTCAAGGAACAAAATGGTGTATTTTCCCAATGTATGACTTTGCTCATCCATTACAAGATGCCATTGAAGGTGTATCACATTCACTTTGTTCATTAGAATATGATAATCATCGAATTTTATATGATTGGGTAATAGATAATTGTGATATTGTTAAAAAGCCACATCAATATGAATTTGGACGTTTAAATATAACTAATACCGTCATGAGTAAAAGATATTTAAGACAATTAGTTGATACTAAGAAGGTTAGTGGATATGATGATCCACGTATGCCTACTTTAGTTGGATTAAGAAGAAGAGGATATACTCCTAATTCAATAAAGGAATTTATTTTATCTACTGGTTTATCTAGAATTAATAGTACTACTGGAAGTGATGTTTTAGAACATCATCTACGTGAAGACTTAAAGTTAAAAACTGTTAGACCTAATGTTGTTATGGATCCATTAAAGGTAATTATTGATAATTATCCAGAAGGACAAATTGAATATTTAGATTGTCCTAATAATTCAGAAAATGAAGAACTTGGAAATAGAAAAATTGCTTTTGGTAAATATTTATATATTGAAAGAGAAGATTTCTTAGAAGAAAAGCCTAATAAGAAATGGAAGAGATTAAGCAAAGATGTTGAAGTAAGATTAATGCATGCTTACTTTATAAAATGCACGTATGTAGTAAAGGATGAACTAGGGAATATTTTAGAAATTCATGCAACCTATGATGTTAATACAAAGAGTGGAAGTGGATTTGATGAAAGAAAGCCAAATGGTAATATCCACTTTGTAGAAGCTACTACGGCAGTAAATGCAGAATTTAGATTATTTGAACCATTAGTTTTAGATGAAACAGAAGAAACTAAAGACTTAGATTTCATACAAAGATTAAATCCGAATTCTATTAAGGTATTAAATGGATTTGCAGAAACTTATTTAAAGGATACTTTAGCAGAAGAAAAATATCAATTTGTAAGAAATGGATATTATACTACTGATAAAGATACTACAGATTCTAAGCTAGTATTTAATAGAACTTGTGAATTAAAATCATCATTTACAATTTAGATATGAGCCCTTATGGGCTTTTGTCTTGAAAAAAGGAGAAAAAAAACATGTTAAAAACAATCGATTTAGGACTGCAATACGGTTCTAGAAAATTATTTGATAAAGTAAATATCCAGTTTACTAAAGGAAATTGCTACGGTATTATTGGAGCTAATGGTGCAGGTAAATCAACTTTCTTAAAATTATTATCAGGTGAAATTGAATCTACTAGTGGAGAAGTTTTAATTGATAAAGGTGAAAGATTAAGCGTTTTAAAACAAAATCAAAATGCTTATGATGATCAAACAGTATTAAAAACAGTATTGTTAGGTCATAAAAGATTAGTTGAAATAATGAATGAAAAAGAAGTTTATTACAGTAAAGTTGATTTTAATGATGAAGATGGAGTTAAATTAGCTGAATTAGAAGGCGAATTTGTTGAAATGAATGGTTGGGAAGCTGAAAGTGATGCGGCTAGCTTATTAAATGGACTTGGGATTGGTGATGAATATCATTATTCATTAATGGGTGATATTGATGCTAAGATAAAAATCAAAGTATTATTAGCGCAAGCTGTATTCGGTAATCCAGACATTTTATTATTAGATGAACCTACAAATAACTTAGATTATAAGAGTACTAGATGGTTAGAAAACTTCTTAATGAACTTTGAAAATACAGTATTAATTGTTTCCCATGATAGACATTTCTTAAATAATGTTTGTACTCATATTTGTGATGTTGATTTTGGTAAAATTAAATTATATGTTGGTAACTATGAATTCTGGTATGAATCAAGTCAGTTATTATTGAAACAAAAGAAAGATCAAAATAAAAAAGATACAGAAAAAGCTAAAGAATTAGAAGAATTTATTAGAAGATTTAGTGCTAATAAATCAAAAGCAAGACAAGCTACATCTCGTAAGAAATTATTGGATAAGATTGTATTAGATGATATGGAACCTTCTTCAAGAAAGTATCCATATATTGGATTTAAAGCTAACCGTGAAGTTGGTAATGAGATATTAACGGTTGAAAAATTAACTAAAAATGGTTTATTTGAAAACTTGAGCTTTACAGTTAGAAAAGGAGATAAGATTGCCTTTTTAGCTGAAAATAGTATGATAGTAACGACATTATTTAATATATTGGCTGGACTTGAAGAAGCTGATAGCGGTACATTTAAATGGGGTATTACAACAAGCGTGTCACATTTACCACAAGATAATAAAACTTATTTTACTAACCCTATTAGTTTAATAGATTGGTTAAGAAATTATTCTCCCGATGATCAAACAGAATCATTTATTCGTGGATGGCTAGGAAGAATGTTATTTAGTGGAGAAGAATCACTTAAGAAATGTAATGTTTTATCGGGTGGAGAAAAAGTTAGATGTTTATTTGCAAAAATGATGTTAGAAGGTGGAAATATTCTAATGTTTGAAGATCCAACTAACCACTTAGACCTAGAAAGTATTACTGCATTAAATGAAGGAATGACTAATTTCAAAGGTAATATCTTATTCTCGAGTCACGATGCTGAGTTATTAGAAACCGTAGCAAATAGAATCATTAGTTTTGAAGCAGATAAGATTGTTGATAAAATGACAACTTATGAAGATTATATTGATTCATTGAAATAAAAAGGAGTGTGCTTTAAATTGAGTAATTTAACAGATAAACTAAACAAGGCTCAATTAGAAGCTGTAATATCTACTGAAGGACCAGTTATGGTTATGGCTGGTGCTGGAAGTGGAAAAACTCGAGTTTTAACTCATAGAATAGCCTATATTATAACTGAATTAGGAATACCTAGTTATAATATATTAGCGGTAACCTTTACTAATAAAGCCGCTAAAGAAATGAAAGAGCGTCTTGAAAAATTAATAGATGTAGATACTAGAAATATGTGGGTATCAACCTTCCATTCAATATGTGCTAAGCTACTTCGTATTGAAATTGCTCATTTAGAAGGATATAGCTCTAATTTTAATATCATCGACGAAGATGATGGAATCAAAATAATTAAAGAAATATTAAATGATCTAAATTTAGATCAAAAAGAATACAAACCTAAATCAATGAAGAAATATATATCAGATATGAAGAATGGTATGATTTCTAAATTTGATGATAACAACATTACTAATGTATATAATCATTACAATCAAGCTTTAAAGAAAGATAATTTATTAGACTTTGATGATTTGATACTAACAACTATTGAGTTATTTCAAAAGTGTCCTCAGATATTAGCGAAATATCAAAATAAATTTCAATATATAATGGTAGATGAATTTCAAGATACTAATGTTAGTCAATATAAACTAATATATATGCTATCTATTAATCACCACAATATATTCGTTGTAGGTGATCAGGATCAAAGTATCTATTCATTTAGAGGGGCAAAGATTGAAAATATTGATAAATTTAGAAAAGATTTCCTTGAAACAAAGGTAATCCTTCTTGAAGAAAATTATCGTTCAACGTCTCATATATTAAATTTAGCTAATAAAGTTATTGATCATAATCCTAATAGAATCAAAAAGAATTTATTTACTTCTAATGGAGAAGGACAAAAACCAGCTTATTATCAAGCTGATTCATCTTATGATGAGGTAATGTTTGTCTTAGACAAAATAAAAGAATTATGTATTAGTGACGAATATTCATATAAAGATTTTGCAATCCTATATCGTGCTAATTCATTATCTCGTTCATTTGAAGATGCTTTTGTAAGATATAAAATACCGTATACGATTTATGGTGGGATGTCTTTCTTTAGTAGAAAAGAAATCAAGGATGTTATTGCATATTTAAGATTAATTGTTAATCATGATGATGACTTCTCATTTAAAAGAATAGTAAATGAACCAAAAAGAAAAATAGGTCCAGCATTACTTGGTAATTTAACTGATGTAGCAATTGCTGAACATGAATCTTTATTTAAAGCTATTGATGATTTAAAAGCAAGTGGACAAGGATATAATAATCTTCTTGATTTTAAATTTAAAATAATAGAATTATTAGAAGACTTAAATAATGAAGAAATGGATATAACTAAAATTATTGATATCATAATCGAAAAAACTGGATATTATGATATGCTTAAATCAGAGGGTGAAGAAGGTCAAGATAGACTTGATAATATTCGAGAATTAAAATCAGTGGTAAGAGAAGCTGATGAGTTTTATGAAGGAACCCGAGTTGAAAAGATATCTCAAATGTTATCTGATTTAGCCTTAAGAACTGATTCTGATAATAAAAGTGAAGATAACGACTGTATTAAACTAATGACATATCATCAGGCGAAAGGCTTAGAATATAAAGTTGTATTCTTAGTAGCCTTTGAACAAGGAATCTTCCCTAGTATGAATTCTTTTAGAAAAGAAGAATTAGAAGAGGAAAGAAGAATTTGTTATGTAGGTATAACTAGAGCTAAAGAAAGATTATATATAACAAGTGCCAATTCTAGATATTTATATGGTAGTCAAAGTATGCAAGCTCCATCAATTTATATTGATGAAATGGGATATAATAACTTAACATTGCTAGGTAGAGTAAAAGCTAAGGAATTTGTGGAAACTACTAAATTTGTTAAGAGATCAGAACCAACAATTAGTGAAATTTCTAAAGAAGATTATCAAATGGGTGATAAGATTAATCATAAAGCCTTTGGAGATGGATTAGTTGTGGAAGTAAAAGGTGATGTAATTACGGTAGCTTTCCCTGTTCCATATGGAATAAAGAAATTAATTTCTACCCATCCATCAATTAGAAAGATAAAATAATTGTAAGTCTTGCCAAAAATGGTGAGACTTTTTATTATAAATCATATATAATAGTAAATAAAAAGGTAGGTGTAAATTATGAAGATGCCAAAATACATGCGTATTCAAGGAAGAGAAATAGCATATAGAACCAAAAAACCAGTAGGAATTTTCATTCTAAATTTTAGAAGAGTAAGAGATGGAATATATACTGAAGAAGATATAAAAATATATCATGATACGCACCAATGGTTTTTAGATAATTTGCCAATACCACCTTTTTATGGTAACGATAATGAAAATCCTGATGGAGCCATCACATGGTTTAAGACTGAAAATAGTGAAACGATGCTTATCCAAATAAAACCATTAATTGATTTGCTAGAAAAATATAATATTCCATATGATATAATCTATACAAATGATGTTGGAACTATAATATATGAAGATGATTACCAAGTAGGAGTAATTGATTAGAAAAGGAGATATACGATATGATTGGTCAAAAGGTAAAAGTAATAATTGATAGGCCATTAGGCACATATCATCCTGAGCATAAAGATATGTATTATCCTATTAATTATGGTTATGTTCCTGGTATTCTAGCTAATGATGGTGAAGAACAGGATGCTTATGTTTTAGGCATTGATATTCCAATTAAAGAGTTTGAAGGGATATTAATTGCTATTATACATCGTTTAGATGATGTAGAGGATAAGTGGATTGTCGTACCAGAAGGTATTAATCTAACTGATGATGAAATATACCAAGCAACGATGTTTCAAGAAAAGTATTTTAAAAGTAAAATAATAAGATAGTAAAAAAAATATGACAATTGTCATATTTTTTTATTTATTAGGGAATTGTATCATTAAAAATTAAGAATAATGACTTCGTTACAACATTTTATTAAAATATTTTTTTATAAAAACTACGCAAAACCATTACTTCATTAAACCATTTTCATACCTTTATATCAATTAAAAAAACCTTCTTTCACTACTCCATAAATGCTATAATTATAGTATAGAATGGAGGTGAAAAAATGAGTTTTCTAACAATGAAATATAATCTAAAAATATCTAACGAAGAAAGATATTTATTAAGATTCTTATGTCATATCTCAAAAAACATCTACAATAGTGCACTATATGAATTGAGACAAAACTTCTTTACAAACAAAGAACATCTAATTTCATATTTTGAATTAAATAGTATAATGAAAAATAATGAGAACTATAATATCTTAAATACCTATATGACATTATGTACTAATAGAAATGCTTTCTCTAATATGCAAAAATTTATAAATCATAAAAACAAATCATACGCAAAACTTCCTGACTATCTACCAAATAAAGGCTATTATCCATTAATAACTGATCAGGTAAGAATTCTAACTAGAGATTCTAAGAAATACTTTAAACTACCTCTATCAAATATAGTAAGAACCAGTAAGATATTTAATAATGAATTTAAAGATACTACTATAAAGGATTATCTAACAATCAAACAAATAAAAAATATAAATATCCCAATACCAAAAGAACTATATGATAAAGAAATCAAACAAATAAGGATCGTACCAGAATACAACTCTAATTACTTCTCAGTACAATTAACATACATTGACAATCAAGTGTCAAATTATCATGGTAATAAAACAATGTCGATTGACTTAGGAATAAATAACTTAGCATCTATAGTGACTAGCGATAATGAATCCTTTATAATAGATGGTAGAAAAGCTAAAAGTATAAACCAATTATATAATAAACAAACTGGAATCCTTAATAGTAAGAAACAACCTAAAACCCCTCTTACTAAAAGACAACTATTAACTTTAAGAAAAAGAAACCTAAGAATAGAAGATTACTATAACAAAGCTACCCGTCAAATAATAAATCTAGCAATGCAAAAGCAAATAGGTGAAATAGTAATAGGTTATAATAAAGGGATGAAGTCTAAAGGTATTAAGAATGATACATTAACGAATAAACAAAAAGCAGTAATAAATCAATCATATGTAGGATTACCATTATTCAAATTTAAAACCAAGTTAGCACAACTAGCTAAAAGATTTAATATCAAAGTAATACTACAAGAAGAATCATACACCTCAAAATGTTCATTTTATGATGATGAGGAAATAGCTAGTCACATAGAATACAATGGAAAAAGAATAAACCGCCTTTTTAAAACAAAAGACGGTCATATAATAAATGCAGATATAAATGGAGCATTAAATATATTGAAAAAATATAAAACCGAAAGTGATGAATTAATCCATCACTTGAGGAATAGCGGTCTAACAACACCTATAAGATTACAAGTAAGCTTGTAATATCTTATGAAGTAGAGGAAATGTTTCCTCTAGATGATTAAATTTATTTAATCACTTTGTTCTTCAGTATCAAAGAAACTAACTATATCGCTATATACAAATTCATTATCTTTTTCATTTAATATTTCATGTCTCATATTTTCATATAAAAAAGAAGTAATGTTTTTATATCCAACCTTTTTAAGTGTATTTATAGAATTATTAAAGCCTTTTTCTTTTCCGATACAAGGATCGTCAACCCCGGCTATAAAGTGAATTTTTAAACCTTGATTAGCAACTTTATATAAATCTGTTTTAGTCATTCTTATTATTAATTTATATAAAGTATTATATCCAGATGGTGTAAAGTAGAATCCACATAGAGGATTATTGTTATAAGCATCCACATTATCCATGTTATATGATATCCAATCATTATCACTAGAAGGGTTTTTAATTATTTTATTAAATGGACCAGTAGTAATATTAGCTAAAAACTTAGATGGCTTATTCTTGAATTTTGATAGAATAGAACTTACTAATACACCTATTCGTGCACCCTTTTGATAACATGGTGCTCCAGATAAAACAACTTTATCAATTAAATTATCATGTTTCTGTAGATAGTTTCTAGTAATTATTGTACCCATACTATGTGCAAAGATATATATTCTATTAGCTGGGTATCTTGATTTAATATAGTTTGTAATAAGCAATTGATCATTAACTAAATTAATATGACCATTTTTCTTTCCAAAGAACCCATATTTTTTATCTTTAGATACTGATTTACCATGGCCTCTTAAATCTGATAAAACAACTGAATAACCATTATTACATAGCGTTATTGCAAGTCTTTCGAATCGCTCTTTATGTTCACACATCCCATGGACTACTTGAATAATAGCTTTTGGGTTCTCAACTTCAAAGATTGCTAAAGATAATTCAATTTCATCGACATTAGTAGGTATTGTTATTTCATGTTTATTCATAAAAGTCCTCCATTGTTTAATCTATTATAACCTTAAAGAAATAAAAAAACAAATTCACCAAAATGAATTTGCTTATAAGTCTTTCCTTTTGAAAGTTAAATATGATAGGAATAATAATCCAATTGATAATAGAATACAAGTACCCATATATATATAGTTATAATCATTATTATTTATTAAATTAGTTGAACAATATAAGTATAAAGGATTAATATATTTTAAGAAATTTAATTTATCTAATAAAGAAGTAATTACATTTAGGAAATACAAAAGTATAATTATTATCGCATTAATAGTAGTAGCTAGTGAGTTTCTTTTTAGTATGGAAGTAATAAATATGCTTATTGTGAAGAACAATAAACAAGTTAACCACAAATTTATATTTACAAGTATTACATATAAGAAATGAGTTTCTTTATACGTCTTTAATGTTATTATATTCAGTATTAGATTAAGTACGCAAATACCTGTAATGACTAGTAGATTCGCAATAATCTTCTTAATATATATTCTTTTTCTAGAATAAGTATTATATATAAAGTCATGTTTATTATTAGGAGTTTTTGCAGTAACTTTATGACCTAAATTAGCACTATAAAATATAAATGGTATTGCGATATATAACATCATTACCGCGTAGATTCCACTTATTTTATCTATTCCGAATCCCGAAAAACCAAACATCGATTTTATTACATTTGGTAATGAATCAATTAATGCTTGATATGATGATTCTCCATCAATAACTTTAAATTCGGATAATTCCGCAAGCATTAGAATTGATACTATAATCAGTAATATGATAGCTGATTTTATATGAGAGGTAAATTCTTTTTTTAATAGCATATTTTCCCTCCTATAGAATGTCTTCTGTTTCATAACCACGGTACGTGAAGTTAAGACAGAAGATAATAATAAATACAGTAGCTACAATAAAACTAGCTTTATATGAACCATCGATAACAATATCAGAAATTTTAAAATAACTAAATGGATTTATATATCTTAATAATATTAAATCAAATAGTTCTTCAACTAATGATAATAAATAAAAACCAAAAACTACAATCAATGAAATACTCATAGTTGTTTTAGGCTTCTTTATAAAGGCCGCAAAGACCATTGATATGGCAAGGAAGGTTATTTGTAAAAGAAGGAGACTAGAATTTATTTCGAATAATTGAAGTAAATTAATACTATCTTCAGTATTTATAAAGCTTATTAATACAATAGATAAGATATGAAATATTACATTGGTAATAATTAATGATGTTACGCAAGCCATAATTTTTGAAGTCAATATTTTATGTCTTTTAATTGGTCTTGTAAATAGAAATTCTTGCGTTTGAAATATTTTATCATTCGCAATTATTTTTACGCCCATTAAGGCACTTTGAATAGCCCCAAGAATCATAATGTATTCAAATAAGAATGCATAGAATCCAAGTGGTGTAAAAATAGTTTCTAGACTTATTCCTAAAGCCTTTAAAAAAGAATCAGGAAACGAGTTTAATGCACTCGTCACACTATCTTTATTTTCATAATAAGATGGATACATCGATAAAAATATAACCAATATAAATGAAAGTATAAGTGTCCATAGAATTGTTTGAAATCGAACTTTTTTTAATTCTTCAAAATAGATTCTCATTTATTATAATAATGTAGGAAGACTTCTTCTAGATTAGGATTTTCGATTTGTAAATCACTTAAATCTAGTGAGTCTAGCTTATGTATCAAATTTGCCATATTTCCAGCATAAAGGAATGTTGCTTTAAATTGTTCGATTTCTAAATTCTTAATTCCTTCAATATTAAAATATTTCTTTTCTAATTGCTTATTTGATTCTAACACAATTTTCTTATGGGCATTTTTTAATGCACTTGCATCTACATCTGGAATTAATTCACCATTTTTTATTATTAATACATTATCACATAAATTTTGTACTTCATTTAAATTATGAGAAGAATAAAGAATTGCAGTTCCTTTTTTCTTTTCTTCTTTTAATATTTTTTCAAATTCTAATCTACTAAGTGGATCAAGTCCATTTGTAGGTTCATCGAATATTATTATTTGTGGTTCATGAAACAAAGCATTAATTATTGAAACTTTTCTTTTATTACCTAAGGATAAGTCTCCAATCTTTTTTTGTAAATCCAAATCTAGTCTTTGAGAAAGAGTAAGTATATTAGGATAAAAATCTACTTCATAGAATGAATTAGAATATCTAAAGAAATCAATTACCTTCATGTTCTCATACATTGAGTTTTCACTCGGTACATATCCAACGAAAGTCATAATCTTTTCAAATTCTTTGGTTATATCTCGTCCAAAGAATTTTATTTCACCTTCATCTTTATTTAATAAGCCTAATGCACATTTAATTGTAGTTGATTTACCGGCCCCGTTAGGACCAATTAATCCAATTATTTCACCTTCATTGACAGTTAAAGATAAATCATTTACTGCAATAGTTTTTGAATAGGATTTTTTTAATTTTTTTATTTCTAGCACAGCTTTTGGCATTTTATCACCTACTTATTAGATTATATCATAAAAATTATTTTTTATTTAATAAACTAAGATAATGTGAAAAAATCAATTTAATACGTAATAATGGGACTATTATAAAATAAACGCGAAATATGATAGGTGGTTATGAATAAATAATTTTATGTTTTTAATACTTATTATACAAATTAGATAGGAATTCATATTTTCGACATGGAACGACACAAAAAAGAATATAAATATATTAGAATATCAATACTAATATAATTTAAATGTATTATTACATAGTTTAAGAGAGAAAAAATGCAAAAATAGTCTTGTATATTTATATAGGGATTATCCAAGTTGTTAATTGTATTCACTAATAATTGGAAGTGGATTAAAAATCTTTTTGGTTTTAGAACACATTTTAATCTTAATTGGTTGGAATGGTATTTGTGTGTTGTATTCTTAGTAAGTTTGCGACCATTTTTAAGAAACACGAAGTAAGGCCTATTGATATAATCAAAATTAAGTGAAGGGAGGGGGATTGAAATGTGTCGGAAAATATTAGCTATATATATATGTTGCTTATTTTTATTTACCTTAGTAAGTTGTTCTGATTTAGGGGGAGAGACGTTCGTTTTAGAAAACTTTCATTGTAAACAAGTGGATAATGAAAGTATTGCTATTGGGACTTTAAGTGATGATTTTTCATCAAATATTATATTTGTTCCACAAGAAATTAACGGATATACAGTGAAAAAACTCGGTTATACATCAGGCTTAGGATATGGTGGTTTTGGATATTTAACATCGATTTCACCCAAGAAGTATGAACTTGAGCGATTCTATTGCCCAAATACAATTGAGGAAATCAATGAACGATATATGTATTTGGTTAGCAATCATTTAAAAGTATTTTACTGTGGTAAGGTATTGAATCTAGGAATACTTAATTCAGATGGTAGATCCATAGAATTATATGTTCCAAGTGAATTATATCAAGAATTTTATAATTCAATTTATGAGAATTGTAGAAGTATATTGAATAAAGCAAATTTGGTATATCTTTTAAATTATGAAACTGATTACAAATATTATTATATAGACAATTTTGATTATGGAAGCAAAATTGAGTATATACCACCAATTCCAAAAAGAAGTGGCTATGATTTTATTGGATGGTATACCGACGCAAATTGTACTATAGAGTGGATTTTTGAGGAAGACGAACTTCCAATATTAAGTGAAGATAAAGACTTTATAGAGACAAAATTATACGCTAAATGGCAAAAAAAGTAGTATGAAGAAGTTTTTTTTCACTAAAATTTAAAAACATAATTTAAATGAAATTTAGTACGAAAGAGGGGAAAACGTGAAGAAATTTAAATATGTAATACTTAAAATGTTTGTACTGGTTATAGGATTGGCTATATCGCTATGCCTTGTAGCAAATGTATCGGCAGCGACTGTAACTAATGGTAATTTAACACTACATGAACAAACAAAAGTTTATAGTTCAAATAATTCTGACTATTTTAACGGATGTGAAGATTATGCAAATTATGTAAATCAAGCTCCGGAAATTACTGTGCTTACTCATGGACTTGGATCGAAGGCTTGTTACTGGAGTAATGACATTTCTGTTAATAACGGTGATGAATTAGCATATAATTCGAAATCATTAATTGATAAAATATATCAAAAATTAAATGGAAATGTATTAATATATTTTGCTCATTGTGATAGTCCAACATCATTTCAATTAACTCAATTGTCAAGAACTATGACAGAAATTAAACAAACTGAAAGACTTGATGACGTATCAAAACATATTATCTTAATCTATGAAAGTTCAATAGCTAATGCATCAAATAATGATGTTTATAATGAGTTTGAATATGTATTGGATACGATATCAATGCAATATAAATCATTAACTGGAGTATTGCCAGTTTTAAATCTTGTTGGCCATAGTAGAGGTGGAGTTACAAATATTATGTATGCAACGGAACATCCATATAATGTGTCATCTATGTATAGTTTAGGTACGCCATTTAATGGTTCTGCGCTTGGTGGAATAGATGCAGTCTTAAAAATGCTTGGATATTATGATGAGTCAGCTGGTGCTTTAATTCCTGGAGTTCAAAGTTTACTGGATTACAATGAAGCAGTTAATATAAGAAATGCATGGAATAAGGCATATAAAGCAGATGTAAATATGAATGTTGTTGCCTATGGTTCTATGACTTCTATTGATTACATAGAAGCAATGCTTTATGATGCAGCTAACGGAAACAGTGAATATGCAGATTTAATTAAACCATATATGAATATTTTAAAAACAGTTTTAAATGTAGTAAGAAAAAATGCAAATACAACTGGAACAGTGCTTGATTTTGTGCGTGGAATTGCAAGGGTATCAAATGCATTTGGAATTAATTTATACGATAAAGTATTAAGTTTTGTTAGTTCAGATCTAGAGGGTAGTGTTACTTATGAAGAAGGTCAAAAGATTTTAAGCTTGTATAATGTTATAAATGGACAAGCTGTTATAATGGACGATTTATTTATTGATTTGAATTCACAACTTGGTTACGGTTTTAAAGATGGTGTTGAATTTAATGGATTTAAACGCTATGTTAAAATTTTTAATGTTGAAGATTTAACTGCAAATAGATCTATTCCTAATATGCCAGCTGTTGTACATAATTTGGAAACAATGAATGAAACATACACAAATGAAATATCAAATTCATTAGTATATGGAATCCATTCATCTAATGTAATCACACTTGGTGAAGATAGTACAACTGCAATTACACTTGTTGGCGAAAGAGCTTTTAAATTTAGCTCAAGTTACACTGGAACAAGAAAATTTACCGCTAGTGGTACTAGTATTAAAATATATATGTATAATTCTACTAATGGTCTAGATCTTCTAACTGAAGCTCAAAATACTATTACGTTTGAGTTCCAAAGTAATCAAAAGTACATGATTGTTGTTGGTAGACAAACTAAAGGTTCTGTCAATGTATCTTTCAATTTGTTAGATGTATTATCCTTAGGAGATAATATTTTACAATTATCACCAGGTAGTCAAAGAGTTTTTAAGACTACTATAGGAGATTCTGGATATTATTTGGTTTCCTCAAGTACTAGCTTAGTAAAGGTAACTGGAGCAACAAATTATGCTACGGGTCAATATTATGCATATTTCCAAGCGGGAACAACAAGCTATATTTATCTAACAAATACTGCTTCATATAATGTGACGGCAAATCTCTCCATATCTGAGCCAGAGAGTATTGAAATAGAAGATGAACAATTTACTGTAGGTTCTACACAAAAAGTAATGGAATTTACTAACCCATATAATCAATCAATACAATATAAATTAAAGATAGATTGGACAAGTTCAACTTCGAAATCTGCTGCGATATATAATCAATCAAATTCTTCGATTGCATCGGTTATTTTAAGTAGTAAAACAAATACATACTCATTTACTTTGGGAGCTAATCAACGTTGTTATATTATATTCTCTGATAATGCAAGTACAATAAAAGCTAATTTATCTGTTAATACTGTCCAACTAAGATGGAAAATTAATGGGACGTATTCCGACACATCGACAACATTGGCTAGAAACAACATATATACTTTAGATTTAGTATTGTATTCTAATGGAAAAGAATTGGATCATTATTCTAGTTGGGCATGTACTCAAAATTCATCATATTTTAGTCTTTCTTATGGTCGATTAGGTATTAGCTATAATGCATTAATCGGGTATGATATTGTAATTGTCCCAACAGTGGCAGCTGAGTATTTATTAACAATAACTATTGGGTTTGACAATCAATTTTCATATGCTATTTCAAATGGTGATACAATAAATTTACATTGGAATATTGCATTGTATAGTGCGGATAGTTTACAAGGAATTAAGATATCGATAGTAAGTGGGGGAAAAACATTTAATATAACACTTATAGCTACGAATGGTGTGCTAAATCTTCGTGACTATATATCAGAAACTACTGGTACAAGTACAATTTATGTAACAAGTGTAATTATATCTGGTAAAACTTTTTACAATGGTGAAAATTGCTTGGATGTTGGAAGTTTATCGGTTAATAACTTATATGGCGGAGGAAGCGGGACATCTTCGTCTCCGTATACAATTTCTTGTTATAGACACTTAAATAATATAAGAAAAAATACATATTCATATTATAAATTAACATCTAATATTGATTTGAGTGGTAAAGGTGATTGGGATTCAATTCCATCATTTAATGGTAATATAAATGGAAATTATTATACAATTCAAAATATGAGTGTAAATGTTGCTGTTAGTGGTGGAGATTATGGTTTTATTAAGTACAATTATGGAACCTTAACTAATATAAAATTCTCAGGTGCTAAGATATATACTACAGTATCTGAAGTAACGGTAGTTATGTACATTGGTATTGTAAGTGGATATAATAGTGGAACAGTAACAAATTGCGATGTATCAAATTCTTCAATTGATGTGCGATTCTATAGAAGTAGAGTAGGGGGAATTTGTGGATATAATTATGGAACAATTTATGATTCAGATTTTAGTAATTCAACTATGAAGGTATCTGGAAATGCTGGAGGAATAGTTGGGTATAATACAGGAACTGTTGATTGGTCATATGCTACATGGGTAGATATTACATATTATTACAATACTGGTACTGGATATATTGGAGGAATATGTGGTTATAATTCTGGAACTGCTCAATCTTCGTGTGCTTCATATATAACAATTTTATATGGTTACAGTAGTAGTACTGGATATATTGGAGGAAGTGTTGGCTATAATACAGGAAGCGTGGATAGTTGTGATGTGTCGAGTTCTACGCTTGATGTTCAATTCTACGGAAGTAGAGTAGGGGGAATAGTTGGATATAATACAGGAACTGTTTATAACTCTGATTTTAGTAATTCGAACATGAAAGTATCTGGAAATGCCGGAGGAATAGTTGGATATAATACAGGAACTGTTGACTATTCATATGCTAGAAATGTAGAAATTACATATTATTGGAATGATGATAATGGGCATATTGGAGGAATTATAGGTCATAATACAGGAACTGTTACTAGATGTAATGCATCAGTATCGATGAAATGGACTAGTCCTAGTAATAATAGCAGTATTTTGCCATGTTTAGGATACATTATTGGATATAATAGTGGAACATATTCTAGTTGCAGTACGGGTGGATCTAGTTATGATTATAGTTATAAGTACTGGCATTTCTTCATCGGGTGGTTTGACCAAAGTGGTAGATGCTTTAGTTCAGATAATAGTAAGGTTGGATATAATGCCTAGTTATCTACTAATTTAAAGTATAAAAACCAATAAAATATTTACTAAAATAGTGATTTTTATAATCACTATTTTTCTTTTTTTTTTTGGTGATAGACTAATTTTAATCAATAATAATTTTATTAAATACAATATTAAAATAGAAAAGATATTTTGTTTATATTAGTTGTTATTTGTGGTAAAATATTGTGAAGAGGACTGATTGTATGAATGATTTATTAAGAATGAAAGAATTGAATCAAATATTAGAAAAAGCTAATTATGATTACTATGTTTGTGATAATCCAACTATGGAAGACTATGAATATGATAAATTACTTCATGAGTTAGTTGAATTGGAAAAAAAATATCCTGAACATAAAAAAGAATTTGGGGTTACAAGTCGTGTTGGTGGAGAAGTTTTATCTAAATTTGAGAAGGTTACTCATAAGGAAGCTATGATGAGCTTAGGTAATGCTTTTAACGAAGGTGACTTGAGAGATTTTGATAGCAAGGTTAAGGATGTTTATAAAGATGCGACTTATTTATGTGAATTAAAAATAGATGGATTAAGTGTTTCTTTGAGATATGAAAATGGGAAGTTGCTTATTGGGGCTACTAGAGGAAATGGAGTAGTTGGAGAAAATATTACTCATAATGTAAAAACTATTAAGAGTATTCCATTGTGCATTAATAATACTAATAGTATAGAAGTTCGTGGCGAAGTATTTATGCCGAAGAAGAGTTTTGTGGAATTAAATAAAGAACGAGAAGAAAATGAAGAAGAATTGTTTGCGAATTGTAGAAATGCTGCGGCTGGATCTTTAAGACAATTAGATAGTAGTATTGCGGCTAAGAGAAATCTAGATGTATTTTTATATTATTTGTTAGAAAATAAAAATATTAAGACACAAGAAGAATCTTTAGAATTAATAAAATCATATGGATTTAAGATAAATCCTTTATATAAAAAATGTAATGATATTGAAGAAGTTATAAAATACATTAATGATATGGGTGAAATGAGAAATAACTTAGATTATGATATTGATGGAATTGTAATCAAAGTTAATGAAATTGATTATCATGATGAAATTGGATATACTTCTAAATTTCCAAAGTGGGCAATTGCATATAAGTTTCCACCTGAAGAAGTTTGTACTAAATTAAGGAGTATAAGTTTTCAAGTTGGTAGAACAGGTACTATTACGCCCGTAGCTAATTTTGATAGTGTTTTTGTACAAGGTAGTATGATTTCAAGAGCTACCTTACATAATGAAGATTATGTAGTGGATAGGGATATTCATATTAATGATATGGTTATTATTAGAAAAGCTGGGGATGTTATTCCAGAAGTTGTTAGGCCGGTTATTGAGTCTAGAGGTAATGATATCATTCCTTTTAAAATGATTGAAAAATGTCCATGTTGTGAAAGTACCTTGATTAGAAAAGAAGATGAAGCAGATTATTATTGTATTAATCCAAAATGTGATGATAAGATAATAAATGGATTAATACATTTTGCTAGTAAGAGTGCTTACAACATTGATAGTTTAGGTGATAAATTAGTAAGTATGCTTTTTAAAGAAGGATTAATTAGTAAGATAAGTGATATCTTTAGATTGAAAGATCATAGAGAAGAATTAATTAATAAAGAACGTCTTGGTCAAAAGAGTGTAGATAAGTTATTATTAGCTATTGAAAATAGTAAAAATAATGAATTAGATAGACTATTATTTGGATTAGGAATTAGGCATGTTGGTAGTAAGATAAGTAAAATAATTTGTAAAAGATTTAGAAGTATAGATAATATCATTAATGCTAGTTACGAAGAATTAGTTAACATTGATGATGTTGGTGAGAAAATTGCTAAAGAAATTTATGAATATTTTAGAGTGAATGAAAATTTAGAATTAGTTAGCGAACTAAAAGAATTTGCATTGAAGATGCAATCTGAAGTTATTGAAATAAGAGAATCATTCTTTACTAATAAGAAGGTTGTATTAACTGGAAGTATTAGTATGGAAAGAAATGAAGCAAAAAGAATTATTGAATCACTAGGTGGTATAACTGTTGATAGTGTTAGTAAGAAGACTGATATAGTTGTAGCTGGAGAAAACGCTGGAAGTAAGCTTACTAAGGCAAAAGAGTTAGGGATATATGTAATGGATGAAATGGAATTTTTAGAAAAAATTAAGTAGTGGTGAAATATATGGATAAGATAGTAGTAAAAGGTGCTAGAGAAAATAATTTAAAAAATATTAATATTGAGCTTCCTAAAAACAAATTAATAGTAATGACTGGTTTATCTGGGAGTGGGAAATCATCTTTAGCATTTGATACGATTTATCAAGAAGGCCAAAGACGATTTGTAGAGAGTTTAAGTGCTTATGCAAGACAATTCCTTGGAAATGCCGAAAAGCCTGATGTAGATAGTATTGATGGACTAAGTCCTGCGATTGCGATAGATCAAAAATCAACAAGTAAGAATCCTAGATCAACAGTTGGTACTGTTACAGAAATCTATGATTATTTAAGACTTTTATATGCTAGAATTGGTACGCCAATGTGTCCTACACATAAGACACCTATTTCTTCATGGAGTCAAGAACAAATGACTAATAGAATCCTTGAAATAAAAGAAGGTACAAAATTTATGATTTTATCACCAGTCATTGAAAGAAGTAAGGGTGAACATAAAGGAGTATTTGAAAAGTATTTAAAAGAAGGATTTATAAGAGCTAGAGTAGATGGAGAAATTGTCGAATTAGATAGTGAAATTAATTTAGATCGCAATAAGAAACATGATATTGAAATAGTTGTAGATAGACTTGTTATGAAAGAAGGATTACGTTCTAGAATTAGTGAAGCTGTTAATTTAGCTTGTAAATTTAGTGATGGATATGTAAAAGTGCTTTATGATGAAGATGAATTGTTTTTTTCTGAGAATCATGCATGTAAGTATTGTGGATATAGTATTCCTAAATTAGAACCAAGATTATTTTCTTTTAACTCACCATTAGGAGCATGTCCTGAGTGTAATGGATTAGGTGTTAAGCTAGAGGTAAGTGAAGGACTAGTTATTGATGAAGATAAAAGTATAAATGATGGTGCTATAATACCATATAAGAATCAAGAAAAAGAAAATCTAACTAATCTTCAATTAGAACAGGTTTGTAGCTTTTATAAGATTGATATGAATAAACCATTTAAAGATTTAAAACGCAGTGAACGTGATGTTGTGTTAATTGGTAGTAAGGACATGATTGATTTTAAAATGAAATCAACATCTGGGAGAAATCATGATAAAAAGGACTATTTTGAAGGAGTCATTACTAATTTTCAAAGACGATATTATGAAACCAATAGCGAATGGATTCGTGAGTGGATTGAAGGATATATGATTGAAAAAGAATGTTCATCATGTCACGGAGCTAGATTAAATGATATGATTTTGAATATTCTTATTGATGGTAAAAATATAAATGATTTATGTACAATGAGCATTGAAGATTTATATGATTTCTTTGATAAACTAACATTAAGTAAAGAAAAAGCTGAAATTGCTAAGTTAGTTGTTAGAGAAGTAAAAGATAGATTAAAATTTTTAATAAATGTTGGACTAGAATATCTAACATTAGCAAGAAGTGCCGAAACATTATCAGGTGGAGAAGCACAAAGAATTAGACTTGCGACTCAAATAGGTTCTAAATTAACAGGTGTATTATATGTACTTGATGAACCATCAATTGGATTACATCAAAGAGATAATGCTAGATTAATTGCATCTTTAAAAGAAATGCGTGATTTAGGAAATACTCTAATTGTTGTAGAGCATGATGATGAAACGATGCTTGCTTCAGATTATTTAGTTGATATTGGACCAAGAGCTGGAGTTCATGGTGGAGAAGTAATTGCAGAAGGTACTCCCGAAGAAGTTATGCAAAACCCTAATAGTATTACTGGATTATATTTGTCAGGAAAAATGAAAATTGAAGTACCTACATTAAGAAGAACTGGAAGTGGTAAGTTCTTGAAGATTAAAGGTGCTAGACAAAATAATTTAAAGAACGTAAGTGTGGATATTCCATTAGGAACTATTACATGTGTTACGGGAGTTTCTGGTAGTGGAAAATCTTCTTTAGTAAATGAAGTTCTATATAAGAATATGTATGTTAAATTGTATAAAAGCAAAAAAATCAGTCCAGGTGAAGTCGATAAAATAGATGGAATGGAACATATTGATAGAATAATACAAATTTCACAATCACCTATTGGAAGAACTCCAAGAAGTAATCCAGCAACATATACAGGAGTATTTGATGATATAAGAGATTTATTTAGTCAAACTACAGATGCTAAGGCAAAGGGGTATGACAAAGGTAAATTTAGTTTTAATGTTAAAGGTGGACGTTGTGAAGCATGCTGGGGTGATGGAGTAAAAAGAATTAGTATGAACTTCCTACCAGATGTATATGTACCGTGTGAGGTATGTGGTGGATCTCGTTATCAACAAGAAACATTAGATATTAAATTTAAGGGGAAAAGTATTGCCGATGTACTTGATATGACAATTGAGGTTGCATATGAATTCTTTGATAGCATTCCTAAGATTAAATCTAAATTACAAACAATGATGGATGTAGGTCTAGGTTATATAAAACTTGGTCAATCTTCAACTACCTTATCAGGTGGAGAAGCACAACGTGTTAAGTTAGCATATGAACTTCATTCTAAGATAACTGAGAAAACATTATACATTTTAGATGAGCCAACAACTGGATTACATATTGATGATATAAAGAGATTAATGAATGTTATTAATACTATTTGTGATAATAAAGCTAGTGTAGTTATTATTGAACATAATTTAGATGTAATTAAGTTAGCTGATTATGTTATTGATTTAGGTCCTGAAGGTGGAAATAAGGGTGGAAATCTATTGTTTGCTGGAACTCCTGAGGAATTAATTAAGTGTAAAGGATCATATACTGGACAATATTTAAAACCCTATTTAAATAAAAAATAGATAGAAAAAAAAGCTTTCTAAAAGTAAAAGGCATAATTGACATATTATGACAATATGCTATAATTACACTAGAGATGTGAGGAGGGTAAGTATGACAGAAATGGATCAATTTTTTGAACCACTAGATTCTTTTAAAAATGATTATCAACCCGCTCACCAAGATAATGTTTCAGAATATTTTGAGGAACTTGTTAGAAAATCTGGAATTGATGAAGAAGCGAATAGAAAAACTAATGAACAACTAAAGGAAAAAGATAAAGAAATCTTTTTAAAGTCTAAACTGAATAAAAAGTTAAGACGATTAAGAGTACTAGTTATCGTTATTATAATAATTGCTATTATGACATTTATAGTATCTGTACAGTCCCTATTTACAAAGGACTATATGGAAGGATATACATTTAGTTCAACATTAATACAGGCAATTGTTTCGGCCCCTATAGCGGTACTTCTATATTTATACTTAAAGAAAAAAACAAATAATACCATAAAAAGTGTTGGTGAAGATTTAAAAGAATTAAACACGAAAAGACAAAGATTATATGATGAAGCATGGAGACAAATGCAACCATTAAATGATTTATATACATGGGGAATTGAAAATAAACTCATGGAAAAAACAATTAATTGGATTAGTTTTGATGATTATTTTGATTCAAAAAGGATGGAGTTTTTTCAAAAGAGATTTAATCTGAGTGATGATTTAGGAAAGAACACTTCTATTTTGTATGTTAAATCCGGAGAGGTAATGAAGAATCCCTTCTTAATTACAAAAGCAATGAATTTTGAAATGATAAGTAAAGCTTATCATGGAAGTAGGGTAGTAAGTTGGCAAGAAACTGTAAAGGTAAACGGCAAATCAACTGTTCAAACTAGGACACAAACATTACATGCTACACTTAATAGACCTGCTCCTAATTATTGGAAAACAACGGGTATAATTTATGGAAATGAGGCTACTCCTAAGTTAACATTTAGTAGGACTCCTCAAGTTGATATAAAAGCAAGTGAAAAGCAACTTGAAAAACAAGTGGCTAAAGCTACTAAAACAATGGATAAAAAAGAAAAAAAATCCATGAAAAATGATACCAACTTTACGGCAATGGGAAATACTGAATTTGAAGCGTTGTTTCATGCCTTAGATAGAAATAACGAAGTTGAGTATAGAATGTTATTTTCACCATTAGCTCAAAGACAAATATTAAAGATATTAACTGATAAAAAGATTGGCTTTGGGGATGATTGGACATACAAAAAGGATAAAACCCTAAATTATATTTTCCCCAATCACATGAAAGATGCGAAATTGAGTTTTTCTCCGAGTGATTTTGGTGCATATGACATTGATGTAGCAAGAAAATATTTTAATGAAGCTAATAATACGTATTTCAAAAATTTATATTTCGGATTTGCGCCAGTGTTGGCATTACCATTGTTCCATGATACTATGCCAGAGGCATTTAAATTTGAAGGAACATATTTAGGAAATATGTCATCATGGCAACATGAATATTTTTCAAATGAAATTGATGTAAATCAATTAAAACATGAATTATCAGTGACTGATAATATATTAAAAACTAAATTAATAAAAACTACTCCCGAGCATGATGAAATTGCTGTAACGGCATACGGTTTTGAAGGTATAAAAAGAGTGGATTATGTTTCAGTACGTGCTAATAATGGTCATTCTTATAGTGTACCAGTAGAATGGATTGAATATTTACCTGTTCAAAAAACTTCAAATGTTATAATTCAAAATGCAAATGTGGAAAATAGTGACGCTTCTGAAAAAACGATTGATTATAGAAATTTATTTAAAATACGCATAAGATATTAATTGATAGCTCCAAAGAGCCGTTGATAATAAAAAAAATATGAAAGAGAAGGTAATTAAAATGGCTAACGAATTAGATGAAATTGATGGACCAGTAAATGAAGAAGGAAGAGACATTAATGTTATTAATAAACGTATTCCTGTTAAAGTTGGTGTAGGATCTACAATATTTGAAGTGATTCTATGGGTATTAGGTATTATACCAGGATTAGTTTTCTTGTTTAAGAAAATAAGTGCAAAAAAATATTTAGCACAATTAGAACAAAAATTACAACACAATGCATCACAAGTTGATAATTTCTTAGAACAAAGAGTACAAATTTTACAAAATGCAGCAGCATTAGTTCAAAAATCTGTTGATTTAGATAAAGATACTTTTACAAAAATTGCTCAATATAGAAGT
Source organism: Anaeroplasmataceae bacterium (assembly GCA_031553215.1). Classification (GTDB taxonomy): domain Bacteria; phylum Bacillota_I; class Bacilli_A; order Acholeplasmatales; family Anaeroplasmataceae; genus JAVBLW01. Next base: position 80,489 of record JAVBLW010000017.1, read on the forward strand.
GGAAAACCAACATCTGATGAAGATAGAAATGTTATTTCTGACAATATTGAACATGTTTCTAGACAAATCAATGTTGCTTTTGAACAATATCCTGATTTAAAAGCACATGATGAAATTAAAGATGCTATGAAACAAAGTGCATATTTACAAAAAGAAATTACTGCAGCAAGAGAAATCTATAATGACAGTGTACTTAGATGGAATACAGCTATTCAAGAATGGCCAACTAAGATGATTGTTGCTGCGAAACAAGGATATACAACTAGAATCCCTTATAGTGTTTCAAAAGAAACTAAAGAGGCGGCTAGACAAGTATTCTTCTAAAAAGTAGAAAAGATGAACACACAGTTCATCTTTTTTTGCTAATATAATAACGTTGAAAATATAAGGAAATTGTATTATAATTAAAAGAGATTGTGTTGAATGGTGGTGGCAGTATGAAGAGAATAAAAATAGTAATTGGAGTTCTTTTTTCTATGCTATTCATATTTGGATTTGAAGATACAAAAACTGCTGCCAAAAATGAAATTCCAGAAATTTTATTTATAAGTTCTTATTCATATGCATTTGACACAGTACCGTTGCAAATAAAAGGTATAGAGAGTGTTTTAGAAGCAGATACTAACTTGAATTATGAATTTATGGATACAAAAAGATTTAGTGGAACTGAAAATATAGAAAAATTCAAATCATATCTTGAATTCAAATGTGAAAAACTTACTGGTGGTAGTCATCTTTTATCTAAATTCTACGATGGAGTTTTAGTTGGTGATGACTATGGATTGGAATTTGTTTTAGATAATAATTCCAATGGAGAATTATTTTATAAAATACCAGTTGTTTTTCTAGCAATAAATAACTTGGAATTAGCTAAACGTGCTCACCAGGATCCTTATATTTCTGGTATATGTGAAGATTTTTCGTATAAAGAAACACTTGAATTAGCAATTAAATTTAATCCTAAAGCAACTAAAATATTTGCTACAGTTGATCAAACTAGTACTGGAAAAGGTGACAAAGCACAATTTGAGTTAATTCAACCACATTTTGAAAATTTGGGATATGAATGTGAAATATATGATATAGGTGATCATACATTTGAAGAATCAATTGAAAGATTGAATTCTATTGGAAGTGATACTATTTTCCTTTCTTTATCATTTTTTGAAGATAAAAATGGTGACTTCATGACGATGACTCAAATGTGTAAATTCCTAGTAGATAATACAAATGTTCCAGTTTATCGTGCATCAACAGGTGGACATGGACAAGGAATAGCCGGTGGGGTAATTGTTGCTATGGAGGAACAAGGTAGACTTGCGGCAGAAATGATAAAAAAATATTTATCGGGAACTCCTATGAGTGAAATATCAATAATTGAAGAATGCCCAAAAGAAATAATTTTTGATGCTAAGGTACTTAAAAAATTCAATATTAATTTATCTTTAGTGCCAAAAAATGCTACTTTATTAAATAGTGAAAAAACATTTTATGATAAAAATAAGGGAGTAATTTTAGTTTCAATTTCAATAATTGCTTTTAGTTTACTAATATGTGGAGGATTTTTCTTAGATAATTATTTCCGCCGAAAGAGTAATAAAGAACTATCACAAAGTGTTAACCACATGAAGAGTTTAGCATCATGTGATCCACTTACTAAATTGCCTAATAGAAGAAGTTTGGTAACAACTATAAATGGATTAATTAATGCAAATAAAAAATTTGCTATATCGGTAATTGACATAGATTCATTTAAGGAAATAAATGATACATATGGACACTTATTTGGAGATAGTGTACTAATTGAAGTTGCTCGACGTTTTAATGATATGAAGCAAAAGAATGCAATTTTCACTAGATTTGGTGGAGATGAATTTATTGCTATTCTTATAGCTGAAAGATTTGAAGAAATAGATGAAATGGCACAGGCTGTTTTCAATGTTTTTGAAGATCCTTTTATAAATGAAGGCGTAGAATTTTCTATTAATGTAAGTATTGGTGTAGCAATTTATCCAAATGATGCAAAGTCACTAGATGAACTGTTAACCCGTGCAGATGATGCAATGTATGAAGTAAAGAAGGAAAGTAAAAACGGAATAAAATATTATAGTAATTAAGGATAAGGATTTTGTAGGAATGAATAATAATGAAAACAACAATGAACAAATTGAAGAAATGGATGAGGACTGCAAAAACTTTGTAGAGAAATTAAGAGAGAATAATCCTCAAATATCTGAAGAAGAGATAAATTTGATGATTAGACTTTACAAAATGACAAAGAGATCCAATCTAAGAACTAGGAGAGAAAAATCGAAGATATCTTTATTTCGATTTTTAAGAAATTTTCTACTTAAAAATATAATATTTATGGCTTTATTTGGTTTGTTTTCATCAGTTATTGAATTTAAAGAGTGGTACTTTGTTTTCTTGTACTCTATGAGTTTATCAGTATTTGATGCTCTCGTTGGTAGAATATTATGGTATGTACGTGCTGTTAGATATCGTGTGATATATAGAACAATAATTGCTTTTGTTTTTGTATATTGTATTATGGTGTTGGTTAATAGAAACACAAATTATTTTGTTTTCAATAATCTGTTTACAATGTTTTTGTTTTTGATAATTTGGAAAATACTTTATTATTATATTGATATAAAAATGATGATATGGAAGTTAAGTAGGAATAACCAATAGGAGGAATTGTGGGATGTCTAAGTATAAATTGAAAAAAATGGTAAAAGATTTAAATCTTGAAATATTAGCTGGTGAAGAAGGCTTAAATATTTATTTAGAGGAAGAAATGGTAAGTCGACCTGGAATGGAATTTGCAGGGTTTTTCGATTTTTATGAACCAAAGAGAGTTATATTGATTGGAAGTAAGGAAGCATCTTTTTTAAGACAACTTCCTGAAGAAATCGCAAAAACGAGGGTAAAATATTTATTTATGCAAACCCCACCGGCAATTATTTTTTCTAAGAATGTCGAAGTACCTCCATATTTTTTAGAATTTGGTAATGAATTTAAAATTTGTGTTTTAAAGTCTGATTTAAGAACTACTCCACTTGATTCAAAAATATATAATTATTTGCAAAGTTATTTAGCTCCTCGTCAAAGTATTCATGGTGTATTAATGGATATCGATGGTATGGGTACTTTAATCATGGGGAAAAGTGGAATTGGAAAAAGTGAAACGGCCCTTGAATTAATAAAAAGAGGACATCAATTAGTGAGCGATGACCGTGTTGATGTTTATGAAAGAGAAGTTGGATACATTATTGGTAATGCTCCTGAAGTTTTAGAAAGATATATAGAAATTCGTGGTATAGGTATTGTAGACGTTGTTAAGATGTTTGGTGCTGGTGCATTTAGAAGAAGCAAAAGAGTTCAATTAGTAGTTGAGCTTGAAGCTTGGGAACAAGGTAAATATTATGATCGTTTGGGTTTATCTAACGAAACTACAAAATATTTTAATAGTGATATTACTAAAGTTGTTATACCAGTATTACCAGGACGAAATCTTGCGTTATTAGTAGAGTCAGCTGCGATGAATGAAAAATTGAAATTATATGGATTTAATGCGGCTGTAGAGTTTACAAATTCAATAAATAAATTAGCAAGTAATGCAGGAAGAGATGATGACTAATGATTAGATTTCTAGAAGTTAATCCAATTGCTTTCCTTGGAATAAGATGGTATGCCATATGCATATTAGCAGGTATTTTATTAGCGGTATATGCAGGTCTAAAAGAAGGTAAAAAATTGGGTATATATTCTGATTTTATATATTATGGGGTATTAATATGTGTACCTTTAAGCATAATAGGAGCTAGACTTTGGTATGTATTATTTAATTTGAGCGACTTTGATAGCTTAAGTTCGGTATTTGGGTTAGACGGTGGCGGTCTAAGTGGACTAGCTATTCAGGGTGGAGTTATTGCCGCAATCATATTTGTAATTATTTATAGTAAGAAAAAAGATGTAAGTCTTTATAAGGTTTTTGATATTCTTGCTCCAGGATTTTTAATAGGACAAATTCTTGGAAGATGGGGGAATTTCTTTAATCAAGAATTATATGGACCGATTGTTGAAAATACTGATCTATTTCAAAAAATTTTACCAAGTTTTATTACTGAAAACATGTATATCGGAGGGAATTTTCGTCATCCAGTTTTCTTGTATGAATCGCTTTTAAATTTAATTGGATTAATAGTAATTATTGTTGTTAGAAGAAAAAGTAAAAAGATTCAAAGTGGTGATATGCTAGGGTTTTATTTAGTATGGTATGGTATAGTTAGAATATTTACTGAATCATTGAGAGCTAATTCTGGAGCTTCTGAAGTTTTAATGTTAGGTTCAATTAAGGTAAGTATATTAATCAGTGTACTATTTATTGTCGGAGGCGTTGCCTTCCTAATATTAAAACGTTTCTTTGGAGCACAAAAAAATTATCAAGAGATAATTTTGGAAGTAGAATCAGGACGATTTGAAACGATTTTGTTTGATTTAGATGGTACCTTATTAGATACAAAAAATTTAATTGATCGTTCTTTTGTATATACATTTGAACACTTTTTTCCGGAACATATGTTAACTGATGAAGAGATGGATTCATTCTTTGGTCCTACTTTACATGAATCATTTAGTAAATATAGTGATGATGAAGAGAAGATTCAAGAAATGATCAGTTATTATCGTGAGTTTAATATTGAACATCATGATCAATTAGTAAAGCCGTTTCCTTATGCAAAGGATATAGTTAAAATATTACATAAAAAGGGATATAAACTAGGTGTTGTATCATCAAAAAAGAATGATGTTATTTTAAAAGGACTTGATTTAGCAGGTATTACTGAGTATTTTGGAGTTATAATTGGCGCTAATGATACAAAGAATCCTAAACCAGATCCTGAAGGAATAAAATTAGCTATATCAAAGTTAGAAAGTACTGGTAATGTTTTATTTGTTGGTGATAATCCTTCAGATATTATGGCAGGTAAAAATGCAGAAGTATTTACTTGTGCTGTTAGATATTCAAATAGACTAGACGAAGTTATAGAATTAGACCCTGATTTTTTAATTACGAATTTAAATGGAATCTTAAAGGTTCTGAATGAATAGTTAAGGATGTGAAAAGATGTCATATGCAAGAGAAGTAAAAGAAGAGTTATGCACAATAAATAATTCAGATAATCATTGTCAAATGGCAGAATTAGAAGCTTTAATTAGATTAAATTCAGAAATTATTATAAGTAATGGAACTAAAATTGTAAGTTTTTCATCATCAAGTGCAATAGTAAGCAAAAGATTTTTAACACTTTTAAAGGAATATATCAAATGCGAAGTATCTTTAGTTTCAAAGAAGGTTAATAAAAGAAATCAAAGCAATGTATATTATGTTAATGTATTAAGTATGAGCGAGCTATTAATGGAAGAATTTGGTTTGTTATCGGATAGTAAAAATAAAGAAGATATTTTTAGTCGTGAATGCTGTAAAGCGTCATATTTAAGAGGAGCTTTCTTGGCCAAGGGAAGTGTTAATGATCCATCGAAATCAGATTATCATTTAGAGATGTATACTGGTAATGAAAAGGAAGCTTTATTTATTCAAAGAGTAATGAATAGCTTTGATCTTAATGCCAAGATTGTTAAGAGAAGAACTGATTTGGTTATTTATTTAAAAGATATACAATCAATAAAAGATTTCTTGAGAGTGATTGGAACTAGTAAAATGGTTTTCAAATTAGAAGAAATCCAAATCAATAGATCTGTATCAAGTAGCGTGGCTAGAATAATAAATATTGAAGGTGCAAATGATCAAAAAACTCTTAGTGCTGCAAAAGATCAAATAAGAAATATTAGATATCTTGAATATAATTATCCACTAGAGAAATTAGATAGTAAGATTTTATTAATTATGAAAGTTAGAAAAGAAAATCCTGAGGCGAGTTTTAATGAACTGATAGATATTTTAAATGATAGATATGGTGAACAAATTACAAAATCGGGTTTAAATCATCGATTTAGGAAGATAAAAGAAATTGCTAAAGCACATGAGGACGCTAGAAAGTTAAAGTAGGTAAGATATGTTTAGTATAGGTATTGATATAGTAGAACATATAAAAATCAAAAATAAAAGCCAAGAATTCATTAATAGAATTCTTAGCCAAGATGAACTAGATTATTATATGACTATCACAAATGAAAAACGCCAAATAGAATACATAGCTAGTCGCTTTGCGTCTAAAGAGGCGATTTTTAAGGCCTATAAAGTTGGAGATAAAACCTTTAACTATAAAGATATAAGCATTTTAAATGAAGCAAGTGGAGCCCCGTATGTAAAATGTGAAAGATTAAAGGAAAATATTTTAATTACTTTATCTCATAGTGATAATTATAGTATTTCACAGGTTCTTGTTTATACTGAACGAGTATGACGATTTCTTATGAATAGTAATCCTAAGTTAAATAATGAACAAACTCCTACAAGTATATAGATTGTTCTTGTTAAGACACTTCCTGTGTGGAAAAGCCAAGTAACTAAATTAAAATCAAATATACCAATTAAGCCCCAGTTTAATCCACCGATAATGGTAAAGATTAGGGCTATTTTTTGTAATAATATCATGTTATCACTCCTTAAATATAATTTTTCCTAAAAAAACTAATTTATACATATATTTTGTAAAAATCGCATATGCTCTAATAGATTATATGGGGTGAGAAGAATGAAGAAATTGTTTTCTTTATTATTAGTTGTTTTTGTGCTTGCTGGATGTAGTAGTAAGCCTGTTGATATTGAAAAGGCGCCAAGTAAAATAAGTGAATACGTAGAAAATAGTAATTCATATAAGGCAGTATGTGAAATGGAAATTTATAAGGAAGATAAAACTATTAAATTTGAGGTTGGAGTAGAATATTTATCTCCAGATCACTATAAGGTTTCATTTACAAATGTTCAAAATAATGCCGAACAAATTATTGTGAAAAATGATACAGGGGTTTATGCACTTACACCAGCTTTGGGAAAAGAGTTTAAATTTGAGAGTGATTGGCCTCTTAATGGATCACATGCCTATTTATTAAATATGGTTATTGCTGATATGAAAAATGATGAAGAGACATCAGTTAAAAAAGATGGAAATGATATAGTAATTACTTCTAAAATTAATCACAGAACCAATCATAGATTAGAATATCAAGAATTAAGATTAACAGATAAATACCTACCAAAGAGTGTTGGATTTTATTCAGAAGAAAAAATTGAAGTAAAAGTCACATATATTAGTTTCATTAAAGATGTTAATATAACAAAAAATGATTTTATGGTCGATAAGATTATGGAAGAGAGTGTATCAATGCTAGGAGAAGGTAGTGTTGCCAGTGTTGAAGGAAGTTTAGTTGTTTCATATGTTGTTGATGGATGTACATTGAAAAACAAAAAAATAGATTCTCCAGTAATTATGAATTATGGTGGGGAAAAGAAGTATACTATAATTTGTCAAGATGTTATGGATAGTGATGCATTAGCTGTTACAAGAATTTATAATGATTTCGAGATAACTGATATCGGAGTTGCATTTATAAATCAAAATAGTATAACTGTATTTTTCCAAAATAAAGAAATAATGGTATTGTCAGATGCTTTAACCGAAAATGAAATGATTGATATAATTAATTCAATTAACTTTTCATAAAATAACTTGAAAAAAATGACAGTTTCTTATATAATAAATAACATATGACAATAAGGAGCTGAATATTTTGGCAAGAGCAATAAAAAAAGTTAAAGTAAAAGTAAAAAAACAACGTACAAAGAAATTTTGGATAACTTTAGGTAGTGCGTGTTTATTAGTAATTGCAGCGATATCTGTGGGGTTATACTTTTTGTTGAGAAATACGGATAGTGAATATACACATTTTAAATCAATTAAAGAAGAAACTTCTATTACATATAATGATTTATTACTAAAAGTTGAAAATGCAAAAAATGACCATATGTTTGTATTTGTGTATGACCATACATGGGACCCAGAAGATAATACAGAAGATAAGAAATTTGAAGACAAGGTGATACTGTTATACACTAAAGTTGTAGAGTATAATAATGATTATGAAGATATCTTTGATTTCTATATAGTAGATGTTACAATTGAAGCTAATCAAGGCATTCTATCAGATTCTAAATTTGGTTCACCAACTGCAAATACATTAGTTTATTTATATGGTGGAATAGCTGGTACATATCCTGAAAACGTTGATCCTGAGGACATGGAAGATGGAGACTATGAAGAACCAATTTCAGGTTCTGAAATAATATATGTAACACAAGCAATCGAATATATTAAATATTTAATAGCAGAAAAGAATAAATAAGACGCAAAAATGCGTCTTTTGTATTTAGGAGGAAAAAAGTATGAATAATGAATTATTAGAAACTATAGCAAAAGAATTAAATATCTCTATTAAGCAAATAGAAACAGTATTATCTTTGCTTTCAGATGGATGTACTGTTCCATTTATTGCTCGTTACCGTAAGGAGATGACTGGGGCTTTAGATGAAGAACAAATAAGGGTTATTAATAAGGAATATGAGTATGGTCTATCTCTATTAAAAAGAAAAGAAGATGTAATTAGATTAATAGAAGAAAAAGGTATGCTTACTGATGAAATTAAAAATAGAATCATGGAAGCTAGTAAATTAGTTGAGGTAGAAGACTTATACCGTCCATATAAAGAGAAAAAGAAAACAAAGGCTACTGAAGCTATTGCTTTAGGACTTGAGAGTCTAGCTAAAATAATGATGTCTTTTCCAACTAAAGGAAGCAAAGAAGAAATCGTAAGTAAATTTTTAAATGAAAAAATAGAAACGACTGAATTTGCGATCACTAATGCTTGCTATATCATTGCAGAATGGATTAGTGATAATGCATATTATAGAAAATCATTAAGAAATAATTTAATGAAAAACGGGGTAATTATTACAAAATTAAAAAAAGGCGCTGAAGATACTGAAGCAGTATATAAGAACTACTATGATTATCAAGAATCAATTAGAACTATAAAATTACATAGAGTATTAGCTATTAATCGTGCAGAAGATGAAAAAATTATTTCTGTTAATATTGAAACTAATCAAGAAATGGATATTAATTATTTGAATTCTAAAATAATTAAAGATGATAAGTCTTTCTTTGCTCAAGATATAAGAAGTGCAATATTAGATAGTTATAAAAGACTTATCATGCCATCAATTGAAAGAGAAATAAGAGCTGAATTAAATGAAAAAGCTGAGGATAATGCAATTTTAAATTTTAGTAGAAACTTAAAGCAATTATTACTTCAAGCACCAATTAAGAATAAAATAGTACTTGGGGTGGATCCAGCTTTTAGAACTGGATGTAAACTTGCTGTAATTGATGATACGGGTAAGGTTCTAGAAATTGGAGTTATTTATCCAAATGAAAAATCTAAAGGACAAGTTGCCGATGAAGCACAAATAATTAAATCTAAAAAGAAAATTGTTGAATTAGTTAAAAAATATAAAATCCAAATTATTGCCATTGGTAATGGTACAGCTTCAAGAGAGACAGAAAGTTTTATCGCTGAAGTAATTAGAGAAAATAATTTAGAAGTTAAATATGTAATTGTAAGTGAAGCTGGGGCATCTGTTTATAGTGCGAGTGAATTAGCTAAAGAAGAATTTCCTTCTTTAGAAGTTCAAGAAAGAAGTGCAATAAGCATTGCTAGAAGATTACAAGATCCATTAAGTGAATTAGTTAAAATAGAACCTAAAGCAATTGGTGTTGGGCAATATCAACATGATGTAACTCAAAACAAATTAGTTTCTTCTTTAGATGATGTAGTAAGTGAGGCAGTAAATAAGGTTGGAGTAAATGTTAATACAGCTTCATACAGCCTTTTAAACTATGTTTCTGGATTAAATAAGACTACAGCTATTAATATTATAAAATATCGTGATGAAGTAGGTAAATTCACTAATAGAAGTGCTTTAAAGAAGGTTCCCAAATTAGGAGCTAAATCTTTTGAACAAGCCGTTGGGTTTTTAAGGATATTAGATGGTGATGAACCTTTAGATCAAACCTCTATTCATCCTGAAAGTTATAAATATGCAAAAGAAGTTATAAAGAAACTGGATATTAAAGATTTAGGTAGTGAAGAAACCAAAGAAAAAATAAGAACTATTGATAGAATAGCTCTCAAAAATGAATTAAATATAGATATGTATACATTAAATGATATTCTTGATTCATTAATTGCCCCGACAAGAGATCCACGTGATGAATATAGTGCACCTAAATTAAGAGAAGATGTCCTACATTTGGAAGATTTAAAAATTGGTGATGAACTTGAAGGAACAGTTAGAAATGTTGTTGACTTTGGGGCTTTCATTGATTGTGGATTAAAGAGTGATGGATTAGTTCATTTATCAAAGATATCTAACAAATATATTAAACATCCAAGTGAAGTTTTATCAGTTGGTGATTTAGTAAAGGTATATGTAATTGATATTGATTTGACAAGAAAAAAATTAGCATTATCAATGATTAAAAATTAAAATAAATCTCCTTTTATAGTGAACCCCATAAGTTGGACCAAGTAAAATTGGAAAGACTTAAGGGGTTTTTATTATGAAGTTAAGTTTAGAAGACAAATTAAAAATTATTAATATGTTTAAAGAAGGAAATAGTAAACCTAGTATAGCTCGGAAATATAAAGTTAGTATTACTACTATCAAACAGTTAATAAGACAACATCGTGAACATGGAATAAAATCATTTGCAAAAAAAGGAATGAATGTTAAATATCCTGCTGGATTCAAATTAAATATAGTACAAAGAGTTTTAAGCGGAGAAAGTAAATTAAGTATATCATCAGAACTTTGTGTTAATGTCGGAATGATATTCTCATGGGTTAAAAAATATCAAGAATTAGGTTATAATGGTCTTACTACAAATCAAGGAAGGCCAAAGATTATGAAAAATGATAATAAAGAAACAAAGCAAATTACTACTCCCATAGATGAAAAAGATAAACGAATAAAAGAACTTGAAGAAAAGAACGCTCAGCTTGAAATGGAGAATGATCTATTAAAAAAATTGAAAGCCTTGGTTCAACAAAGAACACAGCAA